>JAYZFK010000032.1:0-84397 GCA_036336835.1 Myxococcota bacterium | reverse complement strand
GACTCGCTGGCGCGACGCAGCGGAGTACCTGCGAGTGTTCTGGGACGAGCTGCTGCCGCCGACCGCAGCGCACGAATCGTCGATGCTGCAGGACCTGCGCGCAGGCCGGCGGACCGAGGTCGACGCGCTGAACGGCGCCGTGGTCGAGCTCGCGAGTGAGTGCGGACTCGACGTTCCGGTCAACCGCGCGCTGCTGCAGCTCGTGCGCGCGCGCGAAGCGCGCCGGGCGAGGGCTCATTGAAGCCGATCAACGTCCGTGGAACTCGGCGCTGCGCTTCTCGAGGAACGCGCGGACGCCCTCGGCGTAATCCTCGCTCTCGAAGCAGCGGCGGATTGCCGCGCGAATCGCTGCTTCGTCTCGGCTAGCAACGGGCTTTGCGATCTCGTTGAACGCGATCTTCGCGGCGCGCAGCGTCAGCGGCGCGTTGCGGGCGATGCCCTCGGCGATCTTGCGCACCTCGGCTTCGAGCTCGCTCTTGCGAAACACCCGGTTGGCGAGCCCCATGTCGTAGGCTTCGGCCGCCGAGAAGCGCCGGGCACTGAAGAACATCTCCTTTGCAGCCGGGAAGCCGACCGCCCGCACCAGCGCCTCGAGCCCGCCCTCGCCATAGCCGAGGCCGAGGCGACCGGCCGGGATGCCGAACAGCGCGTCGTCGGCCGCGAAGCGCACGTCCGCGGTCAGCGCCAGCGCACAGCCGCCCCCGATACAGAAGCCGTGGACCATCGCGAGCACCGGGCACCGAATGCTCGCGAGCGCGCCGAACGCCAGCGCGTTCTGGAGATCGTAGTCCTCGACGCCCTCGCCGGTTCGGCGCTGCTCGAACTCGGAGATGTCGGCGCCCGACACGAACGCAACGTCGCCGGCTCCGCGCAGGATCACGACGCGCACGGAGTCGTCCTCATCGAGCGCGCGCGCGAGTGGCGGAATCCGCTGCCACATGTCAGCAGTGATCGCGTTGCGCCGCTCTTCGTGGTCGAAGACCAGCCAGGCGAGCGGCCCCTCGCGGTCGATGCGTACGTCGCCGGCCATCGAGACCGCAGCGTAGCGCGGGGCGCGAAGCACCGGGTCGACTATGCTCTGCCGGATTGCGAAAGGAAGCCCGGAACGAACACGCCCTCCCGTTTTGCTCCCGCCCGAGGCATGGCGGGCCAGAGCGCGCGACGCGAGGCGTCGTGTCTCGACGGCGAGATCGTGCAACGAAGGCGAGATCGTGCAACGAAGGCGAGATCGTGCAACGAATGGATCATCCGGCCACCACGCGAAGGCGGCTATGGCACCAAGATTGAGTCCGGTGCCGCCTGCTCGAACCGGAGGACAGATGAGAACGCGACTCCAAGCACGAAGGCGCTCCATGCTGCGGGTACTGAGCATCGCGATACTCGCCGGCTCGATTGCACCAGCCGCGGCTGCCCGAGCCGATGACGCTCGCTCGGCACTTCCCGAAGGAGCGGTGCTTGCCGACTTGCCGATGCTCGCGGTGACCGGCTCCCCCCGGGTCCACTTCGACCTCGCGGCGGTCGGCGACCCGCCGCTTCCCGTCGTGCTCGACACCGGCTTCGGCCCCGCCGTCGCCGGTGCCGGCGGGCTTCGAACCTTCGGCGGCGAGCGCGTTCCCGGCGATCAGCCAGTCTACCGGCGCAACACCGTGCTCGGAAAACCGCTCTCCGTCCTGCCAACCAAGGAGACGACCCAGCAGGCGCAAGACTATCCGTTCGTTCGTCTCGGCGGAGCGTTCCTCCGCGACTTCGTCCTCGAGCTCGACTTCGAAGCGGGCCGCGTGCGATTCCTCGACCCGGAGAAAGTCGAGCTCCCGGAGATCGCAAACGGCCCCGGAGAAGCGGTCTTCGATCTCATCGTCTTCAACTCGCGGCCCTTCATCGAGATCGACGTCAATGACCGTCCGGTCCGCCTTGCGCTCGACACGAGCGCACCCGTGCCCATCTGGCTCAGCACACGGAGTCTGATCGAGGCCGCGATCTCTCCGAAGGCGCTTCCAGTGCTGCGACGGCGCGGCGAACGGCAGTCGATACTCCGTGTGTTCGAGACCGACACGGTACGGCTCGGGTCTGTCGACCTCGGCGTGTTTCCGCTGATCGTGTCGAAGGATTCGCTGATGGATGCCTTCGGCGCCAACGGCCACGTGCTCGGAATCGACCTGCTCTCCCAGTTCCGTGTCAGACTCGACATCGCGCGCGGGCGGCTGTGGCTCGAACGCCAGGGCTCCGAACCAGTGCGCTTCGCGGGACTGCCGTACTCGCGGACGCGCAGGAGCGGCGCGTACGTGACGTTGTTTGGCCGCTGGTTCGAGGTGTTTGGCGTGCGGCCCGACAGTCCGGCGGAGAGCCTGGGCCTACAGCCGGGCGACCGGATCGATCCGGAGCAGGTCGGAATGGCCTCGCTGCGGGAGCTCCTCGAGGCGGTCGAGCAGCAGGTGCCCCTGCTCGTCCACCGACCGGCGGCGAAACCCGGCGTGTTCGACCTGGTCCTGCTACCAGAGACGACTGCTCCAGGGCCGGCGGAGGCGGGCCAGGAGCGAGACGGCTAGAACGATCCGCGGCTAGCCGGATGCGCTGCGCTCGATGGCGTCGAGCAACGCGTTCGCCTTGTCGAGGCTCTCCCGGTACTCGCCCTCGGCCGTCGAGTCGGCCACCACACCGCCGCCGACGTGCAGATGGGCTCGGCCGTCGCGGACCAGCAGTGTGCGGATCACGACGCTCGTATCGATCCCTCCGCGGACATCGAAGTAGCCGAGCGCCCCGGAGTAGATTCCCCGGCGCACGGGCTCGAGCCGATCGATGCGGCGCATGGCCGCAATCTTGGGCGCCCCCGTCATCGACCCGGGTGGAAAGCAGGCCCGCAGGGCATCGACCGCGTCGCGTCCCGGCGCGAGCTCACCCGCTACCGTCGTCACCATCTGCCATACGCTCGCGTACGGCTCGATCGCCATCAGCGACGGCACCGTGATGGATCCGATGCGGCATACCTGCCCGAGATCATTGCGCACGAGGTCGGCGATCATCAGGTTCTCGGCGCGGTCCTTGTGCGAGCGCGCCAGCTCGTGGGCGAGGTTCGCGTCCTCGCGCGCGCCGCGCCCACGTGGCCGCGTGCCCTTGATGGGCCGACTCTGGACGCATCCGGCCGGGTCGACCTTCAGGAAGCGCTCGGGAGAGCTCGACAGCACTGCGACCTCGGGCAGCTCGATGCAGGCGGCAAACGGTGCGGGGTTGCCGCGCCGCAGCGCGCAGTACAGCTCCCACGGATCGCCGCGGTACGGAAGATCGATCCGCTGCGTCAGGTTGACCTGGTACACGTTGCCGCACGCGATCTCTTCCAGCAGCTCGGCGATCGACTTCGCGTAGACCGCGGGATCGGTACGCAGCCTGGCGCCGTCGGGCAGGGCGTCGCCAAATGCCCGCCAGCGGGGCCGCTCGCCGCCCTCTCCGCTCGGCTCGACGTCCAGCCCGCGCACCCGCTCGGCGAGCTCGGCGCTGGCCCGTGCAGCGCGCGCGCGCGCAGTCGACACGTCGGCACCGAATCCCAGGCCGACCGACCAGACACGACGCAGTGCGTGATCGAAGACGAGTACCCGATCGACCAGCAGCATTACCAGGTCATCGAGACCGAGCTCGTCGCGGGCGCGGAGCGTGACTGGCTCGCTCGACGCCCCGAGCTCATAACCCAGATAGCCGACGGCGCCTCCGTGGAACGGAATCTCCTCGATCGCCGACGGCGACTCGGCCGGCGGGGGCGGCAGCAGTGTGCGCAGCCACTCGAACGGATCGCGAACGCCCTCGGTCCGTCCCGCGATCGGAGACTTGCGCACCGGCCGCCGCCACTCGAGCACGCAAGATCCGCCGCGAAGCCGCGCAATCCCGTAGGGATCCGCACCGACGAACGAGTAGCGACCGATGTCGTCGCGCAAGAGCGCGCTTTCGAGCATCCACGGAAATGCTTCGGAACGCATCCGTTCGTAGGCGGCGCACGGACTGCACGGCTCGTCGAGCTCGACCGCTTGCACGACACTGATCTCGACACTGGGCATCCGTTTTAAGGATTCCTCCATGAAGGGATCCGGAAGCTTGGCCAATCTAGCAAGCGATGGAGCGGCGATCCGGTACCCTCCTCATATGCGCCGAGTCTGCTTCTATCACGCCGGCTGCCCCGATGGGCTGGGGGCGGCCTGGGCCGTGCGACAGGCATGGGGCGACGCCGCCGAATTCCGTGCGCGCGGGCACGACGACACGATCAACACGGACGATCTCGACGGTGTGCAGGTGGCGTACGTCGACTTCGCACCGTCGACGGACGAGCTGATCGTGCTCGCCGAGACGACGGCGCAGCTGATCGTGCTCGACCACCACGTCAGCTCGCGCGATCGCATCGAAGCCGATCCGGCCGTCGACAACGCCATCGAGGGACGTGGCCACCACATCCACTTCGATCTCGAGCACTCGGGCGCGGTGCTCGCGTGGAACTACTTCTTGCCCGATGAAGCGGTGCCGGACCTCCTCCGCTACGTCGAAGACCAGGACCTGTGGTCGTGGAAGCTACCGCGCTCCCACGAGGTGAACGCTGCGATCGGCTCGTATCCCCTCGACTTCGAAACCTGGGACGAGCTGGGACGGCGCCGCGCCATCGATCTCGCGAGCGAAGGTGAGCCGCTCGTGCGCGCGAACCGGACCGAGGTAGAACGAATGCTGCACGCAGGCGCGGGCCTGTGGATCCAGGGGCAGCGGGTCGAGGCCGTCAACGCCAGTACCAACCGGAGCGCGATCGGCCACGAGCTCGCAAAACGCTCCCGCTACGGTAGGCCGTGGGGCTGCGTCTACCGCATCACCGGCGACCGTGTCTGGGCCACGCTCTACTCGATCGGCGACTTCGACGTCTCGGAGATCGCGTCGAGCCTCGGCGGCGGCGGACACCGCAACGCAGCGGGCTTCAGCGTGCACCTGCGCACCTGGCTCAAGATGCTCCACAGATAGCTGGGCAGCATCCACGGCCCCCCGCAGCGGGCCGTAGAGCGCGCACAGACCGAGTCCGAAGCGAAGCGGCCTCAGGCCGCGTCCTCGTCGGGGGTCAGCGTGCGCATCGCCAGCGCGTGGATCTGATCGCCCATCTCGTCACAGAGTGCCCGATAGACGAGTCGCTGAGCCTCCACGCGAGACAGGCCCGCGAACCGTTGGGACACGATCGTCGCACGGAAGTGTCCGGCGCCCGATGCGGCCCCCGCGTGTCCCGCGTGCAGGTGACTCTCGTCGAGCAACTCGACGCGCGTCGCGGCCAACCGCTCTCGCAGCTTGGCCTCGATTCGCGCGCGCCGGGCCTCGCTCAACCGATCAGTCCTTGGGGAGCCCGAGGATGCGCTCGGCGATGATGTTGCGCTGGATGTTGGGGGTGCCTCCGCCGATCACGACCTCCGGCCAGGACATCGACATGTGCTGCCAGCGCCCGTCGTCGGGGACAGCGTCTGCGCCCACCTTCAGCGCCCCCAGCCCGCCCTCGATCTCGAGCGCGATCTCCCCCAGCTCGATCTCGAGGTTGGCTCGGTGGAGCTTGTTGATCGACGTCTCGGCGCCCAGCTTCTCGCCGCGCAGCTGCTTGGTCAGGTAGCGCGTGCCGTTCAGCCGCATCGCCTCGATCTTGATCTCGGCGCGAAGCAGCCGGCGCCGGATCTCCGGATCCTCGATCGCCGGCGCCCCGTTCTTCTTGCAGCGCCGAGCGAGGTCCTTCAGCTTCTCGAGGTTGTGCATCAGACCGTGAAACTCGGCGATGCCCGAGCGCTCGTGCGCCAGCGCCGAGACGGTGACCTGCCAGCCCTGTCCCTCCTCGCCGAGTCGATTCTCGACGGGAACCCGCACGTCGTTGAAGAACACCTCTGCGAACATCGACGTGCCCGCCATGTTCTCGATCGGCCGGACCTCGATGCCCGGCGAGTCCATCGGCACCAACAGACAGGTGATGCCCTCGTGCTTGACCTCGGAGTCCGCATCCGTGCGCACCAACAGAATCATCCACTTCGACCACATCGCGATCGAGGTCCAGATCTTCTGGCCGTTGACCACGTACTCGTCGCCCTCGCGCACGCACTTGCACTTGAGCGAAGCGAGGTCGCTCCCCGAATCCGGCTCCGAGTAGCCGGTGCACCACTGGTACTTGCTGTCGAGAATGTCCGGAACGAAGCGGACCTTCTGCTCGGGCGTTCCATACTCGATCAGCGACGGCCCGACCCATGCGAGACCCATGAAGCAGCTGCCCAGCGCGGGCGCGCGGCGCTGCGCCATCTCGTCCTTCAGGATCACCTGCTCCATGATCGAGCCGCCTCCGCCACCGATCTCCTTCGGCCACGAGAAGCCAACCCAGCCCCTGGCGCGCACCTTCGCGTCCCATTCCTGGTTGAATCCGGGGCCGCGCTCTCCGGCCGGCGGCAGATTCTCGTCCAGGAACGCGCGCACCTCGGCGCGAAAGGCCTCTTCCTCGGGCGTGAGCTGGAAGTCCATGCTGTCGTCCTCCTAGAGCGACTCGGCTGCGAGCTTCTCGAAGTGGTGATCGGCGTCGCCGTAGGCGGGACGCACCCACTTCGAGCGTTTCAGATAGAGCTGGATGTCGTACTCGGCTGTGTAGCCGACACCTCCGTGCAGCTGGACGCCCTCGAGCCCGATACGAGGCAGGACCTCGCTCGCGTAGGCCTTGGCGCGCGAGACGGCCTGCGACGCAACGGGCGTCCCTTCGTCGAGCGCCCATGCGGCGTAGTAGACCAGCGACTTGAACGACTCGACGTCGACGTGCGCCTCGGCAAGTGGGTGCTTGACTCCCTGATAGCGGCCGATGGGCGAGCCGAACTGCACGCGTTGCCTGGCGAACTCGCTCGTCGTCGCGATCGCGCCCTCTGCGGTCCCGACGGCCTCGGCGGTCACGAGCAGCGCACCGAGATCGAGTAGCTGCGCGATGACCGCGCCCGCCGCACTCTCCTCGCCCAGTCGCCGATCGGCTTCGATCCGAACGTCTTCGAAGCGCAGCCGACCGAGCCGCTTGGTCGCGTCCAGGGTCGGGAAGTGGTCGATCTCGAGCCCCGCCGCTCCGGGCTCGACCAGTGCGAGCGATACCGCGTCGCGCTCGGGCGCGCTGCGATAGGCGACCACGAACAGGTCGGCCGAGGCGGTGTCGAAGACCAGCTGTTTGGTCCCCGACAGCAGCGTCGCATCCCCTTCGCGTTTTCCCCGCAACTCGATGCCGTCGAGGTCGTGACGGTCGCTGCTCTCGAGATAGGCGAAGCTGCCGATCGTCGTCCCTTCGGCCAGCCCTGGCAGCCAGAGCGCCTTCTGCGCGTCGCTGCCCGCCAGCTCGATCGCCTTCGCCGCCACCACGGTCGAGATCAGCGGCGAGGGGAACAGCGTACGACCGGTTTCCTCGAGCAGCACGATCAGCGTCACCAGGTCGAGGCCGCTCCCGCCGTACTCGTCGGGAGTCGAGAGACCCACCCAGCCGAGCTCGCCCATCTGGCCCCACAGCGAGCGATCGAGCCCCGCGTCGCTGGCCATGATCTTGCGCACCTGTTCGAGCGGCGCGCTGCGGTCCAGGAACTTGCGCACCTCGGCGCGCAGCAGCTCCTGCTCGTCACTGAATCCGAAGTCCATAGGGGGTGCCTCTCATCGGGTTCCGGGACCGCCTGCCGGGGCCAGGCCTCCGGTGACAGCGCGCCGAGCATACGCGAACCCCACGATCGGAGGAAGTCCGCGGCCCGTGTCCAGGTCAGCGCACGGGGTTCGGACCGCGCGGGGCGCAAGAGCTTGCGGACGGGCCGCGGTCCCGGTTCCCTCGCGGAATGCCGAAGCTCGAGCGCATCGACTGGGAGACCGCCGCAAGCGAAATCGACGACGTGGGCCACGCGCGCCTGCCCGGCGTCCTGGGAGCGCGCGAGTGCGCCTCGCTGGAACGCCTGTACGGCGACGAGGCCCGCTTTCGAAGCTTCATCGAGATGAGAGCGCACCGATTCGGCGAGGGCGCCTATCGCTACTTCGCAAACCCGCTGCCCCCGCTGGTCCGCCTCCTGCGCCAGGCGCTCTATCCGCCGCTGGCCGCGATCGCGAACCGCTGGCAGGAGCGCCTGGGCAGCGACGCACGTTTTCCGTCCCGACTCGAGGACTTCCTCGCCACGTGCGCGGCGGCAGGCCAGACCCGGCCCACCCCGCTCCTGCTTCGTTATGCGCAGGGTGGATTCAACAATCTGCACCAGGACCGCTACGGCGACGTTGCCTTCCCGCTCCAGGTGACCGTGCTGCTCTCACGCTCTGCCGGCGATGCGCAGCGCGACGGGAAACCGTCGGATTTCACGGGCGGCGAATTTCTGCTGGTCGAGCAGCGGCCTCGGCAACAGTCCCGCGGCGAGGCGATCGCGCTGGCACGCGGCGAGGCGGTCGTGTTTCCGAATACCGAGCGCCCGGTGCCGGGCGCTCGGCGTCCCTACCGCGCCAGCGTCCGGCACGGTGTCAGCCGACTCCACTCGGGCCGGCGAGTGACCCTGGGACTGATCTTCCACGACGCTCGTTGAGCGCTCGGGATCCCTGCGGAATTCTCGGAAAGCTCCAGAACCTTCAGGCGCTGGTGACCGGGATGGTTCTCACCTTCCGCTCCTGGACGACCTTGGGAACGACCACTTCCAGGACGCCGTTCTCGTAGCACGCCGTCACGCCGTCCTCGTCGACGTCCTCGCCGAAGCGAAGCCTGCGGACGAAGTGACCCCAGCGGGTCTCGACGCGCCGATAGCCGGGGCGAGTCTCTTCTTCGTCGCTCTCGTGGCGGCTCTTCTTCTCACCCTCGAGGGTGAGCACGCCGTCCTCGATCACGATCTTGAAGTCGGAGTCATCGAGCCCCGGAAGCTCGGCGGTGATCCGATACGCGTCGTCGTTCTCGACGGTATCGATGCTGGGAGTGAAATGGACACCCGGGGTCGCGCTGCGAAACCCGAGGGCCCGGTTGAAGGGATGGAAGGAACCGCGGTGGACCAGGCTGTTGATCGCCATCTCTGCACTCCTATGACACATTAATGTGTCGTTCCACGACGGGCCCCGCAGTGGAGCCCCGGAGGCCCTGCACGATTCCCGCGACCCGCGGGAGACAGTGCCGTTTCGTGATGTGCGGAAGCCTGGGCACCACCCGCGCGCGGTCAAGCCGCAGTCGAGAAAAACACACACATGAGGCAGAGAGGAGGGATGCGCCCGCGGGGCGGCGATCCGCGATGCGCAGCGAGCTCAGAGACGGACGACGCTGACCAGGGCCGCGACGGAGAGCAGGATCGCGGCGAGGTAGCAGAAGCGTCCGATCAGGCTGTCCCGCTCGGCGTGGCCCCGGTCGATGAAGAAATGGCGCACGTGGTGGGCTCCCTTCCAGACCGGCAGCGCCAGGATGCCGAGCAGCACCAGGCGACCGACCGGGTGCGAGGCCAGCATGTGGGCGCGCTCGTAGGCGAGCGCCTCGGGCGACACGATGCCGAGCGGGTGCAGGATGCCGACCACGAGTAGCCAGCTCGTGATCAAGATCGACCCGACCAGGATGCCCTGACCGAACAAGAACCAGATCAGCGGCTCGAACTTCAGCAGCGGATGTCCCTGGCTCATCAAAAGATCCCCCCCGCGAGGATGGCGCTCAGCACGAGCGTGATTCCGATCCACGCGCCGTACAACGTGGCCGCAATCACTGGCCCGGGCGGCGGCTTGAGGGGCCCGATGCGCGCCGGCTGTGCCTTCGGGAACAGACCGAAGAAGCGCACCACCACGTAGCCGACCGAGAACAGCGAGATTGCGTGGAACAGCACCATGAGCGGGTGGCCGAACACCCCCTGCATCCGCTCGTAGGCCTCCGGACCGCTGCCGAGCGCGTACACCATCTCGATCGCCGAGATGCTCGCCAGCAGGTAGACCCAGCCGGTCATGCCGAAGCGCGAGTACTGCTTCATGCGTCTGCTCGTCTGCCACGAGCCGGGCTGCACCGGGGGGGCCGTGCGCGTCCTGCCCGGCGCGCTGGGCGCCATCGCCTGCGGATGGGAAGCCTTCCTGGCCGGCATCACTCGTCTCCTCCACGCGACACCACGAAGCCCGCAGCCCAGTCGATCACGGTGTTGAGCTTGGCCTGGTTCACGGCCGCCGCCGGGTCGACGCCCTTCGGGCACACCTCGCTGCACTCGTTCGCATACGAGCACGAGAACACAGTGCCCTCGCCCCGAAAGATCTCGTTGCGCTCGGCCTGGCCGTCGTCGCGCGAGTCCATGTTGTAGCGGTGACCGAGGGCGATCGCGGCCGGCCCGAGGAAGTCGGGCTCGTTGGCGACCACGGGGCAGGCCGAGTAACAGAGCAGGCAGTTGATGCACATGCTGAACTGCTTGAATGCCATCAGCTCTTCGGTGCTCTGGCGGTAGGTGCCTTCCTTCATCGTGGCCGCGGCCCGATGCGCGGCCTCTTCCTTGGCGCTCACGATCCACGGCTTGACGCGCTTGACCTTGTCCATGAAGCCCTCGAGCTCCACGACCAGGTCCCGCACGATCGGGAAGTTGGCGAGCGGCTCGATCTCGAGCGTATCGCCGTAGTCCGACAGCGCCGTCTTGCAGGTGAGCTTCGGCTCCCCGTCGACCATCATCCCGCAGCTGCCGCACACAGCCATGCGGCACGACCAGCGGTACGACAGCGAAGCGTCGAGCTCGTCCTTGATGAAGTTGATCGCGTCCAGGACCTTCCAGTCGTCCTGACATTCGATCTCGTAGCTCTGTGTCTTCGGTACCTCGTCCTTGTCCGGATCGAAGCGCGTAATCACGAAGGTCTTCTTCGCACTCATCAGTACTTCCGCTCCTCGGGCTCCCAGATTCCCAGCGTCACGTCCTTCTTTTCGATGCGGGGACCCGCCGGATCGAAGTAGCAGAGCGTGTGGTAGAGATAATTCTGGTCGTCGCGGGTCGGGTGGTCTTCACAGGTGTGGGCCCCCCGCGACTCCTTGCGCTGCAGGGCCGAGTTCGCGACCGCCTCGGCCACGTCGACCATGTTCGCCAGCTCGAGCGCTGCGATCAGCTCGGTATTGAACACCCTGCTCTCGTCCTCGAGTCGCAGGTCGCTGACGCGGCCGCGCAGGTTCGCCACCTCGCGCACCGTTGCGGCCATCGACGCCTGCTCCCGGTAGACACCGCAGCCCTCTTCCATCGATTTGTTCAGCTCGCGTCGAATCTGCGAGAGCTTCTCGCCGCCCTGCTTGCGACCGCGGAGCGCGTCGAGGCGCGCGGCCTCCTCCTCGCCCTGTGTCTGGGTCGCCGAGGCATTGCCGTCATCCGTGCCCTGCACGAACTGGGCCGCCTCCTCGCCGGCGCGCGCGCCGAACACCAGACACTCGGTGAGCGAGTTGCTGCCGAGGCGGTTGGCACCATTGAGCGAGACGCAGGCCACCTCGCCTGCAGCGTACAGGCCCGGCAGGTCGGTCGCAGCGGTGATGTCGGTGTCGATGCCGCCCATCATGTAATGGACGACCGGCCTAACTGGAATTCGCTCGGTCACCGGGTCGACGCCGATGTAGATTCGTGACAGCTCGACCACGAACGGCAGCCGAGACTCGATCACCTCCTTGCCGAGATGGGTGAGATCGAGGTGCACGAACTCGCCGTACGGACCGGCGATGCCGCGACCAGCGCGGACCTCCTGGACGATCGCTCGCGAGATCATGTCGCGCGGACCGAGCTCTGCCTTGGCGCCGACCCCGTAGTCATATTCGACCAGGAAGCGCTCGTCCTCGCTGTTCTTGAGATGGCCGCCCTCGCCGCGCGTGGCCTCCGTGATCAGGATGCCCGTACCCGGCAGCCCCGTCGGGTGGTACTGAACGAACTCCATGTCCTTCAGCGCCACGCCGGAGCGGTAGGCGAGCGCCATGCCGTCGCCCGTCTTGATCATGCCGTTGGTCGTGAACGGGAAGATCTTGCCACCGCCGCCGGTGGTCACGATCACTGCTCGCGCCAGGATCAGCTTCACGTCGCCAGTTCGAATATCGAGCGCGGCGACGCCGCGCACCTGTCCGCCGTCCAGCACCAGCTTGCTGACGAAGTGCTCGTCGTAGCGGACGATCGAGTCGAACTTCATCGACGTCTGGAACAGCGCGTGCAGCATGTGGAAGCCGATCTTGTCGGTGGCGTACCACGTGCGTTTGGTCGTCATGCCGCCGAAGGCGCGCGTCGCGACCGTGCCGTCCTCGTTGCGGCTGAAGGGGCAACCCCAGCGCTCGAGCTGCGACAGCTCCCGGGGCGCCTGCTCGACGAAGTACTGGATGACGTCCTGGTCCCCGAGGAAGTCCGACCCCTTGACGGTGTCGTAGCCGTGCATCTCGAGCGAGTCGTCGTCCCGGGCCACCGCGGCGGCACCGCCCTCGGCCGAGACCGTGTGGCTGCGCATCGGGTAGACCTTCGACACGACCGCGCACGACAGGCTCGGGTCGGCTTCGGCCACGGCGATGGCAGCGCGGAGGCCCGCAGCGCCGCCGCCGACGATGATCACGTCGTGTCGGAACACCTCGACCACGGCGCTCCTCCTGAGTGGCTGGATATCGGTTGGCCGGCAGGTTGTAACCCATCCCGCGTGCTCGGCAAAGTTGATTCGAGCCTCAACCGGGGGACCCGTGCAGGCGAGGCGCCACGGAAGGGCTAGGGGGCGAGCGGGTCGCAGGCCGTGTCGAGGCCGCCGGGCAGCTCGAGCGGCCCCGACGCATCGCAAACGCCGTTACAGTGGTTCTCGATCGCGCCTCCCGGCTCCAGGAAGCGCAGCAGCTGGGCGAGCGAGGCGGGGATCGTGAAGCGCAGGGCATGGGGGTCGCAGCGGTTGTCGTCCTGGCCTGCTGGGCGGTTCACCGCGGGGGGAATGAACACCTCGGTCGCGGTATCTGGCTGGTAGGCACCCGTGTCGTACACGATGTGTCCCGAACGCATCGAGCCACTCACGTCGGGAACACCCGGTAGATTCGTCAGGACGCTGCCAGGGAGATTGCGAAGACCGAGGGTCGCTGCTGCGATCTGCGCACCCAGGGTCGAGACCTGCTGGTCGTAGCGCGCCACGGTCATCAGCACGTCCTTGGGTGATGTCCCCCGCAGCGGTGCCAGCGTATTGCCCGTGATGTGGTGCGCGTAGCCGGCCGGGTCGCCCTTGACCCACAGCTCGTGGAGCAGCCCCAGCCCGATCAGCTGCACCATCGGATCGGGATCGATCACTTCGAGCACCGCCTGGAACGACTTGAACGGCTTGGCCCGCTGCACCAGGAACCCGAAGTTGATCGCCGGCACATCGACGTTCGCCGCCGCGAGCTGCGGATACAGCGCCGTGAACATCAGGCCCATGATCCCGCCCAGGCTCGCGCCGAAGTAGCGCACCTCTCCAGACTGGAGGACACCCTGCCCTTCCGGGATCGCCGTCCCGGCAGGCGCCTGGAAAGCCGCCAATGCGTTGAACGAGCCGAGCTCGAGGTGCCGCGCCAGCACCAGAGTCGCGAGCTGCCCCTGCCGCAGGCGATCGGGCAGTGCGCCGATCTTGTCGAAGTCGACGAACAGCTGGCCGACGAAGCTCGAGGAGAAGTCGAGCAGCGCGCCAAGATCCGCCGGGGACAGATCGGAGAAGTCGATGTCCGAGGGCAGCGGCTTGATGTCGAGCGAGGACAATCCGCTCCACTGCGTGCCCGCGATGGCGTAGTCGAGCCGGACATCGGCGGGAACCAGTCCCCGTGCCCTCAAGTCGTCGATGTAGGGCGCCAGATCTTGAACCAGGGAGCCGACACTGAACGCGCCGTTGCCGAACAGTCCGTGCCCGAACAGCAGCGGCCGCGTGGGCCCCTCGAGCAACGCGTCACACGGCACGGCGAAGCCGAACTGCGCGTCGTAGCTCCCCGTCTGGATTGGCGCGCCGGTCGCATCGAGCGCCAGGAAGCCGAGTTGATCCGGGTCGCCGACGGGATCGGCGGGCACCAGCGGCGACCCGTTGGGGTCGCGCGCAAGGAAGTTCGGCACCGGGTAGACGCCGAGCACGATGCGCCACAGCAGACCCGGGGCACAGCTCTCGGCCGGCGTGACCGGAATCGCGAACGCGACCCGAATCCCCTCGCCCGGAGACTGCGAGTCGAGGATGTCGAAGGCGCGGTCGCGCATGGCGAGCATGGGTCCGGTGAGCGCCTCGTCACTCTGCGTCACGAAGTCGAACGCCAGGATCAGGTCCCGCGTCTTGATGTGGTGGCGATGCAGGGTCCGCAGCATGGCCTTCATGTCGCGGCGACGCGCCTCGACGGCCTCGATCGAGCTGGGACGACGATCGCGCAGCGCGGCGAACACCGGCTCCGCCGCGACCGGCGAGCCATCGGCATGCACCAGATCGCGCACAGCCACGATGTAGCGACGGCCCGGCAGCAGGCTGAGGCCGGGACGCAGGACCGTCGTCACGCGCTCGCCGCTCGCGCGGTCGTCGTTCTCGACGAAGTGCAGGATGCGCTCCCCGGTCTCGGCGTCGAGCAGCACCGTCGGGTGGTCTCGCTCGAGCGAGCGCATGTCGAAGTTGCCCGTCGCTGGATCGAGGCGCGCGACGTCCGACCGCACCAGATCCACCCCTCCCGGAAAGTTCATCAGGATCTGGACCGTGGGGCTGAAGCCGTCGTTGCGGTTGTAGGGTGCCGGGTCGAGCCGCGATCGCGCCCCGGTCAGGAAGCCGATCAGCGAGCCGACGACCAGATCGGGCATCGAATCGGCGGGCAGGTCGACGCGGTAGCCGGTTGCCGAGTGCGGGTCACCCACCAGGAAGCGACTCGACGGGAACGGCAGCAGACACTCCTGTGCGTTGAGGTTCTCGCAGCGCTCGGGCGCCTCCAGGGTCGTCATCTCGAAGGCGACGGACCTGCGACCGCCGCGCCCGCGCCCGCGCCCGCGCCCGCGGTGCCCGCGGTGCCCGCGTCCGCGATCCTCGCGAGCGCGGTGCTCGCGCGCGCCTCCGACGCGCGCGAGACCGACCTCCAGCCTGTGCCAGCCATCCGGGATCTCACCCAGCCGAAAGACGTGCACGGGAGGCGTCGCGGCCAGCGGCACGATCGACGCGGGGGGCGCACCATCGACGAGGAACTCGAGATCGGAGGTCGCGCGGTCCCTCGGCAACACGACGCGCACGTCGAGATTCCCGCCGGCGACCAGCTCGCCTCGCTGCGGAGAGAGCACACGGAGCGAGCCGCCGCGGCACGGGCCGTGTCCCAGCAGAAACAGCACCATCCCACACAACAACAACAACCGCAGCTGCGACATCTTCACCTCGACGAGCCAGCAAACAACAGGGTACCACGAGACTCGTGGAGACCCGGAACGAGGCCCGCGCCACCTACCCGCGGGGCAGTGAGAGAGAGCCGACACGGAAGCCTCCTCCCGTGGCTAGGCGGGCTCCTGCAACGTCAGGCAGTGCACGGCCCCGAGGCCGATGACCAGATCGCGCGAGGCGATGCCGATGACTTCGCGACCAGACAGACAGTCGCGAAGGATGGCGAGGGCACGCTCGTCGCTGGCAGAACCGAACACCGGCACGAGCGCCACTCCGTTGGCGAGCAGGAAGTTCGCGTAGCTGGCAGGCAGCCGTTGACCGCGGTGCACCACGGGATCGGGCAGCGGCAGCTCGATAACAGCGATGGCCGCGTCGTCGGCGGTTCGCATCGTGCGCAACCGATCGCGGTTCGCGGCGAGTGCCGCGTGATCGGGGTCGCCGGCATCCGGCTGAACGCAGGTGACGACCGTGTCGCGGGCGACGAAGCGAGTGACGTTGTCGACGTGGCCATCGGTGTCGTCGCCGCGGATCCCGCCGCCCAGCCACAGCACGCGCCGCGCGCCGAGACGGTCGGCCAGCAGCTGCTCCATCGACTGACGCGAACGGCGCGATCCCCCGCCGCGATTGCCCTGCAGCAGACAGGACTCGGTCGTCAGCACGGTGCCAGCCCCGTTGCCCTCGATCGAGCCGCCCTCGAGCACCGCGTCCACGCGCTCGGCCGCGACCCGGACATGCGCAGCGATGCGCCTGGCCACTCGATCGTCACGCTGCCAGGGCGGATACTTGCCACCCCAGCTGTCGAAGCGAAAATCGAGCGCTATGGGCTCGGCGCCGCAGCGCGCGAACACGGGACCGGTATCGCGCAGCCAGGCGTCGTCGGTGGGCAGCGCGACGAACTCGACACCGCGATCGGCGTCGACACCGCCGTCGGCCAGCACGCGTCGCGCCCGGGCTTCGCGCTCGTCGCCCTCGATGCCGATGCGCACGAGCTCGCGCCCCTGGAGCGCGCGCACCAGCTCGACGTAGGTGCGCTCCACCTCCTCGAGCCGACCGGGCCAGGTATCGCGAGCGTGGGGCCAGGCGAGCCAGGTCGCCGTGTGCGGCTGCCATTCGGCAGGCCAGTGCCTCCGCACTTCGCCGGCAGGCCAGTGCCTCCGCACTTCGCCGGCGGGCCGCTGCGGCAGCGCGGCTTCGTCAGTCGTCACGAAACCGCTTGGTGAGCTCGCTGTAGACATCGACGCGTCGATCCCGTAGGAAGGGCCAGTCGCGCCGCGTGCGCTCGACGAGCGACAGATCGCAATCGACGACGAGCACCGCCTCCTCGTCCGCCGGCGCCCTGGCGAGCACCCGTCCCGCTGGATCGGCCACGAACGACTGGCCCCAGAACCGGATGCCCGAAGACGCGCCGGGCAGCTGCTCGTCACCGACGCGATTGACGGCCACCGTGAAGCTGCCGTTCGCGATCGCATGCGAGCGCTGGATCGTCTCCCATGCGTCGTGCTGTGCCGTGTCGACGGCCTCGCCCTCGTCGAACTGCCAGCCGATCGCCGTGGGAAAGAAGATCACCTCCGCGCCGCCGAGCGCGGCCAGTCGCGCGGCCTCCGGGAACCACTGGTCCCAGCACAGCAGGCTGGCCATCGGCGCGCCGGCGAGCGACACCACCGGCACCCCGAGGTCGCCCGGAGTGAAGTAGAACTTCTCGTAGTAGAGAGGATCGTCCGGAACGTGGAGCTTGCGGTAGCGGGCGCGCAGTGTCCCCGACTCGTCGATCAGCGTCGCGGTGTTGTGGTACAAGCCGGCCGCGCGGCGCTCGAACAACGAGCCCACGATCGCCACACCAAGCTCGCCGGCGCACTTGCACAACGCCTCACTGCTCGGACCGGGGATCGACTCGGCGAGCTCGAAGCGACTCGGATCCTCGCTCTGGCAGGGGTAGCGGGTGCGAAACAGCTCCGGCAGGCAGACGACGCCGGCCCCCTCGCGCGCGGCGCGTTCCACGCCCGCGATCGCGCGTGCAAGGTTGTCGTCGGGATCGACGCTGCACCGCTGCTGGACGAGACCGATCCGCAGCGTCTGGCCGGGGGACGCCATGATGCGTTGGGTAGACCACACCTCTCGCACTCGCAAGTCACTGAGTTCACACGCGTTGTCGTGTGTGACCGGACCTGTCACGCAGGCGCCGGAGACTCCAGGTGCTCGCGATCGACAGGAGACCCCCGATGCAGTGTCGCCGTCCACCCAGCTTCCTCGGTGTCGCCGTACTCAGGCACACCCTCCCCCAACTCCCGGCGACGCTCGAAGCCGCGGCAGTCATTGCCGCAGTGATGGGTTTTGGCCTCGGCTGGGCTTGGCTGGTCAGCTCGGCCCAGCCAGCCAACACAGCGTATCCTGGCGTCGCGATGTCGACTCCCGAGTCAACAGGCTCCTCCCCCCATCCCGCCCCGATCACCGCAGACGACGAAGCACTCCCGCAAGTCGAGGAGTGGCTGATCGACGGGTTCAACCTGCTCCACACCACGCTCCTGGGTGGCGAGGAGCGAACCCGGTGGTGGACGGCCTCGGGGCGCGGTCGCGTGCTCGAGGCCGTGGCGGGAGCGACCCATGTGCGCGAGCACCCCCACGTGTGGGTCGTATTCGACGGCAGCCGCCCCGTGCCCACCGAGAGCACGGGACGGCTGCACGCGGTCTTTGCCCCATCCGCCGACGACTGGCTGGTCCACAGGATCCGTGCCGCCGAAGAGCCCGGGCGAATCGTCGTGGTGACGGCGGATCGCAGACTGGCCAATCGCGCGCGCCACCACGGGGCGGTGGTGCTGAACCCCGGCGACTTCCTGGCTCGAGAGGTCTGAGCTAGAGCCCCGAGACTCCACGGACTGCGCGTCACCCGACGAGGTTGCTCCCGCAACCCCCTGTTTCCGTTGGTTTTCCATTGACCCAACAGGGCTATCCCGCCTAATGTCCGTCGCTCAGCCGGAAGCTGAATACCGGCTCGCAAGACCCCGAACCCAGCCCGCGTCCGCCGCCGCAACGTGGCGTCGCAAGGCGGGATCGCCTGTGCACGCGCGCTGACTACGAGGACTCGATGGCCGAAGCCCCTGCCCCCTCGCCCCGCGAATCCTGGACTCTGCGCATGGCGCGCGTGATCGTGCGCCACCGCGGCATCGTCGCGATATTGATCATTCTCATTACGTCGTTCTTCGCGTACCCGATCGTGAACACCGTCTTCAGCGCGTTCGGCATGCCGCTGCCGGGACCGATGGTACGCATCGACACCGAAGCACGCGCGCAGTGGCCGGACCATCGCTTCATCCACTCGCAAGACAAGTTCTCGGGGATCTTCGGCGGCTCGTCCGAGGTGTTCCTCGCGCTGGTCGTGAAGGACGGGTCGATCTTCAACCCCGAGTCGCTGGCCAAGCTCAAGCGCATCACCAACCGACTCGACGGCGAGGGCTTCAACAGCCACACCGACGATCGCGACGAGATGCGTGAGGAGATCGAGGAGGCCAACCCGGACATCGCGCCGAAGGAGATCTTCAAGCTCCTCGACCGCACCTATCCGCAGTATCCCGTCAACCACTACAACGTGCAGTCGCTGACGCACTACACGACGCGTGTGGTGCAGATCGAGGCGGACGGCGACATCAGCAGCGAGACACTGATGCCCAAGCTTCCGACGACGCAGGAGGGTGCGGACGAGATTGCGTCCGTGGTGCGTCAGAACCCGCCGTTCATCTACGGGCGTCTGGTCTCACTCGACGAGCAGGGCGCCCTGGTGCGGGCCGGCTTCGTCACCGACCGGCTGAACAACCGCGAGACTTTCCAGGCCGTCTTCGACCACATCCAGCAGATCAAGGCCGACGAAGAGGACGAGAACCACTACGTCTACGTGAGTGGCTTCCCGGTGCTGATCGGGTGGGTGGTCAAGCACGCCTTCGAGATCGGCCTGTTCGTCGGGCTGACCATCGCACTGATCTTCGTGCTGCTGTGGCTCTACTTCCGGCGCTGGCACGGTGTTCTGATCCCGATGGTCGCCGCATTCGCGACGGCGACCTGGGGACTCGGCTTCACCGGCTGGGTCGGCATCACTTTCGACCCGCTGATCCTGGTGATTCCAACGATCATCACGGCGCGCGCGATCTCGCATACCGTCCAGATGGCGGAGCGCTTCTTCGAAGACTACGAGACGATGCTCCCTCAGATCGGCGACCCGGACGAGGCAAAGGTCGAGGTTGCCACGGTCGCCATGAGCGAGCTGATCGTGCCCGGCACGCTCGGCATCATCACCGATGTCGCCGGTCTGCTGATGATCCTCGTGACCTCGATTCCGCAAATGCGCGAACTCGGCATCTTCGGCGCCTTCTGGGTCGCCTCGATCATCGTCACCGTCGAGGTCCTGCACCCCGTGCTGATCTGCTTCCTGCCGGCACCGACCGAGCACGAGCATTTCCTGCCGGCCTTCATGGTGCGTTTCACGCGCTTCATCGGCTACATCTCGACTCACCCGACCTACAAGTGGGTGATCGCCAGCGTGACGGTGGTGCTGTTCGTCAGCGCGACCTACGTGGCGCTGTTCCACTCCAAGGTCGGCGAGGCACGGCCGGGCACCCCACTGTTCAGACCCAGCCACGAGTTCAATGTGGCGACGGCCGCGATCGCCCAACGCTTCGGCGGCGTCGACACCTTCGTGATCTACACGGACGGCGACAAGAAGGACGCGAGCGGCGACGCCCAGCCCATCCTGCGCATGGAGGAGTTCGAGCGCTGGATGCGCCAGCATACGAACGTCGGCGCCACGCTCTCGCTAGCGCCGATCCTGCGGACGCTGTGGCAGCAGAACCACTTCGGCGACCCCAAGTGGGCCTTCGTGCCGAACCACCCGGCGACGGTTCGCCAGCAGCTCTTCCAGCTGCGCCAGAACAGCGCGCCGGGCTTCCTGCGTCCCTATCTCACTGACGACAACCGGCACTCGAACGTCGCCTTCTTCTATCCCGACCACAAGGGCGAGACGATCCTGAAGGCGGTGCTCGCAGCTGAGGAGTTCATCAAGCAGAACCCGATCGGCGAGGTGATCGTCCGGCTCGACAAGGACAAGGCCACCCCCGACGCCGGCTTCTTCGACTACGACAGCCTGGCCGACCAGATCTACTACATGCTCGGCCCGGTACTGCCGTCACCCCGCAACCACACGCTGACCGTGAAACTGCGCAACGACGACGGCAGCTACACCTCGCAGGATGTGCACTTCACCGCCAACCGCGCGGACCTGCCCGAATGGATCGAAGAGTTCCAGGAAGGCGCGTTCGAGGACTACGAGAACGAACGCGACGGCCTCGACGAGGAGGATGTGTTCACCTGGCCCGAGGGGCTCGAGTCCTGGGAGCTCGACGATATCAACGCCTGGTGGGAGAGCCAAGAGCGCGGCATCCGCGCCGTCGCGGTGAACATCAAGGATCTGATCGTGCACGACACCAAGGCCGTCGACTCGGTGCCGCGCTACCAGGCGACCCAGTCGTGGACCCGCGGCGTCCAGTTCGTGATGGCCGGCGGCATCATGGGCATCCTCGCCGCCATCAATGACGAGGTCGAGCGGAGCCACGTCGCGAACATCGCGCTGATCCTGCTCGTGATCTTCGTGCTGCACTCGGTCACCTACCAGTCGGTGTCGAGCGGGTTCATCATCCTGTTGCAAATCTCGACGGCGACGATGCTGTCACTCGCGTACATGGCGATCGCCGGCCTCGGCCTCAACATCAATACGCTGCCGGTCCAGTCGGTCGGGGTCGGGATCGGCGTCGACTACGCGATCTACATCGTCGATCGCATCCGCCAGGAGGTGGTCGACACCTCGGACATCGACGAGGCCGTGAGACGCGCGGTCCGGACCACGGGCATGGCGGTTGTATTCACCGCGACGACGATCGTCGGCGGCATCATCCCCTGGACCTTGTCCAACCTGCGCTTTCAGGCCGAGATGGCGCTGCTGCTGGCCATCCTGATGGTGATCAACATGCTGGGCGCCATCACCGTCGTACCGACCTTCTACTCGATCCTGCGGCCGAAGGTGGCGACCGCCCTGCTGACCGACGATCAGCGTCAGGCGCTCAACCTGCAGCGTGAGGCAGAGCGCCGCAAGGGTCTGATCGACTGACGCCATGGCCGCAAGGAACAAGACAGAAGGGAGCGAGGCGGGCGGCGAGATCTTCGTCGTCTCGGACGGTACCGGCGAGACGGGTGCGGCTGCCTGTCGCGCGGTCATGCTCCAGTTCTCGACGCCCTGGCGGCTTCGCATCTTTGGAGGCGTGCGCCACCCGTCGGAAGTGCAGCGGGTCATGGCCCAGGCGGCCGACGCCAACGCGCTCGTGGTCTTCAGCCTGGTCGAGAAACGCGAGGCGGCGGAGCTCCTGCGCGAGGCACAGCGCTACGGGCTCGCGACCGTCGACCTGCTCGGGCCGTTGATCGCGCGTGCGGCAACGCACCTGCGGGCCGAGCCCCGCCACCAGCCGGGCCTGCTCCACGGGATCAGCGACGACTACTTCCAGCGCATCGAGGCTGTCGAGTTCGCGGTGCGCCACGATGACGGTGCCAACCTGAACACGCTCTACGAGGCCGATATCGTGCTGACCGGCGTGTCGCGGACCTCGAAGACGCCACTCACCATGTACCTCGCGCAGCGGGGCTACAAGACCGGCAACGTCCCGCTCGTCCCGGGCCTCGACCCTCCGACCGAGCTACTCGAACTCGACGCCCATAAGGTCTTCACGCTCGACATCGACTCCGACACGCTGTTGGGGGTTCGGCAAGCGCGGCTCAAGTCGCTGGGCACCTCACCGTTCTCGAAGTACACCGACAGCCACGCCATCCGCCAGGAGCTGGATCGCGCCCGGCAGCTGTGTCGACGCCAGGGCTGGCGACACATCGAGATCAGCGGCAAGGCGGTGGAAGAGAACGCCTCCCGGATCATCGAGCTATACCAGGAATAGGCGTCCACCCCTGACTGACGGCCGTTGACGCTGGAGAGCCCTGCGGTCACCCTCCCGGCCGAGATGGCGTACGACCCTTCGCAGATCGAGCCCAAGTGGCAGGACTACTGGCTCACCCACGAAACGTTCCGGGCGGAGCTCGACCCCGACAAGCCCAAGTACTACGTCCTCGACATGTTCCCCTATCCATCCGGGGATGGGCTGCACGTGGGCCACCCGGAGGGATACACCGCCACTGACATCCTGGCTCGCTACAAACGGATGCGCGGCTTCAACGTGCTCCACCCCATGGGCTGGGACGCCTTCGGGCTACCGGCCGAGCAGTACGCGATCCAGACCGGAACCCATCCGCGCGAGACCACGCAGCGCAACATCGAGAACTTCCGGCGCCAGATCCGATCGCTCGGCTTCAGCTACGACTGGTCGCGTGAGATCGATACGACCGATCCCGCCTACTACCGCTGGACACAGTGGATCTTCCAGCAGCTCTACCGGCGCGGGCTGGCCTACGAAGCCGAGGTCCCCGTCAACTGGTGCCCGGCACTCGGCACCGTGCTTGCCAACGAGGAGGTCATCAACGGCAAGAGCGAGCGCGGCGACCACCCCGTCGAGCGTGTCCCGATGCGCCAGTGGATGCTCAAGATCACCGAGTACGCAGATCGTCTGCTCGAGGACCTGGAGGGGCTCGACTGGCCCGAACCGATCAAGAAGATGCAGCGCGACTGGATCGGACGCAGCGAGGGCGCCAGCGTGCGTTTCGCAGTCGACGGCCGCGAAGGAACCGAGATCGAGGTCTTCACCACCCGCCCAGATACGCTGTTCGGCGCCAGCTACATGGTGCTGGCGCCCGAGCATCCGCTTGCGCTCGAGCTCGCGAGCGATGCGCAGCGCGCCGCGGTCGAGGCGTACGTCGCGGAGGCGGGCCGCAAGAGCGAGCGCGCTCGTCTGGCGGACAGTCGCGAGAAGACGGGCGTTCCGACGGGCGCAACCGCCACCAACCCGGTCAATCAGCAATCGATCCCGATCTGGATCGCGGACTACGTGGTCGCGACCTACGGCACCGGCGCCATCATGGCCGTGCCCGGCCACGACACCCGCGACTTCGAGTTCGCAACGAAGTTCGAGCTGCCGATCATCCCGGTGGTCGCTGCGCCCACGAAGCGGGGCACAGCCCGCGAGGACACCGAGCTCCCGTTCACCGGCGAAGGCGTGGCGGTCAACTCGGGGCTGATCGACGGGCTACGCACACCGGAAGCCAAGGCGCGGATCATCGAGGAGCTCGAGCGTACCGGCCGCGGCGCGGGCGCGATTACCTACAAGCTTCGCGACTGGCTCTTCAGCCGCCAGCGCTACTGGGGCGAGCCCTTTCCACTGGTGCACAAGGCCGACGGCAGCATCGAGCTGCTTGCGGAGGATGAGCTCGCGCTCGAGCTGCCGGAGCTCGACGACTTCACGCCGAGCGGCGAGAACGACACGCCACTGGAGCGCGTTCCCGACTGGATCGAGCTCACCGATCCCGAGACCAACGAGACGATCCGTCGAGATCCCAACACCATGCCGCAATGGGCGGGCAGCTGCTGGTACTACCTCCGCTTCTGCGATCCACACAACAGCGCGTCGCTGGTCTCGCAAGAAGCCGAGCGCTACTGGATGCCAGTCGATCTGTACGTTGGGGGTGCCGAGCACGCGGTGTTGCACCTGCTGTACGCGCGTTTCTGGCACAAGGTGCTGTTCGATCTCGGCGTCGTGCACACGAGCGAGCCGTTTCAGAAGCTCGTCAACCAGGGAATGATCCTCGGCTACAGCTATCGCTATTTCGACGACAACCTCGCCGACGACCCGAGCTACGCTGCCCGCGTCTACTCGTCCGAGCAGGTCCGCCACGACGGCGAGCGCGTTCTCGCCGCCGACGACGGCCGCGAGCTGAAGGCGCGCTGGGTCCCGCTGACGGAGGTGAGCAAGGGACCCGAGGGTGTTGCGATGCACCCGCAACACGAAGGCCTCCCGCTCGAGGAGGTGGTCGAGAAGATGTCGAAGAGCCGCGGCAACGTAATCAGCCCGGACGACATCATCCGCGAGTTCGGTGCCGATTCGATGCGTCTCTATGAGATGTTCATCGGCCCACTCGACAAGGACGCTCCGTGGTCGACAGATGGCATCCAGGGTGTCCGCCGCTTCCTCGAGCGAGCATGGAAGTCCGTCGTCGACGACGACACCGATGTGTCGCGCGAGCTGGCCGACGGCAAGGGCACGGAGGGACAGCAGCGGCTCGCGGCGCAGACGATCCGGGGAGTCACCGACGACCTCGATGCGATGCGCTTCAACACCGCCATCTCCAAGCTGATGGTCTTCGCGCGGGACATGACCCGCGACGCACCGCTCGCCCACTCGACAGCCGAGCAGTTCGTCCTGCTTCTCGCTCCGCTGGCGCCCCATCTGGCCGAGGAGCTGTGGCAGCGACTCGGACACGACGGGTCGCTCGCCCACGAGCCGTGGCCCGAAGCAGACACCTCGATGCTCGAAGAGGACGAAGTCACGCTGGTGATCCAGGTGAACGGCAAGAAGCGCGGCGAGCTGAAGGTCGCCGCCGATGCCGACGAAGCAACGATCCGCAGCGCCACCCTCGCGCTCGACGTCGTGCGCAAGCACCTGGGCGATCGCGAGCCGAAGAAGGTGATCGTCGTCCCCGGCCGCCTGATCAACGTCGTCGGGTAGGCGACGCTCCGCGCACTCAACCTCCGTCGAGCGAGATCGGAACCCTCGAGTAGCCCTGCACGAACTCGGTCTCGTAGCGCTCGAGCTGCGCCTCGTCGATCGAGTAGCCCGGGTGTCGGCGCAACAGCTCGCTGATCGCGATCTCGCCTTCCTTGCGCGCCACGTGCAAGCCGATGCAGGCGTGCGTACCGTGGCTGAAGGAGACGCTCCGCGGCGCGCGACGCCGCATGTCGTAGACGTCTGGATTCGGGAACTCGCGCTCGTCGCGGTTGGCGGACGCGTACAGGAGCAACACTGGCTTGCCGGACTCGAGGGTCTCGTCGTGGACTTGGAAGTCGTCGATCAACATGCGCGCCATGTTCTGCGTCGGCATGTCGAGGCGCACCGCTTCGTTGAACGCATCCGCCGCCAGGCTCGGGTCGGCCGCCAGGTCCGCGCGCTGATCCGGGTTCTGCGCCAGCCGCAGCACCAGATTCGCGAGCACTTTCGGCAGCGTATCGGTCCCACCGATCAACAGAAGCTGCAGGTTGGAAGCCACCTCGTGATCGTCGGCGCGGTGACCGTCGGGCCCCTCCCAGCTCTGGAGCACCGAGATCGCGTCGAAGTCGACCGCCGGCTTGCCTCGACGCTCGGCCGAGAGCTTCTCGAAATACTCGTCCATCTCGAGCATTGCGGCGATTCCACGTTCGGTCATGCCGGGGTTGTCGGGATCGCGCGAGAAGAACTGGTCCACGAGCCCGCGCAGGTAGAGCCCGTCTTCGGCCGGCAGTCCGATCACCATGCCGCCGACGCCGGTCGCGAGCGGCTGCGCAAACTGGCTCACGAAATCCGGCGTGTCGTGCTCACGCAGTGCGTCGAGCAGCTCCTCGACCAGCGCCTGGATGGGCGCAGCGAGCTCCTTTACGCGGCGCGGCATGAACTGCTTGCGCAGCAGCGCACGCAGGCTCGAGTGGCCGGGTGGATCCATCATGTTCAGCATCGGCTGGACAGGCTGCACCTTCGTCAACAGGTGCGAGAGCGTGGTCCCATGGGCGGACGAAATCGCCGGGCTCTGGCAAGCCTCCCAGACACCCGCAAAGCGCGATAGCACGTAGCAGCCCCACTTCTCGGAGTAGTGCGTGGGCGCCTCGTCGCGCAGCCGCTTGTAGACGGCGTACTTGTCACCGTAGACCAGCTCGTCGGAGAACGGGTCGAAGTCGATCCCAGCCATGTCCACCTCCCTGCGGTGTCAAGATCCGCTCGACCGGGTCCGTGCATCCCACGGTGGCGGCAACAGCCCGCGAAGCCGACTCGCTGGCGACGCATTGCAGGACGGCGTCGAGATTTCGCCCGCTGCGGGCCGCGGCATTCGCGGCGACCTCCCGCTCACGGACAGACCAGAGCGTACAGCACGGGGCAGATGCACACGACGAGGTAGCGGAAGATCTGCACCGGGGCGAGCGGCTCGCGGGGGTGAGCTCCCGGCGTGAGCGTGCCGGGGCGCTTGATCGGGATCCAGAATCCGGAACCTGCCTTCCGTCGTCGCGTTTCTGTCTGGTACAGTTCTGGCCGTGAATTCAGTCCGCGCGTGTGGTGCCAACGACCCCGATGCGCGCCGTCTGGATGTGGCGATCGTCGGCGGTGGCGTCTCCGGTCTGGTCACCGCGTTTCGCCTGAGTCGGCATCAGCATTCGACCGATCCGCTCTCGCTGCGTCTGTTCGAGGCCCGCGACCGCCTGGGCGGCTTGATCCAGACAGAGCGAGTCGAGGCGGAGCAGCAGGGAGACTGCCTGTGTGAGACCGGCCCGGATTCGCTGGCGACCGCCAAGCCAGCGGCGATCGACCTGTGCCGGGAGCTCGGGCTCGGCGATGCACTCGTCGCGCCCAGATCGGACGCAGCCTTCTCGGTGCTTCACGACCAGCGATTGCATCGGTTGCCCGCGGGATTCCGGCTGATCGCACCGACGTTGCCCTGGCCGCTCTTGCGGTCCGGCCTGTTCTCGTGGCCGGGCAAGGCGAGGATGCTCCTCGAGTCGCTCATCAAGCCCGGTGCGCTAGCGGGCGACGACCCGAGCGAGGACGCCGCCACGGACGAGAGCGTCGAGAGCTTCGTCCGGCGGCGCTTCGGCCGGGAGGTCTTCGAGCGCGTGGCGGAGCCCGTGCTGGGCGGGTTGTTCATCGCCGATGCGACGAAGCTGAGCGCGGAGCGAACGCTCGGACCGTTCGTCGAGCTCGAACGGCAGTGCGGCAGTGTTCTGCGCGGGCTTCGTGGTTCATCCGGACCTTCGGGCGCGGCCGCCCAGCGCTCACCCGCGCAACTGACGATTGCCGATGGGCTCGGCACGCTGGTGGAGCGCCTTGCCGGTCAGATTCCCGCCGGCTGGCTGGAGCTCGACTGCGCAGCGAGACAGCTTCGACGACTGCCCGGCGGCGCCTGGCAGATCGAGACGGCTCGGGGCACCTGGCGGGCAAACAGCGTGGTGCTCGCCTGTCCGGCGCCCCGCTGTCGCGAGCTGTTGAAGGCCGATGCGCCCGCCCTCGCGACGGCTCTCGCCGGATTGCGCTTTGCCTCCTGCCTCACCGTCAATCTGGTCTACCGACGCGATGATGTCGCGCTGCTTCCGGGCGACTTCGGCTTCTTCGTGCCGCGGCGCGAGCGGAATCGCATCTTCGCTGCCACCTACTCGAGCGAGAAGTTCCCCGGTGTCGCTCCCGACGGGTTCCACGTAGTGCGAACCTTTCAGGGAGGTCCGCTCGATCCGTCTGCGCTCGATCTCGACGACGAGACGCTGGCCCAGCGGGCGCACGACGACCTGGCGCCCTTGATTGGCATCAACGGCAAGCCCGTCTCGTGGAGAGTGAATCGCTTCCCGAACTCCATGCCGCAGTTCGACGTCGGCCACCGGGCGCGGGTCGAAGTCGTCGAGCAAGAGGTCGAGCGACACGAGGGCCTCCACCTCGCCGGCAGCGCCCTGGGCGCATACGGCCTGGCCGACTGCGCGGCGTCGGGCAACGCCGTGGCCGCAGCGCTTCGAACGCACCTGTCGCAAGACCGGGGGCAGTCGTAGATTCGTGAAGAACTCGTCGCTCCGGGCCCTGGCGCAGCCGCACAAGGCAGCTGGACTGGCCTACGGTGTACTCGGGGTGTTGGTGATCGTCATCACGTTCACCGCCGAGCTGATCCCTCCGACCCGAGAGGGCGCGTATGGGCAGCTGGCGGTAGGTGCCGTCTTCGTCCTGATCTTCGCAGTGCTGCTGTACCGGCAGGGCTGGTGGTTGCTGTCCGCGCTGCTGGTCGTGCCGAACGTCTGGCGGGCGACCAATTACTTCCATCACGGACTTGGCTTGCACGTCGACCCGCTGGCACTTAGCATCACGACCGTTTCGCCCAGACCGGCCGCGTTCGTGAACGCGGCGCTGATGACGATCGTCGTGTCTCTGCTCGTCCGCTCGGCGTGGATCGGGTTCTCCGCGTGGCGCACGCAACGCCGGATCGGTGAGGAACAGTAGATGGCAACTCAGACCGAGTACAAGCCATCGCTCATCTCGTGGAATCTGACGAAGATGTGCAATCTGCGCTGCCCGCACTGCTACATGGAGGCGGGACACAAGGCAGAAGACGAGCTCAGCACCGACGAATGTCTCTCGCTGATCGACGAGATGAAGACCCTCGGCACCGAGATGTTGATCCTGACCGGTGGCGAGCCGCTCATGCGCAAGGACATCTACGACATCGCCCGACACGCATCGAGCCAGGGACTCTGGGTCGTGATGGGCACCAATGGCGTCTTGCTCACGACGGCGGTCGTCGAGAAGATGATCGAGTGCGGCGTGCAGGGTGTCGCCATCAGCATCGATTCGCTCGATCCGGCGAAGCACGACCATTTTCGGGGCGGACCCAATGCATGGGAGTATTCGGTCCGGGCGTTGGATATCTGCCGGGCGAACGGCCTCCAGGTGGTGGTCCAGACCACGGTCATGGACATGAACTACGACGAGATTCCCGAGATGCTGGCGTTTGCCCGCGAGAAGGGAGCCTGGTCCTTCAACCTGTACTTCCTCGTGCAGACCGGCCGTGGCCAGCAGATGAACGATCTTTCACCCGAACGGACGGAAGCCATGCTCTCGGACCTGGTGGACTCGCAAGATCACTACCGTCCGATGCTGGTGCGCTCCAAGTGTGCGCCGCAGTTCAAGCAGATCGCCTACCAGAAGGGAGTTGGCGGGCTCGAGAGCGGCGGTTGTATGGCTGGCACCCAGTACGGTCGAATCACGCCGCAGGGCGATGTCACCCCGTGTCCCTATATGACGGTCGTTGCCGGCAACGTGCGTGAACAGAGCCTCGGCGAGATCTGGCAGACCTCGCCCGTCCTGCAGCAGCTCCGCGACCCGAAGCAGCTCAAGGGACGCTGTGGCAGCTGCGAGTTCAACGAGCTGTGCGGCGGGTGCCGGTGTCGGGCCTATGCCGCCTACGGCGACTACCTGCAAGAAGACCCGGCCTGTCGTTACCAGCCGACCGGACAAACGCTAGAGGTCGACGAGATCCTCTGGAGCGCGGAAGCCCGCGCTCGGCTGGAACGCATCCCGATCGTGTTCATCCGCGGGAAGGTCAAGCAGGGCCTGGAGGCGTACGCCCAGCGCCAGGGTGTCGCGCTGATCACAGCCGACGTAATGAAGGACGCGCTGGCGGGCGAAAGTCGAGCCAAGATGTTCGGCTCGATGCCCTTCACGGACAAGGACTGAGCGCCGACTACATCCCGAAGAAGTTTCGAGCCTCCGCGAGCACCTGCGCATCGATCTGCGCAAACCCGCGCTCGGTCGCAAACTTCTCGATGCCGGTCTTGGCCATGGGACGCGCAAACTCGGGAATGTTGAGCAGGCTCGAGCTCGCCTCCGAGGTCCACGACAACCCGTTCGTCGAGCCTGCCACGCCCACACCCAAATCCTGCACCACGCCCGTGAACGGGCACTTGGACTCCCCTGCGCCTCCGTTTGCGTCGACCTTGACTCCGAGCGAGCCGACCACCTGGGTCTCGTAGGGGTTCGTCAGCATGGCGAACTCGCTCGCGCACTTCGGGCACTGGTAGACCACAGTGAGTGAGCCGCGCTCGGGGGGATCGGTGCGGATCAGCTTCATGGCCTCATCGCACGACACGCACAGGAACTTCATGTTCTCTCCTCGGAGCCAACATGCGCTTGCGAGCGCGCTGGCAAGAGCTGTTCGGCGATTCGCTGGATCGGTTGCCACGATGGCAGCGCGGGTGAATCGGACAGCGACCCGCCCCGGTCGCAGAGCGCGGCGAGCTCGGGGTCGAAGGGTACGCGACCCAGGCAGGGAAGACCCAGGCTTACCTGCGCCTGCGCGGGAAACAGCGGCTTGACCTGCCCGCAGTCCGAGCAGTAGTAGCCGTCCATGTTCTGGACGTAGCCCAGGACCCGGTTGGGGGTCTTCTCGAGGGCGTCGATCGATCGGGCGACGACCCCCCTCGCCAAATCCGAGGGGATCGCCACCAATACGAAGACCGCTGCGGGCCCGAGCAACTCGGCGTGCTGCGCGGTCCGTTCGACACCGGGGGGCAGGTCGACCAGCAGGTAGTCGAGCTCGCCCCAGTCCATCCCCGCCAGCAGCTCACGCAGGGTCGTGAACTCCCGGGTCGCCCACCAGGTGTGTGAGGATCCGTTGGCGACACTCTCGAACTCGACGGCGCGCGGCTCCGGGACCAGCGCGCCCATCGAGACCACGCCGATCCCGTTCCGCGTCCTGGGAACCGCTGCTCCGGCCTCGCCCGGAACCAGGAGCCCGTCGCGCAGACCGCCCAGACGAGCCTGGGAGGGCCCGTTCAGGTCGGCATCCAGGATCGAGACCGCCTTGCCCCGCGCGCGCAGCGCACAGGCGAGCTGCATGGTCAGGGTGCTCTTGCCGACCCCTCCCTTCCCGGATCCGATCGCAACCAGGCTCCGAACGCCCGACAGGCTCCGGGCGATGCTCGCCTGCTGCGCCTCGACTTGCTCGAGGATCGCCGACCCGCCATCGCCCACGATGTCGTGGTAGCCCTTCACGTGACACTCCTCGCCAGCATCAGGGTATGCCCGAACTCGCGAGCACTGCAAAGCGGGTGTAGGTTCGCCCCCTCTCGAAGCCCATCGACTCGAGGTCCGCCCAGCGGGCCTCGGCGTCGGAGACTCTCGGAACCGTGACGCTGAGCGCGTCCGCCTGACAGGCGGCCCGCACGACGGTTGCGAGCATGCCTTGCGCTTCGACCGCCCCGCCACCCGGCGCGAGCGGCCCGGCGAGGGCAACGATCTCGCGCCGACCCCGCTCCGGGAGGTCCCGGAACAGGACACCGGCCTCGAGACGTGTATCGGATGTGAGGACGAGACCGCGAATCTGGTCCTTGCGGTTCTGCAACGTCTCCAGCGCGCGCTGCCAGCTGCGGCACACACTGGGATCCAGCATCGCGACGACGCGTTCGAGACCGACTTCTTCGACCCCGCGCGCTCCGGTCACGGGCTCGAGAGCGGTTGGCAGGCTGAAGTCAGCGAAGCACTCCTCGGCCTGATAGCCCACAGCCTCGAACAGCGCCCGCGCAGCTGGCCGGTCGTCGGGGACCTCCGCCACCAACCGAGGAGGGCCGAGCACCGAGAGCTTGTGGCTCAGCGATTCCAGCAGGTGGCGAGCGTGGCCGCGCCGCAGGTGGTCCGGGTGGATCCCAATGCGGTGGATGAGGGTCTCGCGCTCCCGCTTCGCGCCCGTGACCACGGCAATCGGCTCACCGTCTTCCGTTGCCGCCATGCAGCTGCTGGCCCAGACGTTCAGCTCGCGGATCTCTCGCTTGAAGAGGCCTGCGGAGAGTGCTCGCTGATCCGAGAAGTGGACGACGTAACAAGCGTTCAGAGCGTCCGCCAGGAACGAGATGTCGTCGGTTCTGCAGAAGCGATAAGCGGGCATGTCGCTGAATCGTCGTCCCAGGATGGAGGGTCGACCTACTCCTGGGGCCGTCCCCCCTGCTTGCTGAGCAGCATCCTCATCGCGGTCAGCTCGGTCAGCTCACTCACCTCGTTGAGCGGCTGCTCCGCGTGGCTCTCGCGAGCTTCGATCTCGGTCCGGTTGACCGCCGGACACTTGGCGGCGGCGGCGACGTGTTCGCTCTGCTCCGCGTCCTCGGCGCCATCGCCGTTCTGCGCGATCTGCTCGGCCATCGTCTGCAAGCCCAGCTCGACCCCCTCTTCGACGCGGACCAGATCGATCCGGGTGTCCCCGTGCTGCCGCGCCAGCTCCTCGATCCGCGCCTGGGTCCGATCCCGCATGAAGCCCGAAGGCACCCGCAGGATTCGCTCGGTCGCGTCCTCGCTCCACTCGAAGCTGGAGAAGAGCGGCATCTTCGCGGAGTCCCTGGCGATCAGACGGTCGCCGTCCGAATGGTCTCCCATCGGACAGACCGCGGCGGACTCGGACTCGGACGCGGCCTCGACCGCGCCCTCGTCGTGCTGCGGGGCCGAGCCTTGCGAGGGCGCGACGGCCATCGGCACGCCGGTCTCTTCTTCGATCAGCTTCTGAGCGAACTCGAGCGTCACAGTCTTGCGCTTCTGCAGACGGACCGTCTTCTCGATCCGCGCCTTGGTGCGCCGCCGCAGATAGGCCGAGTCGATGGCTCGCAGCGCGCGGCGCGCCTCCTGCGTCCATTGCAGCTTGCGGCCGTCGTAGGCCGCCTCGTCCACCGCGCCGCCTTCGCTCTCGATCAGCCGCTCGACCACCTCGGCCGTCAGCACCTCGAAGACCGTCCCGCCGCACACGCTGCACAGCGCCGGGTCGGGCTCGCTGGCCGTCATGCCGCAGCCCTTGCACATCGCCAGCGCTTGCTCCTGGGCGCGGCCGATCGCGACGGCCTCGGCGAGCTTGTCCATCGGTGCCTGCTTGGGCATGAAGCGCGCCATGGCCTCGTCGATCAGGGAGCTCGTGATGACGCTATGCCCCTTCTCGAGCGCCATGCGCAGGATCGCGGTGCGTGCGATGCCCACCACGAGCTTGGGCACGCGTGCCATGCGCTCCTCCGCCTGCTCACTCCAGCGGATGCTCTCCTCGGCTCGCACGTCGATCTGCGGACGAACCTGCGATGTCGTCAACAGGACATCGCACTCACTCAGCCGGAGCAGATTCTCCGAGTTGCTCCCGAGCTCGGTGTCGTTCGGGTCGCTGTGCAGCCCGATGCGGCCCATCACGAGCAGCCAGGGCTTCGTCTTGCGCACGTGGTCGTGGATCTTCTGGAAGGTCTTGCCGTCGAGCAGGGTCTGGCGGACCTCGATCTCTTCGGCGCGGGCGATCTGCTGGGCAACGTCGAGGTGAGACTGATAGATCTGGGCCAGGCCCGTATCGATGATCTCCTCGTGGAGCTGGTTCTGCTCCTCGAACCGAAACACCTTCGACGCCTTCTCGGTCAGGGTGCCCACCAGACCATTGAAGACGAGGTAATGCAGGTAGGGGTCGTATACGCCGATCACCTCGATCCGCTTGCCGAACTTCCGAGCGAGTGCGAACGCGGTGTGAAGCGCTCCAAACGACTGAGGACTGCCGTCGATAGCGACCAGGATCGTGTCGCGTTCGGGCTCGTCCTTCCCGGGCACGTGCTTGACGACCCAGGCGTCCTGGCTGCACGAGCGGATCACGCGTTCGCAAACCGAGCCGATCAGGCTGTCGCGCTGGCGGCCCAGGCCGAGAGCGCCGATCACCAACAGATCGGCGTCCGACTGGGCCAGGTCCCGGCGGATCTCGACATGGTGCTGCCCGTCGATCATCCGGGCTTCGAAGGGCAGAGCCTCCTTCTCGCAGATTTGTCGCATGCCTTCGAGGTAGCTGTCCGAGATCAGCTTGAGCCCCATGGTGATCAGGCTGTCGTGGATCTTGCGCTGCCGCTCGAGCTCGTTCTCCTCCAGATACTCCTCGGGAAGCGAGTACTCCATCTGCTTGAAGCGGTAGTCATGCATCTTGGCCGCGTAGATGTGCGAGCCGACCAGCTCGGAGCCAAACACCTTCCCGAGCTGCACGGCCGAATGGATGGCCTGGTTGGAGTGGGCCGAGTTGTCGACCGGCACATAGATCTTCTTATACATCGATGGCTCCATGAGGATCGCGAGCCATTCGGCTCGGGTAGTGATCGTTGCGACAGATTCGTCTCGTGCTCACGATTCCGAGACTCCGGGCGGCGGAGAACCTTCCGGCGCCCGACTCGCCCACTGCTGCCTCAGGCGTCGCAGCCCGACCCACTCGCCGCCACCAGCCAGCAAGACCACGACGAGGGGCCAAAGATAGGTCGTCAAGGGAGTTTCGGGCTCGAGCAGAAGGTAGTACCAGCGCGAGACCGCGCGCTGCTTACCGGTTTCTTCGTTGTCGCCGTCCCAGACGTTCCACGCGATCGGGATCATCCGGCCGGGTACGAACGCGATTTCGTCGTCTCCATCCGACTGAAGGCTGCGGCGCAGGATCACGCGATACTGTCCATCGCGATACTCCCCTTGCGCGCGAACGGGCGAGCTCCGGGCCACCACGTCGTCCATGCCCCGCCCCAGAAGCGTCTCGACGCCGCCGCCGGCGGCCCACTGCCAGGCGTCGACGGAATTGCGGCGATCGCCCATCAAGAAGTAGGGCTTCTTGCCTCCCTTCAGCTCCTCCACGGGGAACATCACCGACACCTGATCGCTGGGCGCTTCGTTCTGCCCGTCGTTATCGACCTTGTCGTTCCAGGTCAGCAACAGCGCCAGCTCGTTTTCGTCGAACATGGCCTGGACGGTCAGGCTCTGTACCGAGGGGTTGAACAGCCGGGGCCGTTGGATGATCTGGCCGGCGAGCCGGATGTCGAGCTCGGGGGCCTGGCTCCAGTCGTCGGAGAAGGGATCCTCCGGAATGGCATCGACCTTGACCCCCCGGACGATCTCCCCCCAGACCGGCTCGCGACCGATGCTGTGGAGGTAGTTGGCCAGGTGCCAAAGGTCCTCGGCGTTCCACGCATCCGAGAAGGACGGCATGGGGGTGCCGTTCACGCCGGTCGTCATGGTCCGGTAGAGATCCTCCACCGAGGCGCCGCCCCGCAGCGTCCAGGGCTGGGTCAGGTCCGCCGGGTAGATCTTGTTCTCCCACTCGTCTTCGAGCGTCGGGGCAGAAGGCCCGTCGCCGCGGCCGAACGCGCCGTGGCACTTCTCGCACTCCGCCTTCTCGTAGACCTCGCGGCCCCGCGCAATGCTCTCGGGCGTGGCTTCGAGCTTGCCCTCGAGCACCAGCTCCTGCTCCGCCGGGTAGTCCTCGAAGTCGATGCTGAAGCCCTTGAGGTAGTCCACGAGCTGCCAGATCTGCTCGTCGCTGAGGAGGCCGCGCCAGGCGGGCATCGACGTCCCCGGCATGCCCTTGCCGATGATCTCGAACAGATCCTCCTCGATCGGCAGCTCGCCCTGCATGGTTCGACGGATCTTGTAGATGGCGCGTCGGAAGTCGCGCGGGCGCGGGCGCAGCCGATCGGCCATCACGCCATTGCCGTCGCCCGCGTCACCATGACACTGCGAGCAGTACTCTCCGTAGAGCACCTTTCCCGCCGCCACGTTCTCCTGCGAGCTCTCGCGAGGAGTCGTGGCTTCGAGCTTGAACCCCTTCGCGCCGTAGTCCTGAGCAGGAGCGAGACCCGGCATGAGCACCAAGCCGGCAAGCAGCCACAGCGACGGGAGCGCCCTGACCATCAGTGCCCCTCCCAGGTCCGCGGAGTCGAGCCCGACGCATCGTAGATGTAGGCGACCACCTGCCAGATCTCGTCTTCGCTGAGGAAGTCCTGCCAGACCGGCATCGACGAGTTCCAGGGTGTGGCCCCCTGCGGAAGCCCGGGACCACCCGTCGCGACCCGCCAGAAGACGTAGCCCTCTTCGAGCTGCGAGATCGTGCCACCGTCGCGAAAATTGGCCGGCAACGGATTGAGGGCATCGGCGAAGTGGCCCTTGCCGTCCAGGAAATCCCCGTGGCAGTACATGCAATTGCGGTAGTAGAGGCTTCTGCCGGCGGCGAGGTTCTCCTCGTTGACCGCCATCTCGGGCGGTCGCGCCGCGCCGAGCACGTCGAAGTCTTTGCCGTGCAGCTTGAACTTGGCCGGAGGCTCGGGGTGGATCGTGCGCACCTCGAAGGGCGGATCGAACTGCGGGCGGACCGCCGTGTAGGTGAACCAGCCGATCAGCAGCGGAAGCGCGGTCAGCACGATCATCCGAGGCACAGCGAGTCGGCTCTCGCGCAGCAACGCAACGATGGGGGCGAGGAATGCGGCGAAGCGATCGGGGTCGGCGATCAGATACACCAGGATCGAGACCGTGGTGATCGACATGTAGAGCCCCATCACGGAGCTTGGAATCGGAGGCTGGACGCCAAAGGTGAGCGCCGCCCACACCGCGAGCCAGGTGAGGATCGCCAGCGGGAAGACCTGTCTATTCACTCGATTCCCCGGCCACGATGGTCTCCTATGCGCTGAGCTCAGTTGCCCAGCGAGCGGATGAACCTGGCGATTGCCATCCGGTCGTCGGCGCTGAGCGCCGTGTTCAGTCCGTTGGGCGGCATGGCGACCCCGGTGGTATTGAGCGGGTCGTCGGCCGCGCGTCCTTGCTCGATGAAGTCGGCCAACTCGCTGTCGCTGAGCCCGTCGATGAAGGCGCTGTTGGTCATGTCCTTGCCCAGCCCGGGCACGCCCTTGCCCGCCGGCCCGTGGCATGCCGTGCACGTGACGCCGAACAGCGCCTTCCCGTCCGGCGGGCCAGCCGCCTGGGTGGGCACGCTCGTCGCCTCGGTCGGCACCGCGGTCTGGATCCCCGCGGTGGGGGACTCCGGGGCCTGGGCCCAGAGACCCAGGTAGACCACCGCAAAGACGGCGGACAGGCCCAGAACCGAGCCGACGGGCCGCCACGGCAGCCCGAGCGGGCCGGCGCCGCTGGCTTCCGACGCCTCGGCCGCGGACTGGAGCTTGCGCATCGCCCAGACGACACCGTTGAAGAACACGATGAACAGAAACAGGTGGACACCCGGGTGGGCCAGCCGCTCACCCATGCTCACCTCGCCCGACAGGTACCCGACGAGCTGGTCCAGCTGCTCTTCGCTCAGCGTATCCGCGAAGTTCTGCAGCATCAGGCCCTGCTGGTAGCCCTCCGCGACCACCGCATCGGGATCGACGATCGACTGACGGATCTCCGCGGCCGACAGTCGCAGAGCGACGCTCGTGAGCGGCGGACCGATGCGCCGCGTCTCTGCGATGACGTCGTGGCAGGCCGTGCAGCCCTGCGAGGTCAGCAGTGCAAAGCCCGGGTGCGTGCTCGTGGGCGCAGGCTTCTCCGCCTTTCGCGCCTCGGCACCAGCGACATCCTGAGCGGTGATCTGGACCGTGACCTCGCCGCCCAGCGACTGCAGGTAGCCGACCATGGCCTTCATCTCTGTCGGGCTCAGCTCGGCCGGCGGCCGGTTGGCGACCGGCATGATGCTCTCACCGCCGGCCGTCGCGAACTCCTCCACGACGTATGCGCCCGGGTCGACCAGCGACTCGGTCAGATACGCCTCGGCACTCATCCCCGGCCTTCGCGTGCCGGCGCGCCCGCCGACCCCTCGCAGGTCGGGCCCGCGCGTATTTCCCACCTCGGTAATCTTGTGGCAGAGCAGGCAGCCGCCCTTGCCCCCGAGCAGGGTCTCGCCCATCCCGACCAGAGTATCGGTGTCCGTCTCGACGGTGATCTGCAGCTCGACCGGTGGGTGCTCTTCGGACTGACTCAGGTACAGGCGACCGATCCCCATATAGAACAGGTCGATCACGATCACGAAGCCAAGAATCCGAAGGAAGACCGCTCTCACTGCTGCTCTCGCTCCTGCAGCTCGGAGCGCATTGCCAACGCGAACACCATGGATACGAACAAGAAGAACAACAGCACGATGATCGAGATGACCGTCGTTGCAAAGCCGTGGGACGGAATGAAGGCCCCCTCACTGGTGTCCCTCATGACCTGGTAGACGTGCCAGTACTGGCGGATTCCCGAGCGGATGTAACCCATCAGTCCCATCAGCCAGGTGAAGCTCATGGCCAGGAAGAAGAGCACGTACTGCGCCACGCGCGGGATCCGCCCCCACTGGATCTCGCCAAGCGACGTGGCGCCGCGATAGATCGGAACCTCCAGCGCCAGGAACAGGAACATGAACGCGGCGACCATCAGCGGCTGGTAGACGGAGAGACCGACGCGAACCGCCGCGGGGACGAAGTAGCCATAGATGCCGATCCCGACGATGACGCCGAAAGCCGCCAGCAGACCGAGGATCTGGATCGAGTTGCCGGCGACCACGAAAGACGAAGTCGCCTGTTTGTTGCCTCGGCGGTAGAGCATGAAGGTGATGAACGTCGCCAGGATCATCAGGTTGACGGCCGTGTTCTTTGCGGACATCACCCCCAGCACGCCCAATCTCGGATGATGCGCAGAGCCCATCGCCTTCATCTCGGCAACCGTGGCGATGATGCTATGCGGCGTCGCCCAGACCGCGAGGCCAGTCGCCAGCACGAACAACACCGGCGCCTGGAACTTGCGATACCGCTCACCGCCCGGGATCCGGGCCATCGCCAGCCACAGGTAGAGGTTGATCGCCAGGAAGAGCGCGCCGATCAGGATGGCCTGCAGAATCCACAGCTGGGCGAAGGAACCGCCCATCATCGATACGCCCATCTGCTGGCTGTAGGCGTAGATCTCGCGACCGAGGTAGTAGCCGGCAAAGGGCAGCGGAATGAAGGCCGCGACGGCGATGAAGCTGCCGACGTAGCCCATCCGATCGAAGCGGGACCGCTCGTCGTCGCTGGTGGCGGCCAGGAACCGGAAGGCCGAGTACGCCCCCACGATGGCCCCGCCGAAGCAGACATTGGCCAGCAGACGGTGGATGTTCAGCGGGTTCCAGGCGTAGTTCATGAAGGCTTCGACCCGGCTCGTGACGGTGATCGCCAGGTCCATCCCCTCCACCCCGCTGGGCGTCATCATGTAGCCGGTCCAGGCGTTCGTGATGACCAGGATGCCGATCCCCACCACATTGACCAGCGCGCCGAGCAGCAGGTGCCACTTCTTGAGTGAGCCCTGCAAGAGGTCCCAGGAATAGAAGTACAGGTACGCGAAGAGCGCCTCGCTGAAGATCACCCCGATGTAGAAGGCCCAGGTGGGCTCGAAGACCTTCTCCATGTGGACGACGAACTTGGGGTAGAGCGTCACCAGCGCCACCAACAGCAGCCCGCCCAGCGTCGCGGTGATCGTGTAGCTCATGGCCAGGAGTCGGGTGAACTCCTTGGCCAGGTCGTCGTATTCCTCGCTCTTCAGGAAAACGCCGGCGACCTCGGCGATATAGACGAAGATCGGCACGCCCAGCACGAACGCCGCGAACATCAGATGCGCCTGGGCAATGCACCAGACCAGCACGCGGCTTCCGATCACTGGGAAGTCCCGGTAGTCGGCGACCTCGAAGGCCCGCGGAAGCAGGAAGGCGAAGACGTAGACCGCGGTCAGGATCAGCGAGATCTTGAGGATGCCGCCGCGCACCCCGTGCAGCGCCTTCGACCACCCCCCGAGTTCAGCCATGCACTCTCCCCGTGCGAGCAGAACGGCGGGCGGAGAGTGCGATGGGAAGCTTGCCGGGCCCGTTGCCGAAGCGCTGGGCTCGCCACCGCTCCGACCCCATTTCACTCCGCGCGAACCCGGGACGCGGTTCCGGGACACAAGATGAAGGGGGGTCGGCTCCAGGGCCGTCGCTTCGCGGGTGCAGCTACACCTTGGCGCTCCGTCGCGAACTGCGAGCCAAATCGAAAACGGGGTAATTTGCCATCACCAGAGCATCTCCGCAGCGACCCGAGTCGGCGCAACAGTAACACGGTGAAATATCCCGGCTGACTCCCGCAACGATCTGTTGCGGTGTCACTACCCGACAAGCCGGGCACGCTTGGAATGCGTGGGCCCTCCACGTCTCTCGCGATATCGTAACCGCCGCCGGTACGAGAGGTTGTCTCGTGGTGCGGCTGCAGGAGGATGCGTGGTGAGGCAATTGATTCTAGCCGGGACCTGTCTAGCTCTGTTCTTTCCCGTTGCGAACAGTTCCGCGGACCAGTCCCCATGGGACCCAGCGCTGGGCACCGCAACGATCACGGGCAGCGTGAAGTTTGCGGGAAAGAAGCCGCGATCGCGGCCCATCGACATGGCGGGGGCGGACGAGAAGTGCGCGGAGCTGCACGGCGGCAAGCGACTCAAGCCGGACACGGTCATCATCAATGAAAACGGAACGCTCCGCAACGTCTTCGTCTGGGTCAAGTCGGGCGCCGAGAGCTGGAGCTTCCCGATGCCCGAAGGCGACGTTCTGCTCGACCAGGTGGGCTGCTGGTATCAGCCACACGTCGTGGGCATGCGAAAGGGCCAGACCCTCTCGATCAAGACCAGCGATCCGACCGCGCACAACGTCCACGGCTACGCGAAGTCCAACCGGCCGTTCAATCGGTCGCAGCCGGCGGGGGCCGGCAACGTCAACATCCGGATGAGAAGGGACGAGGCGAGCCCCCCGATGAAGGTCAAGTGCGACATCCATCCCTGGATGAACTCCTACGTCGCCGTGGTAGACCACCCCTATTTCGCGGTCACGGGAGAAGACGGCTCGTTCACGTTGGGAAATCTGCCACCGGGTACCTACACGATCGAAGCGTGGCACGAGAAGTACGACGCGATGGAGCAGACGATCACGGTCGGTGACAACGAGGCCAAGTCTCTCGAGTTCACCTACGGAAGCTGAGGGAGATCCAAGTGAACGAACCGCAATACGGCTGGTGGCTTCCCCCCGATGTTTCGGTGAACGGCGCCGACATCGATTTCATGATCATCGCGATCCACTGGTTCATGCTCGTGCTCTTCATTTTCTGGGGAGGCTTCATCGCTTACTGCCTGGTTCGCTTCCGCGAGCGCCCGGGGCACTCGGCCACCTACCAGCTCATCGAAGCGAAGTGGAATCGGTGGCTCGAGATCGGGGTCGCCGTCGCGGAGACGGTCGTGCTGGTCGCGTTCGCGGTGCCCGTCTGGGCCACGATCAAGAACGATCTGCCCGATCCAAAGCAGGACCCGACGGTGATTCGCGTGGTGGCTGAGCAGTTCAAGTGGTTGTTCCACTACCCCGGCAAGGACGGGACGTTCGGCAGGACCGCACCGGAGTTCTACGCCGACGACAACCCGGCGGGGCTCGACGATGACGACGAGGCCGGCTGGGACGACATCACGGTCAGAGGCCTGCGCTTCCCCGTCGGCAAGCCGGTGCTTGCGCGCCTCACCTCCAAGGACGCGATCCACAGCTTCAAGCTGCCCGTCATGCGGGTGACTCAGGACGTCGTCCCCGGGATGGAGATCGCGATCTGGTTCGAAGCCAAGGAGACGGGCCAGTTCCAGGTCGCCTGCGCACAGCTGTGCGGTCTCGGCCACTACGAGATGAAAGCCGATCTCATCATCCAGTCACCGGAAGATTTCCAGAAATGGCTGGACGAGGAGCACGATGCGCTGGGGTTGGACGAATGAGTGACACACACGACGAGCTCGGATTCTGGCGCACGTACGTATTCTCGACGGACCACAAGACGATCGGGATCCAGTACGGGATCACCGCACTGGTGTTCCTGTTCTTCGGCTTCTCTCTGATGATGATGATGCGCTGGCAGCTGGCCTACCCGGGGGAGGCGATCCCGATCATCGGAGGTCTGCTCGGGGAGTCCTCGGTGGACAAGGGCGCCATGCTGCCCAACTTCTACAATCAGCTCGGGGCCATGCACGGCACCATCATGGTCTTCATGGGGATCGTCCCGCTGGCGGTCGGAGCGTTCGGAAACTTCGTCGTTCCGCTTCAGATCGGCGCCGTCGACATGGCCTTCCCCCGCCTCAACATGATGAGCTACCAGGCCTTCGTAATCGGCGGCATCGTGATGCTCTCGAGCTTCTTCCTGCCCGGCGGGGCAGCGAGCTCGGGCTGGACGTCGTACGCGCCCCTCTCGATTACGGCGACCACCGGCCAGACCTTCTGGCTGATCGGGATGATCTTCCTGATCGCATCCTCGCTGCTCGGAGCGCTCAACTTCATCGTCACCATTCTCCACCTTCGGGCCCCTGGCCTGACCTTCTTCCGCCTGCCCTTCTTCGTGTGGTCACAGCTGGTAACCGCGTTTCTGCTGCTGCTGGCCTTCCCCCCGCTCCAGGCCGCGGCCGTTTTTCAGCTGATGGATCGACTGGCCGGCACGAGCTTCTTCCTGCCCAGCGGGCTCGTGGTAGGAGGCGAACCGCTCGCCGCGGTGGGAGGAGGCAGTCCCCTGCTCTGGCAACACCTCTTCTGGTTCCTCGCCCACCCCGAGGTGTACGTCCTGATCCTGCCGGGTATGGGAATCGTGGCCGAGGTCATCGCCAACAACACGCGCAAGCCCCTGTGGGGCTACCGGCCGATGGTGTACTCGCTCCTCTTCCTCGGTTTCCTTTCCTTCGGTGTCTGGGCACACCACATGTACATGACGGGCATGGGAACCACGATGAGCACCTTCTTCCAGATCACCACGATGATCATCTCGATCCCCTCGGTGATCATTCTGACCTGCCTCGCGATCAGCCTGTGGGGGGGGGCGATCCGCTTCACCGTCCCGATGCTCTTCGCACTGGCCTTCCTGCCGATGTTCGGCATCGGCGGGCTCACGGGCCTGCCCCTGGGCCTGGCGGCGCCCGACGCCCACTTCCACGACACCTACTATGTGATCGGGCACTTCCACTACGTCGTCGCCCCCGGCACCATCTTCGCGATGTTCGCGGGCATCTATTACTGGTACCCGAAGGCCACTGGCCGTGCGTTGAACGTGACACTCGGAAAGCTGCACTTCTGGCTGTCGCTCATCTTCATGAACGGTGTCTTCATGCCCATGATGTTCGAGGGCATGGCGGGAGTTTCCCGCCGGCTGTTCGACCCGACCATCTACGAGCACGGAGCGGCGGTACACGGCCTGACGATGATGACGTCCTGGTCGGCTTGGTGCCTCGCCCTGGCCCAGATTCCCTTCATCATCAACTTCTTCATGAGCATGCGAAAGAAGGAGCGGGCGCAGGAGAACCCCTGGCAGGCAACGACCCTCGAATGGGCAACGCCCACGCCGCCGCCGCACGGGAACTTCACCGAGCCCCCCGTGGTGTACTGCGGACCGTATGAGTACAGCGTGCCCGGCGCACCGAACGACTTCACCCCGCAGCACGTGAAACGAGAGAGCTAGACCATGTCCGAACTCGTTATTCCCTACCGCACAGAACCGCATCCGGTCACGGGCGTCACCAGCGGCAAGCTAGGCATCTGGCTGTTCCTGGCCTCCGAAGTGATGCTCTTCGGCGCGCTCTTCAGCTCCTATGTGCTGCTGCGCGTCGGCGTATTGCAGGAACACTGGCCCCTGGGTGTGGAGGCCGGCCTGAACGTCCCCATCGGGACGTTCAACACCATCGTGCTGATCACGTCGAGCATCACGATGGTCATGGCGTGGGCCTCGCTCAAGATGGACAACGTCGGGGCCTACAAGAAATACTTCGCGGCCACGATCGCCCTGGGCCTGCTCTTCCTGGTGATCAAGGGCTTCGAGTACGGAGACAAGTTCAGCCACCACATCTTCCCGGCGACGGGCTGGCCGGGGGCGGGCGACCCGTCCCCCTTCTACGGCCTGTACTTCACCTTCACCGGCCTGCACGCACTGCACGTCGCGCTGGGCATCCTGGTCAACCTGTGGCTGCTGATCTGGGGCACCGCGCTGTTCAAGACCGACCCCGAGTGCTTCACCGGTCGGATCGAGATCGCAGGTCTCTACTGGCACTTCGTCGATCTGGTCTGGATCTTCCTCTTTCCCGTACTCTATCTCCTGTAGGGAATAAATAATGAACGAGTCGGAACTCGCACATTTCAAGCAGCACCTCCGGGTCTACCTGGCGGTCTTCATCGCGTTGGCGGTCTTGACGGTGGTCACGGTCGCCATCTCCTATCTGGATCTGCCGACCGGCTACGCAATCACCGTGGCAATGGTCGTAGCGACGGTGAAGGCCTTCCTCGTGGCGGGCTACTTCATGCATCTGGTGACCGAGCAGAAGGTGATCCACTGGCTCCTCGCCCTCAGCGCGGCCTTCCTGGTGTTCCTGTTCGTCCTCCCGCTGGTGACGGAGCTCGGTAACGGGCCGCTGTGGACCGGCTAGACCGAGCGAGTGTGAAGCACGGGTGGGACTAAAGGCCTTCCATATCTTCTTCGTCGTGGTGTCGGTGGCGCTGTGCATCGGCCTCGGCGTCTGGGCGACCCTAGACTACGCTCAGTCCGGCGATTCGCTCCGGCTAGCTCTCGGAGTCGGATCCTTCCTCGGCGGGATCGCGCTTGCGTATTACGGGGTCTGGTTCCTGCGCAAGCTGAAGGGAGTGGGTTACCTATGAATCAGAATCGGCTGGCCGGCTGGTCCGTGGCGATTGCCACGAGCCTTGGTGTGCTCCTGGGTGCGGCCCCGGCAACGGCTTGTTCGGTCTGCTACGGGGACCCGAACTCCGCCATGACCCTGGGCGCCAACGCGGGCGTGCTAGTCCTGCTCGGCGTGGTGGGCGTGGTACTAACGGGACTGGCTGCATTGATCATCTTCTGGATGCGCCGGGCCGCCCAGCTCGCTCGGCTGGAAAGCGCGACCGAAGGGGCGACCTAGCCTCGTCCGCCGCCGGCGCTGATTTGCGGCAATCGTCCACCGTGCCAGTCATGCCTTCCCCAGCGAGGCGACTCGAGCAGGCGGCTACGCGAGGTGGGCGGCCTGCTTGAGCTTCTCCCAGGCGTCCGCGCGGTGCGAGAGCACGAAGAAGACCGCCATCGCCGCGGCTGCCAACAGGTTCGCCGCACCGATCCGGACGACTCCCAGCTCCGCGATCACCCCGGGTAGCACGAGTGAGGCCCCGGCGAAGAAGCCCACCTCGATGATCGCGAAGAGCACGAGCAGCACTTCGAACGGGTGCCTCGCGTTCAGCTCCACCCTGTAGACCAGCCACGCGACCAGCACGCCGGTTTGCGACGTTCCCGGCCTCGCGCGGTGGACGGTTGCTTCGACAGCGCGCCGCAGTCGGATCGGAAGCGAGCGCCTCCGGATCGAGAAACATCTGCTACGGGCTATGACTTACGAGAATGACGCTTCGTCCTGGCGGGGCAGGGAGTCGCTCCGTGCTCCGCACCGATCAAGACCGCGAGGTGCTGCGTCGCCCGGTTCGTTCCCCTCAGCGGGCGCGCGTCAGACCGGTAGTGGGTTCCAGTGATAGAGGAGCAAGTAGATCACCACGCCGGTGATCGAAACATACATCCAGATCGGCCAGGCAACGCGCGCGATCCGGCGGTGACGCTCCCGCTCGTCGCGCAGTCCAAGGCGGATCAGGACGAGCCCGAAGACTGGCACCGTCATCGCGAGAATGACGTGTGTAGCCAATAGCCCCAGATAGGCAGCCTTGGCGGCGCCGGCGGCGTGGAACGTGGTGGTCTCGAAGTTGCGCAGCCACTTGTGAAGCACGTACGAGACCAGGAAGACGGTCGAGACCCCGAAAGCCGACAGCATCACGCGCTTGTGGGCTTCGAGCCGTCCGGCGCGAGCGAGCTGACGACCGATCACGAGCAGGCTCGCGGCGAGTGCATTGAGCGCAGCGTTGAGCGGCGGCAGGACGAAAGGGTCCACCTACGACAGCGCGGGGGCGAGCCCCAGCGCCAGCTCCGCAATCATCGCGGCGAACAGCGCGAACAGATAGCCGAGTGAGGCGAGGAACATGCCTCGTGCCGCCTCGGGCGTGCGCCGGCGCAGAACGCGCACGGCGTGGCTCAGGAACCAGGCGTTGGCCACCAGCGCGACTCCCAGATAGAGCCAACCCGACAGACCGAGCGCGACCGGGGCCAGCGTCACGGGAACCAGGCCGAGCGTGTACCAGAACATCCGCCAGCGAGTCGGGTGATCTCCGATCACGTTTGGCAGCACCGGAAAGCCCGCCCGCGCGTACTCGTCCTTGCGAAACAGTGCGATCGCCCACACGTGCGGCGGCTGCCAGAAGAACACGATGCTGAACAGCACGAGCCCCGGAGCACCGATCGTTCCGTTGACGGCCGCGTCTGCGATCAAGGGCGCGGCAGCGCCCGCAGCACCCCCGATCACTGCGTTCCAGGCCGTGCGCGGCTTCAGCCAGATCGTGTAGACGAACACGTAGAACAGGATCGTGGCGATGCCGAGCCCGGCAGCGATGACCCCGCCGAACTCGTACAGAACGACGGCCGAGAGCCCCGTCAGCACAAAGCCGAAGGTGAGCGCGGCGCCCGGCGCCAGCCGACCGGCAGGCAGGGGACGATCCCTGGTCCGCTCCATCTCCTTGTCGAGATCGCGCTCGACGTAGGCGTTGAAGGTGCTTGCGGCCGCTGCGGCCAGCGCGATACCGAGCAGGACGAAGGACATGGTCTGGAGCCCCGGCCACTCGCCAGAGGCCATCGCCAGAGCGGGCAGACCGGTGATCAGCACCAGCGGCAGCAGCCGCGGCTTGGTGAGTTCCGCATAGGTGCGGACGGTCTGACCGAACGCCATCGCCATAGTCATCTCGGAGGAAGTGGTCGGAGCCGTGGACGCAAGAAAACAGCTGCTATCACGGCTCCCCCGGAGGCCTGGGGGTATCATACGCCCCCCGACCGGTCCAGCGAAGGCCGCGCCACGTTTTGTTGCAGCCCATGCCCACGGGGCAGCACGCCCACACGGGGTACTGTGGCGCCGTGACGCCCCTTGCGATCGGCCTGGTGCTTGGCTCCGCGGCACTCCACGCACTCTGGAGCGTACTGATCAAGCACGGCCGCGATCCGGTCGCCTTCAACTGGCTCCAGATGGCCTCCGGTGGCGCGATCGCGCTCGCCCTGCTGGCGGGCCTGCCCGAGCTGCGAGCGACGTTGCGGGACCTGGACTGGGACTTCTGGCGCTGGGCCCTCGCTGCGGCGGTGTGCCACGGCTTCTACATGCTGTGGCTGGGCCGCGCACTGGTGGAGGCGGATCTCTCTCTCGTCTATCCAATCGCGCGCTCGACTCCCGCCTTCCTGCCCTTCGCGGCGGCGCCGCTGCTCGGGGAGCGAATCAACGCGAGCGGAGTCGCCGGGATCGCGATCGTGGTCGCCGGGATTTGGCTCGTCCAGACTCGAGGCGAGCTGCGACTCGCCGCGCTGTTCCGGTCCGAGACCCGGTTCGCCTGGCTCACGTTGCTCTCGACTATCGGCTACGCGATCACCGACAAGGGCGCAATGGGCGCGCTCGAGACGACCGACTGGCCCACCGCATTTCCGCGCCCGCTCTTCTACTGCCTGGTCACCATGCTCGGCGCGGCGATCGTGATGACGCCACTGCTGTGCACATCCCCGGGCTGGACCCGAAGACTGGTCGCCTGCGCACGCGCCGACGGCTGGAGCGCGATCGCTGCACTCGGCCTCTCCATGCTGGGCTACAGCCTGATTCTCGAAGCGTTCCGCACCACGCCGGCCAGCTATGTCGTCGCGGTCCGACAGAGCAGCGTCCTGTTCGCGGTTGCCCTGAGCGCGCTCTGGCTACGCGAGCGGCCCGGCGCCGTGCGGATCGCGGGAGCGTTGGTGATCGCCGTGGGCGTCTCGCTCGTCGGGCTCTCCGGGTGAGCGCGCGAATCCGGCGGAGCTGGCTGCGCGCAGTCGGCTGGCTTGCAGCGGCGGCCCTGCGGGCACTCGGCGCCACCTGGCGAATCTCGCAGGACGGGCCCGACCCGTTCGAGCCGGGCGGTGGTCCGGTGATCGGCGTCGTCTGGCACGAGCACATCCTGGTGCTGGCGCACCGGTTCCGCGATCGCGGCTACTCGGTCGCCGTCAGCCGCAGTCGCGACGGCGACTGGATCAGCGCCGCGCTCCCGCTCCTCGGCTACCGCGAGCCGGTGCGCGGCTCGAGCTCGCGTGCGGGGACCACCGCGCTGCGCGGACTCATGCGCGAGGTACAGAGCGGCACGACGGTCTCGATCCTCGCCGACGGCCCGCGCGGTCCGGCCCACGTCTCGAAGCTCGGTCCGGTCGCACTCGGCCGACTCACGGGCGTGGCGCCAACCCCTCTGACGTTCTGCGCGCGGCCGGCCATCCGGTTCGGGAGCTGGGACCGCACGGTGCTCCCGCTGCCCTTCGCCCGCGTACGGCTGTCGTACGGCGAGCCGATCGCCGTTCCCCCTGACGCGGACGAAGCGTGCGAAGAGGAGCTGCGAGAGCGGCTCGAACGGGCGCTGATCGCGCTCGGCGAGCGCCGCTGAGGCACCGGCCGGACCGCAGACTCGTCGGCTCAGGCTCGCTCAACGGCAGTGCGCAGCCACTCGCCGATGTCGGGGTGCTCCAGCAGACCGCTCTCGCGCAGCCGATTCGCTGCGATCTCGTGGACGGCGTCGGGGCCCGAGGCGACCAGCGCGCGACGCGCGTCCTCGTCGACCGAACCGGCCGAGAGCGCGCGCGTGATCTCCTTCACCAAGGGCACGGCGTCCGGCGCGCCCGACAGCTCGGAGATGCCGAGCCCGATCAACAACGGCACGGCCAGCGGGTTGGTGGCCATCTCGCCGCAGACCGAGACCGGGATGCCGGCGGCCGAGGCAGCGCGCAGACTGGCATCGATCAGCGACAACACGGCGGGATGCAGCGGGTCGTACAGGTGTGCGACGCGCTCGTTGCCGCGGTCGACGGCCAGCGTGTACTGGGTAAGGTCGTTGGTTCCGATGCTGAAGAAGTCGCACTCCTCGGCGAGTCTGTCGGCAATCAGCGCCGCAGCTGGCACCTCGATCATCGCTCCGACCGGAATCTGCTCGTCGAACTCCGCGCCCTCGGTTCGCAGCTCGTCCTTGACCAGCTCGAGCAGCGCCTTCGCCTCGCGCAGCTCGCGCAAGCCGCTGATCATCGGCAGCAGCAGCCTGACGTTGCCGAAGCGGCTGGCGCGCAGCACAGCACGCAGCTGTTCTCGGAAGACACGCGGTCTGGTCAGCGTCAGCCGGATGGATCGACAGCCGAGCTGTGGGTTCTCTTCATCGTCGAGTCCGAGGTTCGACAAACCCTTCTCGCCCCCGAGATCGAGCGTGCGGATCGTGACCGGCCGCGGCGACACGGCGCTGAAGACGCGCTCGTAGAGCTGCTCCTGCTCTTCCTCGCTCGGAAAGCCACGATGCGCCAGTGCCAGCAGCTCGGTCCGGAACAGACCCACCCCCTCCGCCCCGTGCTGCTCGATCAGTCTCAGATCGTTCAGCAGCCCCAGGTTCGCGGACAGCACGATACGCCGGCCATCGAGCGTCTCGGCGGGACGCTCGCGTACGGCGTCGAGGTGCTCGACGGCCACCGCATAGCGTCGCTGGGCGCGCCGGTACTCTCCGACCAGGCCGGCATCGGGCTCCAGGTAGATGCGACCGAGGCCGCCATCCACGATCGCCTGCTGTCCGACCTGACTCGCCTCGAGGATGCCGGCTACGCCCGTCAAGGCGGGGATCTCGAGCGTCCTCGCGAAGATGGCGCCGTGTGACGTGGCTCCGCCGTGCTCGGACACCAGCGCGCCGATCCGATCGACCTCGAGCCGCGCGAACAGCCCCGGCAATACCTGGTCGACCACGACGATCGCGCTGTCGGGCAGGTCGGCCGTCTGGTGACGCACGCCGAGCAGCCGGGAAACCACCCGCCGACCCACGTCCAGAATGTCGGCGCCTCGCTCGCGGAAATACGGATCGGGCATCTTCTCGAAGGTCTCGCGGTACGACTCGAGCACGTCGTTCACCGCGGCGAAGGCATCTCCGGTTTCCTCGACCTGCTGCTCGAGCGAGCGCACGAAACCGGCGTCCTCGAGGATCTGGATCTGCGTGTAGAACACGGCCGCGAACTCGGGGCCGAAGCGTTCGCCGGTCAGCTCGCGCGCATCGTCGAGCTCGCGTCGCGCCTCGGCCAGGGCGCGCATCAAGTCGGCACGCTCCTGCTCGGGCTCGCCGGCCGAGTACTCGACCGTGTCGAGATCGATCACCTCGAGCCGGTGGAGCGGCCCGATCGCGATCCCGCGCGCGGTCGCGATCCCGTCCAGGATCACGCCCTTGCCACCGGCTGCTTCACTGGCGCCAGCGTCCTCTGGCTCGGCGATCGGAACGACGCCCTGGGCGATCCCCGTGACCAGCCGGGTGCGCTCCACATCGCTGCTGGCCACCATGTTGAGCAGCGCGGCGTTGATCACGACCGGTGCCAGCAGGTGCCCGCAGGTCGACAGCATCTCGATGTCGTTGCTCTCGAAGCGTCGCGGCTCGACCGTCTGGATCACGAGCACGCCGACCGGCGTTTCCTGCACCACGAGCGGCGCGGCCAGGAACGATTCGAACCGATCCTCGCGCGTCTCTGGGAAGTAGCGAAAGTCCGGATCGTCGCTGGCTCGTTCGACGGCAATCGGCCGGCAGAGCTGCGCGGTCTTGCCGACCAGGCCCTCGCCGAGGGCCATCCGGACGCTGCCGACCGCACCGACGTCCAGGCCGATGGTGGCCCACAACGTCAGGTGCACGCGGTCCGGGTCACTCAGGTAGATGGAGCAGACGTCGGCATCCAGTCGCTTGGCGACCAGGTCGATGACGTTGTTCAGCGTCTCCTTGAGATCGTGCGAGCGCGCGACGATCTCAGCCACGTCGGAAAGCAGCTGGAGTCGGTCCGGAATGGTGACCTCCACACCCGCCCCATTGCGAAGGGCGGGGCCGTGGAGCCACAGGCACACCCGCCCTGCTCGAGCAGGAGCCCGTAGATCCCGGTCACCGTGATCGTAGCAGGAGGGCTGGTGGCCCTAGTGGGTGGCGGGGCGATCCATCAGCGGATTGAAGAACGACGGCCTGTTGCTCGGAAACACGAGCTCCTTGTCCTCGAAGCGCAGCCCGAGGGCGAGGAGGATCTTCCGCTTGGTGTCCATGCGACAGTTCATGCCCTTCTCGACACTGTGGATGGTGCGCAGTGCCACCTTCGCCTTGCGAGCGAGCTGAGCCTGGGTCATGAGCTTGTTCTCGCGGAATTCCCGGACGCGGTTGATCATCTTCTGCACCTGCGTTCCAGCGTCGTCCTGATTGCTCATCGAATCCATTCGGTCCTACTCCCGGTGCAATTACGCTCCGGGTTTGGTCCCGGTAGCCGTTCGAAACACGCTCCAGCAGTTCGGGCCACCGAACCCGATCCTTTAGGGAAAAGGGGCGAACTCGCAATTCCAGCGCAGTGCGAATGCAGTCGGTTGAATTCCGCGTGGCGGAATGCACGGATCGACCCGCGAGCCGCGTATCCGAGACCTGCGTATCCGAGACCTATCATGAGGGTCAATTAGACATCGCGAGTACGCAGCACGGCCGCCTCGACGCCGCGAACCACCGGCACGCCGTGGGCATTGGAGCCCGCGGAATCGGCACTCAGGGCTGATCCGGAAGCGCCGAACTCACGTCGAAGCTCCTGACTGGAGCACTGCTAGCCTGGCGCCCTGTGCCGTTCCGTACTTTCGGTCTGGCGGCCTGGTGAGCGATCGAGGAGAGGACGCGCCTTGTCACGGCGATCCGTACTTCGACTGGCGGTGGGAACCGCCCTGTTCGGCCTGGCGGTGGGGCTCGGGTTCCTCGTCTCGAGCCAGATCGGACAGCGTTGGATGCGCGAGGAAGCCGAGTTCCAGCTCGGCCTGTTGCTCGGCGCGGATGTCCAGATCGAACGGATCGCGCTCCGGCTGCGCTACGGGCTCGAGGTCCATGGGACCCAGATCCGAGTGGCATACTCCTCGGGGAAGGATGCGGCCGTCTCCGCGGCGCACGCCAGCGCGAGCTTCGAGACCACGAGCCTGCTGATCGGCCGGCTGCGGATCGCCCGGCTCGAGATCGAGGGCCTGCAGCTCGACCTGCAGCGCGACAGTGAGGGCACCTGGGGCCCACCCTACTTCCGCAGCCGAACCGAGATCGATGCCCAGCGCGCCGACGACAGCGATCTGGAGAGCCGGCTGAGCGGCCTCCGCGGCCTGATCGAGAGCGCGCACTTCCTGCTGCGCGACCAGCGCGTGGCCGACGACATCGTGCTCCGGGATGCGGCCGTCACGCTGGTCGATGCAGGAGCCCGGCAAGGCACCACGGCACCCGCGGCGCTGCGAGTGGAGGGCATCGACGCCAAGCTCGACCGAAGCTGGCTGCGCGGCGAGAGCGACATCGAGGGGACCGGGACCTGGCTGGGCCCCAGCGGACGACCGGCCCCGATCGAGCTGGCGGGGCGCTGGCGCGACGACGACCGCGACCTGCACGTCACCGTGGCGTTTACCGGCATCGAACTCCGCAGTCTGCGTCCCTACCTGGTCTCGACCGAACAGGGCGACATCGCCGGCCGCGTCACCGGCGTGGTGGCGATCGTGACACCGCAGCGCGACCGCGGCCTGATCGAGCTCGACTGGACCTTCGACGACCTCGAGAGCGAGACGCCGCTCGGCAGCAGTCGGATCAAGCTCTCCTCAGCGCTCGAGACGCTCCAGGTCCGGCTCAGTCTCGAGCCGCGCCGCCTGCGGCTCGAGTCCGCCCGGCTCCGGGGACAGTCGCTCGAGGTCCGCCTACGCGGCAGCGCCTCCCGCCCACTGAGGCCCGAATCGCTGGTGACGCTGCGCGCCGATCTGTCGCGCACCGAGCTCGGGGATCTGCGACGCCTGGCCATGGGACTGCCACCAGCAGAGGCCAAACCCTTCCTCGAGATGCTCGACCGGATCCGCAGCGGCCACGTTCGCAGAGTCGGCGTGCGCGGTGGAGCTCGGCTCGACGAGTGGATCGAGCTGCTGCGGGGCCGCCGCGGCTCCCTGCCGAGCACGCTGCGCGTCTTCGCCGACATCGACGACGTGACGTTCGGGACCAGCCCGACCGACACCATGAGCGACGTATCGGCGCGGCTCACCTTCAGTGGCGAGACCTTCGAGATGCACGGATTGCAGGCCCACTACAACGGCGAGCCCCTGCCGCTCATCGACTTCGCGGTGCGCGGCGTCTCCCGCCTGCTCGGACCGACTCTCGAGGACCAGCGGCTCACGCGCCGCGCCCGACCCCTGCCGGGGCTCGGCACGCTCTGGGACATCGTGCGCGGCGAGCGGGACGCCCAGCCGGGCCATCCGCCCGCCGCGATTCGCGTACAGCTGGACGAGCTGCAGCACCCGGCCCTGCGCTGGCCGATCCGGAATGCCCGCATCGAGATCGACCCGACCGAGCGCGATCTCCACCTTTCGATCAGCCAGGGAGAATGGGCCGGGCATCCGATCCTGGGCGAAGCGATTCTCGATCGCGGCCCCGATCCCGCGCTGCGCATCGAGCTCGTACTCGCGGGCGCAGAGGCCGCGGCGACACCCGAGCCGGCTGCCGAGCTCGGGCTCGCAGCCGCTGAGCCCGGCGATCCGGCGGAGAGAAAAGAGGTGGAGCGCGACGCGGCGTGGGCCCGCGGCCGCATCACAACCACGGGGATCAACGCCGGTTCCTTCGTATTGGAGCAGGTCGAGGGAATCTTTGCGCTGCGCGGACAGACGCTCGCAGTGAGCCAGGTCGAGGCGAGCCTGGCCGGAGGCGGAAGCCTGGAGGGCTCGGCGAGCTTCGCCCTCGACCGCAAGGGAGAGGTGCCCGTGGGGGTCGATCTCGTCGTCGCAGGGGCAGACGCGGACCGCGTGGCCCAGCTGTTCGGTCTCTCACCCGGCTTTGCGACCGGCCGCGCCGACATGCACGCAGAGCTCGCCGGCCCGGTGCGTCCGGATTCCGACCTGATTGGCGAACTCGTTGGTCGGATCGCGATCGACGCGCAGGACGGCGAGATTCAGCAGCAGGTGCCGCTGCTCGCCGCCGTCGCGCACGCAATCGAAGGCTGGAGCCCGGCCGCAGCCAGTGAGACGCTGCAGTACGAGCAGATCGAGGCCCACATCGACTTCCAGCGCGGACTGCTGTCGACCGATCGCTTCGCGCTCGAGGGCCCGCTTCGCATCGTCGCGTCGGGTGCGGTCGATCTGAACCAGGACCCGGTCCCGATCGACGCAACCTTCGCCTTCTTCCTGTTGCGACAGGCCGACCAGCTGCTCGGCAACATTCCGCTGGTCAACCTGCTGGTTCCGGGGTCGGACCGGGGCCTGATCGGTGCATACTTCGAGGCCACCGGCCCACTCGACCATCCCACGATTCGTCCGCTGCCGATGAAATCGATCGCCGAGGGTGTGCCGCTGCCCGCGGTGCTCCGACAGCCCTTCGACGCGCTCCAGGGGCTCTTCTCACGCACGGCAACCCGTCGCCAGCACAACAACGGAGGTCCGAGGTGAAGCGAGCTCGACGAGCCAGGCAGGCGGTCCTCCCGCTCGAGACGGCACGGCGACACGTGCGTGCCGCCCAGCGCGCGGGCCAATGCGTCGTCTTCACCAACGGCTGCTTCGACTGGCTCCACGTCGGCCACGTGCGCAGCCTGGAGCAGGCGCGGTCGCTCGGCGATCGGCTGATCGTCGCGGTCAACTCCGATGCCAGCGTGCGCCGGCTCAAGGGCTCGGGGCGGCCGCGCGTCCCGGCAAAGCAGCGGGCCGAGGTGCTGGCCGCGCTTGCGAGCGTCGACTGGGTCGTCGTATTCCGCGCCGATACGCCCCTGCGCACCATCGAAGCCTTGCGACCCGACGTCCTCGCAAAGGGTGGCGACTGGCCGCTCGACCAGATCGTCGGCCGCAACGAGGTCGAGAGCTGGGGCGGCCGCGTGGTGCGACTGCGCGAAGTGCCGGGCGTCAGCACCAGCGCGCTGCTGCGACCGGGCTCACGGCGGCGCTGAGCGATCGCAGCGGGCCCGGACTGCGAGAGCACAGCCGGGCTCAGAAGCCCGGCGTCGTGCTCGCCAGGAAGCTGTCGTCGAGCAGCTGCACCGTCGCTCGCTCGCCCTTGCGCAGCTGGGTCGCCTCGGCCGGGAACACCAGCAGCCCCTGCGCCCGGGTCAGGGACCGCAACACACCCGAACTCTGATTGCCGGTGCTGCTCGCGACCCAGTCGTCCCCCTCGCGCTCGAGCCGCACGCGCACGAAGTGGAGACGGCCGGCATGCTTGTCGAGGTCGTGGTCGAGCCGCGCGGAGAGCGTGGCACGGAAGAGCGCGCGGTGGCCCGTCATCTTGCGCAGAGCGGGTCGCACGAACTGTTCGAAGGTCACGCTCGCCGAGACGGGATTGCCGGGCAGGCCGAACACCAGGGGGCCACGCACGTCGTCGAAGCTGCCGAACGCGAGCGGGAAGCCGGGCTTCATCTTCACGCCCCAGAAGTGGAGCGTGCAACCGAGCTGCTCGAGCACGGGGCGGACGTAGTCGTGGTCCCCGACGGAGACGCCGGCGGAGGTGACGATGCAGTCGGCACGCGCACCGGCGCGCAGATAGCGCTCGAGCTCCTCGGGCTCGTCACGCGCAATGCCCAGATAGACGGGGTCGGCCCCGGCGTCCAGGCATTGCGCCGCCAGGGTGTACGAGTTGGACGACACGATCCGACCACCCGCAACGTCTTCGTCCGGCTCGACGAGCTCGTCGCCGCCCGAGAGGATCGCGACGCGTGGCCGCTGCCGAACGGCGACCACGCTGCGACCCAGTGACGCGAGCAGGCCGATCTCGGGGGCGCGGATCACGTGACCCGCGTCGAGCACCAGGTCGCCGGCGCGCACGTCCTCTCCGGCGTCTCGGATGTGCGCGCGCAGCGGGGGATCGATCGCGATGCGCACGCGATCCCGCTCGGCCTCGGCATCCTCCTGGCGCACGACCGTGTCGGCTCCGGGCGGCACCGGAGCCCCTGTGAAGATGCGCGCCGCCTCCCCCGGCTCGATCGGGCGGGGAGCCTGATGGCCGGCTGCCACCTCGTAGACGACCGCCAGCTCGACCGGGGCGGCCGTGCTGGCTCCGGCGAGATCGACGGCCCGCACCGCGAAGCCGTCCATCGCCGAGCCGTCGGTCGGAGGCAGCGTTCGCGCCGACTCGACCGGCCGGGCCAGGACCCTCCCCAGCGCGTCGCGCACCGCCACGGTCTCTGGCTCGAGTACCGGCGTGCGCTCGAGGATGGCCTGCTGTGCCTCCGTGACCTCGAGACCTTCTCGCATCCTCCCAACACTACCGCGCGCGCAAGGCGGCCGGGAATCCGTGTTGCGAATCGTGGGGTTGCGAGGGCGGACCGGCGGCGCACCGGGTTGGTCCCAGGCGGGCAGCCCGCTAAAGTGCTCAAGAATTAGGCACCCCCATGGACCACCAAGATCTGTTCAACGTGCTCGACGCCCTGCTCGACGGCGTCATCCTGGTCGATCCGTCCGGTCGGGTCGCACACATCAGCGCCGAGGCGTGCCGGATCCTCGGGGTGTCGGCCGAAAAGGGCGTGGGCAGCAAGCTCACCGACCTGTTTGGCGCCGGGCATCCGGTCGTGGGGCTCGCGCAGCAGGTCCACGGCGAGCGACGCGCGGCGATTGCCGACGACGTCGCAATCGAGCGCCGCTTCGAGTCGGACGTGATCGTCGATCTGGCCGTCGCGCCGATCGAGCTCGGCAGCGAGGCCGACGAGGGCCTGGTGATCGAGCTGCGCGATCACACCCTGCGCAGCTCGCTGCGCGAGCGGCAGTCGCAGCGCGAGCAGCTCCAGCGCTTCGGCCACATCGCCGCGGGGATCGCCCACGAGGTGCGCAATCCGCTGGGCGGAATCCGCGGCGCCGCCGAGCTGCTGCAGTCGTGGTCCGAGGAGGAACGCGCGAGCGGCGCAGCAGCGCTGATCGTGCGTGAGGTCGACCGCATCAGCGAGCTGCTCGACCAGCTGATGGTGTTCGCGCGCCGCGACGAGCTGAAGCTCGAGCCCGTCAACGTCCACCGCGTGCTCGACGACGTGCTGAGCCTGCTCGGCATGGACCCACTCTCGGAGGGCATTTCAGTCGAGCGAATCTACGACCCGTCGATCCCGGAGCTCGTCGGCGACGCCGATCGACTCACACAGGTGTTCCTGAACCTGCTGCGCAACGCGCTGCAGGCGCTGGAAGAGCGCGACGACGGCACGATCTCGGTGACGACGCGCATGACGCTCGAAGACCGCGTCACACGCAGCGATGGCCGCCAGGTTCCCACAGTGCTGGTGGCGATCCGCGACACCGGAGCCGGCATCGGGCCGGAGGAGCTCGCGCGGGTGGCGACGCCCTTCTTCACGACACGAGCCGGCGGCACCGGGCTCGGCCTCGCCGTGGCACGCCAGTGGGTCACCCGCCACGACGGCTCACTGCGCATCACCAGCGAGGTCGGAGAGGGCACGACGGCGCGGGTCATCTTGCCGCTCAGTGGGCCGCAGACCGAGGGCAACCCGGACCGGAGGAGATTCTGAAGATGGAACGAACCCAGGCGCGCATCCTGGTGGCGGACGACGAGGAATCGATCCGTTTCGTGCTGCGCGAGGCACTCGAAGCGAAGGGGCACGAGGTGACCGCGGTCGCCGACGGTCTCGCTGCACTCGAGGCGCTCGAACACAACGAGTTCGACATCGCCTTCCTCGACATCCGCATGCCCGGGGCGACGGGACTCGAGGTACTCGAGCGACTGCGGACCGCGGCGTCCGACGTCTCGGTCGTGATCCTCACGGCGCAGTCGACTTTCGAGAGTGCGGTCCAGGCGATGAAGCTCGGTGCACTCGACTACCTGTCCAAGCCGTTCACGCTGGCGGAGGTGCACGCGCTCACCAACAAGACGCTGCGCTCGCACGCGCTCGAGCTCGAGGTACGCGCTCTGCGGCGCGAGGTCGGTCGATCGCTCGCGCCGGGTGGCAAACGTCTCGTCGGACGGAGCCCGGCCCTGCTCGAGGCCTTCAAGACGGTGGGCAAGGTGGCGGCCCGCAACGTCCCAGTGCTCGTGACCGGTGAGAGCGGGACAGGCAAGGAACTGATCGCTCGCGCCATCCATTCGGCCAGCACTCGCAGCGCGGGACCGTTCACTCCCGTCAACGCCGCGGCAATCCCGCGCGAGCTGCTCGAGAGCGAGCTGTTCGGGCACGAGAGGGGCGCGTTCACGGGTGCCACGGACTCGCGGCCGGGGTGCTTCCGCGAAACCTCGGGAGGGACGCTGTTCCTCGACGAAATTGGCGACATGTCGCTCGATCTCCAGGCGAAGCTGCTGCGCGTCCTTCAGGACGGCGAGGTCACATCGGTCGGTGGGCGCAAGCCCGAAATCGTCGATGTCCGCATCGTCGCGGCCACGAATCGAGACCTCGACATCGCGGTGCGCGACGGCTCCTTCCGCGAGGACCTGTTGTACCGGCTTCGCGTGGTACCAGTGGTGCTGCCGCCGCTGCGCGCACGACTCGAAGACATCCGCGCGCTCACCGAACACTTCATCGCTCGCTATGCGCTCGAGCTCGCCGGCGGTCATCGCGGCATCGCCGACTCCGGGATCGAGCGACTCGAAGCACACAACTGGCCGGGTAACGTGCGCGAGCTCGAGAACTCTATCCGCCGCGCGTTGGTGTTGTCGTCGGGAGGGGTGCTGGCCGCGGAGGACTTCGAGTTCCTGAGCGCGGCGACGGGCAGCAACGAGGCGAGTAACCTGGCGGGGCTCGTCGAGCGCGAGACGCGTGCGCTGCTCGCCGACGAGGCGACGGGCCATCTGTACCGCGAGCTGATCGAGCAGGTCGAGCGGCCGCTGCTGGCGGCGGTGTTGGAGCATACCGGCGGCAACCAGATCCGCGCCGCCGCACTGCTCGGAATCAACCGCAATACCCTGCGCAAGAAGATCTCGGAGTTCGACATGGCGCTCCCTCGGCGCAGCCGCCATTGAGCACGCGCTGCGAGCCGACGGCCTTCGCCGGGCTCCACGTGCTGGTCGACGACGACCCGCGCTGGTCTCGCGACCCGAGAGAACAGGCGGCCGCGGCGTGCCGGGGCGGAGCTCCGGTCGTCCAGCTGCGAACGAAGCATGCGAGCGATGCGCGCGCCGCAGAGTGGGGCAAGGCGATTCGCGCGCTGACTCGCGAGGCCGGCGCTCGCTTCGTGGTCAACGACCGCTTCGACCTGGCGCTGCTGGCGGAGGCCGACGCGGTCCACCTCGGCCAGGACGACCTGCCCCCGTCCGCGCTACCGAGCGCGGCGCGCGCGCGGCTCGCAATTGGGCGCTCGACCCACACGCGCCAGCAGGCGCTGGCCGCGATCGACGAGCAGGTGGACTACATCGCCTTCGGACCCCTGTTCGAGACGGCCTCGAAGGCATCGCCCTACGCTGCTCGGGGTCTCGCCGCGTTGCGGGAGATCGTCGCCCTCGCAGGCGCGCGGCCCGTCGTCGCCATCGGGGGGATCGCCGCCGACAACGCCTCACAGGTCGCCGCCGCGGGCGCACGCGGCATCGCGGTCATCTCCGCCGTGATCGGTGCCGACGATCCGGCGGCCGCGACGCGCGAGATGGTCGCTAGCTTCGACGCGGGAGGGAGCGTATGAGTGACCTCGGCTTGCGGGCGGTCTCGGCCTTCGGCTTTCTCAGCATGATCGCGATCGCCTGGCTGGTGTCACGCAACCGCAAGCGCATCGCGTGGCGCACCGTCGGGTGGGGCATCGCGCTGCAGCTCGGGCTGGCGTGCGTGCTGTTGCTGACCGATCTCGGCGCGGCCTTCTTCGTCGCTGTGGAGGTCGTCGTCGGCGGCCTGGTCGCCTACACGAACGAGGGCGTCCAGTTCGTCTTCCGCGAGCTGAACCGTCCGTCCTTGCTGACCCAGGTGCTGCCGATCATCCTGGTCATGGGGAGCATCTTCTCGGTGCTCTATCACCTGGGCATCGCCCAGCGGATCGTCAACGCGCTCGCCTTCGTGCTCTCGCGCACGATGCGGCTGTCGGGCGCGGAGAGCCTCGCCGCCGTGGCGAACGTGTTCGTGGGCATGGTCGAATCGGCGCTCGTGGTCAAGCCATACCTGCCGACCATGACGAAGTCCGAGCTGTTCGCGCTGATGACGCTCGGGATGGGCACCGTCGCCGGCTCGGTATTGGTCGCCTACGCCGCGATGCTCGGCGAGGGCTATGCCGGGCACCTCGTGACGGCGAGCCTGATGGCGGCGCCCGCCGGCTTGCTGATCGCGAAGATCATGGAGCCCGAGACCGAGGTCCCCGCGACCGCGGGCGCGGCGAGCGTCGCAATCGAAGTCGAGAGTGTGAACGTGATCGACGCCGCGGCGCTCGGTGCGATCAACGGGCTCCGCCTGGCAGCCAGTGTCGGTGCCTTGCTGATCGTGTTCGTCGCGTTGATCGCGCTGCTGAACGGGGCGCTCGGCAGCCTCGGCGCCTGGCTCGGCTTTCCGGGGCTGACCTTCCAGCTGCTGCTCGGCTACGCGCTCGCGCCCGTCGCGCTCTTGATGGGGATCGCGCCCTCCGAGGCCACGACGGTCGGCAGCCTGCTCGGCTTGAAGACGGTGCTCAACGAGTTCATCGCCTACGAGCACCTCGGAAGCGCGGTCGAAGCGGGCAGGTTGTCGGCGCGCTCGACCGTGATCGCGAGCTATGCGCTGTGCGGCTTCGCCAACTTCGGATCGCTGGCGATCCTGCTTGGCGGGCTCGGGGGCATCGCTCCCGAGCGACGCTCCGACGTCGCGCAGCTGGGGCTGCGCGCGATCCTCTCGGGCTCGCTCACGACGTTCATGACCGCGTGCCTCGCGGGGGTGCTGCTCTGATGGAGCCGCTGTGGCGTCCCGAACCCGGGAAGGCCGCGGGCACGCAGCTCGAGGCGTTCCGGGCCCGGGCCTGCGAGCTGGCCGGCCAGGCGCTTCCGGATTATTCGGCGTTCCACGCCTGGTCGGTTCGCGAGCCGGATCGCTTCTGGGCCGAGCTCTGGGAATCCTGCGGCGTCATCGGCGAGCGCGGCAGCGAGCGGGTGCTGCTGGACGGAGACCGCTTGCCGGGTGCGCGCTGGTTTCCCGACGCGCGGCTGAGCTTCGCCGAGAACCTGCTGCGCCGCCGCGACGCTGCGCTCGCGATCGTGTTCCGCGGCGAACACGGCGTGCGGCGAACGCTTTCGTTCGCCGAGCTCGCCGATCAGGTAGCAGCGCTCGCGGCGTCGATGCGCGCCGCCGGCCTCGAGCCGGGCGACCGCGTGGCAGCCGTGATGCCCAACGTCCCCGAGACCGTCGTCGCGCTGCTCGCGGCGACCAGCCTGGGGGCGATCTGGAGCTCGTGCTCGCCGGATTTCGGCACGCGCGGCATCGTCGATCGCTTCGGGCAGATCGAGCCGCGCTGGCTGTTCTGCGCCGATGGATATCGCTACAACGGGCGCGCCTTCGACACGCTCGGGCGCATGCCGAGCCTGTTGCGCGAGCTCCCGAGCGTCGAGCGGACGGTCGTCGTTCCCTATCTCGATGATCCATCCGAGGCCCGCCTGGCCGGTCTTCCAGGCGCCGTTCGCTATGCCGAGCTGCTCGCCGCAGAGGCCGGGGCGGATCTCCGCTTCGAGCGGCTGCCGTTCGAGCACCCGCTGTACCTGCTGTACTCGTCCGGCACGACGGGCAAGCCCAAATGCATCGTTCACTCGGCGGGAGGAGCGCTGCTCAAGCATCTCGAGGAGCAGCGCCTTCACGTCGACCTGCGGCGCGACGAGCGGCTGTTCTACTTCACGACCTGCGGCTGGATGATGTGGAACTGGCTCGTCGGCGGGCTCGCGAGCGAGGCGACCCTGCTGCTGTACGACGGGTCGCCCTTCCACCCCACTCCTGGAGCACTGTTCGATCTCGCCGAGCAGGAGGGCGCCGATGTGTTCGGCGTCTCGGCGAAGTTCATCGATTCGTGTGCCAAGTCGGGCGTCGAGCCCGCGCGCAGCAACGATCTCTCGCGGGTGCGCACGATCCTGTCGACCGGCTCGCCCCTGGTGCCGGAGAGCTTCGACTACGTCTACCAGAAGGTCGCACCGCACGCGCACCTGGCGTCGATCTCCGGTGGCACCGACTTGCTCGGCTGCTTCGTGCTCGGCGATCCGACCGCACCCGTCTACCGCGGCGAAATCCAGGCGCCCGCGCTCGGCATGCAGGTCGAGACCTTCGGACCCGACGGGCGCGCAGTCGAGGGCGAGCCGGGCGAGCTCGTCTGTTGCAACGCCTTCCCGACCGTGCCGCTCGGCTTCTGGGGTGACGACGACGGCGCGCGTTTTCGCGCGGCCTACTTCGAGCGCTTCCCCGGCGTCTGGCACCACGGCGACTGGATGGAGCGCACCGAGCGGGGCGGCTTCGTGATCCAGGGCCGCTCGGACGCCGTGCTCAACCCGGGCGGCGTCCGGATCGGCACGGCCGAGATCTACCGGCCGGTCGAGCGTCTCGACGAGGTGATCGAATCGATCGCGATCGGCCAGGCCTGGCGGGGCGATGTCCGCATCGTGCTCTTCGTCGTCCTCCGCGCCGATCTCGAGCTCGGCGACGATCTCCGCGAGCGCATCCGCCAGGCGATCCGCAGCGGCGCCAGCCCGCGTCACGTGCCTGCCCAGATCCTCCAGGTCCCCGACATTCCCCGAACCCGGAGCGGAAAGCTCACCGAGCTCGCCGTCCGCGATACCGTCCACGGCCGGCCCGTCGCCAACACCGAAGCCCTCGCCAACCCCGAAGCTCTCGAGCACTTCCAGAACCGACGCGAGCTCGCCGAGCAGCCCGAGTGATCCGTCAGGCCTGCGGCTCGGCTGTCGCGGTGTCGCCCGGTTCGTCGCTCGCCGGCTCCACGAACGTCTCGAGGAGCAATGCGATGACACCGACGACGATGCACGAGTCCGCCACGTTGAACGTCGGCCAGGTGTAGGTCGCCGTGAGGTGGACGTCGATCCAGTCGATCACCTCGCCGTAGAGCACGCGATCGATCAGGTTGCCGAGCGCCCCACCCAGGACGGCGCCGAGCGCGGCCCCGCTCAGACGCGCGTCGCGCGGAAGCTTGACGAAGAACACCACCAGCATCGTGATCGCCACCAGCGACGCCCCGATGAAGAACGCCAGCCGAATCTCGGGCTCGCCGGAGGCGAAGAAGCTGAAGGCGCCACCGGGATTCCGGACATGCGTGAGGTCGAGCCAGCCGGGGATCACCGGCTGGACCTCCCGGTAGTAGAAGTTGCGCACGATCCACTGCTTGGTGAGCTGATCGAGCGGGAGCGCGATCACGAGCGCGAGCGCGAACAGGCGGGTCTTGGGGGCCATCGGCGCGCAAGATATCACGCCCAGCCCGGATCCCCTCGGGGAAATCGTCCGAGAATATTACTATTATCGTCATGTTCTTTCATCCGATGTAACATACAGACGTGACGCGACCCTCACCGAAGAGCCTGATCCTCGATCTGCTGTCGACCCTGCGCCGCGGAGCGATGCCGGTGCGGGCACTCGTCGCGGCCGGCGAGCTCTTCGGCATCACCCCCAACAGTCTGCGGGTGAGCCTCGCCCGGGTGTGCTCGACCGGGCAGGTCGAACGCGACGCCCGTGGCCGCTATCGGCTCGGCGACGCGGCCCAGGCCGTCGACGGCCACGTCCAGTCGTGGCGACACGCGCACCGGCGAATGGGCGACTGGAACGTGACGAGCACCGGAGGCGGCAGCTGGATCGCCGTGCACGCGCCGGGCCGGGGAGGCCACGCGAGGCAGCGACGTGCCGACGCGCGCGCGCTGCTGCTGCACGGCTTTCGCGAGCTCGAGAGCGGGCTCTGCCTGCGGCCCGACAACCTGATTGGCGGAGTCGATGCGGCGCGCAGCTCGCTCTGCGAGCTCGGGCTCAGCGCCGCCAGCCCGGTATTCGGCCTGTGCGAGCTCGACGCCGGGCGAGAACGAGCGGCCCGCGCGCTGTGGCGTCCCAACAAGCTCGCCCCCGCCTATGCGCACCTCTGCGACGAGCTCGCGCGCGGCGAAGCACGGCTCCGGTCGCTTACCGTCGAGCCGGCAATGGTCGAGAGCTTCCTGCTGGGTGGCCGCGCCATCCGCAGCATCGCGCTCGACCCGCTCTTGCCGCACCCGATCGTCGAGCGCGGCGCGCTCGCGGCGTTGGTCGATGCCACCCGCCGCTACGAGCTCGCGGGCCGGGCCTGCTGGGCCGACTTCCTCGCGGAATACGGTGTCGTGCACCAGCGCGCGCCCGTCGACGCGCGGGTCGGCGACGCCGCACGCGCCCTGCCCCACGCTGCACCGAACGAAGGAGCACTGGCATGACGTCCACCACGGAGCAGGCCCCGCTCCGGCCGGGCCGCTGGCACGAGGCCTTCTCGACCGCCGAGATCCGGGATCTGGTTCGCATGCGGGACTGGCGCAGCTGGCTCACGCTCGCGGTCGACTGGGGTCTGATCGCCGGCGCGATGGCGCTCGCCGCGAGCTGGCCCAACCCGCTCACGATCGTCGTCGCCATCGCAATCATCGGCACCCGCCAGCTCGGACTCGCCGTGATCGTGCACGAGGCCGCGCACCGCTCCTTCTTCTCGAACCCGCGCACCAACGACGGCGCCGTGAGCTGGCTGGCCTGCTACCCGATCTGGAGCGACCTCTACGGCTACCGTCGCTACCACCTGCGCCATCACGCGAAGACCTGGACCGACGACGATCCCGACCTCGCCCTCGCTACGCCCTTCCCGATCAGCCGCGCGAGCTTCTGGCGCAAGGTCGGCCGCGACCTGTCGGGGCGCAGCGGCCTCAAGTTCCTGCGCTTCGCCGCGCAACGCGATCTCGGCAGCGAGGGAAGCGGGCTCGAGCGACTGCGCCGCGGTCTGGCGAACCACTGCTTCCGCGGCATGCTGATCACCAACGGGGCACTGCTGGCGGTGGTGACGCTCGCCGGTCACCCGTGGTTGTATCTGCTGTGGGTGGGCGCCTACCTGACGTGGAACCCGCTCGTCACACGCATCCGCTCGATCGCCGAGCACTCGATGCCGCCGGATCCGACCGACGAGCTGCTACAGACGCGGACGACGATCGCGCGCCCCTGGGAACGGCTGCTGATCGCGCCGAATCGCGTGAACTATCACCTCGAACACCACCTGCTGATGACCGTTCCGCACTACGCCCTGCCGCGGATGCACCGCATGCTGCGCGAGCGCGGCGTGCTCGACCGCGCGCTCGTGTGCCGCGGCTACGCGGGTGTCCTGCGTGCCGCGGCGTCGGCCGAGGCCCGGAGCGCCTGAGCCCCGCGGCGCCCGGCTCAGCAGTCTTCGAGCCGCGCGAACCGCTGCGCGCGTGTGCTCGTTCGAGTCTCAGGCCCGATCGCGCCAGGCGGGCGCGCCCTCGAGCTCGATGGCGGCATCGGCAGCCGCCAGGCGCAGCACGGGGTCGGGTGCGATCGCGTCTTCGCGCAGGCACGCCTCGGCCAGCTTGATCGCGTGCTCGCGCAGCGAGCAGGCGGCGCGGTAGCGGATCTCGTCGGGATTCTCGGCCAGGCGTCGAACCTCGTCGGAGGGCGACGCCTCGGCCGCCTGCGGTCCGGACTGCACGGCGTGCAGTGCACAGCTCGCCTGGAAGGCAAAGCCAGCGAGCGCGCGCAGTGTCCCCCGCTCGACCAGCGGAGCCACCAGGCGCAGTGCGCTCGGGGCGGTGACCGCGTGGGCATAGGCGACTCGGGCGGATGGGTTGCCCAGGTAGAGCCGCGCTCCCTCGCGACACAGCTCGCCAATCCACGCGTCGGCGTCCGCGGGAGCGAGCGCGACCGAAGCGATCGAGTCCGCGAACCCCGGATGCTCGTCGAGCCCCCGCACCGCCTCGAAGAACAGGCCGGGCCGGCGTCGCGAGGGCGCGACCGGCTCGAGCGTGCGAAGCACCTCGGCGGGACTCCTCGCGGGCTTCGCCCCGGGCGTCCCCGGAAGCCGCTGGAAGCGGGCCGCCCAGTAGCCGAGCCCGAAGGCGAGCTCGCGACGGCGCGGCTCGGTCTCACCGCGTCCGAGCGCCCGCACCGCGTGTGCGACGCGCAGCCAGCCGTGGGTGGCGCCGGCGAACAGGCCGGGGCCGAGCCCAGGCAGCGCGGCGCACAGCAGCTCGCGCCAGTCGCGCCCCTCGAGCTCGCGTTGATAGGTTGCCACCCAGTCCGGGATCCGTGTCGCATCGCCCAACGCTGCGCGGCGCTCGCGCGGTTCGAGCGGCCGGCCCGGCTCGAACGGCGGCAGACGCGGCGCGTACAGATCGACCCAGCCGGTGAGCAGCGCCGGGTGCCCGAGCGCCACGATGGCTTCGGCGGCCATCGGTCCGTGGTTCGACAGCCCGGGGCCGTACTCGAGAGCCGTCCGCTGGAAGCGCTCTAGCGCCTCGTCGAGATCAGTCACGGCGGCCTCGCGCTGAGGGGAACGCGGACGGAAACGTAGCGCCGGATTTCCCGCCGCGGGCTAGACTCAGCCGCCGCTCGCAAACGCGAGGAGACGTCATGCCGATCACCGCAGACCAGGTTCTCGACGCCCTGCGCCCGATCGTCGATCCCGATTTCGACAAGAGCATCGTGGAACTCGGCTTCGTCAAGAACATCCAGATCGACGGCGAGCGGGTTGCGTTCGACATCGAGCTGACGACCCCCGCCTGCCCCGTGAAGGCGGAGTTCGAACGCGCGGCGCGTGAGCGCGTCGAGGCGCTCGACGGGGTGCGCGAGGCCAACGTGACCATGACGGCCCAGACCCGCAGCGCGAACGTCGGCAGTCCCAACGCCGAGGCGTTGCCGGGAGTGCGCAACACGATCGCGGTCGCCTCGGGCAAGGGGGGCGTCGGCAAGAGCACGACGGCGATCAATCTCGCGCTCGCCCTGCGAGCGAGCGGCGCCTCCGTCGGCCTGATGGACGCCGACGTCTACGGCCCCTCGGTGCCGCTGCTGACCGGCGTCTCCGGGCGCCCCACCGCGGTCGACAAGCGCATCCATCCGCTCGAGGGCTACGGCCTCTCGCTGATGTCGATGGGCTTCTTCCTGACCGACGATTCGCCGGTGATCTGGCGCGGACCGATGGTGCACGGCCTGATTCGTCAGTTCCTGACCGACGTCGAGTGGGGCGAGCTCGACTATCTGGTGATCGACTGCCCGCCCGGCACCGGCGACGCCGCGCTCACGCTCACCCAGCAGGCCCCGCTGTCGGGCGCCGTGATCGTCACGACCGCAAACGACCTGTCGCTGATCGATGCGCGCAAGGGACTGCAGATGTTCCAGAAGGTCAACGTCCCGGTGCTCGGCATCGTCGAGAACATGTCGTACTTCACGCCGCCCGAGCCCGAGTTCGCGGGGCGCAAGTACTACCTGTTCGGGAAAGGGGGAGGACGCCGCATCGCCGACGAGCTCGGCGTCGACTTCCTGGCCGAGGTGCCGATCGATCCGCGCATCGTCGAGGGAGGCGACCGCGGGCGCCCGATCGTCGCCTGTGAGCCCGACTGCAGCACCTCCGAGATCTACCTCGGCCTGGCCGGCGCGGTCGCGCGCAGGCTCGCCGTCCTCGCCGAGAAGACCCCGCCCATCGCCGACGCCAACATCACCTGGGTCACCAACTCCTGAGCGAGCGCGAATCGGGTTGTAATTCGCCCCGACGCCGTCGGAGAATGGCCGACTGCAGCAGGCCCCGAACCAGCGCGCTCGCGCTGCACGATCGTGATGGAGTCATCCCATGAAGTTCACCTGGTTCAACTTGATGCCGTGGCCGCATCTACCCGACGACTTTCGCGAGAAGCACCGCTCCGTGTGGGTCGACATCCCGAGCGAGCTCTACGATCCGCTCGAGGGCAACCGCGTCTACAACGAGTACCTCGATCAGCTCGAGTACGCGGATTCGCTCGGGTTCGACGGCATCGGCGTCAACGAGCACCACCAGAACGCCTACGGGCTGATGCCCTCGCCAAACATCATGGCCGCGAGTCTCGCGCGCCGGACATCGCGCGCCGCGATCTGCGTGATCGGAAACTCGATCGCCCTCTACAACCCGCCGATTCGGGTGGCGGAAGAGTTCGCGATGCTCGACGTGATCTCCGGCGGGCGCCTGGTCGCGGGCTTCCCGGTGGGCTCGCCGATGGACACGAACCACTGCTACGGCCAGATCCCGGCGCTCACGCGCGACAAGTACTACGAGGCGCACGATCTCATCAAACGCGCCTGGGCAGAGGACGAGCCCTTCGCCTTCGACGGCAAGTACAACCAGCTGCGCTACGTCAACTGCTGGCCGAAGCCCATTCAGAAGCCGCATCCACCCATCTACATTCCCGGCGGCGGCTCGGTCGAGACCTGGGACTGGTGCGCGGCCCACGACTACAACTACTCGTACCTCTCATTCGGCGGCTACATCGCGGGCCGGGCGATGATGGACGGATACTGGGAGCGGGTGGCGGCGATCGCACCCGACGAGTCGCCCTTCCGCGGGGCCTTCGCGCAGATCATCTGCGTGGCCGATTCCGACGCCCAGGCGGAAGAGCTGTACGCCGATCACATGCTCTACTTCTTCAACCGCTGCCTTCACGTGGCGCCCGACTTCTCGGATCCGCCCGGCTATCGCACCATCAAGACCATCAAGGCGGGCAAGCTCGATCAGCTGCGCGCCGAGTCGCAGAAGATCTTCGCGAACCTCACCTGGGGCGACCTGGTGGACAAGGGCTTCGTGATCGCCGGCAGCCCCGATACGGTGCGCGAGCGCTGTGAGGACATGATCCGGTCGCTGCACATCGGCCACCTCTTCGGGCTCTTCCACATGGGCAACATGCCGGACTGGAAGACGCGACGCTCGACCAAGCTGTTCGCCGAGCAGGTAATGCCGAAGCTCCGCGACATCTGGTCCGCCGACTGGAAGGACGACGATCGCTGGTGGATCCACCCCTACGAAGGGCGGGTCCGCGCGGAGGACTCGCTGCCCGGCGGCGAGCGCGACGCGCACGCGCATCGCATCGCGCCGGAGTCCCTGTAATGGCGGAGCGGACGATCGAGACGCGAAAGGGCATCCGGGTGCGCGTGCGCGAGGCGGGCAGCGGGCCGAGCCTGGTCTATCTCCACGGGATCTCCGGGCTGCTCGACCCGGAGCCGCTGCTCGACCGACTGGCCGAACAGTTCCGCGTGCACGCACCCGTGTGGCCGGGCTATGGCGAGGAAGAGGGCGAAGAGCGGATCGAGGACATGCTCGACTTCACGCTCCACGGTCTCGACGTGCTCGAGGCGCTCGAGCTCGAGCGACCGCACCTGGTCGGCCACTCGTTCGGCGGCATGATCGCCGCGGAAATGGCCAGTCTGGCCAGCGCCGCGGTCGACCGCCTGGTGCTGCTCGCGCCGTACGGACTGTGGCACGACGAGTCGCCGATCGAGGACGTGTTTGCCACGACCCCCTTCCACCTCTCGAAGCTGCTGTTCAGCGACGCCGAGCAGGGCCAGAAGGTGCTGACCGCGGGGCTCGACTTCTCGCACGACGGCGCGCTCACCGATTTCATGGTGAGCAACGCGAGACGCCTGGGCACGGCGGGCAAGGTCCTGTTTCCGATTCCGAACCGACGCTTGTCCAAGCGTCTCTACCGCCTCGCGGCCGAGACCTTGATCGTCTGGGGCAGCGCCGACCGACTGATTCCCCCGGCCTATGCTGGCCACTGGCAGGCGCTGCTGCCGCACGCGCAGTGCGAGGAGATCGAGGGCGCCGCGCACATGCTCCAGGCCGAGCAGCCCGCAGCCGTCGCCGAGACGATTGCCAAGTTCCTGCGCGCAACGGACGGGGCGAGCGGCCGCTGAGAGGCCTCAGCTCTCCGGCTCGCCGTGCAGCAGGTGGGCGTAGAACGGCGGAGCGGGGCCCAGGCGCTCGGCCATCGAGCGCTTGACGTAGTCCTCGTAGCCGATCCGCTCGATCTCGATGTCACTGGGCGGCTCGAAGAACGAGTCGGCGATCGGCAGGTTCCGAAGCCAGTTCAGGTAGTCGGTCTGCTCGCGTACGGCGGAAGACCGGACGTAGCGCTCGACGCGCACGGGCAGACCGAGCTCGGATCGGACCCAGATCTGGACGCGACCCGCCTCGTTGGTGAGCTGGTAGCGATCGACCTTCTGCCCCCCCATCTCCTCCTCGCCAACGCGTTCGCCCCCGGCTCGCAGCAGCACGGCGAGCTCGTCGGCGAAGGGTCGCCCCCGCCGGGCGTCCCCGGCGATCGAGAGCGCGCTTCGCTCGATCGCCAGGGCATCGGCGCTGGTCGGATCGATCACGTAGTAGGTCGTCTGGTCGACGATCGTGATCAGGCGACGCCCCCCCGCAACCGTCTCGCTGCGCAACCGACTCCCCTTCGACCAGTAGTGGGTCATCAGGAAGTTGCTTCCGGACCGCGCGATCGACGCGGCGTACCAGCTGGTGGCCGGCTCGGCGGCGCCCGCCTCCTTGTCGGGATCTGCCCGCGCGACCCCCGACCCCTGCGCCAGACACAGGGCCAAGGCCGCCGTCCATACTGTGAGGCGCGAGGCAATCATTCGTCCGGGGTCCCGATTCTCGGATGCACGAGGTGGAGGCGGATCTTACCATCCGGCCGCATGCGAACCGTACTCACCATCGCGGGCTCCGATCCGACGGGCGGTGCCGGGCTCCAGGCCGATCTGCAGGTGTTGCGGGCTCGCGGCGTTCACGGCGCGGGCGTCGTCACGGCGCTGACCGTCCAGGACACCGGGCGCGTCCACCAGTCGCTGCCTGCCTTCCCCAATGTCGTGCTCGATCAGATCCGGATCCTGCTGCGCGACGTACGACCGGCTGCGGTCAAACTCGGCATGCTCGCGACCGACGACATCGTGCGCAACGTGCTGATCGGCCTCGGGGAGCTCGACCCGGCCGTGCCACTGGTGCTCGATCCGGTGCTCGAGGCGAGCGACGGCACGCCGCTGCTCGAACGCCGGGCCTGGCAATCGCTGGGCGCCCTGATCGAGCGCGCCACGCTCGTCACACCCAATCTCGCGGAGGCGGAGGCCCTGACGGGCGTCGCCACGGCCAGCACGGCGGGCTGCGAGCGCGCGGCGCGCGAGCTGATCGAACGCCTCGGTGCGCGCGCGGTCCTCATCAAGGGTGGACACCGCAGCGGTGCGCCCGACGATCTGCTCGCGCTCGACGAGGAGTCGGGCGTCGCGCTGCACTGGCTCGAGGGGGAACGCATCGATGCGGGACCGGTACACGGAACCGGCTGCGCCTTGTCGGCGGTAATCGCGGCCGAGCTCGCCAAGGGCGCGTCGCTCTACGACGCGGTGATGGCCGGTCGGCAATTCGTCGTCGAGGGCCTGCGCACCGCCCACGCTCCGGGCCGCGGCGCGCGGCTGCTCGGCTTCACGTGAGCGACGACGCGACCGCAGAGTACGAGCGCCGCCTCGCGGAGCGGCGTCGCGAGGCGACCCGGCTCGACGCGCGCGCCCGCTGGATCTCGCACGCACGACTGGCCGTCTTCCTGCTCGGCCTGGCGACGCTCTGGCTCGCCTATGGGCCGCACACGCTCGCGCCGTGGACACCCGGCCCCCCCGTGGTCGGCTTCGTGCTGCTCGCGGTCGCGCACGACCGGACTCTGCGACGCACGGCCAGGCTTCGGCTGGCCGTCGCCTACTACGAGCGCGGGCTCGCGCGGCTGCGCGACGACGGCTCTGCGACTGGCGACGCGGGCGAGCCCTGGCGCCCGGCCGACCACGATTACGCGGACGATCTCGATCTGTTCGGCGCGGGCTCGCTGTTCGAGCTGATCTCGACCGCCCGCACGTCGGTCGGCCAGGCGCGGCTCGCGCAGTGGCTGTGCACGCCGGCCCCGCCGAGCGAGCTGCGCGCGCGCCAGGCGGCCGTCGCCTGCCTGGCCGCACGCATCGATCTGCGCGAGGACCTGGCATCGCTCGGCGAAGACGTGGGCGAGCGCCTCGACCCGGCCCCCCTGGTGCGCTGGGCGGTCGCTCCCGGACGGACCGGGGCGCGGGGGCTGCGGCTCGCCCTGGCCGGCCTGTCGAGCCTCACGCTGGCCGGCATCGCCGCCTGGATCGCCGGCTTCGGGCCGGCAGCGTTCGCCATCGGCATCGCGGCACAAGCGCTCGCAGTCCTGTCTCTGCGCAAGCGCGTGCGCGAAGCCTCGCGGGGGTTCGAGTTCGCCACCCGTGCGCTGGGACTGATGGCCGAGCTGCTCGCGCGGCTCGAGCAGGAGCGCTTCGACGATCCAAAGCTCTCGGCGCTCCGCGAGCGACTGGTCGCCGGCGACGGCGCGGCGTCGCTCGAGATCCGGCGGCTGCGCCGGCTCGGCGACCTGCGCGATGCCATGCGCAACCAGTTCTTCGCACCGATCGGCGGCCTGCTCTGCTGGGGAAGCCAGTGCGCGCTCGCGGGCGAGGCCTGGCGAGCGCGCTGCGGCCCTCACGTCGCCGGCTGGCTCGAAGCGCTGGGCGAGCTGGAGGCGCTCGCCTCGATCGGGGCCTACGCCTGCGAGCACCCGGACGATCCCTTCCCCGAGCTCGACGACGGCGCGAGCGGGCCGGTCTTCGACGCCGTGGGTCTCGGCCACCCGCTGATCCCCAAAGCCCGCTGCGTGCGCAACGACCTGCGGCTCGTTGCCCCGGAGCCGATCGCGATCATCAGCGGCTCGAACATGTCGGGCAAGAGCACACTGCTCCGGTCGGTCGGCGTCGCGGCGGCCATGGCACAGGCCGGCGCTCCGGTGCGTGCGCGGCGGCTACGGCTCTCGCCGCTGGCCGCGGGGGCCTCGCTTCGCATCGTCGATTCGCTGCAGACCGGCACCTCGCACTTCTACGCGGAGCTCGTGCGCCTGCGCCGAATCACCGAGCTCGCGCGCGTCGAGGCGGGCGCGCCGCTGCTGTTCCTGCTCGACGAGGTCCTGCACGGCACCAACTCGCACGACCGGCGCATCGGGGCCGAGGCGATCGTGCGCGATCTGCTCGAGCGAGGCGCCGTCGGACTCGTCACGACGCACGACCTCGCACTCGCCAAGATCGCCGACGAGCTGACACCGCGCGTGCGCAACCTGCACTTCGCCGATCGGCTCGAGGCGGGCAGGCTCGAGTTCGACTACCTGCTGCGTCCGGGCGTGGTCGAGCGCAGCAACGCGCTCGACCTGATGCGCGAGGTCGGCCTCGACGTCTGAGCGAGCTAGGGAAGCCGCGCCGCGCGGGGATCGTGCTTGCGCCCGCTCATCGCACGAAAGTAGGCGATCAGCGCGTCGAGCTCGGCCTCGCTCAGCTGCGCATGCGACGGCATCGTCGTGTAGCGGAAGCTCTGGGGATCGCGGATGAAGCGCTTCAGCTGCTCGATCGGGCGGTACTCGACGATGCTGCGCGGAACGTTCAGCTCTGGACCGACCTTGCCGCCCTCGCCGTTGATCGAGTGGCACATCACGCACTGGCTGCGGAACACGGCAAAGCCGAGCCAGGCGGGCGAGCCCTCGGCTTCGCCTGCCGGGAGCGTGTGCGGGTGGCGCCGTTCGAAGGGCACGCGCTCGATCGTCGCGAGCTGGAACGGCCACGGGTAGCGGTGCGGGTCGTTCTGCCCGGGCTCGGACCAGATCAAGTAGAACGGCGCGGGGTCGAGTGCGCGCCGGGTGATCGGCGCAAAGCGCGGCGCCACACCCTCGGGCGTGAGCGCGGCGTCGGCGAAGGCGAGGTGCCCACCCCGCTCGGCGAGCTGGCCGCCGGTACTCGGGCGCATATAGCCGTCGAGTGCGATCAGCGAGAAGTCGTCGCTCGCGAGCACTTCGGCGCTGGTGCCAAAGCCGAGCTCCAGCACACACGGCAGCGGCAGCGCGCGAAACACCATCGCGCGCTCGTAGTACGGGTCGTCCACCTCGACCCGGCGCTCGGCGCAGTGTTCCCGCAGCGCCGCGAGATCGAGCGAGCGCAGCGTCGCCCCCTGGTCGACGAACTGCAGGCGCGGACCGTCGTCCTCAGCGTGTAGCATGCCGGGGACCACGATCGCGAGCGCCGCGGCAGCGAGCCAATGGGCCACGCGACGACGCTAGCTCAGGAGACCGGGCACATGAGGAAGCGTTGGGGGTGGATCGCGCTCGGCAGCGCCGCAGTCGTCGCGCTGGCCGTCACGCTCGCAGTGCGGGCCTTCTTCGATGACGCACAGCACGCGGAGTACTGGAAGGACGCGATCGTCGCCTTCGAAGAGGCCGATCGGGCGGCCCCGCCCGAATCGGGCGCAATCGTGTTCACCGGCAGCTCGAGCATTCGCATGTGGAAGACGCTCGCGCGCGACATGGCGCCGTACCGGGTGCTCAACCGCGGCTTCGGCGGCGCGCACCTCGATCACGTCAACACCTTCGCCTCGCACATCGTGCTGCCCTACGCGCCTCGAGCGGTGGTGCTCTACGCCGGCGACAACGACATCGCCGCCGGCAAGGACCCCGCGCGCGTCGTCGCCGACTTCGACCGCTTCGTCGCGCTCGTGCGTCGGGCCAAGAGCGCCGCGCCGATCCTGTTCGTGGCGATCAAGCCCTCGCGCTCGCGCTTTGCCCAGTGGCCAGCGATGGCCGCCGCCAACGCCGCGATCGCCGAGCGCTGCGCGAACGATCCACTACTCCACTACGTCGACATCGCGACACCGATGCTGGCCGAGGCGGAGGCCGGCGAGCCACCCCCGCGCGAGCTGTTCCTCCTCGACGGGCTCCACCTCTCCGACGAAGGCTACGCGCTGTGGACCCACGCCATCCGCACCGTCCTCGACTCCGCGCTCGGCCCTCCCGCCGCGAGCTGAGCCCGCATCCGCGCGGTGGCCGGCGGCGGTCAGCGCCAGTGCCGGTCCTCGCCGAGCAGGACGAGCCCGAGGCGCGCCGCGAGCGCGCGCGACGCCGCGTTGTCCCACGAGGTGCTGTAGAGCGGCTCGCCGCCGCGCGAGCCCACCCAGTCGCACCACGCACGCACGACGGCCCCGCCGTAGCCCCGGCCCCGGTAGTCGGATGCGGTCCGGACGCCCGCCTCCGTCGGACCACTGCCGTCTCCGCGAACGCACTGGCAGACGGACACGATCTCGCCGCCCACCTCCGCGCCGATGCAGCCGGCGCGAGCCAGATCAGCAGCCTGCAGCCCGAGCTCGCGGTGGACGCGCGCGACATCGTCGACCGCCAGCTCGCGCAGCCTGGCGCCCGAATCCGGGAGCTTCGCCAGCATGTCCGGCAGACCGAACGCGGGCCCCGCCCAGTGCGCCTCGATCGGTGCGGACTGCTCGAGGGCGCGCCGCAGGAACTCCTCGCGCTCGGGCGGTGCACTCCGCGCGCCGAGCGGCGCCTCCTTGCCGGCCAGCGTCGCGAGCCGGATCGCGACCTCCGGCTCCAGATCGCGACGCAGCCGCCACAGGTTTCCGAGCCGCGTCCGCGCCAGATGGAAGCGCGGTGCCGGCCCGCCGCTCGGCGCGCGTTCTCCCAGCAGCCGCCCGCGCTCGTCGCTCTCGTACAGCGCGCCGAGGTGGCGCTCCATGCCGCGCAGGACGTTCACGCGCGGGTCGCTCCGGGGAGCCACGGGCGGGACAGGCTCTCGCAGCCAGCTGCCGTGACGTGGACGTCGTCCTCGACACGGATGCCACCCGAGGGACGGAGCTCGTCGACGAGGGCCCAGTCGACGCACTCGGCGTGCGCGCTCGCCCGCAGCTGGTCGAGCAGCAGCGGAATGAAGTAGAGCCCCGGCTCGATCGTGACCACGTGACCGGCTTCCAGCGGGCGCGTGGTGCGCAGGTGGGGCGCCCGCGCCGGAGGCGGACTGCGGTCGCCCGCTGGTGTGATCTGATGCCCACCGACGTCGTGCACCTGGAGCCCGAGATGGTGGCCCAGGCCGTGCGGCAGGAAGGTCCGGTCGAGCTCGCGCTCGAGTGCAGCGTCGGGCTCGATGCGCAGCACACCCGAATCGCGAAGCAACGAGCAGACGCCGCGCGCCGCCCGGAGATGCAGCGCCAGATAGCTCCCGGGCGCGACCGCCGCCACGAGATCGGCCTGCAGCTGCTCCATCCCCTCGAGCAGCTCGCGGAACACCGGGTGGGCGTCGCGAAGCGCGTAGCTGCGGGTGATGTCGCTCGCATAACCTCGGCACGGCGCACCGGCATCGATCAGAAAGCTGAGCTCGCGGCCCTCGCAGCTCCCGCGCTTGGACTCGTAGTGCAGTACCGCCGAGGCCTCGTTGCGCGCGAGGAGGTGCGGGTAGGGACAGTCGCTCTCCAGGAGATCTGCCGCGTCGAGGTAGGCGGCGTGGATCGCGCGCTCGCTCTCGCCCGCGTGCGCCGCATCGCGCGCGGCCGCGTGTCCGAGCGCGGCGACGCGCGCGGCCTCCCGGATGCAGCCGACTTCGTAGCCCGTCTTCTCGGCGCGGTCCCAGTCGAGCGAGGCGATCAGCGGCGCGGGCTCGATCGCCTGCTCGGCGATTCCGATCGAGCGAGCGAGCTCGCGGTCGTCCCCCACGTATGCCAGCCCCCGCAGCGAGCCGAGCCGCGCCACCGCCTCGACGGAGCTGGCGGCGCGCTCCACGTCGTACACGGCCTCGAGCGCCCCCTCCGGAAGCGGCGGCGGCGCGGGCTCGCCGTACCAGTAATCGCTCGGCACTACGCGGCTCAGACGCGGCCGCTCCCCGGGTCGGCAGGCCAGCCAGTGGCCGGCCCCGGGCAGCGGTGCCCAGCGCGCAAAGTGCGGAACCGGCCGAAATGGAATCGCCTGATCGTCGGCGTGGTAGACCCGAGCGCTTCCCGCGTGGAACAACACCCCGTCCAGGGACTGCCCTTGCGCCGCCGAACGCTCGAGCGCGCGCTCGCAGGCTGCCGCGACAAGCGAAGCGTGCTCGGCGAAGTCCGCTCGGATGTCCACCCGGGCAAGCTAGCTCGCATTTCGCCACCCGCCGACGAGGCAGTGGTGCATGATGGGGCACCCGCACAGCGCGGAGTGGAGCGCCGCAAGCCGTGGCCGAACACTCGAACACAGCGATCGCGCAGCTCGCATGGGACGCGGTCTCGCGCTCCGACGGCGAGACACTGGGCCAGATCCTGGCGCCCGACATCGTCTGGCACGCGACGGGAAACACGCCCTGGCGAGGTGACCACAACGGGCTCGACGCCGTGCTCGATTATCTCGCTCGGGTCGGCGAGCTGACCGACGTGTTCGACGCCAGGCTGACCGACGTCCTCGCCAGCGAATCGCGCGTGCTGATCGTGTTCCAGGTGAAGGTCGAGCATACCGGTCGCAAGATGGAGCTCGGCTACCTGGTACTCGCGCGCATCGAAGACGGCCGCGCGCGAGAGGTGTGGACCAGCCCACTCGACCCGGACGCCCTCGCCCGCTTCTGGGCGCACTAGCCCGGTCGCAGCGACCGAGCCTCAGCTCTCGGCCAGGTCGTGCCCCGAGCCTTGCTCATCGTGACTACTGGCGCGGGCCGAGCTCGTCGCTCTGGCGAGTGCGCAGCTCTTGGCTCGCACGGGCGGCAGCGCCAGCGCGATCGTGCTCCTCGCGGAGCTGGAGATCGCGGTAGCTGCCGGCGTCCGGTCCCCCGAGCGCAGCGAACAGCTTGTCGAAGATGCCGTCGAAGCCACCGTTGCTCATCACCAGGATCACCTCGCCCGAGTCGGCCGCGCCGACCAGGAACTCGACGATCTCCTCGACCGAGGCCAGCGCGATCGCCCGCTTGTCCTGTGCGTGGAGATCGCTCACCAGCCGATCCGCCGAGAAGCGCTCGGTCACCTCACCCGTCGCACTGTAGATCGGCGAGTCGTCGACACGGCGCACGACCACGCAATCTGCCCCCTCGAAGGCGTGCGCATACTCGTCCTGGAACACCGCTCGCCGACTGGTGTTGCTGCGCAGCTCGAGCACCGCGCTGAGCCTCCGGTCGCCGAAACGCTGCCTGGCCGCGGCCACCGATGCGCGCACGGCGGTGGGGTGGTGCGCGAAGTCATCGACGATCACCACGCCGCGTGCGACGCCCCGCACCTCCATCCTCCGCTTGACGCCTTCGAAGCGCCCGAGCGCCACGGAGCTCTCGAGCATCGGCAGACCCAGATGGCTGGCGATCGCCAGCCCGGCGAGCGCATTCTCGGCGTTGAAGCGACCGGGCGCTCGGATCGAGCAGGTGAAGGCTCGCGCGACGCCGCCGGGCGGGGTCACCTGGAAGGCGGTGCCGTAGCTACCGACGTCCACCGCACTGCCCCGCCAGTCGGCCTGCGACGGCTGGTCCGGGCGGTCGACGCCGTACGAGATGACCTCGCACGGCGCGTCCGAGACGACGTCGGCGACGCCCGGTTGATCGCTCGCCGCGAAGATCACCGAGTCGACCCGCAGCCCTGCCACCAGCTCTCGGAAGGCCGACTTCACGTGATCGAGGTCGCGGTAGATATCGGCGTGATCAAACTCGACCGAGGTGATTACCAGCACGTCGGGCTTGTAGTGCAGGAACTTCGGTGTCTTGTCGAAGAAAGCCGTGTCGTACTCGTCACCTTCGACGACGAACTCCTCCCCTTCCCCGTCGCAGAAGCTGTCGCCGAACTCGATCGGGATCCCTCCGACCAGGAACGAAGGCTTTCGCTCCATGTGGTGCAGCATCGAGGCGATCATCGTCGTCGTGGTGGTCTTGCCGTGTGTTCCCGTGACTACGATGCGGTGCTTCGGCTTGAGCGCCAGCTCGAACAGCGCGTCCGGGAACGACATGTGCGGCACGGCATGCTCGAGCACCGCCTGCGCCTCCGGGTTGTCCGCACGCACCGCGTTGCCGATCACGACGAGATCGGGATCGCGCTCGAGCACGTTCTCCGCGCGGAAGCCATCGTCGACGTCGATCCCCCACTCATCGAGCTTGGTCGACATCGGCGGATACAGCTTGCCGTCGGAGCCCGTGACCTGGATGCCGCGTCGCTTGCACAAGCCGGCCAGGGCGCCCATGCCAGTTCCGCCGACGGCAACGAAGTGGACGTGGTTGGGACGAATGAGCTCGAGGTCATCCGGCAAGGAAGGCGTCCATCACGTGGTCGTGGATTTTCGCGCGCAGCGTAAACTTGCTGCGCTTCTCGACCAGGTGGTGCCGATTGGTCAACATCACGACGACCGCCTCCTGCTCGAGATCGATCCACAGCGAAGCCCCGGTGAAGCCGAGGTGCCCCACCGACGACACACTGAAGTGTTTCCCAGAAGTCGAGCTCTCCGGCGACGGCGTGTCCCAGCCGAGCGCCCAATCCGATCCCGGAGGCAGCGACTGGCGGCTCGAGAACTCGTGAACCAGCTCGCGCGGCAGCCACTCACTGCGGCCGTGCCAGACGTCGAGCCACATCTGCGCGAACCGCATCAGGTCGTCGGCGGTCGAGAAGAGGCCGGCGTGTCCGGCTACGCCGCCCATCGCCGAGGCGTTGGGGTCGTGCACCTCGCCCCAGACGATGCGCCCGCGCCAGGCGCAGTTCTCGGTCGCGGCGATCCGGCGGCGCAGCGCAGCATCGGGCTTGGGCGCGCTGCCGTCTTCGGGCAGCGGCAGGAAGAACGTATCGGCGAGGCCGAGCGGCTCGAAGATGCGACGCCGGCAGAAGGCGTCGAGCCGCTCGCCCGCAATCGCCTCGACCGCCGCGCCGAGGGCGATGAAATCGAGGTCGCCGTAGACGGCGGCTTCGCCGAGCTCGTGCACCAGCCCTGAACGCAGCACGCGATCGACGATCCAGTCGCGACCCGCCGGGGTCTGGACCAGCGGATCGAAGGTCTTCTGCTCGCGCTCGCGCAGCTGCTCGTGGAAGCCTCTCCACGGCTTGAGCCCGGCCGAGTGCGTGAGCAGGTGGCGGAAGGTGACGGCCTCTTTGTCGCGCTCTGCGAAGCTCGGGAGCACTCGAGCCACCGGATCGTCGAGCGCAATCTCGCCGTCGGCAACGAGCAGGGCGATCGCCGTGGCGGTCGCCACCGGCTTGGTCAACGACGCGACGTCGAAGATCGTTTCGCGGCGCATCGGAATACGCTCGGGGCGCATGACGGCGAACCCGCGCTCGCTGACGTGCTCGAGCGTCTCGCCGTCGCGCAGCATCCGCGCGTACACCACGGCGCCCGGCGTCTCCGCGGCGTCGATCGCCTTGTCCAGCGCGCGATCGACGCGCGCGAGCTTCCGTTTGATCAGGCTCCACTTCATGACCGTCGGCTCACCCCCGACTCCAGCTGCTCGAGTGTTCCGCGATCGCCGTCGAGCACGGCGCGGGCTCCCAGCGTCCAGGCGCGATTCGCATCGACGTGCCCGAACGCAAGCCCCGTGACGAGCGGCAGCCCGTGTGTCTCCGCCAGCTCCCCAATGATCCCTTCGGCCGTCCAGTCCGGGAAGCGAGGATCGTCGCAGCCTACCATCGCGCCGACGCCGATGCCGGCACAGCCCTGCAGCTTCCCCGCCGCGCGCAGCGACTGCATCATGCGGTCGATTCGAAACGGCGCCTCGCCGGTGTCCTCGAGCAGCAGGATGGCACCGCGCGTATCGATCTCCCACGGCGTCCCCAGGCTGGCGGCAACCAGCGTGAGCGAGCCGCCCACCAGCCGGCCCTCGGCTCGCCCGCCGACCCCGCCCTGCCCCTTCATCGGCTCGGGCACGGCACCGCACAGGAGTGCCAACAGCGCCTCGAGCGAAGCGCGGTGATCGGCACCGCTGCGTTCGAGCATCGGCCCGTGGACACCTGTCAGACCTGCGCGACGACGCTGCCAGAGCAACAGCGTCGTCACGTCGCTGTAGCCGACCAGTGGCTTGCGCTGCCGGCGGAAGCGCGCGGCATCCAGGAGATCGACGTAGCGATGGCAGCCGTAGCCGCCGCGCGCACACACGATCGCTCCGACACTGGGCTCGTCGATCAACGCAGCGAGCTCGCGCGCACGCCGCTGGTCGCTGCCCGCGAAGTAGCCGTCCGCTGCCGTGGGATCGTCGATTCTCAGCGTGGGCCAGCCGAGCTCGGCAAGCGCGCGCTCGCAGGCCAGCAGCGCCGCGGTATCGACGCGCGCGGCCGGCGCCGCAACGCCGATGCGCTGACCGGGCCGCAGGGCCCGTGCTTTCTCGAGGCGGGGCACCTAGAAAGGCGCTTCCGGCTCATCCGGCGCGATGCCGTGGCTCTCGAAGTGACCGCCGCCCACGCCGTAGCCCTGGTCGAAATCTTCCTGGTCCCAGTTGCGGAAGCGCGCATAGCGTCCTTCGAATTTCAGACGCACGGTACCGACCGGGCCATTGCGCTGCTTGGCCACGATCAGCTCGGCCATGTCCGGGTACTCGGTCGACTTGTTGTAGACGATGTCGCGGTAGATGAAGCCGATCACGTCGGCGTCCTGCTCGATCGCGCCCGATTCGCGAAGGTCCGCCAGCATCGGTCGCTTGTCCTCGGCGCCGCGCGACTCGGGGCCGCGGTTGAGCTGCGACAGCGCGATCACCGGAATGTTCAGCTCCTTGGCGAGGCCCTTCAGACCGCGGCTGATCTGGCTGATCTCCTGCTCCCGGCTGTCGATCCGGCCGTCGCCGTGGGCGAGCTGGAGGTAGTCGACGATCACCAGGTCGAGACGCTGCTGCGCGTGGAGACGCCGACACTTGGCGCGCATCTCGAGCACCGTCGCTGCGCTGGAGTCATCGATGAAGATGCCTGCGCGCGACAACCGGCCCGCGGCATCCGCCAGCCGGCCGTGCGCATCGACCGAGATCAGCCCCTTGTGGAAGGTCGAGAAATCGACCTCGGCCTCGGACGACAGCATGCGCAGCACCAGCGAGCGGGTCGTCATCTCGAGCGAGAAGACCGCGACCTTCTTGTCGTGATCGAGAGCCGCATTGCGCGCGATGTTGAGTGCCAGCGCGGTCTTGCCCATCGACGGGCGCGCGGCCAGGATCACCAGATCACCGGGCTGCAGGCCGCCCGTGAGCGCGTCGAACTCCTTCATGCCGGTCGGCACGCCAGTGATGTCGCCGCCGCGCGTCATCAGCATCTCGATGTGGTCGAAGGCGGGGCCCATCGCGCTGTCGAGCGGCGCGAGCGTGCTCTTCGCCTCGACCTGCGACAGCTCGAAGATCTTGCTCTCCGCATGGTCGAGCAGCTGCGCGGCGTCTTCCGACGGATCGAAGCCCGCCGCAACGATCTCGCTCGCCACGTGGATCAGATTGCGCTTGACCGCCTTGTCGCGAACGATCTTGGCGTAGTACTCGGCGTTGCCCGAGGTAGCCTCGAAGTCCGCGAGGTCGGCCAGTGTGGCAATGCCGCCCACCGCTTCGAGCTGCGACTCGGCCGTCAGATAATCGGCCAGCACCACCAGATCGATCGGCTGGCTCGCGTCGCGCAGTGCGATCATGGCCTGGTACAGGATCTGGAGCGCCGGATGATAGAAATCCTCCGGCTTGAGATGATCGAACACGACGTAGAAGGCATCGTTGTCGATCATGATCGACGACAGCACTGCCTTCTCGGCTTCGACGTCCGCGGGGGGAACACGCCCCGCGGCCTCGAGTCGCTTGCGCTCTGCGGGCAAGAACGACGAACTGCCCGGAATCGAATCGCCCCCATGCGACACGGCCCACCCCCTCGAACGACCGATGAGTATACAGCCGCCGGTCGATCTCACCTCGTGCGGACGCGTAGAATCCCACGCGGAGGAAGAACCGTGGCGTCGACCCTGGAAGGCCCGCGCGGCGTGGCGGGTCCGCTGGCCAGCTGGCTGCGGTCCGCGGCGAACAGCGCCCTCGGCGCCCCTGGCGCGCCGGCGGCGGCGACCCCGGGTTGATGGCCGTGCGAAGCATCGCAGCGCCCGTCGCGCTGCTGGCGTTCTCGAGCCTGGTCGGCGTGATCGTGCTCGAAATCGTGGGACAGAACTTCGTGTTCACCGGCTCGCGCGCCTACTTCTTTGCCGACGTCGATCACCGCAATGCCCCGTACAGCACGCCCGAAATCAACGGCGACGGACTCCGCAGCCTGCGCCGCGCCGAGGACTTCCGGGCCCGGGACGTCAACCTCGTGATGCTCGGCGACTCGTTCGTCTTCGGGGGTGATCTCGCCTACGAGGACACCATCCCGGCCCAGTTCGAGGCGATCGCGCGGCAAGGCAACCCCGGTCGCGCGATCAATGTCGCCAACTTCGGCTGGGTCTCATCCTCGCCGCTGCTGGCCTTGCGACTCCTGCGCGACGTCGGCGCGAAGTACCGACCGGACGTCGTGCTGCTGGCCGTGGACATGACCGACATCCACGACGATATCAAGTACCAGCAGCTGCTCGACCGAAGGGGGGTCTTCCGCCTGCTGTCGGTGACGCCGTCGAGCGTCTGGCTGGCTCGCAAGCTCGTATCGTTGGTGCCGGCCCTCGACGCGCTCCACATGCGCTGGTTCGGCTTCCCGCGCGACAAGTTCATCATCACCGCGCGACCGCTGCACGAGACCCGGCCGCTCTACGCCCCCATCCGGCGCAACATCGAGGCGATCGCCCGCTTCTCGCGCGACGAACTCGCGGCCCGGTTCGTGCTGTTCGTGTTGCCCCGCTCCTACCAGTACAGCGACCGGGAGGCCCCCGAGAGCTGGGAGCGCTTCGAGTACGAGGATCTCGGCCCCTACGTGCACGAGCCGTTCGCCTACTTCGAGCAGATGGCGACGGCAGTCGACTTCCCCGTCCACTCCCTGCTCGAGACGTTTCAGACGACCGACGTCTTCCCGACGTGCTTCCGCGACGACCCGCACTGGAACGAGGCCGGCGCGCAGCTCGCGGCCCGGACCATGGTTACGGCCTGCAGCCAGTCGGGCTGCTTCGACTGAGACCGCGCTCGCGCCTCGGTCAGTACTCGTCCATCGAGCCGAAACCGATCGGCTCGGGCTCCTCGGCCAGGAGCACCGCGGCCTCGTCGTCGCTGCGCTGCACCGCGGCCGCCTTGACGACGACGGTCACCTCGACGACCAGCTCCTTGTGGAGTCGGATCTTGATTTCGTGCTCGCCAACGAGCTTGATCGGCTCGGTCTGGATCTTGCGGCGATCGACGTCCACACCCTGCTCGCCGATGCGCTTGGCGATCTGCGCCGGCGTGATCGATCCGAACAGCTTGCCAGAGTCACCGGCCTGGGCTTCGAAGTCGAGATCCATTTCCCGGATCTTCTGCGACGCGCCCTTCAGATCCTTCAGCAGCTCGATCTGCCGCTGGGCGATCAGGCGCCGGTGGTGCTCGACCTCCTTCAGCTTCTCGGCCGTAGCGGGAATCGCGATGCCCTTCGGGATCAGATAGTTGCGAGCGTAGCCGGGACGCACGCTCACCAGGTCTCCAGCATCACCGAGCTTCGGGATGCCCTCGCGCAAGATCACCTTGACCTGGCCCATGGCGTGACTCCTAGACGTGGCTGGTCGAGTAGGGAAGCAGGGCGACCTGACGCGCTCGCTTGACGGCGAGCGCCAGCGGGCGCTGATGCTTGGCACAGTTGCCCGAGATGCGGCTCGGAATCAGCTTGCCGGTCTCGCTCAGGAACAGCCGAAGCGTCTTCGGCTCCTTGTAGTCGATCGCGAGCTTCTTGTCGGCGCAGAAGCGGCA
>JAYZFK010000031.1:0-43636 GCA_036336835.1 Myxococcota bacterium | reverse complement strand
CCGCGGTGGCCGCCGCCCCGGACCCGCGGGCCGAGCGGCGCGCCGGCCCCCACCGCCGGACCGGGGCGGCGGCTTCGCAGCCTCACCGCGGCGCCTTCGCGCGCGGGAAGCTCAGGCGTCCGAGCCGCTCTCCACCTCGGCGCTGTCGCCGTTCCGGGCCTCTCGACGCACGAGCCACCGGATTGCTGCGAGGCTCGCGATGACGACGAGAGCGAACACTTCGAACCGTTCGATCCCCCCGATCACGCGCAGCGCCACCTCGCCGAGGGCGTAGCCGAGTCCTCCGACGATCGGCGCCCAGAGCAACGCGCCAATCGCGTCGAGCACCACGAATCGCAGAGGCGGAATGTTCGTGCTCATGCCGATCGCGAGGGGCCCCGCCATGCGCAGCCCGTACAGGAAGCGCAAGATCACGATCACCCCCTGTCCGCGCCTCTCGAACAGCCGACGGAAGCGCTCGATCGGCGGTCGCAGCGAAGCGCGCCGCTCGAGGAAGGCTCGCCCTCGCAGGCGTCCGATCCAGAAGGAGATCGTGTCTCCGGTCACGGATCCGACGAAGGCCACTGCTATCACGACGGGAAGCGACAGATAGCCGCGGTGGGCCGCGTAGCCACCGAGCACCAGGACGGCTTCGCCCTCGAGCACCGTGCCGATGAGAATCAGCGGGTAGCCCCAGCTGATGATCAGGCTTTCGAGCACGGCACGAGCATACCCGCAGCGGGCCGCGGGTCGCTTCCGGGAACGAGGTGCTAGGCGCTTCCGAAGCGCTCGGCGCGCGCCTCATCCCACAGGGCCTCGAACCGTTCGGGGACCTCGCCCGCCGTCAGGCCGCCGGGCGGGAAGAAGTGGTAGATCCGGTCGAATCGCTCGATCTTGTGCGGACTGACCCGCTCGTAGAGGTGTCTCGGGGTGAACTCGTTGGGGTGGTCGAGTCCGCAGGCTGCGGTCATCTCGGCCAGGCCCTTGACGGTGTTCTGGTGGAATCGGAGCGCTCGCTGGGCCTTGTCTGCCACGACCAGCGCCTTCTGGAGGCGCGCGTCCTGGGTGGCCACGCCGACCGGGCAGCGGTTCGTGTGGCAGCTCTGCGACTGGATGCAGCCCACCGAGAACATGAAGCCCCGGGCGATGTTGCACCAGTTGGCCCCCAGCGCCATGGCCGAGGCGATCTGGTAGCTCGCAAAGCGCTTGGCGCTGGCCGCGATCTTGATGCGATCGCGCACGCCGATGCCGACCAGCGCGTTGTGCACCAGGAGCAGACCCTCGCGCAAGGGGAAGCCCAGGTGGTTCGAGAACTCCACGGGGGCTGCGCCCGTGCCGCCCTCCGCGCCGTCGACAGTGATGAAGTCGGGCGTCACCCCCGTCTCGAGCATCGCCTTGCAGATGGCAAAGAACTCGCCCGGATTGCCGATGCAGATCTTGAAGCCCACCGGCTTGCCGCTGCTTGCCTCGCGCAGCGTAGCGATGAAGTGCATCAGCTCGATCGGCGTGCGAAACGCCGAGTGCCCCGGCGGCGACAGGCAGTCCTCGCCCACCGGAACCCGGCGCGCTTCGGCAATCTCGGGGGTTACCTTGATGCCGGGCAGCACGCCGCCGTGCCCCGGCTTCGCTCCCTGGGAGAGCTTCAGCTCGACCATCTTCACCTGCTCGCGGCTCGCCTGCTCCGCGAACATCTCGCGGTCGAAGCGGCCGTCGGCGTCGCGGCAGCCGAAGTAGCCGGTGCCCACCTGCCAGATGATGTCGCCGCCGGGCTCCCGGTGATAGCGGCTGAAGCCGCCCTCGCCGGTATTGTGCGCGAACCCGCCCCTCTGCGCGGCGGTGTTGAGCGCCAGGATCGCGTTCGCGCTGAGCGCACCGAAGCTCATGGCCGAGATGTTGATGACGGACGCCGAGTAGGGCTGGCGGCAGTCCGGGCCGCCGACGTCGACGCGCAGTGAGCGCGGCGGATCGTCCGGCATTGGGCGTGTGCTCAGCGAGTGACCGATGAAGCCGTAGCCCGGCTCATAGACGTCGAGCTCGGTGCCGAAGGGCTTGAGCGCTTCGATGTCCTTGGCCCGCTCGTACATCAGGCTGCGGTGGTCGCGATCGAAGGGCCGTCCACTGGTGTTGCTCTCGACGAAGTACTGGTGCATCTCGGGGCCCGCTCCCTCGAGCAGGAAGCGGAGGTGGCCGAGCACCGGGTAGTTGCGCAGGATGCTGTGGCCCTGCTGGATGCGATCGTAGGCGGCGACGATCAGCAGCGGGCCGACGAAGATCAGCCCCCAGTAGAACCCGGGCGCGACCCGCAACCCGAGAGCGGTGAACGCGACCGCGAGGCCGATGAGCGTCGGCACTACGTAGCCGCGGATCCTGTGGAGAAGCTCCATGGGCACTCCCTGTGCGCGCGGTGTCGGCGACGATTTCGTGACTGGCCGAACGGTCGCGGTGGTAAAGTTACTCCCGCTGTGTGGTAGGAGGGAACCCCGAAATGGCGCAAAGCGTCTCGCAGAGCCTGCTCGATATCCTCGCGGAGGCCGGCGCGCGCGACATCTTCGGAGTCACCGGGGATGCGCTCAACCCGCTGCTCGAGTGCATCCGCACCGACGGTCGCTTCCGCTGGATCGGCGTGCGCCACGAGGAGCACGCGGGCTACGCGGCCTACGCGCAGTCGGAGCTCACCGGGGGCATCGGGGTTTGCGCCGGCACCACCGGGCCGGGCGCCCTGCACCTGATCAACGGCCTCTACAACGCCAAGAAGGAGAACGGCGCGGTGGTGGCCATTACCGGTCAGGTGCCGCGCAGGCAGCGAGGAAGCGACTTCCACAAGGAGATCGACCTCACCAAGATGTTCGACGACATCTGCGACTACCAGGTGGCGATCAACTCGCCCGCGCAGATGCCTCGCATGGCCGAGATCGCCGTGCAGAAGGCGCTCAGCGAGCGCGTCGTGGTGCGCATCGAGCTGCCCTCCGACGTGATCGGAGACAAGGTGCCGAGCCAGCACTTCAAACACCCGCTGGTGCACAGTCGCTCGACGATCATGCCTCCCGACGAGGAGATCCAGAAGGCCGCAGCCCGGCTGGCGGCTGGCAAGCGGGTGGCGCTGCTCTGCGGCGTCGGCTGTCGCGAGTGCAAGGACGAGGTGCTCTCGCTGGCGAGCAAGCTGAACGCGCCGATCGTCCACACCCTGCGTGCGAAGGACATCTTCGACTACGGCGACGCGAACGTCGTGGGCATGACCGGGCTGATCGGAAACCCCGCCGGATATCACGCGATCTGGGACTGTGACGTGCTGCTGATGCTCGGCACCGACTTTCCCTACGACGAGTTCATCCCGGACGGCATCGAGATCATCCAGGTCGACGAACGCGTCGATCACATCGGACGGCGGGCGCCCGTCACGCTCGGACTGGTCGGAACGGCCAAGCAGACCGTCGCCGCGCTCGATGCGCGCCTCGAGCCCGCGGCGCCAGGCCACTTCCTGTCCCATCTCGAGAAGCTGCGTGACAAGTGGCTGGCTCAGATGGACGACCAGGCGTCGCTCTCGCGCACCGACGAGCCGCTTCACCCGCAGCTCTTCGCCCGGGCGATCAGCGACCGCGCCGCAGCCGACGCCTTCTTCGCCGTCGACGTGGGAGAGTGCACCGTGTGGGTCGCGCGTCAGGTGCGCATGGACGGCGGGCGCCGCATGGCCGGCTCGTTCAACCACGGCTCGCTGGGCGCGGGGCTGCCCGTCGCACTCGGCGCCGCGGCGCTCGACCCGAAGCGCCAGGTCTGGGCCTTCTGCGGCGACGGCGGCTTTGGCATGTCGATGAACGACTTCGTCACGGCCGTGCGCTTCGACTGGCCGATCAAGGTGATCGTCTTCAACAACAGCGAACTCGGCTTCGTCAAGATGGAGATGGAGGTCGGAGGGCTGCCCGTCTTCCCCGATGCCACCGCGCTCGTGAACCCGGACTTCGCCGCCTACGCGCGGGCGTGCGGAGGCGAGGGGGTGCGGGTCGAGCACGCGGCCGACATCGTGCCCGCCGTCGAGCAGGCGCTGGCGTCGCCGCTGCCCTTCATCATCGACGCCGTGGTGAGCGCCGGTGAGCTGACCATGCCGCCGACCATCAACATCGAAGAGGCCTGGGGCTTCGGCATCTCCAAGGTGAAGGAGGCGCTGATGGGCCTCCGGGGTGACCACGACATCTGGAAGCTCTGGCGGGACGAGTTCCGGGCAAACGTCCGGTGACGCGTCTCGGCTGTGCGCTCGCGCTTCTGCTCGTTGGAATCGCGGCGCGGGCGGCGGAGCCCGGTGCCGTGCAGACCCCGTCGATCTTCGCGCCGGTCTCCGCGCCGTCCGAGGCCATCGCAGACTACGCCGCGCTGGTGATCGGCATCTGCGGCGCCATCTTCGCGGTGGTTGTCGCACTCATCGTCGTTGCGATGGTCCGCTTCCGCGCCCGCGCGGACGACGACGGGCGCGAGCCGCCCCAGGTCTACGCCAGCAACCAGATCGAGCTGGCCTGGACGGTGCTGCCGATTCTGATCGTCTTCGTGCTGGGACTGGTGACGGCCCGCACGATCCTGGCGCTGCAGAAGGACGAGCGCCCCGAAGGTTGGCTCGAGGTCACGGCGATCGGTCACCAGTGGTGGTGGGAGTTCCACTACCCGGAGTACGACATCACCACGGCCAACGAGCTGCACATCCCGCTGAGCCAGGCGGAGGCGCGGCGGCCGACCTTCCTGAACCTGCAGTCCCAGGACGTGATCCACAGCTTCTGGGTTCCCCAGCTCTCCGGCAAGACGGACGTCGTCCCCAACCGCACCAACCACATGTGGATGGAGCCGACGCAGCCGGGTCTCTACGTCGGCCAGTGTGCGGAGTACTGCGGCACTCAGCACGCCAACATGCTGCTGCGCGTCGTCGTGGAGACGCGCGACGAGTTCGAGCGCTGGGTCGAGCGCCAGCAACGGCCCGCAGTCGCGGACGCGTCGCTCGCGGACGAGCGGGCCCTGTTCGAGCGCACGGCCTGCATCAACTGCCACCAGGTGCGCGGCACCCTCGCCGACGGCCGCTTCGGCCCGGACCTCACCCACTTGATGAGTCGGGCGACGCTGGGCTCCGGCGTCGCGCTCAACAACCGGGCGAACCTGATCGACTGGATCGCCCACCCGGACCATCTCAAGCCCGGCGCGCGGATGCCGGCCATGCAGCTCTCACCGGCACAGGTCGAGCGCGTGGCCGACTACCTCGTGTCGCTCGAGTAGCGGGAGCGCAGCAGCAGCTCATGGCCGCGATCGACGGACCCGCCCCCGGCGTAGCAGAGCGCGCGCGCAGCCGTGGCTGGACGGAGACCCTCCACGATTGGGTGGCCACCGTCGATCACAAGAAGCTCGGCCTCCTCTACATCGGCGCGGGCATCGTCTTCTTCCTGATCGGGGGGCTCGAGGCTGCGGCCATGCGTTGGCAGCTGGCCTTTCCGGACAACGATGCTCTCGCCCCCGACACGTTCAACCGGCTGTTCACCATGCACGGCACCACGATGGTCTTCCTGGTGGGCATGCCGATCATCACCGGCTTCGGCAACTACTTGATCCCGCTGATGATCGGTGCACGCGACATGGCGTTTCCGCGGCTCAACGCGTGGGGCTTCTGGATGTTCGCGTTCGGCGGGCTGCTGCTCTACTTCAGCTACTTCGGCAGCACGGGGCTCTACGGCGCCGGCTCGGCGCCCGACGTCGGCTGGTTCGCCTACGCGCCGCTGGCCGGCAAGGCCTTCTCGCGCGGTAACGCGACCGACTACTGGATCCTGGGCATCCTGATCAGCGGCTTCGGCTCGCTGTCGGGCGCGATCAATATGATCGCCACCGCCTTCACGATGCGCTGCAAGGGCATGACGCTCGGTCGCATGCCGCTGCTGGTGTGGATGATGGTGGTCGTCTCGTTCCTGATCCTGATCGCGATGCCGCCGCTCACCGCCGCCCAGGTGATGCTGCTGTTCGACCGTTTCCTGGGCGCGCGCTTCTTCGACACCCAGGCGGGCGGCGACGCCGTGCTCTGGCAGCACTTCTTCTGGTTCTTCGGGCATCCGGAGGTCTACATCCTGATGATTCCCGGCTTCGCCTACGTGTCGGAGATCATTCCGGTCTTCTCACGCAAGGTGATCTTTGGCTATGCGGCGATGGTGGCCGCCACCGTTGCGATCGGGTTCCTCAGCTTCGGGGTCTGGGCACACCACATGTTCGCGGTCGGGATGGGCAAGGGCCTCAACATCTGGTTCGGCGCCATCACCATGGTGGTGGCCGTGCCGACGGGCATCAAGCTGTTCAACTGGATCGCCACCCTGTACGGCGGCAAGATCCGCTTCCGCGTTCCCATGCTCTTCTGCAGCGCGTTCCTGATGCAGTTCCTGCTGGCGGGACTCACCGGCATCATGCTGGCCTCGGTTCCCTTCGACTGGCAGCTCAGCGACTCCTACTTCGTGGTCGCTCACTTTCACTACGTGCTGATCGGCGGACTGCTCTTCACCATCTTTGCCGCCGTCTACTACTGGTTCCCCAAGATGACCGGCCTGATGCTGAGCGAGACGCTCGGACGCTGGCACTTCTGGCTGTTCCTGCTCGGCTTCCACCTGACGTTCACGACCATGCACGTGCAGGGGCTGCTCGGGATGCCGCGGCGCATCTACACCTATCCCGCCGATCGCGGCTGGGAGATCTGGAATCTCGTCAGCTCGCTCGGGGTCGTGTTCCAGGCGGCGGGCGTCGTCTGCTTCATTGCGGCGATCGCGCTGGCCTTCCGGCGTCGGGTGCCCGCCGGCGACGATCCCTGGGACGCCTGGACGCTCGAGTGGTCGACCAGTTCGCCGCCGCCCGCCTACAACTTCGCCGAGCGGCCCGAGGTGCGTAGCCGACGTCCGCTGTGGGACCAGAAGCATCCGGACGATCCCGACTGGAAGTACGAATGAGCCAGGCCGTCGTCAGCGCACAGGACACCGCGCCGCGCGACTGGACGCGCGGGCAGGTCGGGATGCTGAGCCTGATCCTGGCCGAGACGTCCTTCTTTGGCGTGTTCCTGGTCGCCTATCTCTTCTACATCGGCAGGAGTCTGAACGGCCCCTATCCGGAAGACGTGCTCGAGCTGCCGCTACTGGCGACGGGCTGCCTGCTGGCCAGCAGCGCCACGATCGGCTTGGCCGTGCGGGAGCTGGCACGCGAACGGGTCGCGCGCTTTGCCGCCGGTCTGTTCGCCACCGTCGTGCTGGGCGGGGCCTTCTTGGTGCTCACCGCGCTCGAGTGGCAGCGGCTGATCGTCGACCACGGGCTCACGCTCTCGACGAATCTGTTCGGGACCACCTACTACTCGCTGGTGGGCTTCCACGCGGCCCACGTCTGCATCGGCCTGTTGCTGATGATCGGGGTACTGGCGCTGGCGGTGCGTGGCCACGTGCACCGCCAGCACACCGAGCGCGTGGATCTGCTCTCGTGGTACTGGCACTTCGTGGACGTCGTCTGGCTTGCAGTCCTGAGCGTCGTTTACGTGGTGGGCGTGTAGCGGGGGGGCTGATCGATGACCAACGACCTGCAACCTCAGCACGACGGCATCGAGCTTCCGGCGCCGACTAGCGCGCCGCTCTACTTTGCATTCGGGCTGGCGCTGCTGTTCGCCGGGCTGGTGACCCACCCGCTCGTCAGTGCGGTCGGTCTGGTGCTGTCCGTCTCTGGCGCGATCGGCTGGTGGCGCGAGGTGCTGCCGCACGAGCACGAGGAGCGGGTGGCCCTGCAGCCCGAAGGCGAGCGTGCAAGCCCCATCGCGCCGCGCCGCGACAGCGTCGAGCACCTGGTGGTGGGTCGAGACCGCCACCGGCTGCGTCTGCCGCTGAAGGTGCGCCCGTACTCGGCGGGTCTGCGCGGCGGTGCAGCGGGCGCGGTCGCGATGGCAGGGGTGGCGTGCGTGTACGGTGCGATCGCACACGGCAGCCCCTGGCTTCCCATCAATCTGCTGGCCGGCACGCTGTTGCCCTCGTTCGAGCAGGCCGATCTGGCGCAGCTGCAACGGTTCGACGCCACGGCGTTGGGCCTGGCCGCGGTGATGCACGCCGGGCTCTCGCTGCTGGTGGGCCTGATGTACGCCGCCCTGCTGCCGATGCTGCCCGATCGTCCGCTCTTGTGGGGAGGCGTGGCCGCGCCCGGGGCCTGGACGGCGGTGATCTGGCTCTCGCTCGGCAGCGTGAACCCGGCGCTGGCGCAGCACGTCAGCTGGCCCTGGTTCATCGCGTCCCAGGTCGCCTTTGGCCTGGCGGCGGGCTACGCGATCGCGCAGGTCGAGCCGATCGAGACGCTCCAGTCGCTGTCGCTGGCCGAACGAGCCGGCCTCGAAGCCAGCGGGATCAGCGAGTCGCGCGAGGAGTCCGAGTGATGCGCCGACGGCTCACGGCACTGTTGCTCGCGCTGTCGGCCTGCGGCGGGCTGGTAGCCTGTGACGGGCTTCCGGGCCGCCCCGATCCGGCCGAGCGCTACCAGCGGCCGGAAGCGGTCGAGGACTTCGGCGTCCTCTACGCCACGCAGTGCTCGGGCTGTCATGGCGCCGACGGAACGCACGGGCCGGCGCGACCGCTGGGCGATCCGCTCTACCTGGCGCTCGTCGGTGTCGAGCGCGTCCGCGACGTGGTGGCGGGCGGCATCTCCAACACGGCGATGCCGGGCTTCGCAAAGAGCGCGGGCGGCACGCTGACCGACCGCCAGGTGGAGATCCTGGCCACGGGCATCTTCCGCGAGTGGGGCGAGCCCGCGCGCGCGCGCGGGCTGTCGTTGCCGCCCTACGACGAGGCGGCTGCCCAGCGCGCGGGAGTCGAGCCCGCGAGCGCCGAGCGGGGGGCGCACGCCTACGCGGTCTTCTGCGCGCACTGCCACGGACCCGATGGGCGGGGTGGCGCCAAGGGCGGATCGGTGGTCGACCCGAGCTTCCTGGCGCTGGTGAGCAGTCAGATGCTGCGCAACAGCGTCACCGTCGGACGCCCCGATCTGGGGATGCCGGACTGGCGCACGCTCGCCCACCAGCGCCCGATGTCGCCGCAGGAGATCTCGGACGTGGTGGCCTGGCTCGAGGCCAGGCGTTTGCCCAGACACGCGGAGCCGGCCACCGCGGCGAGTGAATCGCCGCCGCGTGGCAGCGGCTCGTGACGACGGAGGAGCCAGACATGGCCGACCACGAGCACGGTGCGTTGCCGCCCGCGGTTCCGCCGACGACGCGGCGCAGCTTTCTGTTCCGCCTGGGGATCGTACTCAACGCCATCGCCGCGTCATTGCTGGCCGTTCCCCTGCTGGGTTACATCGCGTCGGCGATCTTCGAGCGCAAGGCGCGCCAGGCCTGGATTCCGCTCGGGGACATCGAGCAGTTTCCCGCGCACGAGACCCGACTGGCGAGCTATCGCAACCCGTTCACCACACCCTGGGACGGGGTCACCGCCGACATCCCCTGCTGGGTCCGCCACGAGGAAGGCGGCGCTTTCCAGGTCTTCGCGATCAACTGCGCGCACCTGGGCTGCCCGGTGCGCTGGTTCGCCGAGTCGCGGCTGTTCATGTGTCCGTGTCACGGCGGCGTCTACTACGAGGACGGCAGCGTTGCCTCCGGGCCGCCGCCGCGTGGGCTCTACGAGTACGAGTACCGGATCAAGAACCGCCGGCTCGAGGTGCGCGGCGGCCGGACGCCGACTCTCTCGGAGCCGGTGTAGGCGGACGGGAGCAACGCAATGGACGCGCTGCGAAGCATCGGCCGCTGGCTCGACGAGCGGCTCCATCTGACGCAGCTCTACCAGGCCTCGGCCGGACACGCGATCCCGAGCAGCTCGGCCAGATGGTCGTACGTGTTCGGTAGCGCCACGTTGATCTGCTTCGTGCTCCAGATCGTGACGGGCATCTGTCTGTCGCTCGTCTACGTCCCCTCGCCCAACGAGGCCTATGCCAGCCTCGAGTACCTGAACTACCAGCAGACGCTGGGCTGGTTCCTGCGCGCTGTGCACGACTGGGGCTCGCTCTTCATGGTCGGCCTGATGACCGTGCACATGATCCAGGTCTTCCTGTTCGGCGCCTACAAGTTCCCGCGCGAGTTGACCTGGATCGTCGGCTGCGTGCTGTTCCTGCTCACGCTCGGCGCCGCGTTCAGCGGCCAGATCCTGCGCTTCGATCAGGATGCCTACTGGGGCCTGCAGATCGGCATCTCGATCGCCGCCCGGATTCCCGGGATCGGCGCCGATCTCGTGTCCCTGATCCAGGGGGGCCCGATCCTCGGCTCGGAGACGCTCTCGCGCTTCTTCGCGCTGCACGTCTTCGTGATCCCGGGTCTGCTGATCGCGCTGATCGCCGTGCACCTGCGGCTGGTGCTGACTCGCGGTATCAACGAGTACCCGGTGGCCGGGCGCGGAGTCGACCCGCAGACCTACCAGGCCGAATACGAAGAGCTGATCGAGCGGACCGGCATTCGCTTCTTCCCCGACGGCGCCGACAAGGATCTGGTGTTCGGCGCCGTGGTGTTGCTGGCGATCCTCGGCTGCGCGGCGGTGATCGGTCCGGCGGGGCCCAACGGCCCGGCCGACCCGACGCTGCTCAATACCGTGCCGCGTCCCGACTTCTACTTCCTCTCGCTGTTTGCGGCCTTCGCGCTGATGCCCCCGTATCTGGAAGACTTCGTGATCGTCTTCATTCTCCCGCTGGCGGTGTTGCTGCTGTTCGCGGTGCCCTTCCTCTCGCCCCATGGCGAGAAGCATCCGCGCCGCAGGCCTGGAGCGGTGATCGCCGCCGTGCTGGCGATGACGACGTTGTGCGTGCTGGCCTGGGAGGGGCTCGACTCGCCCTGGTCTCCGCACATGAACGCCTGGAGTGGTGAGCCGGTGCCGCGGCGTTTCGTCGAGGGGCGCTCGGCCCTCGAGCTCCAGGGTGCGCTGCTCCTGCAGTCGAAGCAGTGCCGCAACTGCCACGCGCTGGACGAGGAGGGCGGGCATCGCGGCCCGGATCTGACCGACGTCGCCATGCGGCTCACGGCAGACCAGCTGGTGCGTCAGGTGTTGCAGGGCGGTGGCAACATGCCCGCCTATGGCAAGAACCTCGCGCCCGCCGAGGTCGACGCGCTGGTGGCCTTCATGCGCACGCTGCATCCGGCCAACGCACTGCCGGCGCGCGACCCGGCGGTGCCCGCGACGCGCGGCGCGTTGCGCGCGGCGACGACGTCTCAGCTGCGCGTCAGGTAGAAGACGAGATCGAAGAGCGCGGCCAGCGCGGTGATCGCCAGCAGACCCGGGCCGACTCGCGGCGTCCAGCCGCGTCGCAGCCCGCGCAGACCGAACGGCAGCAGCGGCAAGACGATCAGGTAGACGGGAATGGCCGGGCCCAGCAGAGCGAGTAGCCACCAGTTGGCGGCCGGAGGCGTCTCTCCAGTCAGGGCGTCGCCGACCAGGCGGCTCGCCAGCACCAGTCCCGGCAGCAGCAGCGGGCCGAGCAGGGCCAGCGCGACCAGCGCGCGCGCCGTCGCCACCCGGCGGCTCCAGATCTCGGGCATGATGTCCGGCATCGTGACACACGCGTCGTGAGATCTGAAGTCGTGGACCCGGTCGCTGCCGCCATCCTCGCATCGTGGTCCTTCGAGCCGGGCCTGGTGGCGGCGCTGCTGCTGGTAACGAGCGTCTACCTGCGTGGCTTTCACGTCCTGCGTGCGCAACTCCCCGCGCGCTTCCCGCGGTGGCGGCGGGGAGCCTTCCTGGCGGGCATGGTCGCGCTCTTGCTGGCGCTCGTCTCGCCGCTCGACGCCCTGGCGGATCTGCTGCTCCAGGTCCACATGGCCCAGCACTGGCTGCTGATGATGGTGGCGCCGCCGCTCCTGTTGATGGGTGCACCCGCGATCCCGCTCTTGCGGGGGCTGCCGCGCGGCTGGCTGCGTCGCGGACTGGGTCCGTTCCTGGCCTGGCCGGCCCTGCAGCGCGGACTGCGTCGCGTCACCCATCCCGTGTTCGCGGGGCTCGCCTGGGCGCTCACCACGCTGCTCTGGCACTGGCCTCCCGCCTATCAAGCGGCGCTGCGCTCGCCTCTCTGGCACGATCTCGAGCACGCCAGCTTCGTTGCCGCGTCGCTGCTCTTCTGGCACGCGGTGATCGCGCCGTGGCCCGCGCATCGCCAAGTGGGTCGCGCCGGCAGTGTGATCCTTCTGGGACTGGCGGCGCTGTTCAACACCGTCTTCTCGGCCGTCTTCGCCTTCTCGACGCGGGTCTTCTACCCGGTCTACCTGGAGGCGCCTCGCCCCTGGGGCATCGATGCGCTGACCGATCAGAACACCGCCGGCGCGCTGATCTGGGTGGCGACCTCGCTGCCGATGCTGGTCGCCGCCGTCGTGCTGCTCGTGTCGCTGCTCGAGTCGCCGCGCGTTCGCCCTGCGGCCGGCGGCAGCCGCCCCGCCCAGAGCCGCAGCCGTCCGCGCCGCCGCTCGCGCGATTTGCTGACGCTGCCCGTTGCGGGGCGTCTACTCCGCTCGCTCGCCTTGCGTCGCGCACTGCAGTGGAGCTTGCTCGCGCTCGCCGCCGTGATCGTGGCAGACGGCCTGCTCGGCCCGCAGCAGCCGAGCGCCCTCAACCTGGCGGGCGTGTTGCCGTGGACCTACTGGCGGGGTCTGGTGGTGATCGGGCTGCTGGTGCTCGGCAACGTGTTCTGCGCCGTCTGCCCCTTCACGCTGCCGCGGCGACTGGCGGCGCGCTGGCTCGGGCGGCCGTTTGCCTGGCCCGCCGCGTTGCGCGGCAAGTGGCTCGCCGTCGCGCTGTTTGCGCTCTACCTGTGGGCGTACGAGAGCTTTGCGCTGTGGGACAGCCCGTGGTGGACCGCGTGGATCGTCGTCGGCTACTTCGCGACGTGCTTCGCCGTCGAGGGTCTCTTCCCGCGCGGCAGCTTCTGTCGCCACGTCTGCCCGATCGGGCAGTTCCACTTCGTCCACGCCGGTGTCTCGCCGCTCGAGGTGCGCGCGCTCGATGTCGACACCTGCTCGCGCTGCAGCAGTCACGACTGCCTGCGCGGCAACGAGCGCAACCCGGGCTGTCCGACCGAGCTTTTCGTGCCCGCCAAGGACGGCAACCTGGACTGCACCTTCTGCCTCGACTGTGTGCGCGCCTGCCCGCACGACAACATCGGCCTGGTGACGGTGGCGCCCGGTGCATCGATCGGTCGCGGGCGATCTCCCCGGCCCGAGCGCGGGCCCGGTCTCGCTGTCGCGACACTGGCGTTGCTGCTGTGCTTCGGGGCGTTCGTGAACGCCGCGGCGATGACTGCGCCGGTCGAGGGCTGGGAGCGCGCGTGGGCGTCGCGGCTCGGCGCGACGTCGAGATTCACGATCCTCTCCGCGTGGCTGGCCGTCGCCCTGCTGATCGCGCCGGCGTTGGCAGCCGCGGGGTGCGCGGCGCTGGGCGCTGGCTGGGCGCGCAGCACGATTCCACTTCGCCAGCTGGCGACGCGTCTGGCGCCTTCGCTGGTGCCCACTGGACTCGCGATGTGGCTCGCCCACTTCGGCTTCCATCTGATCACGGGCATCGGCACGCTCGGCCCCGCCAGCGAGCGCGCCGCGGTGTCGCTCGGACTCACCGCGTCGGCGGCACTGCCCGTTGCGTCGAGCATGGCGACGAGTCTCGGCAGCCAGACGCTGGCGGGCGCACAGATCGCCACCCTCGGTGTCGGGCTGGTGCTGAGCGTCGCAGTGGCCTGGCGAAGTGCGCGCGAGCTGGTGCCCGCGGCGCGCTCCGCTCTGCGCCTGGCCGCGCCCTGGTTCGCGCTGTGCGCGGCGCTCTACGCGGTCGGCGTCTGGATCGCGCTCCAGCCCATGGCGTTGCGCGGCATGGTGATGACGTGAGTCCGAGGCGTCGTCGAGGTGCGGCGCGCGGCGTCGGCCTGGTGTGCGCGCTGCTGGCGTGGGGGGGCGGGGCACGGGCCGACGGCCAGGCGCTGGTGGCTCGCGGTACGGCCGGTGCGTACGAGCTCACCGTGCTGGCTTCGCCCGCGCCGATTCGGGCCGGCGTCGTCGAATGGAGCATCCTGGTGCGCGATCCCGCCGACGGAAGCGTGCGACTCGACGTCCCGATCGGGCTCGCGCTGCGACGCATCGGCGACGCAGCGGGCGCGCACGGCCCGCTGCTGGCGCAGGCAATGCGCGCCGCCTCGACCAATCGTCTGTTGAGCACGGTGTCAGTCGAGCTGCCGTCGGCCGGTCGTTGGCGCATTGCCGCCCGGCTGCTCGGCGAGCAGCGCGCCGGAGCGCTCGAGTTCGAGATCGAGGTCGCCCCGGCCGCCGGGGTGGTCGCCGAGCACTGGCGAGCTCTCGCCGTGGCGCCACTGGCGCTGGGCTGCTTCGCGCTCCACCAGTGGCTGGTGCACCGGAGAAGGGCGGGGCGCTAGCGCGGCGGCCATCCGCTGGCCCCGTGTTCTGTCAACTTCGGGCTGGGCTGCGGTCGTTGGAGCAGAGGCAATCCCTTCAGCTCCTCGATCTCGCGCTGTCGCTCGCCGTCGAGCGGCGCGCTGGCGGCTGCGGATCCTCCATCCCTCAAGTCTCGTGTTCGCGCATCCGATCGAGCGGGTGATGAGGCAGAATCGGCGGACGTGGTGGCAAAGGCTTCGGTTCGAGCTGCAGTGTGGTCTGCAGCAGCTCTGCGCGCAGCGTCCGGCGATGCTGGCGGGCAAGCTTCTGACGCGGGTCTCGCCCGGAATCGCGTGGGCACTGCTGAGGCGTCGCTTCGAGCCCCAGAACTGGGAGCGCCGTAACGGGCCGGCGCGCGAGCTCGCATCGCGCGCGAAGCCGCTCGTGGGGATTCAGCAGGCGATCCTGTGGGGACTCCAGACCGACGGGGTGGTGAGCCTCCCTTTGAGCCGCCTCGTCGAAGACGAGGCCGTCGCGCGCGAGGCGCGTCGGGCGGCGATCGAGGCTCTCGATCGTCCCAAGGTCAACAGTCAGATCGAACGGCGCTGGAGCTCGAGCGGTGCGAAGTGGTACGTGGTGCGCGGGCTCGGCTTGGGCGCGAGCCGACGACTCCCGGACGGCCTCGCCCGGCTCGTCCTGGACCGCCACCTGCTGGGCGTGGTCAACGGCTATCTCGGCGTGGCTGCGCGCCTCCACTACGTCGACGCGTGGCATAACTTCCCGGTGCGCGCGGCAGATCCGGCGATCTCGGCCGAGAGCTGGCATCGCGACCACGAAGACATAAGCGTATTGAAGGTCGCATTCATGCTCGACGGCGTGTGCCCGGATTCGGGCCCCCTCTTCTACGTGCGCGGCAGCCAGCCGGGCGGCCCCCTTGCGGACCTGTGTCCGGCGTTTTCCTCGATCGGCGCCCGCATCCGGGATGCAGAGGTCGAGGCGGTGATTGCGCTCGGCCAGGTGAAGGTCTGCACCGGGGCACCCGGGGATCTCCTCCTCTGGGATGGAGTTGGGCTGCATCACGGGGGACGCGCCCGTCGACGGGATCGTCGCGTGGTGATCGCGTCCTATACGTCGGACGTCGCGCTGGGCGGTTGCCGCTATCGCGCGTCGGAGTCAGTCGTCCACGACCTCGACGAGTCGGGCCGCTACGCTCTGCGCCTGGCCCCATCCCGCCGCTAGGCCGCGCCCCGCCGTGGTGTTGCTGAGAGCACGCCGTTCACGACGATCTTCAGAATCGAGAACATCGTGTCCCGGGCCAGCGCTGGGTGCTGGCCACCCGCGATCCTGATCACCCCATCCCGCTCACCGCGAGCGTGTAAGGGCTCCGCACGGCGGCGAGCGCTCGCCAAAGAGGAGGAAGATCGCGACGCCGGCAGCCCCGACCCAGATGGCAGGCCCGGATTGGAGCCAGGCCCAGATTGGAGCCAGGCCCAGATTGGAGCCAGGCCCAGATTGGAGTCAGGCCCGGATTGGACGTGGCCCGCGACCCGGTGCATCCCGCCTGGCGTGGCTCAAGCGCCAGTCTTTTCCGGCGGACCCGCAGCGGGTGGGTAGAAGTCCATCAGCTCGCCCACGTGCTCCACGGCGCCCTGTGGATCCAGCCCCTCCTCGGGGCTGGCCAGCGCGCGCCAGGCGAGTGAGCGCTCGCCGCGCTCGACGAGCTCGATCACCAGGCTCGCGCGGTTCAGGGGGCGCTCGGCCGGGCACAGTGCACAACGGACCAGGCCAGATGCGTCCCCCGTGTCCTGCTGGGCCAGGCCCTTGGCTCGCCACGCTCCGGCGACCTGCTCGCTGAGCGCGGGATCGGGGAGCTTCGGATGAGCGCCCCATCCCTCGAGCGCCGGCCGCTCGTCCATCTGGAAGGACTCGATCTCCTGCCAGGCGATGCTGGTGTCGAAGAGCCAGGCCGCTGTCGCGTCCCGGAGCACGCGGAGCTGGAGACGGGTTCCGAACCCGTCGGCGACGATCAACAGGAAGCCCAGGCGAGAGTCGTACTCCCCGTCGAGGATCGATCCACCCGGCAGGGCGGTTCGGGCCATGGCCGAGACCTCGGCGGGCAGCATGTGACGCGTCAGCGACTTGTTCGACGAGAGCGCGAGAACCAGCGCGAGCCCGATCGAGGCGATCAGGCCTGCGACCAGCAGCGTGCCGAGCTCGACGACCACATCCATGGCCGGCTCGCCGCTATCCCGCCGCCGGCGGGAGGGCCGCCGCCGGCGGGCTGCTCTGGCGCTGGAGCATGACACCGGGACGGCTGAAGGAGATCACTCCTGCTCCGGTCCGTCCCACCATGATCGCCTCGACCAGCGGTGGGTTGGTGCCGGGCAGCCGACGCCAGTCGACCATGAAGTTGGCCCCGGAGCCCCCCCGCGTGTCGGCGGCCTTGACCAGGAACTCGGCGGTCTGCAGGGGCGCGAGCAGGATCGGCTCGGTCAGGTACTCGCGGACGCGTTCGCCCGTGGTATCGAAGTAATCGACGCGCTCGAGCACGATCTCGCGGTCCAAGCTGACGTTGCGCACGCTGAGCGTGACGGTGAGCAATGTGCCCTGTCCGTCTTCGACGTAGATGTGGGAGTAGACCGGAACGTAGAGCGCGCGCCCGGGAGCGTAGCGAGCGGCTTCGGCCGCGCTGATCGCGCTACCCGCGCTGATCGGCTCCCGGTAGGCCAGGTTGTACTCGATGGAGCCGCGGCGACCCAGGAAGTAGGCGACGACCACGACGGGCACGGCCACCAGCAGGATCTTGGCGAGGTTGACCAGCACTTGCCTGGAGGCGAGCCGGAGAGCCTCGCTCCGGGTTTCGACCGAGTGCGCCATGGCTGTCCCTTGTTGATCGTGCCGAGTCCGCCTGACGTGCCACGCGTATCATACAGACTCGACGGCTCGCATGACTGCGGATCGGCTCCTCGGAATCTTCAGCCTCGCTGATTTCGGCCGAGAGTGCGAAGCCAGCCGTGGAGCAGCGGCCGCACGACTCGCCCCGCCGCTCGCAACAGCGGTGAGGCGGAGCGCGTATTGCGCGCCGAGCCGAAGCGCTCGAGACGGAGCTCGTCGCGAACGTCCTTCGACAAGACGTCGAGTGCACGATCCAGCGGGATCCCGGTCGAGTCGGCGATCCGGACCATTCGCTGGAAGTTGCCCACGACCGCTGCCGTATCGACGAGGCCCTCGGCACCGATCGCCGAGAGCAGGCGCGTCCGCGCCCGCGAGAGCTCCGCGTCACTGCCCCTCACCAGGGCGTCCGTGAAGCCGATCAACTCCTCGGCCCGCGCGACGCCGCTCGACGCACTCGCCGCGGCGTCGGTCACCGCGCTCAGGTCGACCTCCTGGCCCGTGAGCTCGGCGCTCACCCGGAGCGCCATCGAGTGCGCGCTGGTTCAGTAGAAGCACTCGTTGAGCGCCGACACGCGCCCGGCGACCAGCTCGATCTGGGCGCGGTCGATCGCTCGTCCGGCGCGCAGGTCGACGATCCGATCGGGCGGGAGGTAGTGCACGTCCGAGAGCTCCATCAGCTGCCTAACGGCATCGGGTACCAGACTCATCGCTCGGATTACGTTGCCGGTCCTGCGGAGGCGCCACAGGTCGGCCTCTCTTCCAACGGCGCCGCCGCCGGGAATCATCGGAACCCAGGCTTCCTCGAGCCGCGCCTGCGCGGGACGGTAGCCGGACGGCTCGCCGGCGACGGGCCGGGGCAGCGGATGGAGCGGCTCGCCGAGACCGCGGCACACCGTGTCGATGCTGACCAGCGTGACGACGACGCCGATGATCTCGACGTATTGCGCGTCGCTCAGCCCTTCGTCCAGCTTCTGCTGGTACCAGCCGCGGCTCAACCCGCCGGGATCCGTGACCACCCGGTGCACCACGTCGATCGCCGCGTCGGGCAGATCGGTCACCGAGTCGTGCCGGAGCGCTGCCGCGGCGGGCGTGCGCGACTCCCTGCTCTCGCAGCAGCATGCGCAATGCTCCGCCTGACGCACCTCGCTCGCGAGCGCGACCCGCTCGGCCCCCGTCCACCAGTTGCCGGGCGCCGCCAGCCGCTCCCAGGCCGCGCGATGCGCTTCGGCGATCTCCTCGCGGACCTCGAACGGCACTGCCGAGAAGTGGATGTCGCTCATGACTCGAATTCTCCGCTCGACGACGCCGACGCGGTCCGCGACGTCGATGGCGTGTGGTGCGCCGACGGGCCGGTGCGCGATGTGTTAGCGCAGGGGTCGAGCTTCGGCATTCAAGACGGCGAGGGAGCGCGGGGCGGGTCGGCAGCCGGGACCAGGAGCTCCGCGCCCTGCCACAGTCCGACCGCCAGCAGGATCGCCATCAACGCGGCCGCCCCCCCGAACAGCACCTCCGCTCCGAACCCGCCGTAGAGCCAGCCGGAGCCCAGCGCCGTCGCCGCCGCCGTCAGTTGTCCCGCCGCTCCGATCAGTCCCTGGCCCGACGCCAGATGCTCGGGTGGGCTCCCCTGTGCAACCGCGAGCTGGAGCGAGGGCATCGTGAACGAATCCGCGATCGAGTGAATGGCGACGACCACCGCCAACCCGATCAGGCTCTCGAGCCAGCCGTAGGCGAGCATGCAGGGAATCGCGAAAGCGATGCCGAACGCGGCGATGCGCAGCGGACCCCGCCGATGGGCGAGGCGGCCGGCAAAGGGTGGGAAGACGAGCATCGGAATGCTGAACACGCTGAGCGTCGCCCCGATGAAGAGCTGACTCGCCCCTCGATCGGCGAGCAGCAGGGCCCAGATCGCTTCGAAGACGCCGATCGTCGTGTAGAAGGCGAGACTGCAGAACAGGGTTCCTCGCACCGCGCGCAGCCCGAACAGGATGCGCAGCGGGCTCTCGTCAGATCGCGTGCGCACCGCCGACGGGATCGGCGTCCGAAGCACGGGCACGACGAGCAGCGCGAGCAGCGACGCCAGCACGACGAAGGTGGCCCGAAGTCCGAACGCTTCGTAGAGCGCCGAAGCGAGCACCGGCCCTGAGATGAATCCCGCCATCTCGAACGAAGCCATGAAGCCGAGGCGCTCGCCCGCCCTGGCCGGGTCTGCGCTGATCACGAGCCGACGGACCGCCGGCGAGAAGGCGCCGGCGCCCAGCCCGAGCAGCACGCGCGATGCGATGAAGGCCGTCAGGTCCGCGGCGGCGACCATCCCCAGGTTTCCGAGTATTGCGAAGCCGAGTCCGAGCACGAGCATCGAACGGGTATGGCCACGATCGGCATAGCGCGACAGGGCGACCTGGGCCGAGAAGCCCGCCAGGAAGCCCGCCGCGCCGATCACGCCGATCGAGGTCGCGCTGAAGCCGAACTGCTCCCGGATCACCGCCAGCAGCGTGTAGATCGAGCCGTAGCCCGCGGTCAGCACGAAGGAGGTGAGGAAGAGAGGAGCGAGGCGGCGCTGGATCACGACGGCTCGAGCGCGTCGAGTTCGTTCTGATAGTCGGGATGCCAACGCGAGAGCGGAGGCCGCTTTTCGCTGATGTCCATCGCGCCCCACAGCCCACGCTTGCGATCCATCTCTCGATCGCCCGTCGTGGTGAAGCCGGGAACGAGTAGATGCGCCGCGACGAGTGCGACGCGACCGGGGGCGAGGGCGGGATGAGACATCTCGGCGGATCCTCTCGTGCGGCTCGATGCTCGGGCCGCACGATAGCAATCGAGAACCTGGCGGAGGGCCTTTGGGGGCGCCCGCTTGACCGGTTGTCGAGTTTGCGTTTGGCTCCGGTGGGAGGGGCTCGGCCCCCTGGAGAGAGCGCCGGGAGAGACTGTTGCCCGCTGCTGTGAGATGCTACCCGCAAGCCAATGTTCGAATCGGAGAGGACAGCCAAGCCATGAAGACGAGCATCGATCAGTACTGCATCAACGTGACCGATCTCGACAAATCCGTGCACTTCTACGAGACGGTGCTCGGACTCAAGATCACCCATCGAATCGAAACCCCCGGATTCACCGAGGTGGTACTCGGGGGAGAGAGCGGCAACCGGATCCAGCTCGCCAAACACCACGACCGGGAGGGCCCGATCGACCACGGCAACGGCTTCTGGAAGCTGTATCTGGACACCGACGATTGCAAGGGGTTGTATCAGCGTTGCATGGACGCGGGCATCGAGTCGATCTCGCCGCCGGAGCAGCTCAAGGACTGGCCCGTGACCGCCGCGTTCGTCCCGGATCCCGACGGCTATCAGGTCGAAATCCTCGAGCACCACGGAGAGGCTCCCGCGCTCAGCGGTCCTGGCCGGGGCGACTGATTCGGGCGAGCGTCGCCTCGAACGGCGCGACGTACGCGTCGCGCATGGCAGCGCGAGCTGGCGAGAGCGGACCGACCGCGTGCGCATCGGGATCTTCGTCTCGGAAACGTGGGGCAGCGCCTCACCGATCGAACAGGTGCGCGCGCGTGCGGTTCGCGCCGAAGCGCTCGGCTATGCCGTCGGCTGGGCGCCGTACCTGCCGTGGGCGCTGGACGCGCTCACCGCGATCCAGGCCGCGGGCGAGGCCACCACGCGCATCGAGCTGGGCACGGCGGTCATCCCCACCTACTTCATGCATCCCCTCGCTCTGGCTCGGCAGGCGGCTACGGTGCAGGCTGCGGTGGGGCGCCCGATTCATCTCGGAATTGGCTGCTCGAACGAAGCCGTGATTGGTATGCACGGGCTGGCCTACGAGCGCCCCGCCCGTCACGTTCGCGAATACCTCGAGGTGCTGGGGCCAGCTCTGGCCGCAGGCGCCGCGCCCTCGGGCGAGCGAGAGCAGGCCGGGTTCGTGCAGTTCGAGGGCGACTTCTTTCGGGTTGGCTCGATCTACGGAACGCCCGGCGCACAGAGCCTGGGCTCGATCCTGGTCGGCGCGCTGGGTCCTCACATGTTGCGCGCGGCGGGTGCCTTTGCAGATGGCACGATCGCCACGTGGTCGAACGCGCGCGCGATCGATCGCGTGATCGCGCCTGCGATTCGCAGCGCGGCGCAAGCGGCGGGCCGCCCCGCGCCTCGGATCGCCGGTGTCCTGCCCGTCATCGTGACCCGCGATGTCGCCGCCGCGCGCGAGTACGCGCAGCAGCACTTCGGCATCTACGAATCGCTTCCGCGTTACCAGCGCATGCTCGAGCTGGGCGGGGCGCGACGCGCTTCGGACGTGTGCCTGATCGGCGACGAAGACAGCGTCGCCGATCAGCTCCGCGAGCTCGAAGCCGCTGGCATGACGGACCTGCTGGCTGCGCCGCTGTCGTTCGAGGCCTCGACGTGGGAGTTCACCGCCGAGCGACTGGCCGCTCTCGTCTAGCCGACGGCCTCGGGCGCCAGGGCCGGCCGGTCGGATAAGATAGGTCGCCCACAACCCTCGAACCCGAACCAGGACGCCCATGCCCCTGCAGGAATCCGACGCGCTGGCGGCAGCCCGCAGCCTTCGCGAGCTGATCGAATCCGAAGCCGAGGCAGTCGAAGCCGCGTCCACGATGACGCCCAAGATCGTCGACGGCTTCGTCGACTCGGGCCTGTTCAAGCTGACCACACCCAGGGCCTTCGGCGGGGCCGAGGCCCATCCGAGCACCGTGATCGACGTGTGCGAGGAGCTCTCGTTCGCCGACGGGTCGGTTGGCTGGGCGTACGCGCAGAACATCACGGTCGGTGCCTATGCGGCCTACATGGCGCCGGAGTTCGGCCGTGCGCTGGCCGAGGGACGCACCGCGGCGGGGATGTTCGCGCCGATGGGCACCGCCATCCCCGAGCCCGGCGGCTACCGCATCCAGGGCAGCTTCAAGTTCGGCAGCGGCTCGGGCCACGCAGACTTCATCGGCGGCGGCGCGATGCGGCTCGTCGATGGCCAGCCGGCCCCGGTGCCGGGGGGCGCTTCGCCCATCCTCGCCTTCGTGCTGCCGCTCGACCGCGTCGAGCTGAAGGGCAACTGGGACGTCATGGGTCTGCGCGGCACCGGCAGCTATGACTACGATGTTCCAGAGCAGTTCGTCGACGAGGGCGCCTGCTTCCCGCTCTTCGGTGCGACGCCGCTGACGGGCAACCACGTCTACGGCATCGGACCACTCACCTTCGGCGTCGCGGGCTCGTGCGCCTGGGCGCTCGGCACCGCGCGCCGGGCGCTGGCCGAGATCGAGGGCATCGCCAAGGGCGGGCGCACCCGGCTGGGCTCGGCGCCGCTGCTCGAGCAGCCGAACTTCCAACGAGACTGGGGCTTCCATCACTCTGCGATCAAGTCGGCACGGCTGCTCGCGCACCGCACCTTCGCCGACGCCGTCGACGCATGCGCAGCAGGCCAACCGCCGGGGCTCTCGGACGAGCGGGTCCGGACGGCGATGGCGGACGCGTCCTATGCCGTGCGCGTTGCGAAGGCGGCCGTGGTCTGGGCCTGGGAGACGTCAGGCAGCGCCGGCATTCGCAACCCGAGCACCCTCCAGCGCTGCTTCCGCGACATCTACGTTGGCGCAGGCCACCAGGTCTTCGACGACGGCAACTTCATCCTCAACGCCCAGCAGATCCTGGGCCTCGGGGGCTGATGGGCAGATGCTGTTCGACCGGTATCCCCGATATTTCCGACGGCTCGTTCGACAACGCGTTCATCGCGGAGGTTGATATGTCCAGTCCCGATCAGACCATTTTCCAACCCGGCGGTGGCGAGAGCTGGCGCGATCCCTTCCCGATGTACGAGGCGTTGCGCGAGCACGACCCCGTGCACCGCGTCCCCGACAACGGCGAGGGGCAGGACTACTGGGTGCTGTCTCGCTTCCAGGACGTGTTCGCGGCTGCGGTGGATGCCGGGACCTTCTCGTCGGCGTCGGGCCTCACCTTCGCGTACGGCGACATGGAGAAGCTCGGGCTCGAGTCTCCCATCGTGATGATGGATCCGCCCGAGCACACGTCGCTCCGCAAGCTGGCGATCAAGCAGTTCACGCCGCGGCAGGTTCGCGCGCTCGAGCCGATGGTGCGCGAGTTCGTCGTGGAGCGTGTCGAGAAGATGCGCGAGATGGGCGAGGCCGACATCGTCGAGGAGCTGTTCAAGCCGCTCCCGAGTCTGGTCGTTGCGCACTTTCTCGGCGTGCCGCGCGAGGACCGCGCGCTGTTCGACCGCTGGACTCAGAGCACCGTGGCGGCCAACGCACAGGGCGACGTGCTGAATGCTCAGGAAGCCGTGGGCGAGATGGTCGCCTACTTCAGCGGGTTGATCGAAGAGCGCCGCAGCGCGCCGAAGGACGACATGCTCTCCGCGCTGGTGCACGGGAAGCTGGGCAACGGTGAAGCCGTCTCGATGGCCAAGATGATCGGGATGGGCTTCACGATGGTGACCGGTGGTAACGACACCGTCACCGGCCTGCTCGGCGGGTCGGCAGAGCTGCTGACGCAATACCCCGAGGTGCGCGCGAGGCTTCGCGAGGATGCGACCCAACTGCCCCGCGCGATCGAGGAGTTCCTGCGCCTCACCTCCCCGGTACAGGGGCTTACGCGAACCCTGACGCGAGACGTCGAGATCGAGGGGGTGGCGATTCCCGAGGGCCGAAAAGTGCTGCTGCTCTACGGCTCGGCGAACCGCGACGAGAGCGAGTTCGGCCCCGACGCGGCCAGCTGTGACCCGAGCCGCAAGATCCGGCGTCATCTCACGTTCAGCTACGGGCCCCATTTCTGCATCGGCGCGGCTGCGGCGCGGCTGGAGACGACGATCGCACTGGAGGAGCTGCTCGCCCGCTGTCCCGAGTTCAGCGTCGATCCCGAGCGCGGCCGCTACGCGGGCGGCGCCTTCACGCGGCGCTACGAGAGCTTGCCGTTCTCGGCCGTGGGCCATGCCTAGCCATCATTCGATGCCGACCTTCACGACGCCGTGGCTCGTCGCCTGCATCGCGACGCTGACCCTGTGGATCACCGGGGCCGAGGCCCGCGCCGGCGAGACGCGCCGCTGCCTCGATTCCGATCCGCTGCGCAGCGTCCACTGGGGCGATCTTCACGTCCACACGGCGATCTCGATGGACGCCTGGATCTTCGCGACGCGACTGCGGCCCGCGGACGCCTACCGGTTTGCTCGCGGCGAGCAGGTGATGCTCGCCCCGCTCGATGCGGCGGGCGCCGGCACCACGCCGCTCACGATCGAGCGCCCGCTCGACTTCGCGGCCGTCACGGATCACGCACACAGCTTCGGAGGCGTTCGGCTGTGTACGGACCCGCAATCGCCTGTCTATGGAAGCGACGTGTGCGTGCAATACCGCCGTCCGTTTCGGCCCGCTGGACTCGAGGCGGGCACCCGCGACATCGTCCAGCGCATCGACAGCCTGCGATCCGAGGCTGTATGCGGGCCCGGGGGAGTGCGTTGTCGCGACGCCGCTCTCGAGGTGTGGCAGGAAACGCAACGCGCCGCCGCGGACTGGAACGACCGCAGCGCGAGCTGCGAGTTCACCACCTTCGTCGCGTACGAGCACACGATGACCGACGACATGACCAAGGTCCACCGCAACGTGATCTTCGCCAGCGACCGCGTGCCAGCGCGTCCGATCTCGACCATCGAGGAGCCTACGGCCCAGGGACTGTGGCGCGAGCTCGACCGGCAGTGCATCGATGGAATCGAGGGCTGCGACGTTCTTGCCATCCCGCACAACCCGAACCTGAGCAACGGGCAGATGTTCACCATCGAGTATCCGGAGGGAAGCTCGCGCAGCGAGCAGGTCGCACTGGCCGAGCTGCGGGCGCGCATGGAGCCCGTCGTCGAGATGATGCAGCAGAAGGGCGAATCCGAGTGTCGCGCCCAGATGTGGAAGGTGCTCGGCGCGGACGAGGACTGCGATTTCGAGAAGATTCGTTCGCGCGACGATGTCGAGGATTGCAAGGACGGCAAGGGAGCCGGTGCGCTGGCCCGCAAGGGGTGCGTGTCGCGCCTGGACTACGCGCGCTACGCCCTGATCGAGGGACTGCGCGAAGCCGAGCGGATCGGCGTGAACCCGTACCAGTTCGGCATGATCGCAGCGACCGACATCCACAACGGCGCACCGGGTCCGGTCGAGGAGACGCAAGCGATCTCACTGATCGGCCGGCCGCCCAGCGTCGGCAACAATCCGGGCGGACTTGCCGCGGTGTGGGCCGAAGAGAATTCGCGCGAGTCGCTCTTCGCCGCGCTGCGCCGACGTGAGGTCTACGGCACGAGCGGTCCGCGCATGACGGTGCGCTTTTTCGGCGGCTGGGACTATCCCGACGATCTCTGCGACGCCAGTGACCTCACCGAGCAGGGCTACGCGAAGGGCGTGCCGATGGGCGGTGATCTGCCGGCGCGCCCGGGTGACGCGGAGGGCCCCGTCTTCGCGGTGTCCGCCCTGCGGGATGCCGGGGCGGGCGAGGCCCCGGGCACCCCGCTGCAGCGCGTGCAGATCGTCAAGGGCTGGGCGGAGGCCGATGGCACCTTCCACCAGCAGGTGGTCGACGTGGCGGGCAGCAAAGCCAACGGAGCGGGCGTCGATATCGAGACCTGCCAGACGACGGGCCCGGGCGCCGATTCCCTGTGTGCGGTGTGGCGCGACCCGGACTTCGACCCGGCGAGGCGCGCCGTCTACTACGCGCGCGTCTTCGAGAACCCGAGCTGTCGCTATGCCGGCTGGATGTGCCTCGCGAGCAATGGCGAGGCGCGTCCGTCGACCTGTGAGGACGAGAGCGTGCCCAAGGTGATCCAGGAGCGCGCCTGGACGTCGCCGATCTGGTACACGCCCGGCGGAGGCTGATCCGCGCAACCGAGGATCTGGAAATGGGAATCGAGCGAATCAATCCGGATGGCCTCTTCGAGCTGGAGGCCTTCAGTCAGATCGTGACGTCGTCCGGGGGTGGACGAATCGCCTTCATCGCGGGGCAGGGAGCTTTCGACGCCGACTTCAATCTCGTCGGGCCGGGGGATCTGTATGCGCAGGTCGTGCAGGCCTTCAGGAATCTCCGCACCGCCGTCGAGGCGATCGGGGGGAGCATCGATCACATCGTGAGCACGAACATGTACATCGTCGAGATCGACGCCGAGAAGGTCGCGATCTTCGGCCGGGCGATGGCCGAGGCCCTCGATGGCCAGCCCATCCCGCCCAACGCCTCGACGATGATCGGTGTCCAGGGGCTGGCGATGGACGGCATGCTGGTGGAGATCAGCGCCGTCGCGACGCTTCCCGCCTGAGCCGGGCGAACCGAGCGGCGAGCAGCGTATCCCGGAAGACGCCGGGATCGTTGCCGCGCTGGGGATGTTATTCAGTGGGCAGCGGCAGCGCAGTGGTGGTCTTCAGCGGCTCCATCGCAAAGCTGGAGCTCACGTCGTGGAGCTGGACGCTGTCGATCAATTTCTTGTAGATGCGGTCGTAGTCGGCGATGTCCGCGGCCAGGATCTTGAGCATGTAGTCGACCTCGCCGCTCATGCGGTAGCACTCCATTACTTCCGGGATTCCGCTGATGGCCTGCGCAAACGCGTCCAGCCACTGCTGGTTGTGCTGGTTGGTGCGGATCGTGACGAACACGGTGACGCCTAGCCCGACCTTGTCGGGAGCGACGAGGGCCACGCGGCGCCCGAGCACGCCGAGCTGCTCGAGCCGGCGGATGCGGCGCCAGCACGGACTCTGCGAGAGCCCCACCTGCTCCCCGATCTCCTGCACCGAGCGCGCGCAGTCGGTCTGCAGCTCGTGGAGGATGGCGAGGTCGAGAGAGTCAAGATCTTCCACATTTAGCCTCAGATGAGACTAGATTATTCCTAAAACTACGTTTTTGTGCAACATTTGGATGGCATTCGCAGCTCGAGCAGCCGATTCTATGGGGCATGCTGCAAGCCATTCGCCCGGTCCTGCCTGGTGCCGCGCTGTGTGCAGCCATCGCGCTGGTCGCCTCCTGGCTCGCCGTGCAGCAGAGCGCCGTTGCGCTGGGTGCGGCCGTCGTGGCCATGTGCCTGGGCATCGGGCTGGCACAGCTGCTTCCCGCCGGGCGGATCGAGGCGGGCTGCGACTTCGTGGTGCGGGTGCTGCTTCCGCTCGGCATCGTGCTGCTCGGTGCGCGCGTGCGTCTCGAAGAGCTGGCGGAGCTCGGCTTCTGGGGGCTGGGCATGGGCCTCGGCGTGATTTGCCTGTCCGGCAGTGTCTTCTTCGCGTTGGCGCGTTGGGGAGGGTTGGCGCCGCGGCTGGCCGTGTTGCTCGCGCTCGGCAACGGCATCTGCGGGGGCAGCGCGATCGCCGCGGCCGCGCCCGTGCTGGGCGCGCGGCGCGACGAGATCGCGGCCAGCGTCGCGGGTGTCGTCGTCGCCGGCACGCTCGGGACGCTCGCGTTGCCGCTGCTCGGCGGCTGGCTCGACCTCTCGCCACGTGAGTTCGGGCTCTGGGCCGGCCTGGCACTCCAGCAGACCCCGCAGGTCGTGGCCGCCGGCCTGGCACACGGCCCCGAGGCGGGCGCGATTGCCACCAGCGCCAAGCTGGTGCGCATCGCCCTGCTAGCACCCGTGATCTTCGGCCTCGGCTTTGCCCTGCGTCGCGACCGCAGCGGAGCGAGTGGCAGTTGTCTGCGCCGAGGAATGCCGGGCTTCCTGTGGGGCTTCCTGCTGCTCTCGGCCGCGAGCACCCTGAGCCTGTTGCCGCAGATCAATGTTCACTTCGAGCCCGCATCCTGGCTCGGGAGCTGGCAGGCGCAGCTGTCGCTGCGCGAGGCAGCGGCGGGCGGCTCCCAGGTGTGCATGGTGCTGGCCATGGCCGCCATTGGGCTGCAGACACGCCGCGAGACGCTCGCGCGCGTCGGCTCCGGCGTGCTCGGAGCCGCGCTCGTCGGCGCCGTAGTGATCGCGACCTTCGTCGGTCTCGTCGTCACCCGCTGACGCGGGCGGAACCCATCCCGACACTGTCACCAGACGCGGAGCCGGCGAGCTAGAGGTCTCGACGTGGGGCTCGAAGTACGGCGATGTCGCGTGCTCCCACCCGAACGCACTGCACGGTCACCCGCTCTCCTCGACGCGTTTCGGGGAAGTAGTCCCATACCGCATGGTGCTGAACACAGCGGTTGTCCCAGAGCATCAGGGTGCCCGGCTCCCAATGGACCCTGCATTGAATGCGCGGTTGCTTGCTGACCTGGTCGTCTAGGAGACGCAGGTCGCGAAACACGAGAACCATCCGTTCGAGCAAGACCGATCGAACCGTCGCGACCTGCGTGTCTGTGAGGTTCGCAAGATCGACGGCGAAGACTTCGCTGCCGAGCTTTGGTGTGATGGGTTCGAGGTCGATGGGATCAACTCTCTCTACTCGAATGTACCGATCATGTCAGATGCACTCGCGAAGCAGCAATACGATCCGCGGGAACGGCAGCGCGCAGTAGTGCGACGGTTCTTGAAAGCGTGCATTAATGCCGTTCAGATCGGTATGGTAAGTTAGTTTTCGTGCATTCGTTGCTTCCGGTGCTTCTCACGCTGCTGTTGGCCGCCCCAGGTGCGCTCGCCCACGACAAGGAGGTCGAGGGAGGAGAAGCGGGCGGCACCGAGATCGCGCTGCAAGCGCTGTGCAACACTGGCGTGGCTGATGGATTCCCCTGCTGGAACGTCGATCTCCTCGCATGGTTGCCGACGGCTGTCTTTGGCCAGGGGCTCGCCAACGACATCTGGGGTTGGACGGACCGGCAGAACGGACGCGAGTACGCGCTGATTGGGCTGCGCGGTGGGACGGCCTTCGTCGATATCAGCGAACCGGGGCAGCCGGTTTACCTGGGACTGCTGCCCACCCAGACCGTGGGGTCGAGCTGGCGCGACATCAAGACGTATCGGGACCACGCCTTCGTCGTCAGCGAGGCGGGCGACCACGGTCTCCAGATCTTCGACCTGAGCGCCCTGTCCGCCGTGGTGGCGCCGCCCGTCGTGTTCGAGCCCACCGCCCACTACGCCGGCTTTGGCAACAGCCACAACCTGGCGCTCAACGAGGAGACGGGCATCGCCTACGCGGCGGGTACGCGCACCTGCGGCGGGGGGCTGCACATGGTGGACGTTACTCGGCCCCGGAAGCCGCTGTTTGCCGGCTGCTTTGCCGACGACGGCTACACGCACGACGCCCAGTGCGTGGTCTACCGCGGGCCGGACGCCGAGCACGCCAACCAGGACATCTGCTTCAACTCCAACGAGGACACCGTCACCGTCGTGGACGTCACGAACACCGACGCTCCCCGAATCCTCTCGCGGAACGGCTACCTGGGCAGCCGCTACACCCACCAGGGCTGGCTGACCGAGGACCATCGTTATTTCCTGCTGGACGACGAGTTCGACGAGCGAATCAACGGCCACAACATCCGCACCTACGTGTGGGACGTCATGGACCTGGATGCGCCCTTCGTCGTGGGCTTCTACACCGGCGCCCAGCGCTCCATCGACCACAACATCTTCATCGTCGGCAACCACGTATTCCAGGCAAACTACCGAATCGGAATGCGTGTGCTGCGCATCGGCGACCTCTCGCGCGCAGAGCTCACCGAGGTTGCCTTCTTCGACACCTTCCCCGGCGCAGACGGCTTGGCGTTCAGCGGGGCCTGGGGGGTCTACCCCTTCTTCGACAGCGGCGTGGTCGTGGTGAGCGACATCAACCGCGGCCTCTTCGTGCTGGATCCAGATCTTCTGGCTGTGCCCGAGTGCAGTGACGGCATCGACAACGATGCAGACGGTCTGACCGACCACCCGGAGGATCCCGGCTGCGTCGATGCACAGGGAGCGGCCGAGCTCCCGCGCAACGACGTCGCGATCGACGTGAAGCCGGGAACTCCGCACAACATCCTGAGCCCATTCGAGTGGGGAGTCGTGCCGGTTGCGGTGCTGGGGTCGCCCTCCTTCGACGTCTACGCGGTGAAGCCGGAGAGCCTTCGCTTCGGCCCGGGAGAAGCGATCGCCCGGCGCCGGTCGCTGGTCTACCGCGATGTCGACTCCGATGGCAATGTCGACTTGTTCGCGTGGTACGCGCGACGCCGCGCGGCGCTGACTCCGGACGACCTGGAGGCCTGCCTGCGCTGGCGTACCTTCGACGGCACGCCCTACCAGGGCTGCGACGCGGTTCGCATCGCTCGGCGCGATCCCCGGGAGCTGAGACGCACGCTGCGCGGGTGGTTCCGCAGGCTCTTCTCGCGGACCTGGCGGAGGTAGCGCGTCGCCCCTTCTTCAGGCCCGGTCGAGCATGTCGGTGTTCGCCGATCGTCGCCGTACGCTCGTGCGCGGCTACTCGTCGATGAGCCGGGTCCGGAAGTCTTCCGGCAGGGCGCTCAGCACTTCCGGGTCGATGCCGAAGCCTCGCTGGACCGCCGGCCGCTCGCCGAGCGTCCGGTACCAGCGGGCCACGTTCGGGTAGATTGCGAGGTCGTCGATCTGGTACAGCCGGTGGGGGGGGATGTGAGGCCAGACCGACATGTCGAGGATCGAGTAGTCGCCGCTGATGAACTCGCGGCCTTCGAGTCGCTCTTCGAGCAGGGCGTAGAGATCGCCGCTCCTCGCGGCGAAGTAGGCAGCCGCCTCTTCGCCCGTCGGACGCGCAGCCTGCGCGCCGTCCTTGCCTGCGACGTTCGGTCCGGTGCCGCCGTGGAACGCGTGACACATGCCCAGGTAGGGCCCGAACGCACTGAGGTCCCACATCAGCCACTGCAGCACGTCGAAGCGCTCGCGAATTTGCTTCGGCACGAACCGCCCGGTCTTCTCGGCCAGGTAGAGCAGGATCGCTCCGGATTCGAACACGTTGATCGGCTCGCCGCCGTCGGCAGGCGCCCGGTCGATGATGGCGGGGATCTTCCCGGTCGGCGCGATCGCGCGATGCGCCTCTGCGTGCTGCTCGCCGCCCGCGATGTTGACGCGCCGGTACTCGTACGGGAGTTCCATCTCCTCGAGGGCGATGGAGACCCGCCAGCAGTTGGGGGTGGGCATGGCATGAAGCTCGATCATCTGGAGTCCTCCGCGTTGGCGCCCGATCCCGAACGTTCGGGCCACGCGCGACGGCGCGCGAGCCGCTGGGGACGAGCCTAGCCGTCGAACCGGGCAGCGACCGCCTGCACGCGTCGCCGTGGCTCGAAGCCGAGCGAGCGGTAGAGGCGTAGCGCACCGGTGTTCTCCTCGGCGACGTGGAGGAACGCCTCATCCCCCCGCGCGCGGATCGCGCGGGCGACGCCGAGCGTCAGGGCAGTGCCGAGCCCCTGGCGCTGGATGCTCGGGTGGGTGCAGACCGCCGAGATCTCCGTGTGCCCGGGCACGCGCATTCGCTCGCCGGCCATCGCGACCAGCCGACCCCCGCGACGCACGCCCAGGTAGCCGCCGAGTTCGATGGTCCGCTGCAAGAAGGGGCCCGGCGACGTCGCGCGGGTCAGGTCGATCATTTCGGGAACGTCGTCGGAAGAGAGCTTCTCGAGATCGACGTCGACGCCCGCCGCGAGCTCACCCGCCAGGAGCTGTACACCCCAGCCGCGGAATACCTCCGCCCATCGCTTGGGAGCGGGCGGCACCTCGTCGCGGGACAGGATCGCCGCGCCGCCCACACCGACCAGCTCGCCCAACGCCGCCCAGCCGGCCTCGTCGAGCTCATCCACCGCGCTGAAGATCGTAATTTCTGGGTGGTAGCGAAGCGCGCCCCCCCCGGCGGCCTCTTCGGCGAGCGCCCGTTGCGGCCCGTGCAGTGCGTGCCAGACGGGGTTGGCGAGCACGAGTTCCCGAACGTCGGGACCGGGGTTCACGGTCTGCGGACCAGGCCGCCATCGAAGAGCCAGGTCTGACCGGTGACGAAGCGGCTCTGGTCCGAGCACAGGAAGACCAGCAGCTCGGCGAGCTCCTCCATGCGACCGAAGCGTCGAATCAGCTGCTGCTGGAGGAAGGCCTGTCGCATCTCCTCCGGGAAGGCGCGCATGGCCGGGCGCGTGGCCGATTCCATCGTACTCGGCGCGATGCCGTTGACGCGGATGCCATCGGCGGCGAACTCGGCCGCCAGCGCGGCGGTGAGACCGTTGAGGGCGAGCTTCGATACACCATAGGCGGAAGGGGTGCCCATGTAGGCGGCGACCGACGACTGGTTGATGATCACGCCGGCGTCACTCTGGGCAAGGCTGGGTCGGCAGGCTACGGCGCAGTTCAGGGCTCCCGTCACGTTGACGTCGAGGAGCCGTCGCCACAAGCTCCGTTCCATTGTCGCGCAGGGCGCACTTGCTTCTACGCTGGCCAGGCCCGCGTTGTTGACGAGGATGTCGATGCGCCCGTGGGCCGCCAGGGCCTCGTCGGCAAGTGCCTCCACGTCCGTTTCCGAGGTGACATCCGCCCGAACGGCGATCGCGGCCCCGCCCTGCGCGACGAGCTGCTTGGCCACAGCCTCCGCGGCCTCTGCCTCGATATCGGCGACGACTACCGACGCGCCCTGCGCCGCCAGGGCGTGGGCGTAGGCTTCGCCGATTCCAGCGCCGGCTCCCGTTACGATTGCGGATCGGTCGACTAGCTTCACGCATTGCTCCCGTGTTGAATCCCTCTGCGATCCGGGATCCACCGCCAGTATGGCGTGCTATTCCGCGAACATGCGCGCGGATCGGCGCTGCCGTCGGCCGTTCGGCTGGTCCACCACCTGCGAGGAGCAGCTTGACACCGAGTCGGACTTTTGAACATCCTGAATGGAACGGCCGTGTTACGGCCGGTTCCCGGAATCGCGAAGCGCGCCCGATTTCCTGCGGCGTGCACGATCGAGGGACCCGGGGCGGCGCGCGGCATTGTGGAGGCTCTCATGCTGCTTTGGACCCGTGCACTCTCGAGCGCGGCAGCGCTCCCCTGTCTACTCCTGTTCTCGGTACTCGTTTCGATCCCCTCGGTCTCACGCGCCGACAAGGACCGCGGCGCGATGGAACCGCCGATCGCGATCAGCGAGGTCCGAGCGACGGCCAACAAGATCATCACCTGCAAGTCAGAAGGCCCGCAGGACCCGACGACGTGTGCGACGCAATGTAGCGTCGAGCCTGGAGACGGCGCCGACGAGCTGATGGCGGTCGAGGTCGAGGGGGACGTCAGCGCCGCATCCGGGAAGTTCGCTGGTTCCTACGAAGACAAGGGCTTTCAGCTCGCCGACGGAACGGGTGGCATCTTCGTCATGACCGGGCAGGCCGACTTCGGTCTGAGGCGCGGCCAGCGCGTTCGGGTGTCCGGGACACCGCACTGTCTCGGTGGCACGCTGGCGCTCGACGACACGGAGCTCGGCTTTCCGGACTCCGATTCCGACTCGCGTCGCTCCAAAAAGAACCCGGTTGCATTCGCTCCACTCCAGATCGGAGAGCTCCGCACGGAGCCCGACGGCATCGGGGCAGCGCAGGTCGTTACGCCGAACTGGTGCGACTGTCTGATGCCCATCTCGTACACGGAAGGCGATGTGATCACGGTCCGCGGAACCGCCGTTTCGGGTGTCGTGGACGATTTGCCGTATGGCCACAAGGTATTCCTGGACGATGGCTCGGGCGTCGGGCAGGTCTTCATCGATTCCAAATCGGGGATTCCGGTCGACAGGCTTGCGCGCCGCTTGATCACCGAGGGGGCCGATCTCTGCGTGACCGGTGTGGTGGCACAGTTCGCGGCCGCCGGCTTCGAGATCCTGCCCCGGACCCGACGCGACATTCGGCGGGCCAGACCTCACCGCGACAATCCCTGCGAGCGCTGACGCGTCGCAGGGCCGCCGGCTGGAAGAACCGAGCGATCACCAGTTCGTGGGAAGGATGGCAGCGAGGATCCAACCGACCCAGAGGCTCTCGAGCACCGAGGCGGGAATGACATTCCTGGAGTGCACGTAGTACGCACCGAAGACGATCTCGAGCATTGCATAGGTGGGAAGCAGTGCGAGCGCGACGACGCCTTCTCCGCCGGCAAAGACACCGATCGCAGCACCGAGGGCCAGGGCGCCCAGCGTGATCCCTCGTCCCGCGAGGGCAAGGAGTGTCCGGCGGGGGAGGCTGCCGCGCCGCAACAGCACGTGAAAGGAAAGGCTGAAGGGGAACAGGAAGATTGACGTCGCCAACGCAGTCAGGGCGCGTTCGGGGGTCAGCCCCACGCCCCGGACTGCGAGCGCGATCGGATTCAACAGGAGATACGCGACGACGACGCCAGCCGCTCCGATGCACACGCCTGCGAGCCGATTCGAGCCCGTGGCGACGACCCCTTGCCAGCCGCGGACCCCGACGGCAGCAAACAGAAGCAGACCAGAGAGTGCGAGATAGCTGATCGAACGGTCGCCGTGGCTCGCGCCGAGCAGCACCCCGGGAAACACTGCATAGAAGACGGGAAGCGAAACCAGCAGGGCAGCGACCAGCGGCAGCAGGTCGCGGACGGAGCTCGGCACGCTGGAATCGGGCAAGCAGGGCACCAGGCGCGCCACGCCCGCGCCGAGCGGGGCGAGCAGTAGCAGGAAGCCGGCAAGGGCCACCCCGGCGGCGAGCGGCCGCGCGTCGACGTACCCGGCCGGGTCGGTTCGCGAGATCCCGTAGGTCTGATCCAGCCAGTCGAGGATCGCGGCGAAGGCAGCCCCCGAGCGAATGATCGAGCCGTGCCGGGTCTCGGGGATCTCGACCCGCCGAAGCGCAGTTCCCGCGGAGAAGTCGCCGTAGATCCGCCCCGCCTCCGCGGATTCGACGCCGGCGAGTTGCGCGGTAATTCGCTCTGCAGCGATCGGAACGCTCGGCAGGTCGCGTTCCGCATGAACGAACAGCGCGTTGGGAGGGCGGTGTGGCCCCGCGAGCACCCAGCCGCCCGAGATCAGCACCACCGCGTCGACACGGGCCCCGAGTGTGGTGTAGGCGAGGGCCGCACGGGCGCCCATGGAGTAGCCGATCAAGGCAACGCGGCTCCCGTCCACGTGTGGCGTCGCGCGCAGGAATTCGACGGCGGCCGCAATGTCGGGGACGAAGTGGTCGGGAGCCCCGGAACCCTTGGCCAGGGGCGTGCGATTCTGGCCGTGACCGCGAAGATCGATGCTCAGGACCGCGTAGCCCGAGCGAGCCAGCGAGCGTGCCAGCCCGCTCATGATGATTCGGTCGCCGGTGTAGCCGTGCATCAGCAGCACGGCGGGTGGCGGCTCGGGGGCCGGGGAAGGCTGCTGGACGGCGAAAGGCCCGATCTCTCCCCGAGGAAGGTAGAGCGTCCCGGGAACGCCTTGTTCCAAGACGATGTCACCGTGCGGCGGGCCCTCTGCATCGAGCCGGTGAAGCCACACGAGCCCGACGGAGTACAGGAGGACCCCTGCCGTCAGCATCGCGCGTCCGAGTCTGGATCCGCTCAGGGACCGATCCTGGATTGCCATGCAGAGCCTCTCGGGAGTATGCCGCCGCGCGGAACCCGAGGTCAATCGAACCAGGCCGCTGTCGATTCGCAGCAACGGCTCGCTCGCCGGCGCAGCGCGAGCGCGATCGGCGCATCGTCAACAGAAGGCTCTCGTCTGGCGTGGAGGATCTCGACACGCGGAGTAGAGTCGTGAACTGCCGCGCCCCGGAAGGATCTCCCGATGGATGACTCTCTCCATCCGGATGAGCTGTTCGCTGCTCCCGTAGCGCCCGCCGAACTGGTGGCCCGGGCGAAGGACGCGGGCCGACCCTCGCCACGCGCGACAGGTTCGTGAGTGATAAACTGGCGACGGTGGGAGAGGCGGTGAGCGTCAGCGGGTTGCGCGTACGATTCTGGGGGGTCCGGGGGTCGATCGCGTGTGGGGGGGGCGACTACTGCCGGTACGGTGGAAACACGTCGTGCATCGAGCTGCGACTCGGTGACCGGCTGGTCATCCTGGATGCAGGCACTGGGCTGCGACGGCTTGGCGTAGCCCTCGATACCCCCCTGGATGTCGACATCTTCCTGACGCACACCCATGTCGATCACATCCAGGGAATCCCCTTCTTCGGGCCACTGTTCGATCCAGAGAGCGATATCCGGATCCACGCGGGAAACCAGGGTTACGAGCGTACGCTCGAAGAAGTGCTTCACGACTACATGGCGGCCCCGCTGTTTCCGATTCCACCCAGCGTATTCTCGGCAAAGGTGGACTATCGCTGTTTCCTCTCCGGCTCCTCGTTCGAGCTGGGGGACGACATCGTGGTTCGCACGGCCAGGTTGAATCATCCCAACGGTGCAACGGGATACCGATTCGACTATCAGGGTCGTTCCTTTTGCTATGTCACGGACACCGAGCATGTTCCCGGGGAGCCGGACCAACGGATCCTCGAGCTGATCGAGGGTGCCGATTTGATGGTCTACGATTGCACCTTCACAGATGAAGAGTTTCCGCGCTACGTCGGATGGGGACACTCCACCTGGCAGGAGGCCGTTCGTCTGTGCAATGCGGCGAACGTGGGGCGCCTGATCGTGACGCATCACGATCCGAACCACGACGATGAGTTCCTCGACGAGGTGGCAGAGGCGGCCGGCGCGGCGCGCGAGGGCACCGTGCTCGCCCGAGAGGGACTCGAAGTGTCGCTTCCCCCGGACGGCGGCTTTAGCTATCGGTAGCCCCTCTGAGCCCGGTGCAGACGGATCGAAGAGCGCCGTCTTCGCGAAGCTGGCTAGGAGGCGGCCGAGATCGTCCGCGTCGGAGCAGGCGCCGCGGCACTCTGCGTGCGCGCAAACCTCTCCCCGTCCCATCTCCCCAGATCGAAGGTCTCCTGGGCGAGACCGGGGCTCGTGTAGTCCCAGCGCGCGATGGGCAGCTCGCGCGATGGCTGCACGTAGGTATGCCCCGGGATACTCGGAATCCTCGCATCGGGAACTCGATGGCTCAGCAGCACCAGCACCGAGGACGCCGAGTCGACGGCTCGAACGGGCGTATTGTCGAGCAGGCTGCCGTCCAGGGTGATGCGGCCGCCTCGCCGACAGACGGGAAACAGCAGTGGAATGCACGATGACTGGAGGATGAGCTCGACCAGCTCTGCCGGCGTGCGACAGCTGCGAGCGGAGACGAGCTCAGCCTGGAAGCCAGCGCGGCGACTCCAGCGCGGCCGAGGCCGTTGCTCGCGTCGGTCCAGCAGGTGGGCGAGTGCTGCAGTGAGCACTCCCGATCGAGTCCCCAGCCACGCGGGAGGACGAGCGAGAAGAATTCTCAGGTCGGGTCCCTCGTGCACTCGCCGGAGCCCGTCCTCGCTGAGGTGGTCGGCGATGACTCCCCGATAGATGGCTTCGTGGGGAAAGACCGGGGCGCTACGCAGAGCGTTGGTCCAGTACACGTTTCGGCGATTGGCCTGCACGCGGCGCTTGAAGTCGGCGATCACGCGCTCGGCCTCACCACTCAGCGCGGCACAGGCGAAGGCGGCTCCGCCGCTGACCGCCGCGATCACATCGGGTCGCAGGTCGAGCAGCGGCGCGGCGGTGCTCCAGAAGCCGGCCTGCCAGATGCAATGGCAGCCGCCGCCAGAGAAGACCGCGGCATCGAAGGGTGCATGGGAGGGGTGCGGTGCGGACATATCTTCTCGCGGGCGCTGAGACGCTCCAGCATACGCCTTCCGGCACGGCTCCAGCAACCGAGTCCGTCGGCTGCGCGATGTCGTTGCGGAGCGCTTGGGCGCCGCTCGGCGACGACTAACGCGACCGGTTCCGAGATCTTCGATGCCGCCGCTCTTGCGTCGCTGTTTTCCAGCCGACCGATGTGGTAGAGAGAAGCCATGCCGGGTGGTGCGCTGGCTCGCTTTCGCATCTGTGACTTCGGCGGTGTGCTGGCCGGCGCGGGCGCGACACGCATCCTGTCGGCGTTCGGCGCGCAGGTGATCCGTATCGAGGATCCCAGCAATCAGGGACGCTGGGACGTCATCCGCGGCGCGCCGCCCCACAAGGACGGCAAGCCCGGGCTCGAGCGAGGTGGCGGCTTCAACAACCACAACGCCCAGAAGCTCGGCATCACGCTCAACCTCAAATCGGAGCGCGGCAAGCAGCTGTTCCGCCAGCTCGTCTCGGTTTCCGACGCCGTCAGCGAGAACTTCGCCGCAGGCGTGATGGCGCGGCTCGGCTTCGACTACGAGCGGCTGCGCGCCGCCCGAGACGACATCGTCTACGTATCGAACTGCGGCTTCGGCCACAGCGGGCCGTACGCGAGCTTCAAGAGCTGGGGTCCGATCGTGCAGGCGATGAGCGGGCTGACGTTCACGTCCGGGCTGCGCGACCAGCCGCCGGCGGGCTGGGGCTACTCCTACATGGACCACACGGGCGCGTATTACATGGCGATGGCGCTGCTGATGGCGCTCTACCACCGCGAGCGCACCGGCGAGGGCCAGTGGATCGATCTCGCGATGACCGAGGCCGGGACCACGCTGAACGGGCCGGCACTGCTCGACTACACCGTCAACGGTCGTCCGCTGCGGCGCGAGGGCATGCCGCATAGCAACCGCAGCCAGTGGCCGCGGATGGCTCCGCACGGGATCTATCCCGCCCAGGGCGAGGACGCCTGGGTCGCCATTGCCTGTCGCGACGACGCCGACTGGACGGCGCTCGCCAAGGTGGTGGGAGAGGAATGGACCGGGGAGGGCCGCTTTGCGGATCTCGACGGACGCATTGCCTCGGAGGACTCGCTCGACGAGCAGCTGGCCGGCTGGACGCGTCGCAGTGACAAGTTCGCGCTGCAGGCGCGGCTGCAGGCGGCGGGCGTCCCCGCCGCAGCGGTCCAGACCCCACCCGAGCGGGTCGATCACGACGCCAATACGCGAGCCTGGGGCCTGTGGCCCGAGGTCACGCACCCGGTGATCGGCAAGCAACGGATCGACGGGCTGCCAGTTCACCTGTCCGAAACCGATTGGGACTTCAGCCACGGTGGTCCGCTGCTCGGTCAGCACAACGAGCAGATCTACGGCGAGCTGCTGGGGCTCGACGCCGCCGAGATCGCAGCGCTGCGGGACGAGGGCGTGATATGAGCGGAGCCCTGGCGGGCGTTCGGGTGATCGAGCTCGCCCACGAGCGCACCAGCTTCGCGGGCAAGCTACTCGCCGACATGGGTGCCGACGTCATCGTCGTCGAGCCGCCCGGAGGCCACGCGACGCGCGCCTACGATCCCTTTCTGGAGGACCGTCCCGGTGCCGAGCGCAGCCTGTACTGGTGGCACTACAACACCAGCAAGCGAGGCGTCACCGCGCGCATGGATGCGCCGCGCGGACGCGAGCTGGTCGCCCGTCTGGCCGCCGGAGCCGACGTGCTGCTCGAAGGCGAGGACCCCGGACAGCTCGTCTCCCTGGGAATCGACCTGGCGGCGCTGCGCGCGGGCAACGAGCGGTTGATCAGCGTGTCGATCACGCCGTTCGGGCCCAGCGGGCCGCGCAGCGCGGAGCAGGCGACGGATTTGACGCTGCTGGCCAGCGGAGGTCCCGTGTGGAGCTGCGGCTACGACGATCACAGCCTGCCGCCGGTGCGCGGCGGCGGCAACCAGGCGTTCCATACCGGCGCGCACTACGCGGTGATCTCGCTGTTGGTCGCACTGCTCGCACGTGAGGAGTCGGGCCGCGGACAGCACGTCGATGTGAACCTGCACGCGGCCGCCAACGTCACCACCGAGGCCGGTAGCTATCACTACCTCGTCGATCAGTCGATCGTGCAGCGCCAGACCGGCCGTCACGCCATGCCCATGGCCGGCCCCCCGTCGCAGGCTCGGTGCGCCGACGGGCGTCATGCGAACACGGGAGTGGGGCTGCGGAGCCCGCGGGACTACGCGGCGCTGGCCGAGTGGCTCGACTCCGCGGGACTGGCCGAGGACTTCCCGTCCATGGACGCGCTGCGTGAAGCCGCGGCCCGCGACTCGATCGATGCGATGCGGGCCCGCAACGATCCCGAGCTTCGGCACCTGATCCAGGCGGGCCGTGCGGCCCTGACGTTCCTCTCCGAGCAGCTGCCGGCCTACGAGCTGTTCGTCGGTGCGCAGCAGCGCGGCATCCCAATCGGCGTCATCTATTCGCCCGAGGAGGCCCTCGACGATCCCCACCACCGCGCGCGCGGCTTCGCCGTGCAGGTCGAGCACGAGGAGCTGGGCCGGACCTATACCTATCCCGGAGCGCCCTACCGCTTCGACCGAACCGCGTGGAAGATCCAGCGCCGCGCTCCCCACGTGGGCGAGCACAACGCAGAGGTGTGGGGCAGCCTGGGCGTCTCGGACGAGGAGCTCGACACGCTGCGCGAGCAGGGAGTCGTCTGACCTCGGCGCGCGCTCTAGGGTACGTGCGCTCTCGGCAGGTTCGAGCTCTCGCAGCTGGGTGGAGTACCGATAGCCGAGGGATCCGACCAGTCCCCTGACCGTGATTGTTAGGCAGTGGCTACCCGCCCACGGGTCGTCTCTCGCAAGGCTCGAGCTGGATCAGGATTTCACGCTCGTCGGGCCCCGGGCGCCCGCCTAGCAGCACGCCGACGAGCCGGCCCGCGACGTATGCCCGCAGGCCGTACTTCTCGGTGTACCGCTCGAGGATGCGATCGCGGACCTCGTCGGGGGCCGGCAAGAGCACAGCCTTGCGACACTCGGCGCGTCCGGCGCGCACGAACTCGACAGTCGGGTGCGCCCGAAGCAGGGCGATGCGCCGCTGCGAGTCTGGCGGCCGAGCGGCGAAGCTCGGATGTCCGTCGAAATCGACGATCCAGATGCGCGTGGAGAACATCTCTCCGCGCTCGTCCTGCTGACGAAGGACGATCACCTCGCCCGACTCCCACAGGGCGACCATGCCGATGCCGAGCAGCAACGTCAGGGCGCAGAAGCAGCCGAACGCCTTTGCGACCAGCCTGAGGTTGCCCGAGCGCGGTCGAAGATGCAGCCGCACCCCGAGCAACAGGAACAGCGCCAGGATGCAGGCGAGGAGCCCGCCCGTCAGCACGGCGATCCCCAGGCCAGCGCCACCGAGCAGAGCGCAGAGGAGAAGGGCGACTCCCTGTTCCCGTCGGCTGATCGTCTGCCCGGCTCGGTGATCGCCGGCCATGCTCACCGTCTCCTACGAGAGTCGCGAGCACTGCCAAGCCGTGTCGCGCCCCGAGCTCGGCCGCCTCGACGCGGCGGCGAGGGGCTCAGTATGACGAACGTCGCGGGCGAAGGACGAGTCGTACTCGGCGACGCGTCATCCGAGAAAGCCGCCCAGCCACAAGCCGGCGAGTAGCCCGAGACCGCCCATCAACGTCCCGGCGACCGACGCGACGAGCGCCACGAGACGCCGCCGCCGATGGCGGGCCGGAGCCTCCGGATCGGTTGCCCGCTGGTGCTGCCGCCTGCGTCGCGTGATGCGCGGGAGCCACAGGCCGTAGAGCAGTCCCAGGGCCACGACGAAGCCGAGGAACACTGCCGTGGGCGGCAGCCAGTGACCGAATCGAGCGCTCCACAGCATGCCGAGGCCAGACGCGACCACGGTCGCGATCGCGACCGCGCGAAGACGGCGCAGCTGGCGTCGTTCCCGCTCATCGATCGCCTCTCCGAGCTCCGAACGAAGACCGACCACGACTCCGCCAATGCTCGACGCCACCCCGGCCAGGGCGCCGAGCGGGCCGGCCAGGCCGCCCAGCTTCAGGCCCGCGACGACGCCAGTGCCGGCAGCGGCTCCGCCCACCGCACTGGCCGGCGCTGGCGCGGTGGTCAGGGATGTCACGACCGTAGTTACGAGCGCTGCGCCGGGCGCGCTGCGCTCGAGGCCGCTCCCGACGCGCTGGGCCAGCTCGGCGCGGATGTGGCCGCGCGCTCGCGAAAGACGCTTGCGCACGGCGCCCTCCGAGAGACCGAGCAGCTCCGCCACCTGAGTGGTGGAGCGCCCCTCGCGGTAGTACAGCACCAGAACCTCGCGGGCCTCGCCCGGAATTTCCTCCAGCGTCCGGGCAACCAGCTCGAGCTCCTCCTTCTGCTCGAGTGCCAGGTCGGCCGCCGGCCGCGGGTCGGCGACCGCAGCCAGCAGCTCCTCGCCAGCATGATCGTGGGCGCGGCGCGAGTAGACCTTCCGCAGCCAGCTGTTGGCCTGATTGCGCGTCATCTGGCGCAGCCAGGGAAGGAAGCTCCTGGGGTTCTGGAGCCGTCCGAGGCCCTTCCAGACGGACAGGAACACCTCCTGCGCGATGTCTTCGCTCGCCGCGATGTCGCGAACGATGGCGAAGGCCACGCCACAGACCATCGATGACGTCCGCTCGACGAGGCGCGAGAACGCTGCGACGTCCCCCTGTCTCGCCAGCTCGACGTCCGGAACCAGGACGGCTTCGACATGAGCGGCCATCAAAGCTCCGCTCCGGGCAGTCCGCCCATCGTCTCGTTCGACGACCTGGGGTCGCCCGGGCGCAGTGCGTCACTCGGGTCGTTCGGGCCGGGGCTCCACACGATTGCGCTCCTTTCGTGGCTCCCGGTTCGGGCTCTGGCGAGGATCGGGTTGGCGAGCGCCGGGTGTCATGGCCTTCATCAGAAAGAGTCGCAGCGCACCGGAGAGTGTGACCCGATTCGTCGCGCAAGCGAAGTCGGACGCGCGCAGGCGGCTGGTGGCCCAGCCGGAGGCGTGGGACCATTGCGGTGCGGGGGTGCGGGCCGCGTCGAGACGGAGCCCGCCGTGCGTTAGGGGAAGTAGACGGCGCCGGGCGCGCGGGTCGTCACGGAGCCCGATCCCGGGGCCCGCGGGTGTCTGCCGGTGCTGAGCGCACGGCGAGCCGGAGGCGCGACGCCGTGTCCAGCCGCCGCACGGTGACGATCCCTGCGGTCAGCAGCATCGTCAGCATCAGCAGCTGGGTGGACCAAGTCGACGACGGCACACTGGGCGGTGGCGGCACGGTGACCGAGCCCGTCGCGCCGGCGAAGTTGGTCGGCGAGTTGGTGCCGGAACCCGCGGGCTCGCCATCCAGCCCGCGCTTGAGAGAATTGACGCCGTCGGTTGGCACCGCGCCAAAGATCCAGGTGTCGAAACCGCCAAAGGCGACTGTGTCTCCGGCGGTATCGAAGAACGGGATGCTGCCAGACGGGATGATCGCATCCGGCGTCGGTGCGCCCGGGAGCGCAGCGAAGGCGGCGGTAGCCATCAGATAGTACGTGTCGGCCGTCGAGCCCGTGAGGGGTACCCCGGCGATGACGAAACTGGTCAAGCCGCTCGTCATGGTCTGCCCGACCACGCCGGTTTCGCCGTTGGGCAGCGTCGGCGCCTCCCACAGCTCGACGTACTGGATCGTTCCGCTGGAATCACTGAAGACTTCGTTCACGTCCCAGGTGTGCACCCCCGCGCGGGCGAGCCCGGCGGGGCAGACGAGGAGAAAGGTCAGGATCCAAGTCGAGGCGTTCCGTTGCATCGTCGTGGCGTTCTCCGAAATTGCGGCGGCTACCTTCTCCCGGCTCATCGGCTGGCGGGCCCG
>JAYZFK010000030.1:0-20324 GCA_036336835.1 Myxococcota bacterium | reverse complement strand
CGGCCTATCAGTTCCAGGCTCGCGCGCTCGCCCAGGGCCGTCTGGGCTTCGAGCCGCCCGCCGGCCTGGAGTTCTTCAACTTCGTGCACCTGAGCGGCGCAGGCGGCGTGTGGCACGGCATCATGAACCCGGGATGGCCGGCACTGCTTGCGCCCGCCGTGAAGCTCGGCGTGCCGCAGCTGATGAACCCCCTGCTCGCGGCCGCAACGCTGCTGCTGCTCTACGGGGCGTTGCGCAGGACTGAGCTCGGCGAGACGGCGGCGCGCCTCTGCACCCTGGGACTCGCCTGCTCGCCGATGTTCGTGTTCCTCGCCGCGACTGCCATGTCGCATACCGCAAACCTGTTCGTGTTCGCGCTGTTCTTGTACGCCTGGGCCCGCCAACGGTCCGGCCCACAGCTCGGCTGGGCAGTGCTCGGTGGTCTCGCGCTGGCCGTCGGCGCGACGATGCGCCCGCTCGACACCGCCGCCGCTGCCGCACCGTTCGGCCTGTGGCAGCTCGCGGGCGCGCTGCGCGATCGAACGAGGCTCCCGGCACTGCTCGCGACCGGCGCCGCAGCCAGCACCGGCATCGTCGCCCTCCTCGCCTACAACGCCGCGCTCACCGGGTCGGCCCTGGTGTTTCCACAGGAGATCCACTTCGAGCGCCTGCACCCCGGACAGCAGTTCGGCTTCGGCTTCGGCGCCGAGATGGGCACGGTCGTCCACGGCCCGGAGTGGCCGGGCTACTACCCGAGCGATGCACCGCGCGTGACGAGCCACCGTCTGCTGGTCTGGCTCGAGGACCTCCACGGCCTGCCACTGGTGCTGCTCGCCGGGCTGCTCGCATTCGCGCGCCCGCGCCGAGACGGCCCGTGGTCCAGCGCGCTGTTCGCTTCGGCCGCCGGGCTCGTCCTAGTGTACCTCGGCCACTTCTATCACGGTGTCGCCTACGGCGCGCGCCACTACACACTCGCGCTACCGGGTACCCTCGCCGTCCTCGCAATCCCCGCCGCGCGCGCGATCGAGGCCGGCGGGCGCGCGGCGCGCTTCGGACGTGCGGCGTGCCTGGCGGTACCGGTCTACGCACTCGTCTTCGCGACACCACCACTGGTGCGGGAGTACTCGGACGACTATCGCCAGGCCTCGGGCGCGGTGCGCGAGGCGAGCGAACGCGGCCAGCTCCACCACGCGCTCGTCTTCGTGCACCCGGACCGCTGGGGCTGGAAGTCCGCGTTCCCACTCAACGAGTACCCGCTCGAGCGCAATGACGTCTTGTACGCCCGTGACCTCGGGCCCCGCAATGTCGAGCTCCGCCGTCTGTTCCCGGACCGCGTCGCCTACCGGGCGCGCTTCGGTGCGGACGGCCGCGCGCACCTGCGCGAGCTGCCGCGCCTGGGCTCGCCAGACGACGCGGCGCGATCGCGCCGAGAGCGGCCGCAGTAGGCGCCTCGCTCTCCCTCCGCAGCGCCCATCGACGCGACCCTCTCAGCCCTCCGCGCCGAGCTGGTCCTCGAACTGCCGATAGTGGAAGAAGCAGGCGAGCAGACTCAGCGCCGACAGCACATGCCAGATCGCGTGACCTTGCAGGATGGCGTGGCTGGGCAAGCACCAGGTGCGCGTCACGTCGAGCAGGGAGAACACCGCACCGGCGCCGATCAGGGCGACCGCGACGGCCAGGAAGTGCAATGTCGTGCCGGGCGCGCGTCTGGCGAGCCGCAGTTCGCTGCCGACGATCGCCAGGATCAGCAGGAAGACCAGCGACTGGATCGGAACTCCCGTGAAGTCGACGGCCACGGTGACGACCGTCGCCGCGACGACGCCCTGCCAGAAGCGCTTGCGCCAATCGTGCGCGCCTAGCACTCCCGCGCGCCGCAGGTTCAGGGTGAGCAGTAGCGCGCAGAAGACGTACATCCCCGCGAAGTCGAGGATCTGGAGCACGAAGGTGTAGGACGCGTGGTAGATCCCAGAGGCCAGTCCAACCAGCACAGCGGCAGGCGCGAAGAAACGCAGGTGGGGCGAAGCCGACCGGCGGGCTGCCAGATACAGCGCGATCCCGACCAGTCCGTAGGCCAGGTTCGACCAGGTGTTGGCCGGCTCGACCACCCACGAGCAGCGCTGCATCTCGCACCAGTCGACGTTGGGTAGCCGCAGCTCGCTGAGGCCCCACCACGGACAGCCAGGCTCGAGGTGAACGTCGGGCCGCACGCTCCAACGCTAGCGAGGACGCTCCCTCCAGGCTCGCACGGGCGCGCGTCTCTCCTGCGCAATCGGCTGTCGCTCGAACGGGGGCGTGCCGGGGGCGGTCACGACCCAGGGCAGCGTCCTATTCGACCTCGTACTGCGCCATCGCAGGTGCGCCGTCGAAGTGCGGCGCGAGCGCCGCCATCCCCGCCATGCTCGGCGACTTCATGTGCGCGGCAAGCAGCTCCTGGCTACTCCAACGCTCGACCATCGCGTAGCGCGTGGAATCGTCGACGCTGCGAAACAGGTCGTACATCTCGCAGCCCTCGTCCTGCGCCTTGACCTCGGCCGACGCCTTGGCAAAGCCCGACTCGAACTCCTCGTTGCTTCCCTGCTTGATCTTGAACTGCACTGTGAGCCCGATGGCCATCGCCTGTCTCCTGGTTGTGGGGTGTCAACGCTGCTTCTGGACCCTGGCCCAGGTATCTCGCAGCGACACCGTCCGGTTGAACACCAGCGCACCCGGCGCGGAATCCTCGTCTACCGCGAAGTATCCGGTGCGCTCGAACTGGAAGCGATTCCCCGGACCTGCGTCCTGGAGGCTCGGCTCGACCTTGCAGCCCGTGAGCACTCGCTTCGAATCGGGCGTGAGACCGTCGGTGTAGTCCCCGCCCTCTTCCAAGCTCATCGGGTCTTCCGGAGCGAAGAGCTTCTGGTAGAGCCGCACCTCGGCGTCCAGGGCGTGGGGCGCCGACACCCAGTGCAGGGTGCCCTTCACCTTGCGACCGTCCGGTGCGTCGCCTCCGCGCGTCGCCGGATCGTAGCTGCAGCGCAACTCGGTGATCTCGCCGTCCGCATCCTTCACCACCTCGTCGCAGGTGATGAAGTACGCATAGCGAAGTCGCACCTCGCGGCCCGGCGCGAGACGAAAGAACTTGCGGGGCGGATCCTCGAGAAAATCGCTGCGCTCGATATAGAGCTCGCCCGAGAACGGCACGCGGCGGGTGCCGACGGATTCGTCCTCGGGGTTGTTGACCGCCTCGAGCTCGTCGACCTCGCCCACGGGCCAGTTGGTGATCACGACCTTCAGGGGATCGAGCACGGCAGAGACGCGCTTCGCCGTGCGGTTGAGCTCGTCGCGAACGAAGTACTCGAGCCGCTGCAGCTCGATCCAGTTCTCGCGCCGGGCCACGCCCACGTCCTCGCAAAACCGCACGATCGCCTCGGGCGGGTACCCGCGTCGGCGCATGCCAGCCAGTGTCGGCATGCGCGGGTCGTCCCAGCCGTCGACGCGGCCCTCTTCGACGAGCCGGCGCAGAACACGCTTGCTCGTCACGGTGTGGGTCAGGTTCAGCCGCGCGAACTCTGTCTGCTCCGGCGGGTCGGGAATCTCGAGCTCGCGCAGGATCCAGTCGTAGAGCGGCCGATGATCGGTGAACTCGAGCGAGCAGAGCGAGTGCGTGATGCCCTCGATCGCGTCCTCGAGACAGTGCGCAAAATCGTACATCGGGTAGATGCACCAGTCGTCGCCGCGCCGGTAGTGGGCCGTCTTCTGGATCCGGTACAGGATCGGATCACGCATCACCAGGACCGGAGAGGCCATGTCGATCTTCGCGCGCAGCACGCGCGAGCCGGCATCGAACTCGCCCTCCTTCATCCGGGCAAACAGGCTCCGGTTCTCTTCGACGGTTCGGTCGCGGTAGGGGCTGTTGGTCCCGGGCTCGGTAAGCGTTCCCCGCAGCGCCGTGTGCTCTTCGCTCGACAGGTCGCAGACGTAGGCCTTGCCCCGCTCGATCAGCCGCACGGCGTGGTCGTACAGCTGCTCGAAGTAGTCGGAGGCGTGGTAGAGGTGCTCGCCCCAGTCGAAGCCCAGCCACCGGATATCGCGCTGCATGCCCTCGACGTAGCGCGGGTCCTCGGTGCTCGGGTTCGTGTCGTCGAAGCGCAGGTGGCACTGGCCGTCGAAGTCGCGCGCGACCCCGAAAGCGATGCAGATCGCCTTGGTGTGGCCGACGTGCAGGAAGCCGTTGGGCTCTGGCGGAAAGCGCGTCGCCACGCGACCGCCCCAGCGTCCGGCGGCGACGTCGGCCGCCACCTTCTCGCGGATGAAGTCCTTGGGACGTTCGGTCGCGCTCGTTTCGTCGGACATGGGTTCCCAGCTCCGGCCGCGGAATCTATCGGATACCCGCAGGATTCGCGCCTCGCTGGGCCCCGCCCGGGCGATTGGCAGCCCGCTCGGGTCGCGACCCTGTCGGCGCACGACGGAAAGGCAGTAGACTCCAACCGATGAAGTCGATCCCGGTAGAACTGAAGGCGCTGCTCGATGGCGGGCCCCTCGCTCCCGTGCCGAACCCGTATCCGCTGTACGCGCGCCTGCGCCGCGAAGCGCCGGTGCTCGACCTCGCGAAGCCCGAAGCCGAACGCCGCAACTGGCTCGTCACGCGGCACGACGACGTGCGCGATGCCCTGCGCGACGAGCAGACGTTCTCCAGCCGGGTGAACGCGCGGCAAGCCGGCCTGGTGATGGGGCGCACCGTCATCGAGATGGACGGCGGCGAACATCTGAAGCACCGCAACCTGATCACGCCCGCGTTGGCACCGCGCGCGCTGCGCGGCGACTTCCCCAAGTTCGTCGAGCAGCTGGCAAACGAAATCGTCGACCGCTTCGCAGACGCCGGCACGTGCGACCTCGTCCCCGACTTCACCTTCCTCTACCCGTTGCGGGTGTTCGTCGAAATCCTCGGCCTCCCGCCCGACGAGGTCCCGCGCTTTCACCAGCTGGCCGTCGACATGTCGATGATCGCCAAGGACCCCGGCCGCGCCTTCGAGGCCTCGAAGCAGCTGGCGGCGTACCTGACGCCACTGGTCGCGCGCCGCAGGGCCGATCCGGCGGACGACCTGCTGAGCGTGCTCGCAACGGTCGAGGTCGAGGGCGAGCGGATGACCGACGACGAGGTGGTGAGCTTCCTGCGCCTGCTCGTCTCGGCCGGCGCCGACACCACTTATCACCTGCTGGGGTCGATGCTCGCGGTGCTGCTGCGCGACCCCGAGCTGCTCGAGCGTCTCTCGGGCGAGCGCCAGCGGATCGACGACTTCGTGCGCGAAACGCTGCGTTTCGAGACCCCCGTCTCGACGATCCCGCGAGAGGCTCTGGTCGACTGCGAGCTCGCCGGCGTTCCGATCCGGGCGGGGGATGACGTGCTGCTGCATCTCGGCTCGGCCAATCGGGACGAGGAGCACTACCCCGAGCCCGACCGCTTCGACCTCGACCGCGACACCAGCGATCACCTCGCGTTCGGCATCGGCAAGCACTTCTGCGCGGGCTCCCGGCTCGCGCTGCTCGAGGCGCGGGTCGGCCTCGAGGTCGTGCTCGACCGGCTCGCGGACCTGAAGCTCGCCCCCGGTCGACCGGCCGAGGTGATCGGCTTCGCCTTCCGTGGGCCCGCGACGTTGCCGGTGCACTTCCGGGCGGCCTGATCCGCTCCAGCGGCCCCGCTTCAGTGCCGCAAGGGGCCCGACCGCACCACGCGAGGCGCGGTCCCGATCGGGCGTCCCGCGTCACGCCGCCCGCGGGACGTCAGCCGAGCTCATCGCGCAGGCGGGCCTTCTGCACCTTGCCCATGGCGTTGCGGGGCAGCCCGCCGAGGAAGAACACGCGCCGGGGCGCCTTGAACGCCGCCAGGTGTTTGCGCGCATGGGCGATCACCTGCTCTGCCGACAGGGCGCCCGCCTGCGGCTCGCAGACGACGGCGGCGCTCACCGCCTCGCCGAGATCGGCGTCCTCCAGCCCGAAGACAGCGGTCTCGAGCACGCCCGGCAGCGAGTCGAGCACGAGCTCGACCTCCTTCGGATACACGTTGAGTCCACCGCTGATGATCAGATCCTTCGAGCGGCCGGCCAGGTAGACGTAGCCGCGCTCGTCGATCCTGGCGAGATCTCCCGTGATGAACCAGCCGCCGTCGCGAAACTCGCTGCGCGTCTTCTCCGGCATCCGCCAGTACTCGCGGAAGACGTTCGGACCGCGCACCTCGAGCCCGCCGACCTCGCCCGCCGAGAGTTCCCGGCCGTGCTCGTCGCACACCCGCAGCTCGACGCCCGGCAGTGCCGGCCCGACGCTGCCGGCGACGCGTTCGCCTTCGAGTGGGTTCGAGGTGTTCATGCCGGTCTCGGTCATGCCGTAGCGTTCCAGGATCGTGTGGCCGGTGCGCTCGCGGAAGCGTTCGAAGGTCTCTTGGCGCAGCGGCGCCGAGCCCGAGACGAACAGGCGCATCCCGCGACAGCGCGCTGCATCGAAGCGCTCCTCGCGCAACAGCCGGACGTAGTGCGTCGGCACTCCCATCATCACGGTGGCGCGCGGCAGCCAGTCGCAGACGACCCCGGTGTCGAAACGCGGCAGGAAGATCACGCCGCTGCCGTTGAGCAGCGTCGTGTGCAACGCCACGAACAGGCCGTGCGCGTGATAGACGGGCAGCACGTGGAGCAGCACGTCGCCCGGCCCGAAGCCCCAGGCGCGGTGGAGGGCCCGCGCGTTGGCGGCCAGGTTCCCGTGCGAGAGCACGGCGCCCTTCGAGCGCCCCGTCGTACCCGACGTGTACAGAATGACCGCCGCCTGATCGGCGCCGCGATCGACCACCGCGTGCTCATCGGCGGCGACCCGGGCCTCACTGGCAAGGCTCCCCGAGCCGTCGGCCGCCAGGGTGCGGATGCAGGGCAGCCAGCTGCTCGTGGGCTCACTGCCCGCGGCGCAGACAAACAGTGCGGGCTCCGCATCGCGCAGCAGACCGTCCACCTCCTCCGCGCGATACGCCGTGTTGAGCGGCAGGAAGACCGCGCCGGCTCGCAGGCAGGCGAGGTAGAGCAGCACGGCTTCGGGCGATTTCTCGACCTGCACGGCCACCCGGTCGCCGGGCCGCACTCCGAGCGCTCCCAGCGCGTTCGCGAGCTTCGCCGTCTCGCCTTCGACGCCGGCATAGTCGACGATGCCGCCCCCCGGTGTCTCGAGAAAACGGGCCGAGAGGTCGGCGGGGAAACGCTCGCGGAACAGCGCGTACAGGTTGGCGCTCACGCGTCCTCCTCGTCCGATCGCACTTCGGGCCTGAAGCGGCCACGATAGCGACCCCTCGCACGGTACAATGCGCCGAGCGGAGGACTCTCATGCACGGACTGCGCGGCTTGCGCGTCATCGACTTCAGCGACCGGATCGCCGGCGCCTACACCTCGAAGCTCCTGGCCGATGGCTATGCGGACGTGATCAAGGTGGAGCCCCGCGAGGGCGACCCGCTGCGCCGCTGGTCGGCCAGCCACCAGGATCTGGGCGGCGAGGACGGGGCCCTGTTCCAGTTCCTCAGCTGCTCGAAGCGCTCGGTCGTCGGCGAGCCGGGCGATCCGGCGACGCTCGAGCTGGTCGAGGGCGCGGACCTGGTGATCGAGACCTGCGAGCCGGGCCCGTTTGCGGGCCTCGAGCTGTGTGAGCGGTTCCCCGGGCTGGTCGTGCTGTCGATTACTCCCTTCGGTCAGCGAGGCCCCTACGCCAGACGTCCGGCCTCGGATCTGACCATCCAGGCCGAGAGCGGCGGCATCTCGGGACGCGGACTCGCGAGCCAGCCACCCGTCCAGTGCGGCGGGCGTGTCACGGAGTGGATCGGCGGCACCTTCGCCGCTGTCGGAGGCCTGGCGGCCGTGCAGCGCGCACGTCGCACGGGTCAGGGCGAGCACGTCGACTTCTCGCTGTGCGAGGTCATGAACATCGGCTCGAGCGTCCACTCAGACCTCATGAGTAGCTTGATGGGTCGGCCACAAACCCCTGGACCTGCACGGTCTGTCGAGCTTCCCTCGATCGAGCCGACACTCGACGGCTGGGTCGGCTTCAACACCAATTCGCGCCAGCAGTTCAACGACTTCTGCACCATGATCGAGCGCCCGGAGCTGACCGAGGGCGAGATCGAGTGGTGGAACATGGGCGTCCGCGGCCAGCGGATGGACGAGTGGAACCAGATCGTGCGCGCCTGGACCAGCCGCCACACGACCGACGAGGTGGTCGAGCGGGCCGCCTTGCTGCGCATCCCGGTCGCCCCGGTCACCAGCGGCCGCACCGTGCTCGAGCACCCCCACTTCCAGGCACGCCGCAATCACGTGCCGAACCCGCGCAGCGGCTTCCTGCAGCCGGCCCCGAGCTACCTGCTCGGCGGTGAGCGACCGCGGCCGCCCCAGCCGTCACCGCAGCTCGGCGAGCACACCGGGAAGATCGAGGCGAGCAGCAAGCCTCCGCGTACGGGCACGCCGCCGAGCGGGGCGAAGCAGCCCGAGCTGCCGCTCGCCGGACTGCGCGTGCTCGACGCGACCGCCTGGTGGGCGGGGCCTTCGGCCTGTCAGATGCTGGCGCACCTCGGCGCCAACGTGATCCGAATGGAGGCGTGCCAGAAGCCGGACGGGATGCGCATGGCCGGCGGTGTGTTCTTCACGCAGCCGTCCTGGTGGGAGCGTTCGCACATCACCCTCGCCTCCAACACCAACAAACGCGGCATCACGCTCAACCTCGCCGATCCCGGAGGTCTGGACGCGTGCAAGCAGCTGCTCGCCACCTGCGACATTTTCGTCGAGAACTTCTCGCCGCGCGTAGTCGAGGGCTTCGGTCTCAACTGGGACACCGTGCACGCGCTGAACCCGCGCATCATCCAGGTGCGGATGCCGGCCTTCGGCCTGTCGGGTCCGTGGCGCGACCACGTCGGCTTCGCACAGACGATGGAGCAGATCTCCGGGCTCGCCTGGATCACCGGACATGTTGACGATCAGCCGCGCATCCAGCGCGGTCCGTGCGACCCGCTGGCCGGGATGCACGCGGCCTACGCCGTCCTGGTCGCGCTGGCCGACCGCGAGCACACCGGCGAGGGCAAGCTGCTCGAGTGCACGATGGTCGAGGGCGCGCTCAACGCGGCCGCCGAGGTCGCAATCGAGTGGTCGGCCTACGGCGTCGAACTCGAGCGCGCAGGCAATCGCGGGCCGGAGGGCGCGCCGCAGAACATCTACGCCTGCCGCGGCGACGAGCGATGGCTGGCGATCGCCGTGACCAGCGACGAGCAGTGGCGCGCGTTGTGCGAGGAGCTCGGCGAGGCCGACTGGACGCGCAACGGCGAGCTGGCGAGCGCCGCGGGGCGGCGCGCCAAGCACGACCTGCTCGACGAACGGCTGGCCGGCTGGGCCGCTGGACAGGACGCTGACGAGGCCGCCGAGCGCCTGGTCGCCCGCGGCATCCCGGCGGCGGCACTGCTAGACCAGCGACGCGCCAGCTTCCATCCACAGATGGCGGCGCGGGGGTTCTTCGAGGAGCTGGACCATCCGGTGGTCGGAGTCCACCCGATCGCCGGCCCGCCCTTCCGGTACGCGACGGTCGAGCGCTGGCAGCGCACGCCCACGCCGACCATGGGGCAGCACAACCGCGAGGTGCTCGCCGAGATCGGTCTCTCGGACAGCCAGATCGACCAGCTCGAAGCCGACGAAGTGATCGGCACGAAGCCCACCGGTCTCTAGCTCCGGCGAAGCGCGAGCGCGGCTAGAGGACCGCGATCGGATTGACGGGCGAGCCTGTCGCCTTGTCGACGCGCAGCGGCGCCACGGTGAACTGGAAGGCCCAGCGTCCGTGCCGAGCGCAGGCTTCCGCCAGGGAATCGAGGCGCAGGTTGTCGAGCAGGTGGACACCCATCGCGGCCAGCGTGCACTGGTGGATGGGCATCGCCCAGCCCTCGGTTCCACTCAGCGAAAGAGCGTCGGAGACCCCGTCTCCACCGAGCACCGCGACGCCGCGCTCGTGGAGCCAGGGGATGCACTCGGCGTGGAGCCCGGCGAGTCCCTGCTCCATCGGGCTCCACGGACCCTGCGCAGTGCGACGCGCATCTCGGCCCGTGCCGACCAGCAGGATGTCGCCTTCGCTGACGCGAACTCCCTGCCCTTCCTCGGCCGCTTCCAGCTGCTCCACCGTGATCGCAGTCCGCGGGTCGAGCCATTCGACACCGAGCGAACGCGGCATGTCGAGCAACACGCCGCGCGAGACGATCCCGTCCCGGGCGACCATGACGCTGCAGCGCCGCGCCCCCGTGCTCTTGACCTCGTGCTTCGAGAAGCCGTTGTACATCTTCTCATCGACGAAGACATGGCACAGCGCATCGAGGTGGGTTGTCGCCATGCCGTGGAAGGCAACACCCACGAAATCCATCACCGTCTCGAAATTGACCTCCGGGAGCAGACAGTCGTCGCCGGCCTGGATCATCATGTGGAGGGCCGGGTTCGGGTTCTCGACCGAAGGCCGGACGGCCAGCTCGAGCGAGCAGCTCACGGGCTCGCCCGCAATCACCGCCGCCGCGGCCTCGCGGCGCTTCTCGGGCGTGATCAAGTTGAGCGCACCTCGCTCGTCTTCGGCCCCCCAACGTCCCCAGTTCTTGACGCTCTCGAAGATCTTGCGCATCTGGTCGGGTGTGAAGTTCTCGCTCACGGACTCCTCCTCTCGCGCGGCCACGGCATCATGCCCGGAGCCGCACCTCCCGTCCAACCAGCTGGAATCATCCCAGCCGCCCGGGCGAGTAGGACGGGACCGACCGCCCAGGTATGCTGCGCGCGGTGACGGAGTCCGCTCCCACGCGCGCCACGCAATCGAGCTGGATGGTGTCGTCCGGTGCGACACGTGCCGGCATCGCCTTCGCGTCCAACCTGGTGCTCGTGCGGTTCATCGCACCCGAGCAGTTCGGCGAGTTCGCCCTCGCCCTGGCCGCGATCGGCATGTTCGAGACCGTGATTTCGCTGCGAGTCGGTCTGCAGGTGCTCCGCCTGCGCGACGAAGAGCTCGATGCCCATCGCAGACGCATCTACTGGAACGTTCTGCTGTACGAGGTCGCCGCGGCCGGGACACTGTCCGCCCTGTGGCTGTGGCTCAGCGGCTCGCTCAGTCTGTGGACCGGCCTGCTGCTCGCCGGAATGCTCACCCAGCACTGGATCGGCCACACCACCGCCTTCTTCGAACGCCAGCAACCGTACCGTCGTCTGGCGGCGCTCGAAGCCGGCAGCGCCGTGATCGCGCACGCGCTTGCGGTCGGCCTCGTCCTGTTCGGCGCCGGGGCTGCGGCTCTCTACCTGCGCGAGCTCGCGCTCGGCCTGCTGCTCGTGGGGTCGATGGCGGCGGTGGGCGGGCTGCACCGCGAGCGGCTGTACTGGCTGGGAAGCGAGGATTGGCGTCGCCTGCTGCGAGAGGTGCGCGGCATCTGGCTCGAGGGCGTCCTCGACGGCGCGTTCCAGCGCGTCTCGCTCCTGCTGGCGGGCGCGGTTGGAACGGCCGGCGCCGTCGGCTTCTTCTATCAGGCGCGCCGACTCGCCTTCGTGCCCCAGCAGCTGCTCGCGCCCGTCACCGGCCGCATGACGCTCACCTGGCTCAGCGGCGAGAGCGAGCCTGCAGCGCAACGCCGGCTGCTGCGCCGCCTCGGGATGGGACTCGCGCTACCGCTCGCCGGCGTCGCCGCCCTGTCACTCGGCTACGCGGAAGTAATCATCCCACTGCTGTTCGGCGATGGGTGGCGACCGGCCGCAAAGCTACTCGAGTCGATGACCGGGGTGATCGTCTTCTACAGCCTGTTCGGCGTGATGAAGACCTACCTGATCGCGACGCGCCGCATGCGCCTGCTGCTGGCCGCACGGCTGCTGCAGTGGGCGGCGCTCCTGATCCCGCTGGCACCCTGGCTGTTCGGGAGCGCGGTGGGGGTCGAGCAGATCGCGATGGGGCTATCGCTCTCGTACATGCTCAGCTTCGCCGTTTGTCTCGTGTTCGCCACTCGGACCGACTCGGCCAGGACGAGCGGCTGACGCTCACCAATCGACCGCGATGTACTTGGTCTCGAGAAACTCGAGCATGCCCTCGTGGGCCCCCTCGCGCCCGATCCCCGACTGCTTGACACCGCCGAAGGGCGCCGCCGGGTCCGAGATGAGGCCGCGATTGACACCGACCATTCCAGCCTCGAGCGCCTCGGCGACCCGCATCGCCCGCGAGAGATCCGCCGAGTACAAGTAGCTCGCGAGCCCGTGAATCGTGTTGTTGGCGAGCGCCACTGCCTGTCCCTCGGTCTCGAACACCGCGATCGGCGCGACCGGGCCGAAGATTTCGCGCTCGAGGATCGGCGCGTCGGGCTCGACCCCGGTCAGTACCGTCGGCTCGAAGAAGAATCCGGCGCGCTCGGGCGCACGCCCTCCGGTCGCAACCTTCGAGCCCGCACCAGTTGCCACATCGACCACGTCGATCATGTCGTCCTGAGCGGCCCGATTGATCAGCGGACCGAGTTCGACGCCCGGCTCCAGCCCAGGGCCGACCTCGAGCGCCGCCATCGCGGCGGCGAGTCGGCCGGCGAACTCGTCGGCCACCGCCGCGTGGACGAAGAAGCGATTCGCGGCAACACAGGACTGCCCACCGTTGCGCATCTTCGCAACCATCGCACCCTCGACTGCCGCCTCGATGTCGGCGTCCTCGAACACCAGGAACGGAGCATTTCCGCCCAGCTCCATCGACGTATTGACGACCGTCCTGGCCGCTTCCGCGAGCAGGCCACGCCCGACCTCCGTCGAACCCGTAAACGAGACCAGCCGGACCCGCTCGTCCCCCAGGATCACCGGCACGACCTGGGACGAGCGGTTCGACGGCATGACGTTGAGTACGCCATCGGGCAGCCCCGCTTCGCGCAGCAGCGCGGCGATCGCCAGAGCGGTGAGCGGGGTATCGGATGCCGGCTTCAGGATCAGGGTGCAACCCGCAGCCAGCGCCGGCGCGATCTTGCGCGTCGCCATCGCCGCCGGAAAGTTCCACGGCGTGATCAGCAGCGCGACGCCAACGGGCTGATGGATCGACACGATTCGCTTGTCTCCGGCGGGCGCAGTCATCAGTCCGCCTGCATTGCGAACGGCCTCGCCCGAGTACCAGCGAAAGAACTCGGCCGCGTAGATGGCCTCCCCACGGGCCTCGGAGAACGCTTTGCCCATCTCGGCGACGATCAACCGGGCGATCTCTTCCGCGCGAGCGGTCATGCTCTCGAATCCGGCGCGCAGGATCTCACTGCGCTGCTGCGGCGACGTCGCGGCCCAACCCGGCGCCGCGGCCGAAGCCGCCTCGACTGCGGCCCGAGCGTCGGCCACGCCGCCGCTCGCAACGACGGTCAGCGGCTGCGCGGTGGCGGGATCGAGCACCTCGAGTTCACCGCCGTCGGCAGCCGCGACCCACTCACCGCCGATGAATAGACGGGGAGACCCGGTGTCGATGAATTCGCGAAGCGGGTCCATGCTGTCGCCTCGTGCCGCGGCGCGCAGCGAGCTGGGCCGCGCAGCGCTATACCGGGCTAGGCCGCCGGCTCTGCCAGGGCCTTGATCTCCAGAAATTCCTCGAAGCCGGCCGTGCCGTTCTCACGGCCCAGGCCCGAGCACTTGTAGCCGCCGAACGGAACCTCCGGGCCGTACCACATGCCCCCGTTGATCATCATCGTTCCCGTGCGGACCCGACTCGCGATCTTCTTGGCACGCTCGTGATCGGCGCACAAGATCCCGCCCGAGAGACCATAGATGGAGTCGTTGGCGATTCGGATCGCGTCGGCCTCGTCCTCGTAGCCGATCAACGTCTGAACCGGGCCGAAGAACTCTTCCTGGGCGACGGCGTGATGCGACTCTGCAATGAACGCGGTCGGCTCCACGTAGTAGCCACGCGAAAGGTGCTTCGGCGTCCCGCCGCCGCAGATCAGCTTCGAGCCCTCGTCGATGCCCTTCTGGATCAGCGCCAGCACGCGTTCACGCTGGGCGGCGCTGCACTGGGGCCCCTGCACCGTCTCCGGATCCGTCGGGTCCCCCACCTTCACCTGGGCCATCGACTCCACCAGCTTCTCGGCACACTCGTCGAGCTGCTGCTTCGGAACCAGAACGCGGGACAACATCGCGCAGCCTTGTCCCGAGTGCATGCACACACTGCTGCCCGCCGCGGCTGCGATGGCCGGGATACCCGGGAGATCGTCCATCAGCATGAGCGCCGACTTGCCGCCGAGCTCGAGCGCAACGCGCTTCACGAACGGGGCCGTCACCTGCAAGATGGCCTTCCCGGTGGCCGTCGAGCCCGTGAACGAGACCATGTCGACACGCGGATCCTTGGTAATCAGCTCGCCGATGCCGTTCTGCGACGAGGTCAGGATGTTGATCACTCCCGGCGGGATGTCCGTCTGCTCGTGGATCAGCTTGCCGAGCAGCAGATTGCACCACGGAGTCGCGGGCGCACCCTTCAGCACCACGGTGCAGCCGGCGGCCAGCGCCCAGCCGCACTTCTTGAGGTTGAGCTCGTGCGGGAAGTTCCACGCCGTGATCGCGCCCACGACCCCGACCGGCTCGCGCTCGATCCAGCGGTGCGCCTTGGCCCCCATCGACTCGCCTACGCCCAGATCCTCCGTCCAGGCGTACTTCTCGAGGAAATCCGCGTAGTAGCTCAGGCTCTCGACCGGCACTTCGAGCCCCGGCCCGGGCGTGTGCTGCACCGGGCAGCCGACCTCGGCCACATAGCTGGTTCGCAAGGGCTCCAGATGTTCGCGGAAGGCCTCCTGGAGCTGACGCAGACAGCGTGCGCGCAGTGCGTGGTCGCGCGACCAGTCGGTCTCGTCGAAGGCTCGGCGAGCCGCCACGATCGCGCGGTCGATATCGTCGGGCGAGGCATCGGCGGCAACACCGATCACCTCCTCGGTGGCCGGGTTGATGTTGTCGTAGGTCTTGCCGCCCGACGCCGGGACGAGCTCACCATCGATGAGAAGACGCTCTTCGCGAAAGAAATCGGTCATGCTGGTTCTCCTGTGAGCGATCATACTATGAACAGCAACTGGGAGAGGAAGATGGGAGCCCTGGAGGGAATCCGCGTCGTCGACATGACCTCCTACATCCAGGGGCCGGCGGCGACGCTCGAGCTGGCGGACATGGGTGCCGACGTCGTCAAGGTCGAGCCGCTGGCTGGCGATCCGCTGCGCAACTTCGGGCGCTCGCCAAGCGGCTTTTCGACCACCTTCGAGGCCCTGAACCGCAACAAGCGCGGGCTGGCGCTCGATCTGCGGCAGGAGGCAACGGTCGAGATCCTCCAACGGCTGGTCGCCGAGGCCGACGTACTGGTCGTGAATTTCCGCCAGAAGTTGCTGACACGGCTCGGGCTCGAGTACCCGATGCTCGCGGCACGGCACCCGAGACTGATCCACGTGACCGCCACGGCCTACGGCGTCGCGGGGCCAGACGTCGACGAGCCGGCCTTCGACATCGTTGCGGGCGGGCGCTCGGGCCTGCTGGTCGCGACCGGCCGCGCCGAGGGAGAGCCGCGCCGCCCGCTGTCGCCAAGTGGCGACCTGATCGCCGCCAAGGACACCGTCAACGCCATCGCCCTGGCGCTGTTCGCACGCGAGCGCACGGGCCGGGGGCAGCGGGTGGTGACCTCGCTCCTGCAGTCACAGATCGCCTTCCAGCGGCTCGGCTTTGGCGCCTACCTGAACCAGAACGAGCTGATCAACGTCGGCCACCGCGACGGCATGGCGCTCTCGACCTGGTACCGGACGAGCGACCAGAAGTGGATCGTGATCAGCCTGCTCCACCCGCGCTTCTTCCCGATGCTCTGCGAGGCACTCGGACGGCCCGACCTCGCCGAGAATCCGCGCTTTGGGGATCCGACCAACTGGGCCGAGAGCGACCAGGAACTTCGGGACGCGCTCGCTGCGGAGTTCGCCCAACGAACGCGCGACGAGTGGGTGAAGGTCCTGCGCGACGCCGGCGTGCCCGGCGGTCCGGTGCTCGATCTACCCGAAGTGATCGAAGACGAGCAGGTGAGGGCCCAGGATCTGTTCGTGGAGTACCCGCTTCCGGCCGGAGGGCGCATGCGCGGGGTCGGCTTCGCGGCCCAGCTCAGCGATACGCCCGCGGCGCGCTGGATCCCGGCCCCGCGACTCGGCGAGCACACCGAGGGAATCCTGGACGAGGCCGGCTACTCGAAGGCCGAGATCCAGACCCTGCTCGACGACGAGGTCGCGCGCCGCGCCAGCTAATCGCCGACGAGCCTGGCGATCAGCCGGTCCGCATAGCCGGGGATGGTGACTTCTTCCAGGCGAGCTTCGGCCCCGCGCGACAGCTGGCGGTGAAGCTCGGGGGCCTCGATCAGGCGGCCGAGACGCTCGACAATGGATTCGGCGTCGCGAATCGGGACGAGGAAGCCGTCCTCGCCGTCTCGCACCAGACTTCCGGTGTGAGTCGTGGTGATCACGGGGAGACCCGCGGCCAGGGCCTCGTAGGTCGCGCCCGCCGAACCTTCGCACAGCGAGGGCAGCAGCAAGACGTCGGCCCAGGCGTAGTGGTCGAGCACCTCGGAGCGCGGAACCACACCCGTGAGCTCGACGTGCTCCCGCAAGTCGCGCTCGATCCGAGGTCCGACCCCGATGGCGCCAACCATCCGGAACACGGCGCGCGCGCCCATCTGCTTCGCGGCTTCGAGCACGTAGGGGGAGCCCTTGCGAACGCCCACCTCGCCGATGGTCAGCACCCGCAGAGGGCCGCCGTGCGGGCGCGGCCGACGGGCCGCCGCGAACTGCGGATCGGTGCCATAGGCGACGACGGCGAGGCGATCGACGGGGCCACCCCGCGCGATCACGCCGTCGCGCACGAACTCGGATCCGCACAGGACCAGGCTCGCCTCGCGCCATTCCTCCTCTTCGCGATCCGCATAGCGAACGCCGGCCTCTCCGCTCTCGGCGGTCACGGCCCACTCGGGATGGCGCTCGCTCTCGTCTCGGATCAGCTCGCGGGCGATCCGATAGGGCGCGATGCACTGATCGACGATCCCGGTCTTGCCACGCTCGCGCGCATAGCGAAGGAGCTCCAACGCGGACCCGTGATAGCCGTAGTAGACGTCCGCACCCGAGCTCGCAGAGCCGGGGCCCTCGTCGAAGCTGCGGATCGCGTGCTCGCACAGCTTGCGGCCGGCCCACACGAACGTGCGGGCCTCGTCGGCCGGATTGCGCTCGAAGCGCTGCCGGACGAAGAACTGGAGACCGAAGGAGTCGAAGGCGCGAATCCGCGATGCCGGAATGTCCTCCGGCACCCGGTCCAGCAGCCGACGGAGCGGGCCGGTCCGCAGGCCCGGTAGAATCCGGCCGAGCAGCCAGGGAATTCCCTTGGCGGCGCAGGTGTCGACGTAGAGCATGTCGAGCATGCCCGCGGCGTGGAGGATCCGCGGGACGGCGTAGTGCCGACGAGCTCCCAGCTGGACCACCTTGACCGACGGCGGCGTCATCGGACGGCTCGAGGCGCCCAGCCACGCGCAGACCTCGGGCTCAGGTCCGAGGCGCGCGAAAGATGGTCGAGACCCCGGGGCGCCTGTGCGACTCTGCGTACGGAGCCGCTGGGCGGAGCCAGCGAGCCGCACCTCACTTCACCGGTGCGCAGAGAATCGATGTCAATGGGCCTGGTACACACGGCGACCGCTGCATTCTTTCGGCTGATCAACCGCGACCTGACCGTGGGCCGCGGCGTCCAGTTCGATCCGCGCGCCTTTCCAGCGCGCGGCGGACGGATTTCGCTCGGAGACTCGACCATCATCCGGGCCGGCGCAATGCTGGTGCCCGGTGGAGGGAGCATCCAGATCGGCCGCAATACGACCGTGAACCAGTACGTGGTCATCTACGGAGAAGGCGGAGTCTCGATCGGCGACGATGTGATGATTGCCTCCCACTGCGCGCTGTTCGCAGGCAACCACCGCTACGAGCGGACCGACATCCCGATGCGCGAACAGGGCACCTACTCGAAGGGCGGAATCACGATCGACGACGACGTCTGGCTGGGCTGCCACTGCGTAGTCCTCGACGGCGTCACGATCGGCCGGGGCAGCGTACTCGCCGCCGGCACCGTGATCTCGCGAGACGTTGCGCCCGGGTCGATCATGGCGGGGGTCCCGGGCCAATGCATCGGCAATCGCCTGGAGGCGGGGGATGAGCCAGAGCCGACAGGTTCGACGGAATGAGGAGCTCGGCGTGCGCCGCCTGGAGCTGACCCGAATCTCGGGACACACCTTCCTGGGGTCGGGCCTGTCGCGCACGTCGAACGTGCTCGACCTCGGCGCGAACCACGGGGCGTTTGCTCGGAGCGTGCAGCAGCGCTGGGGCTGTCGCATCCACTCGGTCGAGCCGACGCCGTCTCTTGCACGAGCGCTCGAGACGATCCAGGGCGTCGAGGTCTACCGGACCGCAGTGAGCGAAGCGGGCGGCGAGCTGCTCTTCCGCGTCGACCCGTGCAACAGCGAGTCCTCCTCGATCGTGAGCCGGCCGGATGAGCACACGACCGCGGTCTCCGGGACGACGCTCGCGGCACTCGCGGAGCGCGTCGGCCCGATCGACCTGCTGAAGATGGACGTCGAAGGCGCCGAGGTGGGGATCCTGGACTCGGCCCCCGAGCCGCTGCTCTCGACGATCCCCCAGCTGACGGTCGAGTTCCACGATTTCAAGCCGTCTGCGGGCATCTCGGCGGTGATGGTTCGCCGGGTGCTGAGCCGCATGCGATCGATCGGCTTCCACGTCTTCGTCAACAGCTTCTGGACCTTCGGCGACGTGCTCTTCGTGAATCGGCGCCTGCTGCCGCTCAGCACCGCCGATCGCTGCCAGCTGTCGCTCCGCGGACGCTGGCTGCCCGGCCTCCAGCGCATCGCGCGACGCGGGACGGGACGCATCCCCGACGCCCCGTCGGCCGACCCGGGCGGAGGACCCCGCTCGTGAGCGACTTCGAGGCCGCGTGGCTGCGCGACTACGCTACGCGCCAACAGGACCGTCCGGAGCCGCCGACGCCCGCAGAGGTGAGCCAACGCGCCGCCGTCTACGATCACTATCTGCACGGCTGGCTGCCCGATGACGTCACCACCCCGATCCTCGAGGTGGGCTGCGGCTCTGGCTGGCTGCTCAGCGCGCTCGAGCAGCGCGGCTACCCGAACGTCACGGGCATCGACAAGAGCCCCTCGCAGGTGGCGCTCGCCCGCCAGCTCGGACATGAGGTCCACGAGATCGGCGCCGTCGAGTTCCTGGCGGATCGCGCGGGGGAGTTTGGCTTGATCGTCGTGCTCGATGTCTTCGAGCACCTGACGCGCCAACAGGCCTGGGAACTGCTCGAGCGCTCGCATCGCGCCCTGCGACCCGGCGGACGGATCGTGATCCAGACGCCCAACGGCGACAGTCCATGGGTGGGCAGCGTCTTCTTCGGCGATCCAACCCACCTCCACTGCTACGCGCCGCTGCTGCTCGAGAAGCTGATGGCTGCGGCTGGCTTCGAGCAGATCGCCTCGCGCCCCTGTGGGCCGGTCCCGACCACATTCATCAGACGGCTGCGCTGCTGGGCCTGGGGCCTGGTCGCCGCGACGCTCCGCCTCGTCAACCGACTCGAGGGCGCCGTCACCAGTGGCATCCAGACCCGCAACTTTCTGTGCTCGGGCGTGCGCGGCGACTGAACTCCCTCCTTCCGTCCGGCATCCAGTGTGCGCGCCGTCGCCAGGAGACGATGGCGCGGCGCCTGAACGCGGCGCCCGAACGCGGCTGCCTGGACTACGCTGGCACCAGCGACGAGAGGACGTAGGAATGCGCAAGGACATCGCGTGCGGGCTGGGCCCCCGCACGACCTGCGCTGCCGGCGCACTGCTCGCCTGTACGGCGTTGCTCGGCTGCCCCGCAGATCCCGAGGCGACCGCCTGGCGACAAGTGGACTTGTGGATGGCCGCGCCCCAGGCGGCGCGCCGGATGTTCAACACTGCCCAGGGCCGCGCCGTTCGAAGCCTTCCGGCCCGGTCAGGCCAGATCTTGCGCTTCCCACTCGAGCTCGCCACCCGACCCCTTTTTTTCTTCCGGCCGGTCACCGACCAGGGCACCGCCTGCCGCTTCGACGTCGCCTTTGCCGACACGGGCGGCACCAGCGATCCGCTCTACAGCGAGCTGCATCGCGCGACAGGGCCAACCCTGCCCAAGGTGATCTCGGTCGACCTGTCCGCACACGCGGGAAAACGCGGCACCCTGCAGTTGCAGGTCGCCAACGCGCCCGACACCGACTGCGCGGCGCACTGGGCAAGCCCTCGGGTGATCGACGCAATCCCACTGCAGCGCAAACCCCGCC
>JAYZFK010000029.1:0-33095 GCA_036336835.1 Myxococcota bacterium | reverse complement strand
TCGACGCTCGAACGGGCCGTCCGGACCCGAGCTTCGGAGTCGACGGCGCGGTCCCGATTCGCAAATCGACCGTGGCGCCGGCGATCGCCGGCGACCAGCTGCTGATCGCCACCAACAAGCCGGCGGCCCGGCGCGCCTTCTCGCTGCGCAGTGGCGAGCCGCTGTGGGAGACGGGCCTGCTGCGTTTCGGCAGTGAGAGCTCCGGCTGCTCACCGTGGGGAGGCTTCTCCGTCGATACTCGGCGCGGACTCGCGTTCGTAACGACCGGCAACCCGCGCCCGGCCATGTACGGCATCGGTCGGCCGGGCAACAACCCGCACTGCAACAGCGTGGTCGCGATCGACACGCGGAGCGGTGAGATCGCGTGGGCGTTCCAGGAGGTCGCGCACGACCTGTGGAACTTCGACATCACTGGACCGCCCGCGCTCACCACGATCGAGCTCGGCGGCGAGCCGATCGACGTGGTCGCCGCCGCCACCAAGATCGGCAATACGTTGCTGCTCGAGCGCGACTCGGGTACGCCCGTGTTCGACTATCGCTTGCGCCGGGCACCGCCCTCGACGGTGCCCGGCGAGGTCACCGCCGAGTACCAGCCCGATCTCGTGCTTCCGGAGCCGTTGCTCGACGTCGGCTTCGAGTCCGACGACGTGAGCGACATCGGCCCGGACAACACGGCGTCGATCCGCTGGCAGATCGAGGACGCGGTCCTCGGCTTCTTCGCGCCCCCGGCAATCGGACGCACGGCAATCGCCTACGGGCTCCACGGCGGCGCCGAGTGGCCGGGCGTCGCCGTCGATCCCGATTCGGGCTGGCTCTACGCCCCGATCAACAAGATCCCGTGGAAGCTGCGCCTCTACCTGAGATCGCGCTCCAACGAGCCGCTCCCGGGGACAGCGCCCGGCCGTCTGTACGCCGCGCGCTGCGCCCGCTGCCACGGAGCCCTGCGCGGCGGCGACCACCGCTCGCAGGGCGAGGTGGAGATCTCCTACGCCCCCGGCCTGATCGGCACGACCCAGCTCGCCGCCTATGCCGACGCCTATCGAATCGATTCCTTCCTACGCCGGCACGAGCGCGCCACGACCGAGACCTTCAGCCAGGCCGAGCTCGACCTGCTTCGCGCATGGTTCGCCGAGCTCGATCTCGAGCTCGGCGCGGCGGGCCACCTCGTCCCGGACTTCTATGCGGCCCAGCTGATCGACCACCAGGGCTATCCGGGATCGACGCCACCGTGGGGCCAGATCGTCGCGCTCGACCTCTCGAGCGGGCGGATCCGCTGGCGCGCTCCGTTCGGCGAGTACCCCGAGCTGACGCGACGGGGGCTTCCGAAGACCGGCCAGCCGAACTACGGCGGCCTGATCGCCACGCGCGGGGGACTGCTGTTTGCAACCGGCACGGTCGATCGCAAGCTGCGCGCGTTCGACAGCGCAACGGGCGAAGAGCTGTGGTCGTTCGAGCCGCCGGCCGCGGGCAGCGCCCCGCCTACCACCTACCAGATCGACGGCCGTCAGTACGTAGTCGTCGTCGCAACGGGCGGCCAGTTCCACGGCTTCGAGCACCGCGCCTCGCGCATCTACGCCTTCGCCCTGGCGCCCGCATCGGAGTCGCAGCGCAACGATTGAATCGACCCTCAGCCGGTCGACCCGGGTCCTCCGGCGATGCCTGCGCAGCGGGCGGCGCGTTCGGGGTCGCGTTGGTAGACGACGAACTCGCCCTCCCAGCGTGCGCGCTTGCGATAGACACACCAGAGGCTGCGGAAGCGCGCGTCCTGACTCAGGTAGGCGAGGTAGTCGAAGTTCGTCTGGCCGAAGCCGGGCTGGAAGGCGTTGCGGTCCACCAGCACCAGCTGTGGCGGCTGGCGCTCGAAGTCCTCGACGACCGCCGCGAGATGCCAGCGCTCGATCGCCCCCATCTGCTCGGGAAGCCGATAGGCAAACGGCTCCTGCGGCGGCACACCTTCGTACAGGCCGGGCAGGAACCACAAGGCGGGGAAGCGCGACGACCAGCGCTTGTCGGCATAGAGCGCCGCCGGGAAGCCGGGCCACACGTTCGTCGAGAGGACGAGCACCGCTCCGTCCGCGGCGTCCTCCTGGAAGAGCTGAGTGAGGTCGGCATCCTGGCTCGCCCGATCGCGCCAGGCGATCTCGATGCTGCCGAAGCCGAGGAAGACCAGCAGCGCATAGACGAGCGGAATCGCCCGCCGGCCCGGGCGCGTGGCGACGACGCTCACCAGCAGCAGCGCGATCGAGAGCGAGACCGCCGGCGCAAAGTGATAGGGGAAGCCCCGCAGCTGGACGAAGCCAATGATCCACCACGCGAGCGTGGCCACGCCCAGTGCCGAACGCAGCGGCCGCAGCGCCGCCGACTCCGCTGAAACCGGCAGGAGGCGGTGCAGCACCAGGACCGCGAGCGGCAGCGCCACGGGCGCGAGCCGCAGGATCTCGAGCAGCGTCCGATCCTTGTACGCGCCGTACAGCTGCCAGGTGTAGCCGATCAAGGTCGGGAACTCGGGCAGTGTGGCGAGCAGCAGGACGATGTAGAGCCCGAAGGCGATCGGCGGCACCAGCGCAACGCGCGGCCAGTCCCGTCGTTCGCGCCAGGCGCTCCAGCCCTCGATCAGCGCCCAGAACAGCAGGAAGTGCGGCTTGATCGCGATGCCCACCGCTGCAAACGCCGCGACGCCCCAGGCGGCGCCGCTCGAGAGCCGCCCACCGCTCGCCCGAACCGAGTGCCACAGCACATAGGGCGTGATGAGCAGCAAGGCCAGGTGCTCGCGCTGGCCGAAGTGCGAGCTGTCGACCTCGACGAGCCCCATCGGCACCAGGCACAGCACGGTCACCAGGACTGCCAGCACCACCCAGCACAGGCTGTCGTCGTCGCGCAGCAGCCAGCCGCGCAGCAGCCAGGCCGAGAGACCGACGGCGAGCGCCTCGATCGCGACGACGAAGACCCGGTAGCCAGTCCAGATCGGGACCCCGGTCGCTTCCGAGAGCACGGCCACGGGCACCCCCAGGTGGATGATCGTCGGCAGGTTCGGATCGATGTAGTCGCGGTAGGGGAGCGCGCCGGCGAGAAGCTCGCGCGAGACGTACAGGTAGTACGACACGTCGTGCGGCAGCATCTCGAAGGACGCGCCGACCAGCCCGAAGCCGACTAGCAGGCAGAGCAGCAGGGCCGAAGTGACCGCCCCGGCGTTCATCGACTCGAGTCGTCGCCGCGCGGCGGAACGCGCGCCGACAGGATCAGGAACGGCAGTACTCCGCCGAGCCAGGCCTGGCGCTCGAGCATCGCCTCCAGTCGCCGCGCCCAGGCAAACCGATTCACCAGCTGAGGCGGGAAGAAGCCGAGATAGTGCACGGGCTGCGGTTCGAGCCCGCTCTGGCGGTAGCTCTGCATCACGCCTCTCGGGCTCAGCCGCCACACGCCCTTCTCCTCGCTCCACGTCATGTCGGGACAGCAGGTGACTTGCACGGCGTAGAGTGGATTCCAGCGGTTCGGCTCCAGGAATCCGATCCCTCCGCCCGGCACTGCGAACCGGGCCAGCCGATCGATCGAGGCCCCGACGTCTTCGAGGTGGTGGAGCACGAAGAAGCCGAGCACGAAATCGTACGGCGCTCCGAGATCGTCCGCGCTCACCGTGTCGAGATCCGAATGGATCGTGCGGCAGCGCTCGACGCCGATGCCGCGGGACTCGCGTACCGCATCGAGCGACTCGAGCGCGGTCTCGGACAAATCGAGCGCCGTGACCGAGCCGCAGTGCTCGAGCAGTGCGAAGGTGAAGCGGCCGAAGCCCGCGCCGACCTCGAGGACGCGATGGTGCGACTCGATTCCCAGCGCCGACACCAGGGCCGACGCCAGCTTGCTCACGTACAGATCGCCGACGCGAGGCTGCAGGGCGCGATGCGCCCGCGAGCCGTAGAACCGGCGCTGGCGCGCGACGTGATCCGAGTCCTGCGCGGCCCCGGCGCGCCTGGAGCTCTCGGGATCGGTCATCCGACGGTGCCGTCTGCGACGCCGGCGCTGGCCCCCAGCTCCTCGCTGGAGAAGGCTCCATGCGGCGCCGGCTCGGCATAACGTCCGAGAGCCAGATGGATTCGCATCGTCGCCAGACCCGCGAGTGTCGAGAGAATGTCGCGGACGAGCCTCACCTTCGTTCCCGCCCGGTCCTGCCAGGCGACCGGTACCTCGGTGAAGCGGCAGCCGCGGTGTACCGAGATCAGCAGGAGCTCCGCGTCGAAGCTCCAGTCGTCGATCCGGACGCGCGAGAAGAGATCGCGACCGACGTCGCCGCGAAACGCCTTGAAGCCACAGGTCACGTCGCTCACGTCGGCAATCAGCACGCGTGCGATACGCGTGAAGACCTTGCCCAGCGACTCGCGCAGCCAGGGCTGACGGATCTCGAGCCGCGCGCCCTCCATCTTGCGCGAGCCGAGTACCAGGTCGAAGCCCTCGTCGAGCGGCGCGAGCACCGCGTCCGCACACTCGATCGGGGTCGACAGATCCGCATCGGTGAACAGGATCCGTGCGCCGCGCGACGCCGCGAAACCGAGCTTGAGCGCATGCCCCTTGCCGCGGTTTCGCTGCGAGATCAGGAGCCGCAGCGGCGTGACGAGCCCACGCGCGATCTCGCGCACGACGTTCGCGGTGTCGTCGGAGCTACCGTCGTCGACGACGACGATCTCCGCGCCACTCGCGCGCGCTGCGAGGTAGGCGTCGATCTGGCGCAGACTGTCCGAGATCCGTTCTGCTTCTCGGTAGGCGGGCACTACGACCGAGAGCTCGACCGGCGTCGCTGTCACAGCCTTCTCCCGGCTCCGCACTAGACCAGGGCGAGAAGGATCGGCGCACGCACTGCTCCACACCCATCCGCCGCCGGCTGCACTCGAATGCAGGCGAGCCGCAGCATGCCATGGCCGAGCCGTTTGCGCTGCGAGCGGTACCAGAGACCACCGTCGAGGCGGCGTGACGCCAACCAGTCGCACGCCACGAACGACCCCGCGATCCGGCGGGTGGCCCGGCGCCGGACCCGACGCGCAATCAAGCACGCATCCGCGGCGCCGAGAAATCGAGCTCGTCCAGGATCAGACTCTCCTCCAGTCGACGGCGCGACCGGACTCCGGGCAGCACGTGGTCCTGCTGCATGGCTCCAATGCGCATCGCCAGGCCGCGCCAGTCGCCCATCTCGATCGGGAAGGCGAGCGTCTCGAGCTCGCGGTGCTCGGCCCCCCGGTGGAAGGCGAGCGAGAGCATCACGGTCTGCACAGCGGGAGGCGTGTCGGGCAGCTCGATCGGCGGGAAGCGGTGCACGATGGCCTGCCACGAATCGACGGCGACGTACGGCATCACCCGGAGCGCGTGCTCCCGGCTGATGCGGACCGACCGGAGCACCGCGTCATCGCGCAACAGATCGCGCGCATCGGTGCCGCGTCGGCCGATCGCACGGACGAGCGCGCCCTCCTGCTCGACTGTCAGGAGCTCGCCGTAGTGGCGCCGGATATTCGCCAGCGTCTGGAAACGCAGGTCGAAGTCCGGATCGAGCGTGACGCCCGAGATCCCGCCGGGCCAGAACGGCTTGCCGACGTGTCCTTGGCGCGCGTGCAGCCAGCCGAGATCGCCGTGGAAGCTCTCGAAGCCCGGCACGGCATGGCCGCCCCGGATGCTCTCGCTCTCGCGCCCGAAACGCGCGAGACCGCGCCAGGTGGCCGGGCCGACCACCCCGTCGACGACCAGACCGCCCAGCTGCTGAAACGCCTTCACCGCGCTCTCGGTGGCGCGCGCAAAACGACCGTCGACCGGCACGCTGTGACCGGCGCGCTCGAGCAAGCGCTGCAGGCACTCGACGGCGGGCCTGAGCTCCGGCGTGGTGCGCCGCGAGCCGTCTCCAGCTCGCAGGGTGCGCAGTGTGATCGACATGGGTCGCCTCTCGCCTCCGCTCCGGCTACTGGCCCGGCACCGGAATGCCGGCCGCGCGTGCCGCCAGGATCACGGCCCGACGAACACCCTCGCCGAGCTCCTCGAAGCGTCGCTCGTAGTCGTCGAGGCTGCGTTCGAGCCTCGCGACGGCGCGCTCGAGAACCGCATCGTTGGCCGCGACATCGGCGCGGATCTCGCCGATCGCCGCAATGAGCTCGTTGTGCGAGCGATGCGCGGACTCCTGCGAGTCGAGCAGCAGCCGGTCGACTTCGGCCCCGATGAACTCGGACAGCTCGACACCGAACTTGGTCAGCTCATCGTCGATGAACTGCTCGATCCGGGGAATCTGCTGGTTCAAGATCTCCCTGGCATCCTCCGGCATGTAGCCACGAATGCTCTCGTAGGCCCGTTCGATCACGCGGTTGCTCATCTCGTCTCTCCCGCCTTGCCCTCAGAATCGGGGCAGTGCATCCAATCGCTTCATTGCCTGGTCGCGCAGCACGCTCAACTCGTCCGCGAGAAAGACCTCGCCGCGCGCCAGCAGCTCGCCGGCGCGCGCGGCGATCCGCTCGCCGAGCCTCTCGCCAAACAGACCGGCCGAGAAGCCCTCGACCGCCACGCGCGAGCTGTCGACATGGCGTCCGAGCTGCTCGAACCCCGCGACCAGCTCGGCGTCGTAGTCGCGGCTGGCCTGCGCAAACTCGGACAGCACCTCGCGCGCCAATGTTTCCGGCGCGAGATCGAGCTCGGGGGCCGCCAACACCTCCGCCATGCTCGCGTCGACGAACGCAAGCGCCTCGCTTCGCGCCCTCGCCGTGCGCTCTGCCGTCCGCTGCACCAGCCGGTCGGATTCGCGCCCGAGCGCCGCCAGGGTGGTCGAGAGCTGTATCGCGAGCTCGAGCTCCCTCGCGCGGTAGCGCGCACGGAGCGGCCTGGACTGCTCCTCGCGCAGCGCCGCATCGAGCCGTGCCACCGGCCCTTCCAGCGCGGCCTCGAGCTGCGCGATCGCGATCGCGGACACGTCATTGGCCTTGTCCTGGGCCCGTTGGTAGATCTCCTCGCGCAGCTCGGCGCGACGCGTCCTGGCCCGTGCGCGCAGCGCGGCCTTCACCCCGGAAAAGTAGTGCGTCACCAGAACGTGCATCGCCTCGCGCGTCACACGCCCCTGCTCGAGCGTCGTCCGGCTCATCGCGTCGAGCGCCTCGCGAGCGGGTTCACGCTTCGGACAGGCGGCCGCGCTGACGAGCAGCAGCCCGCACGCGAGCAGCAGCGCGCTGCGTCGGCGCCGCGGCTCGTGCGCGATCGTCGTCCTCACGGCTCGCTCCTCACTCGCCGCGCAACGGCGCCGTGCCGTGTCGCTCGATGCGCTCGCGCACCGCCGCGAAGTCGGGAGGCGCGCCGCGCGGAATGGGCGGGGTTCCGTGCTCGGTCGTGATCACGCGCTTGCGCCCGGGACGCGGGCGCGCGATCGACGTCTCCTGGAAGACCGCGCGCGCCAGCCGCTCCAGCAGCGCGTAGCCCAGATTCGGAAACAGCCCGAGCGTGAAAGCAATCGGTACGAAGGCGGCAACCCCTCCCTCTGAGATCCGCGTATCCGTCTCGATCCAGTCCGTCATCATCAGCGTCAAGACGACGACCATCGCGATCGCGGGGGCATAGGCGAGCTTGAGCAGCGTGCGGCCGGTCTCGCGTGGCTCCCAACGCCGCCTGTCCGGATCCACGCCCGAATAGCGAACGCCCAGACGCGTCAGGCACTCGGTGAGCACGCCGAGCCAGGCGAGCAGCACCACCTCCAGCCAGAGCCACGGACCAAGCGTCCAGAAGAAGCCGACCTCCGAGACGAGCAGGCTCGCCAGGCGAGCGTGGAACGGATCGACATAAAACGCTCCGTTGCCGGAATCGAACGGCGCACAGCCGGGAACCCCCGCCACCGCATCACCGAAGAAGTCTTCGATCGGCGCGCGCAGCTCCTCGAGCTCGTCGCAGGCTGCACTCACGATCTCGTCGGACGTCGGTTGCGCGAGCCTGCGCGAGCCAAGGCGAATACGAAGCTGCGCCGCCTCGCGCTGGATCTGCTGCAGGCTCTCTCGTACGCCCGGAGGCGCCTCGGTCGGGTCGAGCGCCTCGAGCGCGCCGCTCGCGGCACTGGCCGGCGTGGGGACGCTCAGGTCGTGGACCTCCGCCCGAGCCAGCAGACGCAGCAGACGCCGAGCTCCCGCTTCGTTGGGCTCGAGATCGATCAGCGGTCGCAACGAGCCGGTGTGGATGCGCACCACCTGGCCCTCTTCGGCCTCGAAGCCGCGCCCCGCGAAGCGCTCGAGCGGTGCCTGCATCCATCCAGCGCGCCCCTCGACCGGCGTGAAGCTCGTGAGCAGCTCGCGCAAGAACGCGTCGAGCCGGCGGTCGTACGCAGCGAGCCGCGATCGCGCCTCGGCGAGCAGACCCCGGGCCGGCGACAGCCGCCCGATCCCCAGCGGACCCGGATCGTCCGGACGCAGAGCGACGGGCTCGCCTTCGAGCATCAAGTCGAGTCGACCCTTAGCGTCGTCTTCGGCCACGAAGTACAGGTGGACCGCCGCCGCAATCGACTGCTCGACCGACGGCGAGGCCAGATACTGCGGCCGCAGCAGGTAGTGCGCGGAGAGGTAGAGCGCGAGCAACGTCGCCGCGACAGTGAACCACGCCGCGACGTGGACATGATCGTTCACCCAGGCACGACTCAGCCGGCTCGTCACGGTGACGGGCACAGCCGAGTACGACTGTCGTTGGACTGCTCGCGGCACAGAAATTTCCTATCTGTATCGTATAGTTGTATTTTTTGAGGGGAAAGGGACCCGCGATCGTTCTTTAGACGCACCTTTTTCCCCGATGTGCAGTGGGTCCGCAGCGATGCGTCGGCAATGCGCAGCAAACGCGCTCGCTGCGCGCCGCCAGCCGAGCGATCCAGCCCGCGACACGCGCCGGCAGCCCACCGGCAACCCGCCGGGCGCAGAGGGGGTACGCTCGCGACGTGCGTTCCACGCCGCCGATCGCGAGAGGAACCGGGCGGCGAACGCTCATCGTGATCCCGACCTACAACGAGGTCGAGACTGCGCCGCCCCTGATCCGCGCCCTGCAGGAGGGCCATTCCGAGATCGAGGTGCTGGTGGTCGACGACGCCAGTCCCGACGGCACCGCTGACGCCATCGAACGGCTCTCGGCACCCGAGCGGCCCGTGCACGTGCTGCGTCGAGTCGGCAAGCAGGGGATCGGCTCCGCCCACCAGGCCGGGTTCCGTTTCGGACTCGACCGCGGGTTCGATCGCATCTTCACGATGGACGGCGACGGCAGCCACGATGCCGACGACCTCGGCCCCATGCTGGCGGCGCTCGACGCGCACGACATGGTGATCGGCTCGCGCTACATGCCGGGCGGCGGCGTCGCCAACTGGCCACTGCACCGGCGCCTGCTCTCGCGCTTTGCCAACTGGTACACGCGCACGCTGCTCGGTCTTCCGTACCGCGACTGCACGTCCGGCTACCGAGGCTACCGGCGGGAGGTGCTCGAAGGAGCCGACGTGTTCTCGATTCGCGCGTCGGGCTATTCGTTCCTCGAACAGATGGTGTGGCGCGTCGACCACTCGGGCTTCTCGATCTCGGAGACACCCATCCGTTTCGTCGATCGGCACGCCGGGAAGTCCAAGATCGAGACCGCGGAGATCTTCAAGGCCGCGTGGGACGTGCTCGTCGTACGGCGACAGTTACGCCGCGACCGTCGGCGGCCGGAATCGGATCGGTGACACGACCTAGCGATCGAGCAGCGCCTCGCGCGGATTGAGCGAACGAATCTGCTCGAGCAGCGCGCGGTAGCGGCGATCCTCGGCCAGTGCCTCGACGATCTGCCCCTGTTCGGCGAGACGTTCCCCGGCGCTCCGCGCGGCCCAGGCATCGCGCACGAGCCATTTCGACTCGACGATGCGTTCGAGGCGCGCTGCCAGCGCCCGCTGCCTGGCGTTGGGGCGGCTGGCTTCGGCGACCCGAGAGCGCGGGTCCACCCTGGCCTCGGTGATCGACGCGAGCACCTCGATCTCGCGCCGCATCAGCAGCTCTCGCTGCAGACGGGTCTCGAGGAAGTTGCGGTCGTCGTCGTTGATCGCATCCGCGCCCGGTAGCCTGCGGGCCACCTCGCCATCCGCGACGAAGTAGCCGACGAGATCGGCGGCGTCCTCGATCTTCTGCCACGCGAGCCCCTGCGCGACGTCGCCCCCTCGCATCCGAGCGTCCAACGCCGCCAGATCGAAGTCGCGCGGCGAGTCGTACCCGGTCAGTATGTAGTCGCCGAGCACGCGGGTCTCCCACAGGTCGGCGTGCTCGAACACCGAGGTGAAGGTTCCGATCAGGGCGTTCACGCTCTCCGGGGACGCCGAGAACCCCTGAACCCAGACGCCTACCACGCCGCCCGGTGCGAGCCGCTGCTTCATCTGCTGGAAGTACTCACGCGTGAAGAGTGCCGAGGCTCCCGCCATCCAAGGATTGCCCGGCTGGGAGACGATCACGTCGTAGCGCTGATCGGTCATCGCCATGTGCACGCGGCCGTCGCCGACGCGCAGCGCGACGCGCGGATCCTCGAGCGGACGGCGCTCCGGCTGGAAGTACCGGCCCGCGGCTTCGACCACGGCCGGCGAGATCTCGATGCAGTCGACCTCGCGCACCGAGGGATGCCGCAGCGTCGACGCGAGCGTCTCCGAGCTGCCGAGCCCGATCACGAGGACCCGCTCGGGGCGGGGATGAAGCAGCATCGGCAGGTGTCCGAGCAGGCTCTGAGACGGGCTCTGGCCGAGCGCGTCGAGCTTGCCACCTACATAGAGATAGCGTTCGCGCCCGTCGAACAGGACGGTGACGGTCGTCGCGAAGTCCTCGCGGTAGTAAATGATATCGGCCTTGCGCTCGAGCGACCGAAGGACGTCTTGTTCGTCGGCCGAGGCACCCTCGGCATACAGCGGCGCGTGGAGGTACGGCGCGCTGGTAATGATCTGCTGGTTCCAGTCCGGCAATGCGAACGCAATGAACGAGATCGCGCCCGCCGACACGAGGGCCGACGCGACGCGTGCAAGCGGGCTCATCAAGCCGGAGTAGAGCAGCAGCACGGCGCCCGCGACGGCGTTGACTGCAACGGCGAACGCGATCGTGCCCTGCATCCCGATTGCCGGAACGACAACGAAGCCGGCGACGAACGCGCCGACGATGGTGCCGAACGTGTTGCTCGAATACGCGCGCCCGACGGCCTCGCCCACACCGCTGCCGGATCGCTGTGCAATCGAGCGCACTGCGAGCGGGAGCATCCCGCCCATCAGGAAGGTCGGCGCAAACACCACGGCGAAGACCGCTGTGAACTTCGCGAACTGGAGCGCAGCGAACGAATCCGAGTAGCGGAGCACCGTCAAGGTCATCCGCACCGGGAGATCGCCGAGCATCGGAATCGTCGTGGCCGCCACTGCGGCAATCCCGATCTGACAGCCGACCAGCAGTGGGGTCCCGAGGCCGGGATGATCTCCGATGCGCCCGAGCACTGCGGCGCCTGCCGCGAGCCCTCCGATGAACGCGCCGACGATCAGCGGAAACGAATACGTGACCGAGCCGATCGAGAGCGTGATCACCCGCGTCCACGCAACCTGGTAGGTCATCGCGGCGAAGCCACTGGCCGCGAGCGCCAGCAGCAGCAGCGGCGTCGGAATCGGCGACTCGTCGGACGCTGTGGCCGGCGTGGCCGCCGCCGCGACGGCCGCGCGCGGCTCCGGCGGACCGAGCCAATGGGAGATGCCCAGTGCGGCCAGTCCCGCCGACGCGCTCAGGGATGCCGCCACCCAGTTGGCGCTCGCCAGGCCGAGCGCCGGAATCAGCAGCAACCCACCGATCATCACCCCTACGAATCCGCCGAAGGTGTTGATCCCGTAGGCCAGCCCGACCGACGTCGACACCCCGCCCGAACGGCGAGCGACGAAGTCGGTCACGATCGGCAGCGTCGCACCCATCGCCGTGACCGGCAGCAGCAGCACTGCGCCGCAAGCCAGGAACTGGAAGAAGCTGAATGCGGCGAGCGAGCCGTAGTAGCCGTTGTAGACGAAGCGCATGATCGGCTCGAGGGCGTCGATCCAGGTAGGCACCAGGGCGCAGTAGAGCCCGATGCCGAGCTCGAGAAAGCCATAGGTTCGGAGCGGATCGCGCAACCGCGACACCAGGCGACCGCCGACATAGCTTCCGAGCGCGAGCCCGCCCATGAACACGGTCAAGATCGTGGTCAGTGCGTAGGCGGTGTTGCCCATCTGCAGGACCAGGAGCCGGTTCCACACCGCCTCGTACACCAGGCTCGCGGCACCGGACACGAAGAACAGGAGGATCAGCGCAGTGCTGCCCCGACCGATCGCGGCGTCAGCGGTCGAGGACGACGGCGACATAGCCAAGCAGCGTAGCACGCGGTGTGGCTGCATCCGGGCGACTCGGGGCCGCTTGCCGACGTACTACACGTCTCTTGCGCACGTTATTGCGACGTGCACGCGAAGGTGACTCGCGTCACCGGGCCTACCTGCCGATGGAGCCGAGAGGTTCCACGCAGGGCCCGCTGCGTACAGCGCGCGCGCGGGATGCTGGCACGAGTGGTCGAGAGATCGGGAGGCAGCAACGATGCGCGACGGTCGCACACACCGCGTTCGATCCGACGGCGAGGCAAGGGACTTCCTGAAGCGCAACCGGGCGAGCCTGACGATCCTCAAGGGCCCGGCTGCGGGCAGTGAATTCCCGCTCGCCGAAGTACGCACCGTGATCGGACGCTCGGCGGCCTCCGGCATCCGCCTCGACGAGCGCTCCGTGTCGCACGAACACGCCGCGATCGAGCTGGGGTCCGACGGCTTCGGCGTGCGCGACCTGGCCAGCACCAACGGAGTCCGGGTCAACGGCGCCGCGGTGCAGGCCGGCGATCTCGCGCACGGAGATCGCCTCGAGATCGGCGGCTGCGAGCTGCAGTACGTGGTCGAGCCGCGCGACAGCGGTCGCACCTGGCCGCTCGACGGCGTCTGACGCGGGTACGATCGACGTGGCCACGTCTTCCATGGTTGGACGCGTACTCGGCGGGTTCCGCGTCGAGGGAGAGATCGGACGCGGCGGCATGGGCGAAGTCCTGCTCGCCCGGCAGGACACGCTCGACCGTCCGGCGGTGCTCAAACGCATCCTGCAGGACCTGTCCGGTCCGTCCGAGCTAGCCGAGCGCTTCCAGCGAGAAGCGCGCTCCGCCGGTGCGGTGCACCATCAGAACGTCGTCGCGGTCTACGACCTGTTCAGCCACCGCGGCGCGCAGTACATCGCCCAGGAGTACGTGGACGGCGCCGATCTCGCGATGGCGCTGTTGCTCGAGGCGCCGATACCGTGGCGCATCGCGTCGCTGCTGGCGCTCGAGGTAGCGCGCGGACTCGAGGCCGTCCACGCCCACGGCACGCTGCACCGCGATCTCAAGCCGGCCAACCTGCTGCTCGGCCGAAGCGGAGAGGTCAAGATCACCGACTTCGGGCTCGCGATCGATTCGAGCGCCTCCTCGTTGACCCAGCCTGGCGTAGCGCTCGGCACTCCGTCCTACATGGCGCCCGAGCAGCTGCGCTGCGAGCGCATCGATGCACGCAGCGACGTCTTCGCGTTCGGCTGCGTGCTCTACGAGATGCTCACCGGGGCCCCGCCCTTCCCGTCGCACGCACCGCAGGATTCGGAGTCGAGCGGCGAGGCCGCCGCCACCGTGGCCGAACGCATCCAGCGCGGTTGCTATCGCCCCGTGCGCCGCGCCGCGCGCGGCGTCCCGCGCTCACTGGCCCGATTGGTCAAACGCTGCCTGCGCGCGAAGCCAAAGCACAGGATCGCCTCCGCGCGCTGTCTCCGGCGGCAGCTCGAGGCCCTGCTCGAGACGCCGTCTCCCGCCGACTGCCAGGCCGAGCTTGCGCACTGGCTGCGGCAGCGGGGCATTTTCGAACCGCGAGACGACGAGACGGTCGTGCTGATTGCCGACACGCCCGAGCCAACCCGGCGCGGGCGACTGCGGCCCTGGGCGGCCGCCACCGCCCTCGCCCTCGCGACCGCCTGCCTCGGCCTCGCGCTGACCAGGCCGCAGGCCGTGATGCGCTGGACCGACCAGGTCGTGTCGCAGACGAGAGCCGCGACCCAGGCGCCCGCGACCCGCATCGCCGCCGCCGCCCGCCAGGCGACCGCGCTCTTCGAGAATCGCTGAGCCCACCACCGCCCGTCGTTGGAGTACCGTGTCTCGCGGGATCGTTGACCTCGCAGCAGAGGGGACGGCAGCGGATGGCACTGCTCGAACGCAAGGTCGCCCTGGTCACCGGGGCGAGCCGGGGCATCGGCGCTGCGATTGCCAAGCGATTCGCGGCAGAGGGCGCCTCGGTGGCCGTGACGGCCCGCAGCCTCGAGCCTCACCCGACACTCCCGGGCACGCTGCTCGAGACCGTCGACTGGATCGAGCAGCACGGAGGCGAGGCGGTCGCGATCCAGGGCGATCTCGCGAATCCGGACAGCTGGCCGAGCATCGTCGACGGAGCGCAGCAGGCGTTCGGTCCGATCGACATCCTGGTCAACAACGCCGCCGCGGCCTTCTATCTGCCCTTCGCCTCGACCAGCCAGAAGCGTCTTCGCGTGGCCTACGAGATCAACGTCTTCGCGCCCTGGCACCTGACGCAGCTCGTCTATCCCGGAATGCGCGAACAGGGCGAGGGCTGGGTGCTCAACATCTCGTCGGCGACGTCACGACACGCGGTCGGTCCGCCCTACGATGAGTTCACCAAGACGGCGACGCTCTACGGCTCGACCAAGGCCGCGCTCGAACGCATGACGACGGGCCTCGCCGCCGCACTGTACGAAGACCGCATCCGAGTCAACTCGATGGCACCGCTCGCCGCGGTCATGACCGAGGGCGCCCAGGCACTCGGCGTCGTGCCGCAGGCCGCCGTTCGCGAGGCCGAGTCCCTGGAGGCGATGGCCGAGGCTTCGCTTGCGCTGTGCTCGACGCGCGACCCCGACCTGACTGGACGGATCACCCATTGCACGCCGATCCTGACCGAGCTCGGATGCCCGGTGCGCACCCTCGACGGCAAGCAGACACTCGACGGCCCGCGTGCCGATCAGGCCCCTCGTCCCTGAGGCACCGCGAGCTCCGGCCGCTCGGCGGCGACCGCCTTCTCGACGACGGTCCCGGCGAAGAAGTCGGGGTTCGTGTCGGTGTAGAAGCGCACAGCGTTCGAGAACACGAAGTCACGGAAGGCCGGGCGATCGAGCCAGCCACGCTCGACGTGCTCCCAGGCCTCGTCGAGCACGTCGGTCATGTCAGGTACGTCCCAGTGGCCAATGTCCGAGCTGAACATCGCGTGCAGGGGACGGCCGAACGGCGTGCGCTCGGTGTCGAACGCGGTTGCCGTCATTGGATCGTCGGCTTCGCAGCCGAAGTAGAAATTCGGCACGAAGCGGTCGCCGAGCTCCTGCTCGCTCGCGGCAGCCACGTGCTCGAAGTCGTCGAACGGCCCCGAGCTGAGCTCGCTCGCGCCCAGCTCAGCGAGCCCGCCCGGAGCCCGCGCAATCAGGCGACCGCCGTACTTCTCGAACAGGCCCGCCAGCTTCGCGCGGTCGACCCGCGCCGGATCGTAGGTGCGCACGGCCTGCCTGTTGCGCTTGCCCCAGCGGCCGACGAAGTCGCCGAGCAGGCCCACGGCCCAGTGGACGCCGCCCTCGAGGAACGCCACCCGCAGCTTCGGGAACCGGCTCGTAACGCCGCCGAACAGCAGGGACTTGGCCAGGGCCTCGCCGGCCGCAGCGAAGTGACCGATGTGGTTGTGCATGTAATTGGTCGGCGAGCTGCGGAAGCCGATGCCCATGCTCGGCGAGTGCGAGGCGACTGAGACCCCGAGATCGATGCAGCGCTGCCAGAACGGATCGTAGTCGTACGCGCTGTCGAGGCCGAGCGTGTCGAACCAGACGTTGTAGGGAGCTCGATGGCCGTCCGGAACCGCGCGCTCGACGAAGCTCGGGATCATCGCGGTCTTCAAGCCGAGCTCGCCGACGGCGTGCTCGAGCAGCTCGATGCCCTCCTCCGGCGTGTGGAGTGGCACCACGGCTGCGGGCGTCATCCGGTCGGAGAAGGTCCCGAACAGCTCGGCGAAGTAGCGGTTCGCTGCACGGCACGCGCCGCGTCGCGTCGCCTCGTCGCGCGCGTGCGGAAACAACAGGGCGGCGCTGCCGTAGAGCACGGCGAAGTCGATCCCGAGGTCGTCGAGTCGCTCGTAGAGCAGCTCCGGCAGCATCGCAGTCGCGAGGTCGAGCGTGTTCGAGGCCGGTGTCGCCCACCAGGGGACGCGCACGGCGCGCACCGCATCGCGCTCCCGCGGCGTCATGGTGTCGATGCCGGGCGTTCCCGCGCCGCAGCTGATGTCCCGGAACAGCCGCCCCGGGTCGCCGATGCCCTCCTCGGCGAGGAAACCAGCAAGTGCCGGCCCGAATTCGATCAGGTGGCCGTCGGCGTCGATCACGGGATGGTCGAGCTGCTCGCGGATCCGGTGTCGCAGGGTGCTGGCGTCGCGCATGAAAGCCTCGCTGTCTGGAATCCCCGCGGGTGTTCGAGTCGCAGTGAATTCGGTGGAACCCGCTTCAGTAATATCACGTAGCAGCCGATCTGCACGCCATGGCACAGCCGCCGACGAATTCCCAGCGACGCAGCGGGTTCAGCCTCCTCGAGGTCGTGATCGTGGTGCTGATCATCGGGGTCCTGGCATCGATCGCGATTCCGCGCTTCATGACCTACCAGCTCAAAGCCAAGAGTACAGAGGCCAAGACGAACCTCGGCGCGATCCGGGTCGCCGAAGAGGCCTACTTCTCCGAGTTCGAGCACTACCTGTCGGTCGCAGCCGAGCCCGCCATCGTTCCGGGCGGACAATCCACCATCTTCGATGGCCGCAACAGCGAGTTTGCCGGGCTCGGCTTCTCTACCGACGGCAACGTCTACTTCTCGTACGGCGTCGGTGTCAGCGCGGACGGCGTGGGCTACTCGGCCGATGCAGCAGCCGATATCGATCAGGACGGCGTCGTCCAGTTCTGGGGCTACACGAAGCTCGATGGCGCCGGCAAGCAGGTCGCCGGACAGGTGGGCTGCAACATCGCGGCATTGACTCCACTCCAGATCGGTCCGTGCGATCCCGCAGCGGGCCAGACGATCTTCTAGCGCTGCCAGCGCGGCGCAGCGCCCCCTCCACCCATGAGCGACTCGCACCCGCCGACTGACGGAAACCGGTCCCGAAGGAGGCGACGCAACTTCGCACTGCGCAGGCGCTGGGAGCGCTACCGCGTGTTGTGCTCGGCATGGGACGTGCTCGCAACGTCGGCAGGCTCGGCCGAGCAGCAGCGGATCGCAGACACTCGGCGGTCGCTCGATGACACGCTGGCAAAACTCGCCAAACAGCATCCCAAAGCCGGCGAGCGCAGGTTCGAGAAGTTCGACCCCCGGCTCGACAGCTTCGAGCACGAGATGCGCAGCATCGCCGAGAAGGTGCCGGTTGCACAGCTGCGCTCGTCGCTTCCCGAGCGCGTCGTCGAGGATCGCCGCGGTGTCCTCGCCCTGCTCGATCTGTTGCTCGGTGCAGAGACCCTGCGGCTCGAGGGAACCGCGGCGCGCATCGGCGCGATCGACTACCTGATCACGCTGCTGTGCACCACCTCTGAGAGCTCGGACGCGGTCTTCCCACAGGACCCCGTCACGCTGACTCCGCAGCTGAACAGCCTGTGCGCGCAGCCGGATCGCGACCGCGACCCCCGGCTCCCGGAGATCGAGGCCGAATTCTTCGCCGCCGCGGACCGGTACGGTACCGAGGTCGGCTCGAGCGATCGGCTGCACGAGCTGACTCGCCGCAAGATGGAGCTCGGCTCGAGCTACTTCGCGCCGGGCGTGCTGCGCTCGATCGTGGCCTACAACGCCACACTCTCGAGACACCGCGCGCAAGAGGTCGAGAGCTCGAAATCCCCGGCCGCGGCGGATCGGAAGCCGAACGGCGTGTTCGAATCTCCGGCGATCTGCGAGCTGGCCAGGGCCTTGCGCCGGCGCGCGACTGGCGGCGCACCGCACTCGACCGCGATCGATCGGATCGCGTGGTGTCTCGATCTCTCCTATCTGAACCGGACGGAGAGCGCCGCCCTGCTCGCCGCGTCGGTCGGGCTGCGCGAAGACCTCGAGGGAACCACGATCCTCGTCGGGCTGCTCAGTCGTTCGGCGGTGGTGCTGGAAGACGAGCTTCCCGCAATCGGCATCTCCGCGCAGCAGCTCTCGGCCGTGTGGGTCCCGGAACTCGACGCCGCCCTCAAGCAGGCTTCCCAGGAGCAGATCACCGGCGATAGCTACCGGAAGGCGTGCCACCTCTCGGAGATGAGGAACAAGTTCCTCTGCACCCCGATAGTCCCGGTGCACCACGGGAGGCTCCAACGGGCTCCTGCGCCGCCCGCCAAGCGCGATGCGATCCACACAAAACGAACGGCTCGGAAGATCGTCCGCGAGGCGCTCGAGGCGAAGACTGCGAGACCAGCGGTCGGGCTCGCGGCATGGCGGACCTGGCCCTGGGCTCGGCTCGCCCGCGTCGCCGGCGCGGCCGCCGTCGCGGCCGTGTGCGGGCTGGTGATCGCGAGCCTGCGGCCTGCGGCGGGCATCGAGCCCTTCTCGCGTGAAGAGCTCCAGCAGGTATCCCCCCTGCTCGCGGGCGGCGGGCGAAGCGGCCAGGGCGTCGGCCCCGCCTTCGTCGGCACACTCGACGAGCGCTGGTCCGCCCTCGCGGCCGACGAGCAGCACCGAGCGGCGGCCTCGCTGGTCGCAGGGCTGCGCGCCCGCGGCGTGAGCCAGGTGATGGTCTACGACGCAGCCCGCGGGCTGCGCATCCAGGCGCTGGGCGCGAATCCCGTGAGGGTGGTGCCCGCCCGGGGCCGCGACTGATCCGAGCCGGCTCCTCCGCGCGCGCTACTGCAGCGCCTCGACCAGGGCCTGGAACTCCGGGGAGTCGCGCAGCAGGCGTCGCCCCGCCTCGCGCAGCTCGTCGACCTCCCCGTCGGTCAGCACGAAGCTGGTCGGCAGCCGCTTGAAGTAGGTCCGTCGGCCGGGATCGGCGAGCTCGTCGAAGCTGACATCCACCATGAAGGTCTGCGTATCGTGCCCGTCCTCGGCGAGATCGAGGCGCAGGCTGGCGAGCGCGCCCTCCAGCGCGATCAGCGTCTCGAGGTTGTAGCGGCGGATCTGCGAGCCCGCGACCGTGTTCATCAGCTGGGCGAACGATGGCGCGGCCGACGACAGGTCGATCGTCCAGTTCGGGTCCGTCTCGGCGTTGACGACGATCACGGCGAGGATCTCGGGGACCTCGATGCCGCGCGCCACGACCGCCCCGCGCGCACCGCCGACCGTCGAGAGGAAGTCGAGGCCCGCGCGCAGGCCGAGATTGTCCGAGATCCCTCCGTCGATCAGGTGGATGAACGGCTTGTCCGCGGCGTTGCGAAAGTTCTCGAAGTTGCGCGCCGACTGACGGACCCGGCGGCTCGACCCGGGATCGGCGAGCGCCTCCCTTGCCCACGCCGGCGCTTCGTAGTCACAGCGGCCGGCGTAGTTGCGCAGCGTAATCGGCGACAGCAGCATCGGCACGGCGGACGAAGCCGCGACCGCGGCGGAGATCGGCAGCTGGTCGAGGTCCGAGCAGATCAGCTCGAAGGTGTCGCGAGTGAAGGTGACGCGGGTCCCCGACGAGAGATCGGTCGCATTGATGTAGGTGCGCGGCCCACCCGCCGCGTGCAGATCCCCGAACCGCGCGCCGTCGAACACGTTGTCGTCGTAGTAGCGCGCAGCCAGATCGCTGCGGCTCAGCCAGGGCGTGAACGCCACCTGGATCAGATTCCAGGGTCGCAGCAGCCGCAGCAGCAGCGCCCCCTGCACGTTGCGCTTGAGGAAGCGCGCCTCGAACTCCTGGAAGATGCGGTCGCCGTAGACCCCGTAGTAGGCGGCCGGGAAGCTCCCGCCCGAGACCCCACTGACCGTGTCGACCTCATCGAGCACGCTGGTCGCCGGGTCGGCGCCGATCGCCGTCGCGTGCAGCTCCTCCATCACCCCGTAGGCGAAGGCCGCCGCGCGGGTTCCGCCGCCCGAGAACGCGAGGTAGATCACCGCTCGGCCCGGATCCCTCGGCGCCTGTCTGGGGCGTCCCGCATCGGTCGGGCTGTAGCGCTCGAGCGGCACGTTGACAGCACGCGCCCCCGCGCAGCCGAGCGACAGCACGGCGAACATGGCGAGCACGGCGGACGCGGCTCGGATCGGTCCCTCGGTCAGACGAAACGGCATGACGGCTCCTGTTGGATCACTCGGCGGCGGGTGGCGCCGCGCTGGACGGATGCAGGTGTACCTCGCGCTGCGGCCGGGGTAGCGAGATTTCCTCGCGGTCGAAGGCCTGCTTCACGGCGCGGTCGAGATCCCAGTAGACCTCCTCGTCGTAGCCCACCCGGAAGATCAGATCGATTCGGCGCGAGGACTGTGCCGTGACGTTGCGGATGACGTCGCCCCAGATCTTGTTGTTGGGGACGATGAGCGTCTGGTTTTCGAACGTGAGGATCGTCGTCGAGACCAGGCCCACGTGGCTCACCTTCCCCCGAACGGTCCCGGACTCGATCACATCGTCGACGTCGTACGGCCGGTAGATCAGGATCATCGCCCCGGCGGCAGAGTTGGCGAGACTGTCCTGCAGCGCGAAGCCCACGATGAAGCCGGCGATGCCCAGCCCCGCGAGCAACGGCCCGATCTCGAGGTGTCGATTCTAGCCGCCGTTCGAGCCACTGTGCGCACCCGGCCGCCAGAATCCCGTCGGTCGAGCCCGCGGGAGACGGGGCTACTACGCCGGCGAGGTTGCGCCTACCCTCGCCTGTGTGCGGAATACGTCCGGTCGAGTGCTCCTCGGCCTCGCGCGGGCTGGGGGCTACGGGCTCGCTGGAGCCCTGCTGGCTGCCCTGGCCGGCGTCGTGCTGGTAGCCAGTCGACTGCCCGAACTGGCCGTCTGGCATACGGCAGAGCTCGACGAGGAGTTCGTCGCGGGCTCCCCCGTGCACAGCTTCGAGCAGTACCTCGCACTCGAGCAACGTCTGTTCGCCCAGCTCGAAGCGGAGGTCCTGACCCGGATCGACCCCGACGCAAGCCACGAGACCAACCGATTCCACCGCGGCAGCCTTTCGGATCCCGCGCGCTGGCCGCGCAACTGGAACCGCAGCTTCGAGCTTCGCACGCGCGCACCGCGCGCGGGCGTTCTGCTGCTGCACGGTCTGACCGATTCGCCGTACAGTCTGCGCAGCGTCGCTGAGCGCCTCCACGACGCAGGAGCCTGGGTGGTCGGCCTGCGCCTGCCCGGCCACGGCACCACCCCGTCCGGCCTCACCGAGGTGCGCTGGCAGGACATGGCCGCCGCCGTCCGGGTCGCGGCGCAGCACCTGGCTGGTGCGGTCGGGAACCGGCCACTGATCCTGGTCGGCTACTCGAATGGCGGCGCGCTGGCCGTCGAATACGCGCTCGCAGGGCTGGTCGACGACACGCTGGCGCGAGTCGAGCGGCTGGTGTTGCTGTCGCCCGAGATCGGCATCTCGCCCGCCGCCGCGCTGGCCGTCTGGCAGAAGCGACTCGGCCGCCTGCTCGGCCTCGAGAAGCTCGCGTGGCAATCCGTCCTGCCCGAGTACAACCCGTTCCAGTACCAGTCGTTCGCGACCAACGCCGCCGAGCAGGCACACCTCATCACGCGCCAGATCGCGCGGCGCTTCGACGCACTCGCGCCGACGAAGCGACTCGCCGACTTTCCTCCGACCCTGGCATTCCAGTCCGCCGTGGATTCGACCGTCTCGACACCGGCAGTGATCGAGGGACTGATGGAGAAACTGCCTGCGAACGGCCACGAGCTGGTGCTGTTCGATCTCAACCGGATGAGCGGAATCGCACCCCTGCTGGCGTTCGATCCTGCGGAGCAGCTCGCCACGCTGCTGCGCCAGCGCAAGCTGACCTTCGCGCTGAGCATCGTGGCGAACCGCAACCCGCGCGTGCGCGACGTCGTGCTGCACCACCTCGCGGCGGGAAGCCCTGAGGTCGTGGTCTCCGACCTCGGCCTGGCCTGGCCGCGCCGTGTCTTCTCGCTCTCGCACGTGGCCCTGCCGTTCCCGGCGTCGGATCCGCTGTACGGCGACGGCAGCGGCGAGCCGAGCCCGGGGCTCGAGCTCGGGCATCTCGCACTGCGCGGCGAGAGCCACGTCCTCCAGGTGTCCTCGGGGGCGATGCTGCGCCAGCGCTGGAATCCGTTCCATCCCTATCTGGAAGCTCGGCTGCTCGAGTTCACCGGACTCGACTAGCCCCGGCGGCCGACCGACGAACTCGATAGCCTCGGCCGACCATCGAAGCCGAGCACCGGCGCCCGGAGGTTTCCAGTGTCCCGAGCCGACGAGCTACTCCCGATTCCGCCGCGCGGCGGACACGACGCACCCGCGGATTTCGTGCCGATCGAGGCGAGCGAGGCACAGCGTTCACAGCTCGAGATCGAGCAACGCTTCGTACCGGGCCCAGCCGGCGCTCCCGACGTCCGCGTTCTGGTCTACCGGCCCAAGGCGGCCCGCGGCACGCTCCCCGTCCTGCTCAGCATCCACGGCGGCGCCTTCTGTCTATTGCACGCCGACAGCTTCTCCGGGATGGACGCCGCATGGTCGCTCCAGCACCAGTGCGTCGTCGTCAGCGTCGACTATCGACTGGCCCCGGAGCATCCCTTCCCGGCGGGACCCGAGGATTGCTATGCCGCGCTGCTGTGGGTTTCCGCGAGTGCCGACGAGCTCGGCGTCGATCTCGACCGGCTCGTCGTAACGGGGGGCAGCGCCGGCGGCGCGCTCAGCGCGGCAGTCGCGCTGATGACGCGCGATCGCAACGGACCGCGGATTGCGCTCCAGGCGCTGATGATTCCCGTGATCGACGATCGCCTCGAGACCGCGTCGACCCGGCAGACTCGCGATGGACTCGGGTTCAACGGCGCGCAGGCGGAGGGCATGTGGCTGCACTATCTGGGCGAGGACTACGATCGCTCGCAGACCTCGCCCTACGCCGCGCCGGCTCGCGCCGCCGATCTCTCGGGCTTGCCCCCAGCCTTCGTCCAGACCAACGGACTCGACCCGCTGCGCGACGAGGGGATCCTGTATGCCCTGCGCCTGATGGAGGCCGGCATCGCAGTCGAGCTGTACAACGCGCCCGGCAACTACCACGGCCACCCGCCGATCGACGAGCGAGCGGCGGCCGTGGCGCTCCGGGTCTACAACGACGCCCTCGCAGCCTCGCTCAACCCGAAGCCCGCTCCGGTCGCCTGACCATCCCGAGCTGCGCGAGGTGCCCTGCGCGCCCCGCTCAGGGGCTGGGGGGCTGGTAGATCTCGATCAGGGCTCCGCCCTGGTCGCTCGGGCCTTCGAGATAGGCCCAGCGGGCGGGGAGCTCGGGCATCTCGTGGGACCAGATGACCCGGAAGCCCAGCTCCTCGAGGCCGGCGAGCGGCGGGTCGAGATCGGGAATCTGGAAGCGAATGTGGTGCACGCCTTCACCGCGCTGCTCGAGCACGTCGCGGTGCGGGCTGCCGCCCGTCACCGGCTCGATCAGCTCGATCTCGAGCGGGCCCGAGGACCCGAAGCCCATCTTCAGGGTCACATCGGACTTCTGGCCACGATGGTTCGTGCCCTGCAGCTCCGACACCATCGTCTGGAACGGACCGAACACCGCCCCGAACGTCTCGATCGCGCGATCGAGATCGCGCACGACGTAGCCGACCTGATCGATCGGCGGCAGTCCCAGCTTGTCGACGAGACTCTGTTCCACGCTGCCTCCGTTCCTCTCTTCGCGAGCCTAACGAGCATCGGGCTCCCAGTCGAGCAGCACGAATCCCTCGACGGCATTCGCGAAGTTCGCCCGAACCGGCTCGCCGCCCCTCGGCTCGGCCGCGCCGCGCCAGCCGCCGATCAGCAGGATGTCGTCCTGCTCGTCGAGCACCACCTGCACCGTGAGATACGGCACCTGGTCGCGGTAGGCCGGGGCAAAGACCTGGTGGGTGCGCACCCAGCTGACGACACGGCCCCGCCCCGAGAGCGCCTCCCAGCGCGCATCGAAGCCGTGACAGCGATTGCAGACCGCCCGCGGCGGCCAGCGCAGGGCGCCACAACCGCTGCAGCGCTGCAGCCGCAGCTCGCCCTCGCGGAGCGCCTGCCAGAAGGGCTCGGAGTCGCGGTCGGGAGCCGGCAGCGGCGCGGCGTTGGCTTCGCTCATGCGTCCTTCCGCAGCACCAGCGCCGAGCTGCAGCCGGCGACGTAGCCGGGCTGTGCGGTGCTCAGCGCGACCTCGGCGCCCGCGACCTGGCGGGCGCCCGCATCGCCGCGCAGCTGTGAGACCGCCTCGGTCACGTGGTTGAGACCGTGCACGTAGCCCTCGGACAGGAAGCCGCCGTGCGTGTTCACGGGCAGCGACCCGCCGAGACACGTCGCGCCGCTCTCCACGAAGGCACCGGCCTCGCCCTTGGCGCAAAAGCCGTAGTCCTCGAGCTGCACCAGCACGCTGTAGGTGAAGCAGTCGTAGAGCTCGGCCAGCTGGATGTCCGCGGGGCCGACCCCGGCCATCGCGTACAGCCGCGGTGCGAGATCCGCCGCGGCAGTGCGCGTCGGATCGGGTTGCCGATTCGAGTAGAGCGTCTGCCCCGAGCCCCACGCCGCGCCGGAGATCAGCACCGCCGGGCGGCGCAGATCGCGCGCGCGCTCGGCCGTCGTGACGAGCACCGCCACGGCGCCGTCGGTCTCGAGGCAGCAGTCGAACAATCGGAACGGCTCGACCACCCAACGCGACGCCCGGTAGTCGTCGAGCGTGATCGGCTGACGCAACCGCGCGCGCGGGTTCGAGACGGCGAAAGCGCGCTGGCTCACTGCCACCGCTCCGAGCTGATCGTGCGTCGTGCCGTAGCGCTGCATGTGGGCGCGCGCGGCCATCGCAAACTGCTGGGGCGGCGTAAAGAAGCCGTACGGGGCCTGGTACTGGGTCTCGACCGCGTCGACCGGGGGCCGACCCGTGCCGCCCATGCGGAACTCCGAGCGCGCGTTGAGCGCCCGGTAGCAGACCACGGTCTCGGCGAGACCCGCGTGCACGGCGAGTGCCGCCTGGCCGACGGTCGCGTGCGACACGCTCCCGCCCCCGAACTGATCGAGGTGCCAGCGCAGGTCCCGAACCCCGAGCGCCTGCGCGAGGACGCTCGGGCTGACCGAGTCACCGACACGGAAGGTAGCAATGCCATCGAGCTGATCCGGCGCGACGCCCGCGTCCTCGAGCGCCGCGAGCACCGCACGCGCAGCCAGCGTCAGCGTGCTGACACCCGAGTCCTTCGAGAGCTCCGTATAGCCGATCCCGGCGATGGCGACGCGGTCGCGCAAGCGGTCCACGGATCAGCGCGCGAGCCCAACGGGCGAAGCCAGCGCGACGGAACGACAGCCGAGATTGCACCGCAAGCCCGCTGCGAGTCTCCGCGCATCGCGGAGATGGCCCCGTGGATCGATCGGCATCCGTCGACTCTACCCGCTCGGGGTCCCCGTCGGAGAGAAAGCATACTTCCGGGATCCTCGACGCGTGCCCGCGCGTCGAACCGGAGGCCCGCCTCGGCCGCTTGCCGTCTACGGGTCGAGTGCGAGGAACAGCCAGTTGCTCTCGGTTTCATCGGTCAGGCGATTCTCGAAGGTGACCGACTCGACGTCGACGCGGTCGAACACCGCCTTCAGCGCGGCGACGAAGGGCGAGCTCTCGGCGTAGGACCACACACCGAGCACGCCCCCGGCGGCGAGGTGGCGCCTGGCCAGCCGGAGACCGGGCTCGGAGTAGAAGCCGGCATTGCTCTCGCCGAGCTGCTCATCGGGCGAGTGGTCGACGTCGACCAGGATCAGATCGAACTGCCGCTCGGGCGGGGCTGCCAGCATCGCGTAGACGTCCCCCCGCAGGACCCGAAAGCGCGAGTCGCCGTTGAGTTCGCCGGACAGTGGCACCAGGCCGTCTCGCAGCCAGGCGGTCACCTGCGGCAGCAGCTCGACCACGTCGACGCTCGCGACCCGAGCCGAGCGCAAGACCTCGTTCGCCGTGTAGCCGAGACCGAGTCCGCCGATCAGCACGCGGAGTCCGTCGCCCGCGTGTCGTTCCAGCGCGCAGGTCGAGAGAGCGCGCTCGGAGGCGGTGTGATAGCTGCTCATCAGGAGCTCGTGATCGAGGGTGATCTCGGTCACGATCGTCCCGGGAACCGACAGCAGCTCGCGGCGCCGCAGGCAGATCATGCCGAGCGGGCTCTCTTCGTAGGCGAGCACTTCGAGGTTCGAGGTCGTCATGCAGCGCGAGGCTAGCAGGCGAACCGCGCGCAACTGGAGACGACGGCGTGATACCCTGCCCTCGTGAGCACCCTCGGTCCACTGCTCGAAGTCCAGGAGGCCGACCTGGCAATCGACCGTTTGCGCGAGAAGCATGCCAGGCTGCCCGAACGCGCGGCTCTCGCCCAGAGCCAGGCCGAGATCGTCACGCTCGAAGGCACGCAACGGGCTGGGCAGGCACAACGCGACGAGCTGGCTCACGCGGAGCGCGAGCTCGGCGGCGAGGTCGCGTCGCTCGCGGCAAAGGTCAAGGAGGTCGAGACGAGCCTCTACTCCGGGACGGTCACGATCCCGAAGGAGCTCGACGCGCTGCACCACGCGCTCGAGGCCTGGAAGCAGAAGCAGGACGAAGCCGAGGAGCGTGAGCTCGAGCTGCTCGAGCAGATCGAGCACGCCGATTCGGCGCTCGGCCAGCAGCAGACACACCACAGCGAGATGGAGACGGCGGCAGAGCAGCTGACCGCCACGATCGCAGCCACCGAGAGTACGATCGACGACGAGATCGTCGGACTCGAACGGACAGCGGCCCAGCTCCGGACCGGACTGCCGGAGCCGATCCTGACGATCTACGACCGGCTGCGCGGCGACCCCCGGCTGGTCGGTCGCGCTGCGGTCGCGCTGGGCGCGGGCCTGTGCGAAGGCTGTCGACTCGACCTTCCGGTGCTCGAGTACCGCCGACTCCGCGACGAGCCGGAAGACGCGATCATCTCCTGCGTCCACTGCCGCCGGCTGCTGGTTCGCTGACGGCGCGGGACTGGGACAGCAGTCCGCTTCAGACCGGAGGCTCGGCCGCGCGCGCGAGACGAGCCGAAACGGCCGGCCGCAGCGGAGCTCTCAGCCCTGACCGCCGACGCGGTCCTTGGCCGCGACTTCCACGGGCGGCGCATTGCGCCAGTCGATCATCCCGTCCTCGGCCGTGGCGACCCAGCGCTCGCCGTTCGAGATCGTGGCCCAGTGCGAGTGGTTGAGCTGGTGCAGGGTGAAGCACGATTGCAACGCGTTGGTGAAGCCCATGCTGTCCTGGGTCTGATTGACCGCCTCCTTGATCAACAGCGCCGCCATGGTCGGAACGCGCGTGATCCGGCGCGCGAACTCGAGCGTCCGCTCGGCGAGCTCGTCGACGGGAAAGATCTTGCTGACCATGCCGAGGCGGTGCGCTTCGTCTGCATCGATCGAGTCACCCGTCAGCATCAGCTCCTTGGTCTTGCGCGGTCCGAACTCCCACGGATGCGCGAAGTATTCGACGCCCATCATGCCGAGCCGCGTGCCGACCACGTCGGCGAACGTGGCGTCCTCGGCGGCCACGATCAGATCGCACGACCACATCAGCATGAGTCCCGCGGCGAAGACGGGACCGTGGACCTGCGCAATCGTGATCTTGCGCAGGTTTCGCCAGCGGAGCGTATTCTGGAAGAAGTAGTGCCACTCCTGGAGCATCAGCTCCTCGGAGCCGAGCCTGGTGGCGCCATTGATCGTCCGGCTCGGATGCTGGTTCGGTCCGGGAGCGCGCTCCTCGGTCGCCAGCTTGCTGCCCATGTCGTGTCCCGACGAGAACATCGGGCCGGTGCCGCCGAGGATCACCACCTTCACGGCGTCGTCGGCTTCGGCGCGCATGAAGGCGTCGTGCAGCTCGACCAGCATCCCGCGGTTCTGCGCGTTCCGCGTCCGGGGTCGGTCGAGCATGATCCGAACGATCGCCCCATCATCGAGCGTCTCATAGGTCACGAATTCGTAGTCGCTCACGGCTGTGTCCTCCCTGTCCGAGCGCCAGAGACGCATCATACACGCAGAGGCGCCGAGCTCGGATCAGTTCCCGGCCTTCGGCACCAGGCCGCGGCGCTCCAGGTATCTCGCCACCTCCGCGGCAGCCAGCAACGACCCTGTCGGGGTCCAGTGGCTGTCGTACCGCCGATACAGTGGGGCGCCCCGGTGCCGCTCGAAAGGCGTGAGCAGATCGACGAAGTCGACGTCGTGCTTCGCGAGTTCGGCAAACAGCAGCCGCAGGTAGCCGCGCGTATAGGCATCGCCCTGTCCCAGCAGCGTCTGCTTGGAAGGAATCGGTACCAGCACGTAGCGGCGTCCGCTGGCGGCAAGCGCGCGCCGCCGGGAGACAATGGCCTTCACCGCGGCAGTCAGATCCGATTCCCGCCGCCGGTGGCGCGTGACGAGCGCACCGGCAAACTCCTGCTCGCCGCGCGCGACCTGCAGATCGGCCTTCAGCCGCCCGGCCCAGCTCGCCAGACGGACCACGGGCGAGTAGCGCATCGGCTCGACCGCGAGCACCGCCGACCAGCGCCCCAGGTCGTCGCGGATCAGCGGCTCGTATCCTTTGCCGCGATGCCGAGGCGTGAACACCCTGCGGGTGATCGAGCGCTCGCTGCGACCGTCGATCACCAGCTGTGCCCCGGACACTCGCGGGTGCAGGAGCGCGTTGCGGAGCGGCGTGCGGGCGCCGTTGAAGACGGGAACGGCGAGCTGCTCGGCGAGTGCGTAGGGCAGTGTCGCGCGATCCGAGAGGCCCGAGCCCCAGACGGCGGAATCGCCGTTGACCAGGATCGGATAGGCCTCCGCCTCGTACGGAACGCTGCGAAACCCGTCCTCATCCGCGGTCACGCGCGTGGGCCAGGATTCGCGGTACAGCAGCAGGTGCCGGTTCGAGAGATCGCCGCTCTCGTGACGCTGCCACACCGGCGGGAAGGCGCGGCTGCGATACGGGAAGGCGTCGAAGTACTCCCAGGCCCGGTAGTAGAAGGCGGCGGGCTCGTAGGCGAACACGACGAACGAGAGGGCGTGCACCACCCAGATGAGCGCGAAGCCGGACAGCAGGAGCCGGACGTGGCCCGCGAATGCTCTCATGCGGGCTATCGTGGCACAGCGCAGCCGGGGGGGTCAGATGCAACGCCGGTTCGAGGTCGACCCGCAGCTCTATCCGTTCGAGTCGCACTGGCTCACCTCTGGCGGTGCCCCGCTTCACTATCTCGACGAGGGCGAGGGGCCCGCGGTGCTGATGCTGCACGGCAACCCGACCTGGTCGTTCGCCTACCGCAACGTGATCCGCGAGCTGTCTGGCCGCTGCCGCGCCATCGCGCCCGACTACCCCGGCTTCGGCCTCTCCGGCCATCCCGAGGGCTACGGATACTCGCCGGCCGAGCACGCCGCTGCAGTCGGTGAGCTGGTCGATGCCCTCGCGCTCGACCGGTTCGTCCTGGTGGCACAGGACTGGGGCGGGCCGATCGGCATGGCGATCGCCGCGGCCCGGCCCGAGCGCGTGGCCGGCTTCGTGATCGGCAACACCTGGTGTTGGGGCACCACGCCTTCGATGTGGCTGTTCTCGAAGCTGCTCGGCGGGGCCCTCGGTCGCTACCTGATCCTGCGACACAACCTGTTTGCCGACGCGCTGGTAAAGGGCGCGCTCGCGGGCGATCCCGAGCCGGACCCCCGCGTGCTGGCCGCCTACACGGCGCCATTCCCCGACGCAGAGAGCCGAGTCGGCACCTGGCAGCTCCCGCGAGCGATTACCCGCGAGCGCAGGTGGATCCGGTCCGTGGAAGCTCGGCTCGACCCGCTGCGCGACCGACCGGTCGAGCTGATCTGGGGGGAGCGGGATCCGCTGTTCTCGAAGCCCGCCTTCGACACGCGCTGGCGCGAGCACTTTCCCGCCGCGAACACCGAGCGAATCCACGACGCCGGCCACTTCGTGCAAGAAGACCGCCCCGACCGGGTCGCCGCGGCGGTCGTCCGCGTACTCGAGAGAGTGGGGGCTGCGGCGCACGAGCGCGCGGCCGGCTGATCGCGCGAGCAGCGCGCGACCCGTGCTCAGAGATCGGCGAACTTGCGCAGGGCCTGCCGGACTTCGAGATCCTCGAGCGAGGCCTGCGCCCGCGCGAGGAAGGCGTCGGCGAACACCCGCCTCTGCTCGGTCGCGTCCTCGGGGAACGTCACCACCTGACAGCTCGCGGGTACGTTGTAGGCGGCGTGGATCCGGTGAGCCTTCCACGCCTCGTCGAACCCGATCGACTCGCCGCGCAGCGCCTTGCGAACGTCGAGGTAGTGGGCGATCAGCTCGCGCTCGTTCGCGCGGCGGTCCTCGATCGACATCGCCATGGTGAGGAAGTAGCTCAGGTCGCGCAGCGGCGTGCTGACCGTGATGATGCCCCAGTCGAGAAAGCCCGTGCGATCGCCGTCCTGGAACAGGTTGCCGATGTGCACGTCGCCGTGGATCAGCGTCTGCGGTCCGGGATGCCACAGCGCGTGGAGCGCCTCGCGGTTGTCGATGTAGAGCTCCGCGAGCTCGACGAACGCGTCGCCGAGACGGTCGCGATGGTGGTCGAGTCCGTAGCGCAGTCGCACCGCACCGTAGTCACTGCTCGGCTCCGGCTCGGCCACCCAGTCGGCCCATCGCTTGCGCTCCGAGCGATCCTCGAAGCGGACGTGCAGCTCGGCGAGATCCTGGAGAGCCCGCGCCGCAGGATCCACCGCCACGCCCTGCGTGCCGTCCGACACGCTGCACCCGCTCTCGACGAGATCCTCCAGCAGCAGCACGAAGGCCCCGTCGGCTTCGTCGAAACGGACCCCGTGCACCGCCGGCACCCGCATGCCGAGATCCCCCGCGAGCCCGTCGTAGAAGCGCGCCTCGCGCAGCCCCATCCCCGTCGCGGCAATCGCCTCCCGGCGTCCCGACTCGCTCGGCAGCAGCTTGCAGAAGAGCGTCTCCGGGGCGCCCGCAGGGGCGTCGTAGCTCACGCGCAGGCGGGCGTGCGAGTTGGTCACCTCGCGTCGCTCGAGCACCTCGACGCCGCGGACACGCGCGCCCGGGTGGCGCTGGCCGAGCGCTTCGGTCAGCCAGGCGGCATCGATCTGGTCGAACGTCGTCGGAATCATCGATCTGGACCCCCGCAGCCTGCGCAGCATACCCTGCAGGGGATCCCGAACTCGACCGATCCAACGAGCCGACAGCGTGACCGACACGACCTTCACCGGCCCCGTCGCGGGCCAGCCCTTTCTCGCGGCGGGCAACTCCGACCTCGCATCCTTCGGCTATCGAAGCGAGGAGTGGTTCGCAGCGGGCACCGCGCGCAGCTACGCGCAGCTGGGCGAGCGCGAGGCGGACGGCTGCTGGACTGCCCGAGCCGACGGCGAGGCCCCGTTCACGACCCGGCTGGTGGCCGTGCGGCCAGCTGACCCGGCACGCTTCAACGGCACACTCGTGGTCGAGTGGCTGAACGTCTCCGGCGGCGTCGACGCCGCCCCGGACTGGCTGTTTCTGCACCGCCACCTGATGCGCGAGGGCGCAGCATGGGTGGGCGTCTCCGTCCAGAAGGCGGGCATCGACGGGGGCGGGCTGGTGCCCGGCCGGCCGCTGAAGAAGGCAGACCCCGAGCGGTACGGCGCGCTACGACACCCGGGCGACGCCTTCGCGTTCGACGTGTTCGGCTCGATCGGCCGCGCACTGGCCACCCCGGGCCCCGGCCCCCTGGCAGACCTCACTACGACCTGCCGCATCGCGATCGGCGAGTCGCAGTCTGCCGGATTCCTCGTGACCTACGTCAATGCGATCGATCCGCTCGAACCCTGCTACGACGGCTTCCTGATCCATGGCCGCCCTGGGGGTGCGGCGGGCATCGACGGCCGTTACCTGCGTCCTGCGCCCGGCGGAGAGGTCTCGAAGCTGAGTCGGCGCATGCTCCGCGGAGAACGCATCCGCGAGGACGCGCGGGTTCCGGTGCTGACCCTGCAGAGCGAGACCGATCTCATCGTCCTCGGCTCCGTCGCCAGCCGCCAGCCCGACAGCGAGCAGTTCCGGCTCTGGGAGATCGCCGGCGCCTCCCACTTCGATACCTACGGACTGATCGCAACCCACCGCGACGACGGCCGGTCGCCGATCGAGCAGCTGGCACGAGAGCTCGCTCCGACGACGCGCCCGATGGGCATGCAGGCGGACCCGGCGATCAACGCCGGTCCCCAGCAGCACTACGTCGCTCAGGCTGCGCTGGCCCATCTCGAGCGCTGGGCGCGCGGCGCGGGGCCGCCGCCCGAGGCCAGACGACTGGAGACTCGCGACAGCGAGCCAGTCGAGCTTGCAACCGACGAGCTCGGCATCGCGTGCGGCGGCATCCGCACGCCCTGGGTCGATGCACCGAGCGCGGTGCTCTCCGGGCTGGGCCAGCGGGGCGACGGCTTCCTGTTCCTGTTCGGGAGCACGCGTCCGCTCGACCAGGACACGCTTTCGCGGCTCTACCCCGGCGGGGTGAGCGAGCACCTGGAGCGCTTCGAGGGAGCGCTCCGCTCCGCCGTTGCCGCGGGCTTCGTGCTCGAGACGGATGCCGAGGAGATCCGCGCGCTCGCGCGCTACGGCCTCCAACCGTCTGGCTTCCGCCTCCCATGATCCACGCTCCGGCCCGCGGCGCGCACTGATAGGATGCGGCAGCTGAGCTCGCCCACTGCGGGCCCCCCGTAGCGAGGAAACATCATGCCGACCGATGCCACGCCGAACCCGATCATTACCGTCGACGCCGACGGCCACCTGCTCGAGCCGCGCAACACCTGGATCGACTACATCGAGCCGAACCTGCGCGACCGCGCGATCCGGATCGAGAAGGACGCCGAGGGCGTCGAGTGTCTGCTGGTCGACGGCCGCTCGCACCAGGCGCTGCGCGGGCGGCTCGGCGCACTCGGCGGCATCGAGATGGATTCGACCGACCTGATGACGATCGG
>JAYZFK010000028.1:0-21680 GCA_036336835.1 Myxococcota bacterium | reverse complement strand
ACGGCGCCGTTCAGCGCGTCGACCTCGGTCCGCCGGCCTGCGCGCAGGTCCTGCAGCATCGACGATTCGTGCGCTGCGGTCGGCGGCAGCAGCTCGTCCCAGAACACTCGCAGGTACTCCGCTGCGTCGCGCCAGCGAGTCTGTCGTCCCGTGGCGGCGAGCAGCGCGAAGATCTCGGTGATCACGGCCTCGAGGATCGAGCGCGTCTCGGCGTGGCGGCCCAGCTCACCGTAGGCGACACCGATCAGCGCGCCCAGCGGATTCAACCCGCAGTTGTAGAGCATCTTCGACCACAGCTCGCTCTCGATGTCGTCCGAGACTTCACACGGCACACCGCCGCGGGCGATCGCGCTGCACAGCGCTTCGAGAGGCGACAAGTCGGCGCCGTACAGGCTGCCGATCCGGATCGGCTCTGCGTGTGCGGTGACTTCGACCGCGTGTGGCAGGCGGCGCTGGAAGCCGGTGATCACCCGCGCGCTGTAGATGCGCTGCCGCGGCAAGCACGCGGCGAAACGATCGGCGCTGCCCCAGCCGTTGTGACACACCACGATCCGGCGCTCGCCGCCGATCTCGTCCCAGACTTCGCACAGGGCGGCCGCCACCGCCTCTGCGGCCGGTGTCTTGGTGCAGACCAGGATCCAGTCGAGCTCGCAGTTGCGCAGGGACGCGGCGCCGACACCCGCTTGCAGCTCGCTCGGTGCCGCCCGGGTCTCACCGAACAGCCCGGTTCGCTCCACGCCGTGCTCGCGCAACGCGGCGGCACCTGCCGCGGTCCGCGCCGCGAAGCGCACCGGGAAGCCCTCGGCGAGCAGGCAGCTCCCGAGACCGAGTCCGACGGCACCGGCTCCGAGTATCGCGATCAGCGCGCTCTCCTCTCCGATTCCGGGTTTGGGGACTGGGGTATGATCCGCGAGCTTCGGATCCCGGGCAACGAACGGGGTGAGTCGGCCAGAGGACAGACGAGTAGATGGGACCCCTACACGGTGTGAAGATTCTCGAGGTTGCGGGCATCGGCCCCGGCCCGTTTGCGGCGATGATGCTGTCGGACATGGGAGCCGAGGTGCTGCGCATCGATCGCGCCCAATCCGCAGGCGGCGGCGATCCCGCGAAGCCGCCGCCCGATCCGCTGGCTCGCGGCCGACGAAGCGTCGCGCTCGATCTGAAGCACCCGGATGGGCTCGGCAGCCTGCTGCGCCTCGTCGAGGGTGCGGATGCGCTGATCGAAGGCTTCCGACCCGGCGTGATGGAACGGCTGGGTGCGGGGCCGGACGTCTGCCTCGCGCGCAATCCGCGCCTGGTGTACGGGCGCATGACCGGCTGGGGACAGGAGGGTCCGATCGCCCACTCGGCCGGCCACGACATCAACTACATCGCGCTGGCCGGCGCGCTCGACCCGATCGGTCCACGGGGCGGCAAGCCGGTGCCGCCGCTCAACCTGGTCGGCGATTTCGGAGGCGGCGGGATGTTTCTCGCCTACGGCGTGGTATGCGGGCTGCTCGAGGCGCGCGGTTCCGGGGAGGGGCAGGTCGTCGATGCCGCGATGGTCGACGGCGCGGCGACTCTGATGGCGTTCTTCCGCGGCATGATCGAGATGGGTGTGTGGCGCGACGAGCGCGGCGCGAACATGCTCGACAGCGGTGCTCACTTCTACGACACCTACGAGACCTCGGACGGTCGCTACGTCTCGGTCGGATCGATCGAGTCGCAGTTCTACGCCGAGCTGCTCGAGAAGACCGGGCTCGCCGGTGAGGACCTCCCGGGCCAGATGGAGCGGGACGAGTGGCCCGCGATGAAGCAGCGCCTCGCAGCGATCTTCAAGACCAAGACGCGCGACGAGTGGTGCGAGATCATGGAGGGCTCGGACGTGTGCTTTGCACCGGTGCTCTCGATCCGCGAGGCCCCCGGGCATCCGCACAACCTGCATCGCAAGAGCTTCGTCGAGATCGGCGGCTTCGTGCAGCCGGCGCCGGCACCACGCTTCAGCCGGACGGCTCCCGAGCTGCCGGGGCCTGCCGCCCACCCCGGGCAGCACACGGACGAGGCGCTGGCCGACTGGGGCTTCTCGCCCGACGAGCTGGCGACGCTGCGCGCGGCGAAGGCGATCGCCTAGCCGTCGCGCGCTCGGTCGAGAGTGGCGAGGGCCGGGCTTCTCACGCACTCTCCCGCGCTCAGCCTGTACCCACCCCAGGGTGCAGCGGAGGGACCCCGATGAATCCGCGACTGGCCACTGGCCTGGCGATCCTCTTGATCCTGATCATCTTCGGCGGGCGCTTCGTCCGCATCATTCCGCCGGGCCACGTCGGCGTGGCGGTCCTGTTCGGCGACGTGCAGAGCGAGCACTATCCGGAAGGCTTCCACATCGTGAATCCGCTGCTGTCGTGGGAGACGTTCGACGTCCGCCAGAAGACGCTCAAGGAGTCAGCGCTCGTTCCCACGCGCGATCAGCTGCAGACCAAGGTCGACGTGAGCGTACAGTACCGGCTGGTCGGTTCGATGACGCCCCAGATCTTGCGCAACACGGGTCGCGCTGAGCAGATGCGCGACGTCCATTTGGTTCCGACGCTGCGCTCGCTGGTGCGCGAGCAGGGCTCGACGATTAAGAATGCCGAGGACTTCTTCAACGAGGATACGCGCGCGGGACTCGAGAGCGGGCTGCTCAGTCAGCTGCAGCTGCGCCTGAATCAGAAGGGCTTCGAGATCCAGGACGTGCTGGTGCGCGACATCAGCCTTCCCACCGTGTTGTCGAAGGCGATCGAGATGAAGAAGGAGCGCGAGCAGGCGGTCGAGCGGCAGAAGGCCGAGCTCGAGCGCTTCCGCACCGAGCAGATGCAGAAGGTCGCGCTCGCCGAGGCCGAGCGGGAGGCGGCGGAGCAGGAAGCCAAGAAGCGGGTGATCCTCGCCGAAGCCCGCGCCTTCGAGATCCGCGAGATCAACAAGGCCACCGCGAGCAACCCGGTCTACGTACAGCTGCAGGCACTCGAAGCGTTGAAGGCCATGTCCAAGGATCCGGCCGCAAAGATCTACTTCATGGACGGGGCGTCGAGCAGTCCGCTGCCGCTGCTGCACATGGGCGAGCAGAACTGACGCTCCGGTTCCTCGCCCGCTCGGGCGTTGCGCTGGTGGCGGCGCTGTGGCTCGGCTGCACGCCGCCTGCCTCGGGGCCGACGAGCGCCGTGCTGCTGTGCCTCGATACGCTGCGCGCCGATCACCTCGGCAGCTACGGCTACCCGTTCGAGACGAGCCCGTCGATCGACGCGCTCGCCGCCGAGAGCGTCGTGTTCGAGCGGGCGATCGCGCAATCGGCCACGACCCTGTGGTCGCACCGGGCGCTCTTCCAGTCGCGTCTTGTCTCTCGCACGGCCGCCGATGCACCCGTGCTGGCCGAGGCGCTGGCCGCCGCCGGCCTGCGCACGGCCGCCTTCACCGGTGGCGGCTACGTGTCGGCGGAGTTCGGCTTCGGGCGGGGCTTCGAGCGCTACGAAGAGGACCGGGGAGGTCTGGCGGTCTCGCTTCCCAAGGCGGAGGCCTGGCTGCGCGAGCGCGCCGGGGAGCCGTTCTTCCTGTTCCTCCATACCTACGACACCCATCTGCCGTACGATCCGCCCCCGCCCTTCGACACGATGTATGGCGACGCCTACGAAGGACCCGTCACGGGCGGCAGCAGCCGCAGCCTGCTGCGGCAGCAGCGCGGGCTCGACGGCGCCGATCGCGGCGCGGCGTCGCCTCTCACGGCGGCGGATCGGGCCCGGCTGGTCGCCCTCTACGACGGCGGGATCCGCTACGCGGACGACTGGGTCGGTGAGCTGCGCGGCATGCTCGAGCGGCTCGGTCTCGCCGAGACGACCGCGCTGGTGCTGTACTCGGATCACGGAGAGGAGTTCCGCGACCACGGCTCGTGGATCCACTCGCACTCGGTCTACGACGAGCTCGTGCGCGTGCCGTTGATCTGGCACGAGCCGGGCCTCGCGCCACACCGCGTATCGTCACAGGTGCGTCTGCTCGACGTCGCACCGACGCTGCTCGAAACGCTGGGTGTGCGAGCCGCGGCTGGCTTCGCGGGGCAAAGCCTCGTACCGCTGCTGGCCGGGGGCCGCGGCGATCACCGGCCCGCGGTCAGCGAGATGGGACGCCACGAGAGCCTCGCGGTGTACCCGTGGAAGCTGATTCGCGGCGTGGGCGCTCCGCGCCTGTTCGACCTGTCCAGCGACGCGCGCGAGCAGCGCAACCTGGCGGCGCGGGAGCCGGATCGCGTTGCAGAGCTGTCCCGGGCGCTCGAGCTGGCGATCGGGAGTGGGGCCGAGGACCGGAGCGTCGACGAGATCGAGCGCGTCGGGGTCGACCCCGCCCTGACCGAGCGGCTCCGCGAGCTGGGCTACATCGAGTAGCAGTCGGCCTCACTCGTCGAGGTAGCCGAGTGCGCGAAGCGTGACTTCGATGTCGGCCGGCAGCGGGCCGACCTCGGCGCCGCCCCGGGCGCGGCGCTCGGCCAGGCCGCGGGCGATCGTCTGGCGCAAGCGGTTCTCTGCAGCGATGGCCTGGCTCGAGGCCTCCACTACCACGGGCGATTGCTCCAGAGGGTCGGACTCGAGGTCGTACAGGGCGCGGCTGTCGGCGGTGAGATCCCACACCAGCTTCCAGCGCGGCTCGCGCGCTGCCGCAATCGCGCGGCCTTCGAGCGACAGGCTGGCAAACGTGGGCGAAGGGTCGGCCGCTCCGAACAGCGCGCGCCCGGGCAGCGTTTCGTCGCGCGGCAGTCCCAGCAGGTCGAGCACGCTGGGAACGAGGTCGTCGAGGCCGGCCGGGTCGATCCGGCGGCTGCCGGCGACGACACGAGGGGAGTGCGGGAAGCGGATGATGAGCGGGATGCGAATCGCGGCCTCTGCGAGCGACCTGCCGTGGCCTCGGATCCCGCGCTCCCAGAACTCCTCCCCGTGGTCCGACGTGATGACGAGCAGCGTGTCGTCGAGCACACCGCGCTCGCGGAGACCCTCGACGAGGGCGCCGAACGACGCGTCGGTGTAGGCGATCTCGCCGTCATACAGGCTGCGGATGCGCGCCCGCTGCGCAGCCGTCAGATCGCGCCGCTGCAGCGATGCCTGGCTGCCGTCGATGTCCGGTGCCGTAGCGACGCCGGCGAAACGATCGAATTCTTCCGGTGGCGTGTACGGAGAGTGGGGGTCTACGCAGAGCACGACCAGGAAGAACGGTCGTGCGGCGCGATCGAGCCAGGCGAGTGCGCTCGAACTGACCTCGGCCGAGCGGGCGACGAGCTCCTCGACGCTCACGACCCCCGGCTCGCGACGCCCGTACAGCTCGACGATGTCATCGAAGCCCCGGCCGAAGCCGAAGAACGATCCCACGTTCGGGTTGCTGGTGACGAAACCCGATGCGTATCCGTGCGTGCGGAGACGCTCGCCGAGCGTCTGCAGGTCGTGCGGCAGCGCATCGAGCCGGTCGACGGTCCCATGCGCCGGCGGGTCGACGCCGGTCAGCAGGGTGGCGACCGAGGCGCGCGTCCACGACGAAGGGCTGCTGGCCTGCTCGAAGACGGCCCCCTCGCGGGCCACCGCGTCGATCTGGGGCGTCGAGACTCGGCCGTTGCCATAGCTGCCGAGGCTGTCGCTGCGCAGGGTGTCGACGATGTAGATCAGGACGTTTGGGCGCGACTCCGGGGCTGGCTGACAGGCGCTCGTGAACAGGGCGAGCGCGAGCGCACAGGCCCGGCGCCAGCGCGACGCGTATGCTAGGAAAGCGGCGATTCGCACCCGGACGTTCCTCGAGGTCATGCGCCAGGACGCCATGCTAGCCCTTCGCCGCCGCGCCGCGGTGCTGGCGCTCGTGCCGCTCGCCTATCTGATCCTGTTTCACGGGCTCGGACGCTACGGCGTCGTGAACGGAGACGAGGGCTTCTATCACGCCGTCGCCGCGACGATGGTCGAGACGGGCGACTTCTTGCGGCTCGAGTTCCACGGCGAGCACCGGCTGTACGACACCTTCATGAACGCGCCGTTGCAGTACTGGGGACGCGCGCTCGCGATCTCCCTGCTGGGCGATGGCCGGGTCGCCATGCGTATCCAGTCAGCACTGTTCGGGCTCGCCTCCGTGATGCTCAGCTATGCATTCGCACGTCGGCTCGCGAGCCGGCGCGCGGCATTCCTGGTGAGTGCCATCCAGCTGACCACGTTCCAGTTCGTCTACTGGCACAGCGCGCGCACCGGAGAGCTGGAGACAGCGACCGCATTCTTCTTCACCGCCGTGGCCTGGTGCTTCGTGCGCTACGTCGAGACGGGGCGGGGGCTCGTGCTGCACCACGTGTGCTGGCTGTTGCTCGCGAACTGGAAGCTGCCGCTCGCTCTGCTGCCGCTGGTTGCCGAGACCGCCGCGTTTGCGCTGTTGCCGGCGGCACGCGCGCGGATCGGTCCCTGGCTGCGCAGCGCCGCGCTCCTGCTGCCGCTCGGCTTCGTGTGGCACGCGGGCCAACTCGTTGCCCATTGGGATGACTTCCTCTCGGTGGCGGACCGGATGCTGACGCAGGCATTCGAGCCCGAGGCGGGCGCTTCCCGGCACGGCGTGGCGGCGAACGCTCGCTTCTACTTCTTCTCGGTACTGTATGGCGCCTTCCCGTACTCGCTGCTCTACCCGTTCGCCTTCGGCTCGCTGCTGTGGGCGAGGGAAGAGCACGGACGGGTCCGCCTGGTCGTGCTCGGGCTCTTCATCGCCAGCGTGTTCGCCTTCTTCGTCGTGGTCGAGAAACACCACCGCTGGTACTGGACGCCGGCGCTCCCCCTGCTGTCGATCTTCGTTGGTGTCTGGCTCGATCGGATCGCGACTCGCAGACTGGTCCCATCAGTGCTCGGCGCGTTCGCTCTGCTCGCCGCTGGGCTCGCTCTGATCGACGTCGACCTGCTGCAGACGAATCCGTTCCAGAGCCGGACGCCGTTGCTGCCGCTCGCCACACCGCTGCGCTCGTGGTTTGGAGGGCCGCCCGGGGTCGCTGTGCTCTGGATCGGGTTGCTGGCTGTGGCGCTGTGCCTCGCGGGGCGCTTCCTGCGACCCCGAGCCGCGCCTGCCCTCGCGGCCCTGATCTTCGTGGTCGCGTTCGGTGTCGGCACGCTTCGGGTGATGCTGCCACTCCGGCACCTCGATCAGCGTACCGAGATGGCGCGGCTGCGCGAGACGATCGATACCGCGCGCGCCGAGGGTCGCGAGCTGTCGCTCCCGATCGCGATCCGCGAGGGCGGAGAGCTCAAGGTGCGCTCGCTGTTCGCTCGCGACTTCGAGATCGTTCCCGGCAGTAGCGGCGTGAGCTGGTGGCTGTTCGCGCCCGGTGATCCGCGAGCCGCCAAGTCGATCCGGCGAGGATTCCCCGACGACTAGCTGGGTCCGCTCGGCGAGGAGCGCGGGTCCGCGCTCAGCCCGCTCCGCCTCCCGTGCGGCGCTCCTCCATCTCCTCGAGGCTGCGTGGCCAGTCCTTCTTCAGCAATCGTGAGAGCGCCCGGTCGGCCAACAGCTTGCCGCCCGTCTGGCACGGGGCACAGTAGTTGGTCTCGTTGTCGGCGTAGCGGATGCGCTGGATCGGAGCGCGGCAGTCCGGGCACGGCTCGCCGAAGCGTCCGTGCGCGGCCATCTCGGGACGGAACGCGGTGACCTTGTCGGGGAAGCCGTCTCCGTTCTCCGCGCGCAGGCGCTCGACCCAGTCGCGGAGTACATCGCGCGTTGCATGGAACAGGCGCTTGCTCTCGTCGTCGGCGAGCGCGTGTGTGAGCTTCACCGGAGAGAGCCGGGCGCGGTGCAGGATCTCGTCGGAGTAGGCGTTGCCGATTCCGGCGAACAGGTGCGGATCCGCGAGCGCACGCTTCAGCGTGTGGTTGCCGGTGGCGAGGCCGGCTCGGAATTCGGCGAGGTCGCAGCTGAACACCTCGCGGCCGCCGGGATCGTGCTCCCGCAGCCCCTCGGCGCCTCGGACGAGGTACAGAGAGGCGCGCTTCTTCGTGCTCGCTTCGGTCAGCATCAGGCTGCCGCCGCCGACGCCGGCGGCCGAGGGCCCGAAGTCGAATGCCGCGTGACCGCCCTTGCGCGCCACCCGCGTTCCCTTCTTCTTCCAGCGGAAGCGGCCCGCGATCATCAGGTGGAAGACCAGGTAGAGCTCGCCGTCGAGCTCGATCGCGATCCGCTTGGCAACCCGGCGAATCTTGGTGACGCGCCGACCTTCGGCGGCGGCGACGGGCGGGTCGACCGAGCGGAGCAGCGAGGGGCTCGCGATCCGAATCCGCTCGAGCACAGCGCCGCCGACGTGGCGCTCGAGTGCTTCGACGTACACGGTCAGGTCCGGAAGCTCGGGCACGTCCGCCTCACTTCCACGCGAACACGGGCTGGTCGTAGTGCGCGACGCGAGTGTCCTTGCCGCGGATCGCGACCTCGACGAACTGATACAGGATCGCTGCCGTCGGCGCGTTGATGTGGGCGCCGATGATGGGCAGCACGATCAACGGCCTGTCGCTCTCGGGGATCCGATGCAGCTGCGGCACCTCGGGCTTCTCCAGCTCACTGAAGGGGACGTGGTGCCACGAGGCCACCTCGTGCGGATCGGGGACTACCTCGCAGCCTGGCCCGCCCCACAGCACCAGCGGCTGGATCGCGAAGCCCGATCGCGTCTCGTACACATCGAGTTCCCCGAGCAGGCTCTCGGGCGCGAGCGCGAGGCCGAGCTCTTCGTCGAGCTCGCGCAGGCCGCCCTCGAGTGCGCTCTCGCCCGGGTCGAGCCGGCCGCCGGGGAGCGCCCACTGGCCCGGATGGCGCCGCAACGTCGTGGGCCGGCGTGTGATCAACAGGCACGGGCTCCCGTGCTCGTCGTCCGTGATCACGATGCACACGCCCGCTCGCCGCAGCTCGGGACGCGCCTCGAAGCGCGCCTCGAAGCGCGCGAGATTCTGCTCGAGCTGCATGCGCAGATCGGCGTCGACCCGCCTGTGGAGAGGCATCGGAAGACGATAGTGAGCCGGCCTGCAAGTTTCATGAAACGCCGCGCTGTGGCGGGAGAGAGCGGCCTCCCGTTCGCGACCCGTTCCTCTCGCGTCGGTGGGTGCTCGGACGGCTCGACGTGGCGTTCGGTAGGCCTGGGGACGTCGTCGGTCGAGGGGCGCGAGTTCGAGGCCGCTGCCGGTCGCGCGGGGCCGAGTCGCGGGATGCGTCGAGAATCGCTACGCATGCCGCCCCGTGCTCTCCGACGTCCTGCGACACCGTGTTCCGGGCTGTGAGCCGGGCATCGAGCTGGCCCTGATCGAGTGGCCCGGCTCGGGCCCGCCCGCGCTGCTGCATCACGCCAACGGCTTCTGTGCTGCGCTCTGGGCACCCATTGCGGAGCGCCTCGCCGAGCGCTTCCGGGTCTTTGCAGTGGATGCGCGCGGTCACGGCGATTCGAGCAAGCCGCTCGGGGACGAGGCCTACCGCTGGACCACGATGGCCCGCGACCTCGTGTGCGTCGCCGATTGGGTGATCGAACGGGCGGACGCGCAAGCGATCGAGCTCGGGGTCGGGCACTCGTTCGGTGGGACGCTGACGATGGCCGCGGCCGCCGAACGCGACGGCCTCTACCGTCGCGCGCTCCTGATCGATCCGGTTCTCCTGCCGGCTCCGGGGTCTACTGTGCCTCACGCGATGGCCGGTGGGAACCCGATGGCAGAGCGAGCGCGCAAGCGCCGTCACCAGTGGGAGAGCCGTGCCGAAGCCCGGGCATTCTTCGCCGAGAAGCCGCTGTTCGAGAGCTGGCCCGCGCGCGCTCTCGGAATCTACCTAGACGAAGCGCTGGCCGACGCCGCGCAGGGCGTCGAGCTCAAGTGCCCGGGCCGCGTCGAAGCGGCGATCTTCAATGGGGGCCGGCTGTTCGACCCCCATGAGCGGGCTGAGAAGGCGAACCTCCCGATCCGCATCGTCCGCGCGACCGAGGGCAACTTCTCGCTCGAGACCTACCGCGAGATCGTCGCCGTGCTGGCCCAGGGTGAGCTCACGGAGATCGAGGGCGGCCACCTCGTCGTGATGGAGCGCCCGGCCGCGGTCGTCGATGCCGTCTTCGAGTTCGTCGGCGCGGACTGGGCCGCGCCGTCCCCGCCGCGATGAAGGAGAGAGCCCCAATGGAGCACCCCGCCGCGATCCGACCCGAGCAGCACGCCGTGTTCAACTCCGAAAAGATGGGCAAGGCCACGCTCTTCGACTCGGAACGCATTCTCGTCGGGCTGAACAGCTTCGAGGCCGGGCAGGAGCACAAGCTCCACGCCCACGGGGGGATGGACAAGGTCTATCAGGTGCTCCAAGGCTCGGGTGTGTTCCTGCTCGAGGGCCGCGAGATCCCGATGGAGGCGGGCGTGATGCTGATCGCTCCCGAGGGAGTACCGCACGGCATCCGCAACGACAGCGGACAGCGACTCGTGGTGCTCGCGATCCTCGCGCCCGGGCCGAGTTGATCCCTTCGCTCAGCGGCGCTTGCGCGGCTTGCCGGGCCGAAACGGACTCACCCAGCTGCTGCCCGCTTCGTAGAAGCGATAGGGCAGGTCGGCGGCCCGGGTGATCCCGACTCGAGGGCCGCACAGGACCCGCGGCCGTGCCCGGTCGGCGGCCGCCGCGTGCAGCGAGACCGTCCCGCGGAGCAGGCTGGTGCCGTCGTGCTCCAGCGTGAAGCCCATCGCCTGGCCCAGCCGCCCCGGGCCGCGTGCGAGCGAGCGCGCCGGCGCGTCGAGCCCGAGCCCGCGCAGCTCGCGCATCGCAGCCAGGTCGCCGGTCGGCTCGAGCGCCCGGAGCAGCACTGCGGCGCCCACGCCCGCGGGCTCGCAGACGACGTTGACACAGGTGTGCATGCCGTAGCTGCGGTAGGCGTAGAGGCGCCCAGGAGGGCCGAACATGGTCCGGTTGCGCGCGGTCGCGCCTCGGTAGGAGTGCGCGGACGGATCGCTCCCATCGCCCAGGTAGGCTTCTACCTCGACCAGCCGTCCTCCGACGCGACGGCCGTCGCTCAGCCGGCGGTAGAGGAACGCTCCGATCAGGTCGCGAGCGACCTCGGTCGCGCGCCGGCAGAAGAAGGCGCGTGAGAGACGGGCTCCGGGTTTCAACTGAGCAGCAACCTAGCAGGCGTGTGCGGCCTTGAGTGGGGATGCGGGGGGACCGATGACGGGGGTATCGTCCCGCCGCCGCGGATGGGTGTGGAGCGGGAGCAGGAGTGACCCGGATGGATCCCGACGGGAAGAACCCGAGCACCCCGGCGGTTGCCGAGCCGGTCGAGGGCTCGGGCGGTGATTTCGGTGTCAACGCGGCGTTTGTCGAAGAGATCCGCGAGAGCTACCGGGTCGACCCGGGCTCGGTTCATCCGGAATGGGTGCGCATCTTCGAGGGGCTGGCGCCGTCTCCGGTGGCAGAGCCCGCTGTACAGACCCCGAGGCTTCCGGCGGCCGATCGCCCGGCTCGGGTCCCCCCTGCTGAGACGACCGATCTCGGCGGCAAGCACGCGCGGGTGCTACGTCTGATCCACGCCTTCCGATCGCGCGGGCACCGCGTCGCAAAGACGAATCCGCTCGAGGACAAGCCCCCGTATTTCCCCGAGGTCGATCCGGCTCACTATGGGTTCGGTCACGACGATCTGAGACACGCGTATCGCGTCGGCGGGGAGATCCCGGGGCCGTCGGTGCAGACGCTCGGCGAGATCATCGAGGTCCTCGAGCGTACCTACTGCGGCTCGGTCGGCGTCGAGTTCACCCACGTCCAGGATCCGGGCCCGCGCCAGTATCTGCGCGAGTTGATGGAAGCTTCCCAGAACCAGGCTCGCCTCGAGCCCGCAGAGCAGCGGCGGATCCTCGAGAAGCTGTCTGCGGCCGAGTTGTTCGAGCGTTTCCTCCACACGAAATTTCTGGGGCAGAAGCGCTTCTCGCTGGAGGGCGCGGAGTCGTTGATCCCGCTGCTCGACACGATCGTCGAGGACGCGCCTTCTCACGGGATCGGTGAGATCGTCTTCGGCATGGCGCATCGCGGCCGTCTGAACGTCCTGGTCAACGTGCTCGGCAAATCCTATGAGTCGATCTTCTCGGAGTTCTCGGACAGCCCGCTGCTCGACTCGCCGTTCGGTTCGGGAGATGTCAAGTACCACAAGGGCTACAGCAACGATCGGACCACGGCCAGCGGGGAGACCGTCCACCTCACGCTCACCTCCAACCCGTCGCATCTCGAGGTCGTCGGTCCGGTGGTCGAGGGGCGCACGCGCGCCAAGCAGGTGCGCAGTGGCGATCTGCTCGGCAAGAAGACGATCCCGGTCATCATCCACGGCGATGCCGCGTTTGCGGGTCAGGGGATCGTGGCGGAGACGCTGAACCTCTCCGGTCTCGAGGGGTACTCGACCGGTGGCACGATCCACGTGATCGTGAACAACCAGATCGGGTTCACCACCACTCCAGCGGAGGCGCGCTCGACGCTCTACTGCAGCGACGTCGCGAAGATGATCCAGGTACCGATCTTTCACGTCAATGGCGACGACCCCGACGCAGTCGTCTACTGCGTGAAGCAGGCGCTTGCCTACCGCGGGCGCTTCGGCGTCGACGTCGTGATCGATCTGATCTGTTACCGACGCCACGGACACAACGAGGGAGACGAGCCGAGCTTCACGCAGCCGAGCCTGTACAAGAAGATTCGGCAGCGCCCCTCGGTGCGAAAGCTGTATACGGACTACCTGGTCGAGCGCGGCGCGCTCGATGGAGAGGTCGCGGAGACGATCGAGACGCGTCTCGGCGACGCGCTGCAGCACGCGCTGCAGGTCATCCACACGCGGCCGCCGGGCGCTGACGAGCCCTACGACCCGCGCGGCCCCTGGACGGGCTTCGAGCGGGTCCGCCCTGCGGAGCAGCCCGATACGGCCGTGTCCGTCGAGCTGTTGGAGCAGGTCGTCGAGGGCGTGGGCAGCGTGCCCGCCGGGTTCGAGGTGCATCCCAAGCTGCGCACGCTGCTGGAGAAACGGCGCAAGGCCCTGTCGGCCGATCAGCCGCTGGACTGGGCGATGGGCGAGCTGCTCGCCTTCGGGTCGCTGGTGCTCGAAGGGACACCGGTGCGGCTGTCCGGCCAGGACAGCTCGCGCGGGACCTTCTCTCACCGCCACGCTGTGGTCGTCGACCAGAAGACCGACGAGGAATACTGCGGGCTCGCAAACCTGGCTGACTACCAGGCGCGCTTCGAGGTCTACGACTCCCATCTTTCCGAGGCGGCGGTGCTCGGCTTCGATTACGGCTACAGCCTGGCAGATCCGTACACGCTCGTGCTGTGGGAGGCGCAATTCGGAGACTTCGCGAACGGTGCTCAGGTGGTGATCGACCAGTTCATCTCGAGCGCCCACGCAAAGTGGCAGCGGATGAGTGGTCTGGTGATGCTGCTGCCGCACGGCTACGAAGGGCAGGGGCCCGAACACTCGAGCGCTCGGATCGAGCGCTTCCTGCAGATCTGTGCCGAAGACTGCATTCAGGTCGTGAACTGCACGACGCCCGCGCAGTACTTCCACGTCCTGCGGCGCCAGACCAAGCGCCGCTACCGAGCTCCACTCGTGATCTTTACGCCCAAGAGTCTGTTGCGCGCGCCGGCAGCGACCTCTTCGTTCGAAGCCCTCACCCGCGGCGGCTTCCAGCCGCTGATCGGCGATCCGGTGGCCGCGAGCCGCGCGAAGGAGGTCGAGCGGGTGCTCTTCTGCAGCGGCAAGGTCTACTACGACCTGCTCGCGGAGCGGGAGCGCCGGCTCGGCGAGGCGGCCCACCGTGTTGCAGTGTGTCGAGTCGAAGAGCTCTACCCGTGGCCGGACGAGGCATTAGAGGAGACGACCCGCCTCTACGCCAACGCGCAGCGGGTCATCTGGGTCCAGGAAGAACCACATAACATGGGTCCCTGGAGCTTCGTTGCCCCCCGGCTCAAGCTCGCTGTTCGAGCGGACATCAAGCTCGAATACGTCGGCCGAGAAGAATCCGCCAGCCCCGCCACGGGCTCGATGCGAATCCACAAGAGAGAACAGGTCCAGTTGCTGCACCGCGCCTTCGACGGCGTCGCCGGTGCCGACCGGGCGTGAGTCGAGCCATCGACTCCCCGGCGGATCAAAGTACGATCAGCCGATTCCCGTCCCAGTTCGGCTCTCGGTCCCCAGGAGGGATTGGATGATGCGTTGGGCTCGGTTTCCGTGGATGGGGTGGGGCTCCGGGATGGCTCGGTCGGCAAGGTGGTTGGCAGAGTACGCGGGGGATTCGTCGCGCTGCGCGGCGCGGGCGAGGACGCGCTGGGTGGCCCGGTAGATGGAGATCGCGTTGGTCCGGTCGAGGTGGGCGAGGATGGCGGGGTCCCTCGGCAGGCTGCCAGCGTGCTCGTCGCAGCATGCCACGATGCCCATCCGGTTCGCGAGGTAGTCGGGCACGTAGAGGATGCCGCACTCGTGCAGTGCGGCGGCGTCTCGCACCTCGTTCTCGAGCTGGTTGTTGGCGGCGCCGCAGACGATCGCCGCCTGGATCTGCGGGATGGTCTTGGGTGACAGGATGCCCCCGAGCGCGTTCGGGACGAGGACGTCGCACCGCTCGGCCAGGATCGAATCGTCGCCGGGGAGCGCGACTCGTACCTCGATCGGTCGATTCTCGAAGAAGCTGCGCAGCGATTCGCAGCGGTCGGCGGACAGGTCGCTCACCACGACGGAAGCAACGCCCTTGTCGAACAGTTGCTCGAGCATCGACGATCCGACGTGTCCAGCGCCCTGCATCGCCACGCTCTTGTCGGCCAGCGATCCCATGCCGCAATGGTCGAGCGCGGCCTCCATCGCTTCGACCACGCCGAGGGCCGTCATGGCCGACGGGTTTCCGGAGCCGCCGATCTCGGGCGGCACGCAGGTCGCAAAGCGCGTGTGCGTCGCAATCTCGGCCATGTCCAGAGGCCCGGTTCCCGCATCCTCGGCCGTGACGTAGCAACCGCGCAGGCTCGTGACGAAGCGCGCGAAGTCCTGGTAGACGGCGTGCCGATGCGCGCGGTCGCGCCAGATCTCGCCCGGCGAGCGCGCAATGATCCCCTTGCCGCCTCCCCACCAGAGTCCGGCGAGTGCGGACTTGCGGGCCATGCCGAGCGAGAGGCGCAGCCCGTCGCGCAGGAACTCCTCGAGCGTTGGGTAGGGCCAGTGGCGAAGTCCGCCCTGGGCCTGGCCGCGCAGGCTCGAGTGGATGAACACGCCGAACAGCTCGTCACCGTTCGGGGCCGGGGCGAGGAACAGCGCCTCGTGCCGGCGGTAGTCGAGCGCGCCGGCTCCGAGAGCGGCGGCGATCGGCTCGAGGGTGGCGTGGGAGGCGCGGACCTCGCCCGCCTCCTCGTCCCAGGCGATCCACGCGCGCCGCACGCCGGCATCGCGTAGCTGGCGTGCGACCGCTTCCGGGGCGAGACCGAGCCAGTTGACCGCCACGAGGATCCTCCGTTGGCGCCACGAGAGCCGTGCGCCGAATCGAGCACGACTCTGCATTTGTCGGCCGGTTCGGCCTCGGACTGAACCCGGGTCGAGGATTGGATCCGCCGGGGCCGGGCGGCGGCGGTAGAATGGAGGCGTGGGGACACCGAGTGACAGCGCGACCAGCGAGTCGCCCTTGGGGCGGGGCTCGACGCTGACCGCCGAGCAGGCGGTGCTCCGCGGCATGGCCGTCGCCCTGACCGCCCGTGCGACCCCCGACCGCCTGGCCATCGCCTCCCCGCACGGTGACCGCAGCTTCGCGGTCCTGAATGCCCGGGTGAATCAGCTGGTCCGAGCGCTCCGTCGCCGCGGACTCTCCGAGGGCGACGGCGTCGCGCTCTTGTGTGCCAATCGACCCGAGTTCGTGGTTGCCTTCCTGGCGTCGTTGCGGTCGGGCATGCGTCTGACGCCGGTCAACACCGGTCTTCGCATGGGCGAGATTCGCCACATCGTCGAGGATTGCCGTGCCAAGGCCCTGCTGGCGGATGGGCGCTTTGCGCGCGCGGCCGCCGACGCCGTGCGCGAACTGCCCGGCGTCTTGGTTCGCCTCGGAATCGGGGATCCTGCGACCGGTTTCGAGCCGTGGGACGAGGTGCTCGAGGCCGAGGAATCCCACGACATCGAAGATCCCGTTCTCGGCTCGCAGATGCCGTATACGTCGGGAACGACGGGGCGTCCGAAGGGCGTGTACCGTCCGCCCGGCGGCGCGCTGCACCAGCCAGGCCTTGCCGCGGCGATCCGCTCGCAACGCTACGACCCCGCGACGGACGTCCACCTGTGCACCGGCCCGCTGCACCACGCAGCGCCCCTCGTGTTCTCGCTCGCAATCCCGCTCGGGCTCGGCGTGCCGGTCGTATTGATGGATGGTTGGGACGCCGAGCACGCGCTGCGCCTGATCGCCTCCTACCGCGTCACACATACGCACATGGTGCCGGTCATGTTCCGCCGGCTGCTCGAGCTACCCTCCGACGTCCGCGCAGGCTGGGACACGCGCTCGCTCCGCGTCGTGCTGCACGGCGCGGCGCCGTGCCCGCTGAGCGTCAAACGACGCATCATCGAGTGGCTCGGGCCGGTCGTGTTCGAGTACTACGCTGCGACCGAGGGCTGGGGCTGCTTCGCGACCGCCGACGAGTGGACCGAGCGTCCCGGAACGGTTGGTCGTCCCGCTGCCGGTGACGTCGAGGTACGCGACCTCGAGGGCAAGTCGCTTTCACCCGGACGCGAGGGCATCGTCTACCTGCGCGCCCCCGAAGGCGGGCGCTTCGAGTACTACCGCGACGAGCCCATGACCCGCGCCGCGTATTCCGGGCGCTATTTCACGCTCGGCGACATCGGAATGCTCGACGCCGACGGCTATCTCTATCTCTGCGATCGCAGCGCCGACGTGATCAACTCCGGCGGCGTCAATGTCTACCCCGCGGAGATCGACGCAGTGCTCATCACGCACCCGGCCGTCGCGGATGCCGCCACGGTCGGTGCACCCGACGACGAGTGGGGCGAGCAGGTCGTTTCGGTGATCGAGCTCGCCGACGGCTATGTCGCCGGCGACGACATGCTCTCCGAGCTCGCCCGACTGTGCGAGAGCGAGCTGGCGGGGTTCAAGTGTCCGCGACGCTTCGTCTTCGAAAACGAGCTGCCGCGCCTCGAGAATGGCAAGATCTATCGCAGGCTGCTCCGCGATCGTTTCCGTGAAGCGCGCTGAGTTCGCCCCGAGCATCGACACGAGGAGAGAGTGCTGACATGGATCTGAGTTACGGGCCCGAATACAACGATCTCCGCGGCGAGGTGAAGGCCTTCCTGGCTGCCAACTGGCCGCCCGAGGAGGGGGCCGAGGGTGGCGACCTCGCCGCGCAAGCCGTCGGCTTTCGCCGACGCGCGATCGGGGCGGGCTATCTCGCCCGATCCATCCCGAAGCGCTACGGCGGCGCCGAACGGGCCGCCGATCCGCTGGCCGCGCAGATCATCCGCGAGGAATTCCGGCGGGCCTGGGCGCCGATGGAGCAGCCGGGCATCGGCACGATGATGCTCGTCCCGACACTGCTCGAGCGCGGCGAGGAGTGGATGAAGGAGAAGTGGGTCGAGAGCACAGTTCTCGGCGAGACGATCTGGTGTCAGGGCTACAGCGAGCCCGGGTCCGGGAGCGATCTGGCGTCGCTCAGCACGCGCGGTGAGCTCGTCGGTGACGAGTGGGCGATCAACGGCCAGAAGATCTGGACGAGCGGGGCACACGCGGCCGACTTCATGTTCGCGCTCGTGCGCACCGAGCCCGATGCCGGCAAGCACGCGGGGATCTCCTATTTGCTGATCGACATGAAGCAGCCCGGCATCGATGTCCGGCCGCTGAGGATGATGACCGGATCGGCGGACTTCAATGAGGTGTTCTTCAGCGATGCGCGGACCCCGAAGAACTGGATCGTCGGCGAACGCGGAGAGGGCTGGAAGGTCTCGCGCACGACGCTCAAGCACGAGCGCAACTCGATCGGCAACGCCGCGATGGTGCGCGGCCAGTTCGACTCGCTCGTCGATCTCGCCCGGGAGCGCGGGAGGCTGGGGGACGCGTCGGTGCGCCAGCGGTTGACCGAGATCGAGGGCTATGTGCTGGCCCACGAGTATTCTGGCTATCGCCAGCTCTCGGCCGACAGCCAGGGCAAACAGGCGGGCATCATCCAGATGATGACCAAGCTGCACTCGACCAATATCGGGCACTCGTTCGCGAATCTGGCGATCGAGCTGCTCGGCGACGACGGGTTGCAGGCGCCGGGCCGACGCGTCGCGCAGCACGCGCCAAGCAACCACGGAGCGTGGGTCGGGCAGTTCATGTACTCGCTGGGTGTGGCCATCGCCGGCGGGACGGCCAACATCCAGCGCAACGTGATTGCGGAGCGCGGGCTAGGACTGCCGCGCGACGCCGCGGCGGACAGGAGTACATCGAAGTGAAGTTCGAGCTCTCGGACGAGCAGGAGCTGCTGCAGCAGACGATTCGCAGTTTCCTCGAAGCGGAGTGTCCAGTCACGCGTCTACGCGAGATCTGTGACGGCGACGAGCCCTTCGATCCATCGCTGTGGAAGGGCATGGTCGAGATCGGACTCGGTGGTATCCAGGTCGAAGAGCAGTACGGCGGCGTCGGGTTGGAGGCGTTCGATCTTGCGGTTGCAGCCGAGGTGCTGGGGTACGCCGCGGCGCCGGGGCCGTTCCTCGGCCATTCGCTCGCCGCGGCAGCGATCGGTTTGGCCGGCAGCGAGGCTCAGCGCGAGCGTTGGCTCCCGGCGCTCGCCGCGGGCGAGTTGCTCGGAACGGTGGCTCTCGCCGAGGAGTCGGGCTGGCAACCCGGGGACTGGACGTTCCCGGGAGGGAGCAGCCTCTCCGGGTGCAAGCGGCACGTTCCCTATGGCGAAGTGGCGGACCTGATCGTCGTCGGGACCGAGGGGGGTGGACTCGCGGTGGTGGAAGGGCGCGGCGCCGTCGCGGCCGAGCCGTACGAGGGAGCGGACCGGACCCGTCGGCTGGCCGAGCTGACATTCGAGTCGGCGGCGGCCGAGGAGCTCGCGGGGGGAGCGGACGCGTCGGCGCGCGTGCGCGATCTCGCGCTGATCCTGCTTGCCGCCGATGCCTTCGGTGGTGCCTCGCGCTGTGTCGAGATGGCGGTCGCGTACGCCCAGAGCCGCGAGCAGTTCGGGGTGACGATCGGCCACTTCCAGGCGCTCAAGCACCAGCTCGCCAACCTGGCCGTCGACGTCGAGCCCGCGAGAGCGCTCTACTGGTACGCAGCGCACGCCTACGATCACCTGCCCGATGAGGCTCCACGGACAGCCGCGCTCGCGAAAGCGCACCTGACCGATCGCTTCATGCACGCGGCCCGCGACACCGTCGAGGTCCACGGCGGCTACGGCTTCACCTGGGAGTGCGAGGTCCAGATCTGGTTCAAGCGCGCGATGTTCGACCGGGCGTTCCTCGGGACGCCTTCTGTGCATCGCGAACGCGCTGCCGAGATCGCCTCGTGGTAGCCGGGTAGCGCGCGCTACCTCGCCACGCGCAAGCTGCGCATCCGGTTGATCGCTGCTGCGACCTCGTAGCGTCGCGGACGCGCGAGGTTTCCCGGGTGCTGCTCGGGTCGGTGGGTCGGATCCAGCGGGTCGAGCCCCTCGCGGTCGAGGAAGGCCACGAGTGCGTCGAGTAGCTCGGGCAGCGGCCGCGATTCGCGCGCCAGCTCTCGTGCGAGCCAATGGATCGCGTGACCGACCGCGCGCGTCTGGCTGATCTCGACCAGCTGCTCGAGGCCGCGCAGATCGACCCGCAGAGCGCCGTATTCGAGCGCATCTCGGGCCTTCGCGGCGATCTTGACCGCGTGCCGCCCGCGCGACGCGTCGAAGCTGCGGGCGAGCGGGGTGCGCGGGCGGGGCCGTGCGAGCGGCCCGACTGCGCCGCGAGCCCGAGCCGTTGGATGGGCTGCGGCAACCTTCCTCGCTGCCTCGCTCGCGTCGTCGACCGCGTAGTCGCGCAGCCGGATCACCGTGTCGGCTGCGTCGAAGTAGTCGCCGCAGCCACCCATGACGAGTACGGTCGAGACGCCGAGCTGCTTCCACAGCTCGCGCACGCGGTCGACGAAGGGGGTAATGGGCTCGGCCTCGTGCGCCACCAGCGCTTGCATCCGCGCATCGCGGACCATGAAGTTGGTCGCTGAGGTGTCCTCGTCGAGCAGGATTCCGGTGGCTCCCGCCTCGATGGCTTCCACGATGTTGGCCGCCTGACTGGTGCTGCCGCTCGCGTCTGCGCTCGAGAAGCGATGTGTGTCGCCCGACGCGCCCGGCAGCTCGCGAATGAAGGCGTGGATATCGACCCCCGCAACCGAGCGGCCGTCCTCTGCGCGGATCTTTACGAGACCGGGCGCCGAGACGACCAGCTCGCGGCCGTCACCCGGGACGTGCGGGTGAACCGCGCGTTCGAGCGCGCGCAACAGCGTCGACTTTCCGTGATAGCCACCGCCAACGATCAACGTCACGCCCTGGGGGATGCCCATCCCGAGCTGGCCATCGATCTCGACCTCGAGCGACGGCGGAGAGCGGAACGGGACGCAGTCCGCGGCGGCCATCGGCCGATCGCTGGCGCCGCTCTCGCGTGGCAGCCGCGCACCGTTGCCGACGAATGCGACGAGGCCACGCGAGTCGAGCTGATCGCGGATCGACTCCTGGCGCTCGACGCTCTCGACCAGAGCCGTCACGCGTTCGCGGTCGGTCGAATCCCAGCGCAGCGCGTCCTCTGCGAGTGTCGGAAGTGTGTCGAGCAGTAGCGTCTCCGCCTGGCGGCCGCGCACGCGGCGGCCCGCTGCCGGCAGACCCAACTCGACGCGCGCCTCGACCCACTGCGTCGTGAGCGCGACGGCGCTGCGTTCGAGCACCTGCTGACCACCGGCATCGACGGCGACCAGGCCGCTCTTGCCGCTGCCCGCGCCTCCCGGAGTCGTTCCGGGATGCTGCCGGACTCGCACGTCGAGCTCCCGCGCGAGCGCGTCGCGCAGAGCAATCTCGCGCACTCGCGATGCGAACAGAGCTTTCGGAATCCGCGCAGTCGACATTGCGATACGCACCCGAACCTTCGACGGGGCCGCGAAGGGATCCCCCTGCACGCGGTCGATGTGCAGTGCGACGTCGTCGCCGAGCGCGTAGCCGCCGACGATGTCCCTGTAGGCCCGGTATCCACGTCCGTCGATGCGGTCGAGCGTCTCCGCGAGCTGGCTGCCGCTGTGCATGGCGCGCAGGATACCGCTGGCCGCCCGACGCGGAGAGTCCCGGATCCGGCGCCTAGTCGAACAGGGCGAGCTGCGCGTCGCCCGGCCGACGGAAGTGCTCGGTCGACAAGCTGCGCGGCGGCGGACCGAGCCCGGCGCGACGGCGCTGGATCTCGAACAGATCCTGGATTTGCTGCGCGTACAGCCCCTCGCCGCGCATTCGCGAGCCGAACCGGGTGTCGTTGAGCTTTCCGTTGCGCACGTCCCGGATGCGCGACAGCACCCGCTGCTTGCGTTCCGGACGATGGCGCTCGAGCCACTCGCCGAAGAGCTCCTTCAGGCCGTAGGGCAGCCGGAGCATGATCAGCCCCGCGGAGGTGGCGCCCGCCTCGCGTGCGGCGGCCAGGATGGCGGGGATCTCGTGATCGTTCAGGCCCGGGATCACCGGTGCGATCATCACCCCGACCGGAA
>JAYZFK010000027.1:0-37152 GCA_036336835.1 Myxococcota bacterium | reverse complement strand
CGGGGGTGGTGCGCCCCCGGCCGGTCTCTAGCAACAGATTTCCCGGGGGGGTGCCCGGGGAGGGGCGGCCCGCGGCCGAGCGCTGCGCGGACGAGTCGGTGCGCGCGGTCGTGGTCACTGGCAATGGCAGGGCCTTCTGCGCAGGCGGGGACCTCGGCGCGTTTGCCGACACGTCCGACCCGCGCGCGCTGCTCAAGTCGATCACGGTCGAGCTACATGCGGCGCAGGTTGCCTTCGCGACGCTCGACGCGCCGGTACTCGCGGCCGTCAACGGAACGGCAGCGGGTGCGGGCATGTCGCTCGCTTGCAGCTGTGATCTGGTGCTCGCTGCCGACAGCGCGAAGTTTACGATGGCCTATACGGGAGCGGGCCTCGCAGCGGACGGCGGCTCGACCTTCTACCTGCCGCGGTTGATTGGCTTGCGTCGCACGCAAGAGCTGATCTTCACCAACCGCGTGCTCGCTGCCGACGAGGCGCTCGAGTGGCAGTTGGTCAATCGGGTCGTCGCGGCCGACGCGCTGCAGGCAGAGTCGATGGCGCTTGCCGCACAGCTGGCGGCCGGGCCGACGCGCGCCTTCGGTGCCGTGAAGCGCACGTTGCTCGCCAGCGCAGCGCGCGATCTCGCGGCACAGCTCGACCTCGAGGGCGATGAGATCTCCGAGATGTCCGCAACGCGCGACGGTCAGGAGGGCATCCACGCCTTCCTCGAGAAGCGCAAGCCCAGCTTCGTGGGAGAGTGACGATGTACGGCAAGCGGCATGCGGAGGTAAATGGCCTCGAGATGGCGTACGTAGAGGTGGGCGAGGGCGACCCGATCGTGCTGCTGCACGGCAACCCGACCTCCTCGTACCTGTGGCGCAACGTGATCCCGGCGCTCGAAGGGATCGGTCGCTGCATCGCCCCGGACCTGATTGGCATGGGCGACTCGCAGAAGCTGCCCAAATCCGGCCCCGAGAGCTATCGCTTCGTGGAGCACCGCGAGTATCTCGACGCGCTGCTCGACCAGCTCGGTGTCCGCTCGAACGTGACCTTCGTGATCCACGACTGGGGCTCGGCGCTCGGTTTCGACTGGGCCAACCGGCACCGCGACGCCGTGCGCGGAATCGCGTACATGGAAGCCATCGTGGGCCCGATCGACAGCTGGGACGACTGGCCGCAGGCGGCGCGTCGCATCTTCCAGGGCTTTCGCTCGCCGTCAGGCGAAGAGATGGTGCTCGAAAAGAACCTCTTCGTGGAGGCCGTCCTGCCCAGCTCGATCCTGCGCGAGCTCGACGACGACGAGATGGCCGCGTACCGCGCTCCGTTCCGCGAGCCGGGGGAGGGGCGTCGTCCGACCTTGACCTGGCCGCGTCAGATCCCGATCGCTGGCGAGCCGTCCGACGTGGTCGAGATCGTGGCCGGCTATGCCGACTGGCTTGCGACGAGCGACCTGCCGAAGCTGTTCGTCAACGCCGAGCCGGGCGCGATCCTGACCGGGGCGCTGCGCGAGCGCTGTCGCGCGTGGCCCAGCCAGCGCGAGATCACCGTCGCCGGGAGTCACTTCATCCAGGAGGACTCGGGCGAGCAGATTGGCCGCGCGATCGCGGAGTGGCTCGGCTCACTTTGAGAGCGCGGCTCGGTCGAGCTGCTGCACCCGATCGATCAGGTTTCCGTCCGGACAGCGGACGTTTCCCGAGCGCTGGCCCCAGAGCGGGTCGCTCGGCTCGTCAGCCAGCGTCCGGCAGGGCCAGGCTGGGATCTCGTCCTGCGAGGATGTCCTCGCAGCGGCGGTTGCAGATCCCGCGCCAGGTTTCGTCCTCGGACAGGATGTAGAAGCTCTCCTCGCGGATCGCGCGCACGACGCGGTCGGCCATCTCGGAGGGCGGCAATCCCTGTCTGGCTGCGTCGGATGTGGCCTTCACGATCATGTCCTTGGTCGGGGTATCGCTCTCGGTGCGTAGCGCCGTGGGGCGATTGCGGTCGGCTTCGCCGATGGCGGTGTCCACCATCTCCGGGCACAGCACCGATGCCTTCAGCTTCGACTGCGTCATGCCAAGCTCCTTGACCAGGCATTCGGAGAGCGCCACGACGGCGTGCTTGCTGACCGAGTAGACGGCTGTCATGGGCGTGGTCGTCACGCCCGCCATCGAGGCGACGTTGATGATGTGGCCTTCGCTGTCCTGCGCCTGCATTCGCGGTACGAAGCTGCGCAGACCGTGGATGACTCCGTAGAGGTTCACGCCGAGCACCCAGTCCCAGTCCTCGATCGGGGTGTCCCAGACCATGCCCCCGGAGAGGACACCCGCGTTGTTGCACAGCACGTGGACGGCGCCAAATGCCGCGTAGCAGGCCTCGGCGAGGGCTTCGACGGAGGCCGCGTCGGCCACGTCGCAGGGGTGTGCGACGATCTCGCCGCCGCGTGCGCGGAGCGTCTCGGCCGCTCGGGCGAGCGGCTCGGCCTCGATGTCTGCGATCACGACGCGCATGCCCTCGTGGACGAAGCGTTCCGCAATTGCGAGTCCGATTCCGCTGGCGGCTCCCGTGACGACCGCCACTCTGCCGTCGAGCACCTGCATGGGGATCTCCTTCGAGTGCCGTTCAGGCACTCCGTGCGATCGCGAGGAAATCGTCGACCTCTTCGAGCTGCGTGTCGAAGCTGCAGAGCAGCCGAAAAATTCCGTCGTCGGGATCGCCGAACGGGTAGTACCCGTAACCCGCGGCGCGCAGTGCGCGATCGACTGCGGAGGGCAGGCGGACGAATACGCCGTTGGTCTCGACCGGATGCACTGGCTCGACGTCGAGCGCTCGCAATCCGTCGGCGAGTCGCGTTGCCATCGCATTGGCGTGTGCGGCGTGGCGCAGCCAGGCGCCATCGCGCAGCGCGGCGGTGAACGGCGCCGCGAGGAAGCGGTGCTTCGAGATCAGATGGCCGGCGCTCTTGCGCAGGTAGGGAAAGCGCTGGACGGCACGCCGCTGCTGCGATCCATCGCCCTGGCGAAACAACAGCACCGCCTCCCCGAAAGCGAGACCGTTCTTGGTGCCGCCGAACGAGAGCGCGTCGACGCCGGCAAGGGTGGAGATCTCGCGGGGGTCGCAGCCCAGCGCGGCCACGGCATTTGCGAAGCGCGCGCCATCGACGTGCACGCGATAGCCGAGCGCATGGGCGCGCTGGCAGAGGCTGCGCAGCTCTGCTGGGCGGTAGACGGTGCCAAGCTCGCTGGCGTTGGTGAGCGTCAGCACTCCAGCCTGTACTTCGTGGACGTCGCCCGGCTCGAAGGCCGAGAGGCCGGCCAGGTCGCCGGGCTCGATGCGATCGGCGCCCGGAGCGCCGACGACGCGCGTGCGACAGCCGGTGATGCGCTCCGGTGCGGTCGATTCGTGCTCTGCATAGTGGCTGTGCCGATGGCACAGGACCTGCTGCCACGGATCGGTCAGTGCCGCGATGGCTAGCACGTTTGCTGCCGTGCCCGTCGCAACGAAGAACGCCTCGACCTCGTCGTCGAACATCGCGCGAAACGCCTCGACCGCTTCAGCGGTGTAGGCGTCGTCGCCGTAGCCCTCGTGGTGTGCGGCGTCGTTCGCGGCCGTGAGCGCCGCCTCGGCCTCCGGGCAGAGCCCGGCGTTGTTGTCACTACGGAAGCCGCGGGCGCGCTGCATCGTGGACAGGGTCAGGCCGGGGCCGGGATCAGCGCGTCGCGCAGGAACGCGAAGGCGCGATCGAGGGCGGCGCGTGTCGGCTGGTCTCCATGCTTCGCAAACGAACTCTCCCCAAAGTCATTCAGCATTCCAGCCGCCCACAGCCGCGCCGATTGGAGCGGGGCTGAATCATCGACCTTCGGGCGGCGCCCACCCGACGGGCTCTCCGCCAGTCGACGATACCGCAGGGGCCTGGCGCTCGCGGCGCGTCCGCGACCGCTGGCCGCAGCTTCGTCCGCAAAGGCGCCGCGGCGTTCCGGCTCCTAGGTGGTGGCGCGACCCCGGGCCATGACCATCTTCCCCGAGCGGACGAGCTCGGTGATCGTCATGTCGTTGAGCAGGCGGATCAGTGCGTCGAGCTTCTCACTGTTTCCGTAGACGCGCAGGATCGTGCTGTTGCTCCCGTAGTCGACCACACGGGCGCCGAAGTGCTCGGCGATCTGCATCAGCTCGGCGCGCTCCTCGTTACCGGCGGTCTCGATCTTGATCAGCGCGATCTCGGTCTCGTAGATCGCCTCGCCGGTGTGGTCGATTGCGTGCAGCACATCGACCAGCTTCGCCAGCTGCTTGATGATCTGGCCGAGTGTGGCCGGGTCCCCAGAGCAGGTGATCGTCATCCGTGAGTAGCCCGGATCCTTGGCGGGACTGACGACGAGGCTCTCGATGTTGTAGCTGCGGCGCGAGAAGACGAGCGCGACGCGGACCAGGACTCCCGGTTTGTCCGACACGAACAGGGCGATCGTGTGCGTCTGACTCATGTCCTTCTGTGCGGTGAACGCGGGCGTGGTCGCGGCAGCCATCTCAGGTGCTCCCCGTCGGCTTCTCGAGCCGCTCCTTCGGCTTCTCGATGATCATCCCGGACACCGGCGCACCGGCGGGGATCATCGGGAACACGTTGTCCTCCTTCACCACCTCGGCCACGACGAGCGTCGGACCGCGATGAGCCTGTGCCTCCGCGAGTACGCGGTCTACGTCGGCCGGGCGTCGGATGCGCCAGGCGCGCACGCCGTAGGAGTTCGCGAGCTTTACGAAATCCGGGTTGCCCTCGAGGTCCACCCCCGACAAGCGGTTCTCGAAGAACAGCTCCTGCCACTGCCGCACCATGCCCAGGTAGTTGTTGTTGATGACCAGGCAGTTGAGGTCGAGCTCGTGGATGGCGGCTGTCGCCAGCTCCGAGAGCGTCATCTGGAAGCCGCCGTCGCCCACGACGGCCCAGACCTTCTTGTCGGGACAGGCGAACTGGGCGCCGATCGCGGCCGGAAAGCCGAAGCCCATCGTTCCGGCGCCGCCCGAAGAGATCCAGTGGCGGTTCGTCGTCGACTGGCAGAACTGCGCCGCCCACATCTGGTGCTGGCCCACGTCTGTGGTGATGATGGCGTTGCCGCGGGTGAGCTCGTTCAGCCGGCTGAGTACGTGCTGGGCGCGCAGTCCGCCCTGCTTCGGGTATTTGAGCGGGTACTGCTTGCGCCAGCGCTCGCACTGGGCCAGCCACGGTCCAGTGTCGGCAGCCTCGATCAGCGGCACCAGATCCTCGATGACCAGGCGAGCGTCGCCCTGGATGCAGACGTCGCACTCGATCACCTTGCCGAACTCGGCCGGGTCGATGTCGATGTGGATCCTGACCGCCTCGGTGCAGAACTCGTCGACCTTGCCGGTGATGCGATCGTCCCAGCGAGCGCCGATCGCCATGATCAGGTCGCAGTCGACCACTGCCTTGTTCGCGTAGGCGGTGCCGTGCATCCCGAGCATGCCGAGATGCAACGGATGCGTCTCGTCTGCGGCTCCCTTGCCGAGCAGCGTGTTCACGATCGGGGCCCGCAACTTTTCTGCCAGCGAGACCACCGCCTTGCCGGCTTCCGAGATCACCGCGCCGTGCCCGACGTAGAGCAGCGGCCGCTTTGCTGCCTTGAGCAGCTCGGCAGTCTCGGCGATCGCCTCGGGATCGCCGCGCCCGGGTATCGAGTAGCCGGGTAGCTCGATCGAGTCGACGAAGGGGGCGTCGCAGGGGCCCTGCGTCACATCCTTCGGGAGATCGATCAGTACCGGGCCCGGCCGGCCGCTGGTCGCGATGTGGAACGCCTCACGCGCGATTCGCGGAAGGTCGGCAGCATCCTCGACCAGATAACTGTGCTTCACGACGGGGTAGGTGATCCCGGTGACGTCGGCCTCCTGGAAGGCATCCTTGCCGAGCAGGGGCCTGATCTGCTGGCCGCAGAGTACGACGATCGGCACCGAGTCCATCAGGGCCGTCAGCATGCCCGTGACAGTGTTCGTCGCACCGGGCCCCGAGGTGACGAGCACGACACCTGGCTTGCCGGTTGCTCGCGCATAGCCGTCGGCCATATGCGTGGCACCCTGCTCGTGGCGGGTGGCGATGAGCTTGATCTTTGAATCGACGAGAGCGTCGAACAGCGGCATCGCAGCGCCGCCCGAGAGGCCAAAGATGTACTCAACACCCTCGCGTTCGAGACATTGGATTAGTTTTTCTGCCCCAGTTGTCATCGGAATATCCATATCGTGATCTCTTGAAGCGGTAGATGCCTATTTGTTGCGCAAAAAGGTGAAAGTTCGCAAAAATTTGAGCTCACATGACTCACTATGAGCACTAAATCCTTAGTTTTTGGACGACCTGAGAAGAGACTTTAACCGATGTCTCTCTTGTTGGCCGGAATTCTGACCAGAATCTCTATTATCTCGAGATGCTGCTCTGAAAGATCGTCTAAATGGGAAGATATCTGAATCTTAGAGTTGATCAGTTCTTGAAGATGAAGCTTGATCAACGGTTTGGTCGCCCCTCCGCGTGGTTCAGTCGCAGCTTGATTCGCAGCGGCGATCATCCGATCGACACGGTACGCTATAGGACTGATTCCGTTGCGAAATTGCGACATCAGGAGAGAAGATCGTGGCCGAGTACTTGCGTCGGAGCCTGCTCTGCCTCGGGGTTGTGGCGATGCTGTCCGCCGCTCCGACCTCGGCGTCGGCGGACCCGTACCGGCCGCAGCTGGCGGGCCATCCCCTGCGCATCGCCGGCTACATTTTGTATCCGGTCGGGTTCGTGCTCGACACCCTGATCTTCCGGCCTGCCCACTGGCTCGGCTCACAGGAGCCTTTCCAGACTATCTTCGGCCACCAGGGCGAAGACTGAGCATCTCAGCGGCCCCGCTGTCCGCGTTTCAGCACAACTGGTATGTTTGTTGCACATGCGGTGCGTCTCGATCTGGATCCGATCTCTCTGGCATGGCGTGCTGTGGACCGTCGCTCTTGCGGCCGGTGCCGAGTCCCCGCCACTCAAAGTCACCGGGATGACCTTCATCTCGAGCCGGGCTGAAGAGACGGAGGTGATCGTGCACGCCGAGCAAGCCCGTTTCCGACCGGATGCAGACGTCGCGGATCTCGACGTCGTGCGTGCCCGCCTGAGCACCGGCGAAGACGAGAACGGTCACATCGAGATCGAGTGCGATGAGGGGACGCTGAACCTGAAGAGCAACAGCTTCTGGGCGCGTGGCAACGTGACCGGGAGCACCGACGATGGCCGAGAGTTCAGTTCGGCCTGGGTACGTTACGACCACACCGATGGGTTGCTGTTCACCGATGCGTCGGTGCTGATGAGCGAATCGGGTACGACGCTGCGCGGCGGCGGCTTCCGTTACTACTTGCACGAGGAGCGGTTTCGTCTATTGGGCGGTGCCGAGGTGGTGCAGGATCCGTGACGGCGCGAACCCGAACGATTGCCGTCGCGTTGCGGCGGGCGGCCCTCGCCGCGGTCGCGGCGACGTGGCTCGCGGGGGCTGCGATGGGCGAGCCGCACCTGGCCCTCCCGGCGGTCGTCGTCCTGCCCCCGGATGCGACCGAACTCTCCAGTGAGCTGACCGAGGCGCTCGCGAACGCACTCCGCTCCCACGGAGGATTCCAGGTCACTCTCGTCGCCGATGCCGACGCCGACGGTGCGACGGCCCGCGCCGTCCGCGACTGGGCGCTCGACACTGGCTCGGACGCCGTCGTTGTCGCGAGGCTCGAGGCGGGGCAGCTGTGGACCGAGTTGCGCTCGGCGCACAGCGGCGGACTGCTCGGAGGTTGGACCGTTGCACCGCAGCTCGAGCCAGCGGCCGTGACCGCACTGCAGGCGGGAATCCGCGAGGCGCTGGGAGCCCCGCCGCTCGACGGCACCGCAGCCGCGACGCTCCCGCCGGGCAGCGCTTCGGAAGGAGTGCCGTTGATCGGCTCGCTGCGCCCTGACGGACCGATCTCGATCAAGTCCGAACAACTCGACGTCGCGAGCAACAACGGCAAGCGTCACCTCGTGTTCAAGCGCGACGTTCGAGTCTTGCAGGGCGATATCGAGCTGCGCACCGAGAAGCTAGAGGCCTTCTACGAGGCGGGGCAGTCGCAGCCCGAGAAGCTCATCGCCATCGGCGATGTCCGCGTCATTCAGGGAGAGCGCGTTGCCCGTTGCGACCGGGCGACCTACCTGCGTGCCGAGCAGCGCATCGTGTGCAGCGGCCACGCGAGCGTCGTGCGGGGCTGTGACGTCGTGCGCGGCGGCCGGATCGAATTCGATCTCGAATACGAGCACTTCACCGTAATGGGCGCGGCGTCCGTGGTGCTCGCGCGAGAGGACGAGGCGTGCGGCGCGGGGGGGCGCTCGTGAGCGAACCGCTGTCGGCGCGCGGGCTGTGGAAGCGCTACCGCGACAAGGAGGTCGTGCGCGACCTGACCCTCGAAGTAGAGGGGGCCGAGGTGGTCGGCCTGCTCGGCCCGAACGGCGCCGGCAAGACCACGACCTTCAACATGATCGCCGGGAGCGTGCGGCCGACGCAGGGAGAGGTGTTCCTCGGCGAACGAGAGATCACCGAGCTCCCGATGTATCGCAGAGCCCGCCTCGGGATTACGTACCTGCCGCAGGAGCCCTCGATCTTTCGTCGGCTCAGCGTCGCGGACAACGTCAACGCCATCCTCGAGACGGTCGAACCGGATCGCACCCGGCGCCGCCAGCGGCTGCGCGATCTGCTGGCCGAGCTGGGCCTGACCGACAAGGCGAACCGCCGAGGGGATACCCTTTCTGGCGGAGAGCGGCGTCGCGTCGAGATCACGCGCGCCCTGGTGCTGGATCCTCACTACGTGATGCTCGACGAGCCCTTCGCCGGTGTCGATCCAATCGCCGTGATCGACATCCAGAAGATCATCGAGCAGCTCAAGAATCGCGGCATTGGTGTCGTTATCACTGATCACAACGTGCGAGAGACGCTGTCGATCTGTGACCGAGCGTACATCATCAAAGATGGGCAAATCCTCCGACTCGGTACGCCCGCCGAGATCGCCGAGGACCCCCATGTCCGAGAAGTCTACCTGGGCAAGAACTTTCAACTGAACTAACGGCCATGGCGATCGAGCTCAAGCAACAGACAAAGCTTACGCAGCAGTTGGTGATGACGCCGCAGCTGCAGCAGGCGATCAAGCTGCTGGAGCTGAACCGGCTCGAGCTGCAGAGGCTCGTCCAGCAGGAGCTGCAGGAGAACCCGGTCCTCGAGGAGGGACTCGATGGCGAGGAGCCGACCGCCGCCGAGCTGTCGGATGCGACGCCCGAGCCCGAGGCCCCGGATGGCACGAGCCCCGAAGAAGTGGCCGAGATCGCGGAGCCCGTGAGCGATCCGGAGCCCGCCAGCGGTACTGAAGACGCCAGTACCAGCGACAAATTCGACGATATCGACTGGCAGAACTACCTCGATTCCAACCCGCACACCGGAATGGAGATGCGTTCGGGCGACGACAGCGATCACCCGTCGCTCGAGGCGACGTTGACACCTCGGCAGACGCTGAAGGGGCACCTCGAGTGGCAGACGCACCTTTCTGGCATGGACGAGGAGGAGCAGCAAGTTGCCGAGTGGGTGATCGGCAATATCGATGACGATGGCTATCTGTGCGCAAGCGATGAAGATCTCGCCCGGCAGGCGAACGTTGACGAGGAGACGGTCGCCCGTGTGATCGAGAAAATTCAGACGTTCGATCCGACCGGCGTGGGTGCGCGCGACCTGCGCGAGTGTCTGCTGCTTCAAATGGCCGCGCGAGAGATCGTCGATCCGCTGATCGTCGCGATCGTCGACCTGCATCTCGACCTGTTGCGCCGTCGCGACCTGCGCGGGCTCGCGAGGGTGACCGACGTGTCCGTGGAGGTCGTCGCGGCAGCCGCAAAGGTGATCGGGACCCTCGAGCCCTGGCCGGGACGCGAGTTGGGCGGCGACGACCCCATCTACATCACGCCCGATATCTACGTGCACAAGATCGGCGATGACTTCCACGTGATGCTGAACGAGGACGGGCTGCCCAAGCTGAGGATCAGCGGCATGTATCGCGAAGTGCTTGGCCGTCGCTCCGGCGTCGAGAACGACACCAAGGCGTACGTCCACGAGAAGGTGAGGTCGGCGATCTGGCTGATCAAGTCGATCCACCAGCGCCAGCGCACCATCTACAGAGTCATGGAGGCCATCACCAAGCACCAGCGAAAATTCTTCGAATCGGGCGTGCAGTATCTCAAGCCGCTGAATCTGCGAGACGTCGCGGACGATATCGGGATGCACGAATCGACGGTCAGCCGCGTGACGAGCAATAAGTATGTGCATACGCCGCAGGGCATCTTCGAGTTGAAGTATTTCTTCAACTCGGGTGTGAGTCGGTTCAGCGGCGATCTTGTTTCAAGTGAATCGGTCAAGCAGAAAATCAAGATGATCATCGCCAGTGAGGATCCGCGCAGGCCGTTGTCGGACCAGCGTATCGCCGAGATGCTGAAGCGATCCGACATCGACATTGCCCGACGCACAGTCACCAAGTACCGTGAGGCGATGAACCTCCTGTCCTCGACGAAGCGGCGGCAGATCGGATAGCCTCCGCCGCCCGAGGGGGGTTTTGATGAAGGTCACGGACATCCTGGTTCGCGATGCGTCGCTCCTGGATCTGGCGGCGACGGACAAGGAGCAGGTCCTCGCTGAGATGGCGCGCGCTCTGGGAGCGGCCGAGCCCACCGTCGATCCGGAGCAACTGCTCGCGGTGCTCCGCGAACGCGAAGAGCTCCAGAGCACCGGAATCGGCGACGGCGTTGCGATTCCGCACGGCAAGCTGTCGGGGCTCGAGCGTCTGCTCGCGAGCTTCGCGCGCAGCCCCGGCGTCGACTTTGCTGCGATCGACGGTGAGCCGACGCGGCTGTTCTTCCTGCTGGTGGTGCCCGAACAATCGGGTGGGCAGCACCTGAAGGCGCTCGCTCGGATCTCGAGATTCTTGCGCGATGAGCGCTTCCGCGAGAAGCTGGTCGCTGCTGCGGACCTGGACGAGGTCTTCGCGGCGATCGAGCAGGAGGACGCGAAGTTCTGAGGGTCGCGTCACTGTCCAGCGCGGAGTGGGAGGGGCGGTGGAGGAGATCAAGACCCAGACCCACGGCGCACTGATCGAAGTCCTCGATACCGGGGTGCTGCTGCTCGGCCGGAGCGGAATCGGCAAGAGTGAATGCGCGCTCGACCTGATCCAGCGAGGCCATGTACTCGTGGCCGACGACCGCGTGAAGATCGCGCGCCGCGGCGACAGGCTGGTTGGCAGTGCACCCGAGATGATTCGCTATTTCCTGGAGATTCGCGGTATCGGACTGCTGTACCTGCCCGACCTGTATGGGCCCGAGGTCGTGCGCAGCGAGGGCCCGATCGACCTCGTGTGCCGACTCGTGGAGTGGAGTGAGGGCGTCACCTTCGATCGCATCGGCGCGCAGCGAGCGCGCGAGATGTTTGCCGGGGTATCGCTACCCCTGGTGACGCTGCCTGCGAGGCCCGCCGGAAGCGTGGCGACGCTCGTCGAGGCGAGCGTGCGCGATCACCTGCAGCGGGCGCGTGGTGCTACCGGCGCCGAGCGGATCGATGCTGCGCTGCGGGCGCTCCAGGCCGAGCGATCCGGCGGGCCGTTGCGATGAGTGGGACCGAGATCGTCTTCGTGAGCGGCCTGTCCGGTAGCGGCAAGACGACGACCATGGCGGCTCTCGAGGATCTGAGCTTCTACTGCGTAGACAACCTGCCGCCGCAGCTGGCGGCCCAGTTTCTGGACCTGTGCGCGAAAGCGACGCCGCCGATCGAGAAGGTCGCGATCGCGGTCGACGCGCGCGAGCGGCGCTTCCTGGACAGCTTTCCCGAGGCCGTTCGCGAGCTGCGCAGAGCCGATGCGCGGGTTCGCATCCTGTTCCTCGAATGTGCTGATGAGGTGCTGGTCAGTCGCTACCGCGAGACCCGTCGAGTCCATCCGCTTTCGCCCAGCGGCGGCGTCGAGGAAGGCATCGCGCGAGAACGCTCGCTGCTGATCCGGGTTTCGCAGCTCGCCGATGCGACGTTCGACACCAGCGCCCTCAACGTCCACCAGCTGAAGGACGCTGTCGTTCGCCAGGTCTCGGGTCGGGAAAAGGCGACCGTAGTCAACATCGTCTCCTTTGGCTTCCGCCGTGGGCCGCCCACCGCAGCCGAGCTGCTGTTCGACGTCCGGTTCCTGCCCAACCCCTATTTCGTCGAAGCGCTCAGGCCCTTCAGCGGTCTCGAGGCCGACGTCGCAGCCCATGTGCTGGACGGGCCTACGGCCGTCGAGTTCCTGGAGCGGCTCGAGGGGCTGCTCGACTTCCTGCTTCCGCTGTACGATCAGGAAGGCAAGGCGTACGTCACGCTCGGGGTAGGATGCACCGGCGGCCGACATCGGTCCGTCGCGGTCTCTTCCCGGCTGGCGGAGCTGCTACGGGCGCGTGGTCGCGAGGTCAATCTCGAGCACCGCGACGTCGAGCTGGAGGCGGGTGGATGAGCGTTGGCGTTGTGATCGTGACCCATTATCGGCTCGGCGAGGAATTCCTGCAGGTGCTGCGATTGATCGTGCCGGGAGCGCCGAGCTACCACGCCGTGTCGGTCGACCCGGAGAAGCCCGTGGAGGCGCTGCGCGACGAGATCGCGCGGTGCTTGCGCGAGCAGGACGAGGGCGACGGGGTGCTCGTGCTGACGGACATGTTTGGCGGCACGCCGTCGAACATCAGCTTGTCGTTCCATGAGGAGAAGCGCGTCGAAGTCGTCACTGGAATGAACCTGCCGATGCTGATCAAGCTTGCTACGCAACGGGAGGAGAGGCCGCTCGAGGAACTCGCGGCCACTATCCGCGAGTACGGCCAGCGCAACATCTCGGTTGCCAGTGAGCTGCTTCCCGTGAAGAAGAGCGATTCCTGAGCGGGGTATGACGGACGACTGGGTCGAACGGCAATTCACCGTCGTGCGCGAACTTGGGCTCCACGCGCGGCCCTCGGGCCTACTGGTCGCGCTGGCGGCCGAGTTCGACGCCGAGATCGAGATCGGTCGCGACGGCGAGTGGGTGAGCGGAAGCAGCGTGCTGTCGATCCTGGCGCTAGCGGCCACCTGCGGGACGACGCTGGGCGTCCGCGCCCGCGGCGCGGACGCGTTGGCCGCGGTCGAGGGCATGGGCGAGATCATCACCGCGACGGGCGATTGATGCCCGAGCAGCGCTCGCGTACCTTTCGCCGCCATTCGCTACGTCGCCCGCGCCCGTACGGGCAGTTCCGTGACTCTCGAACTACCGCCTGAGCGCGCCGCAGGAGATCCTCGATGGCTTCCCGCCGATTCTTCACGTCCGAGTCCGTCTCGATGGGCCACCCCGACAAGATGTGTGATCAGATCTCCGACGCGATCCTGGATGCGCTGCTCGAGCAGGACCCGCGCTCGCGCGTCGCTTGTGAGACGGCTACGACGACCGGTCTGGTGCTCGTGCTCGGCGAGATCACCACCACCGCCCAGGTCGACTACGCGTCCCTGGCCCGCGGCGTCGTTGCGGACATCGGCTACACCGGCTCTGACATGGGCTTCGACGCGAGCACGTGTGCCGTCCAGATCGCACTTGGCAGACAGTCGACCGACATCTCGCAGGGCGTTACTGAGGGCGAGGGGCTCCACAAGGAGCAGGGCGCAGGCGATCAGGGCATGATGTTCGGCTACGCGTGCGATGAGACGCCGGAGCTGATGCCGGCGCCAATTCGCTACGCCCACCGGCTGATCGAGACGCATCGCATGCATCTCGAGTCCGGAGAGATCGATTTCCTGCGGCCGGACGCGAAGTCGCAGGTCACTGTGCAATACGATGAAACCGGTCAGCCGGTGCGTATCGATGCGGTCGTGCTGTCGACACAGCATTCACCCGAGGTGTCGTACGATCAGCTGCGCAAGGACATCATCGAGCAGGTGATCGAGCCGGCTCTGCCGGCCTCGCTGATCGACGACGACACGATCTTCCACGTCAACCCGACTGGTCGCTTCGTGGTCGGCGGCCCGATGGGCGACGCGGGGCTCACGGGCCGCAAGATCATCGTCGACACCTACGGCGGCATGGGGCGACACGGCGGCGGCGCTTTCTCGGGCAAGGATCCGTCGAAGGTCGATCGCAGCGCCGCCTACGCAGCGCGCTACGTGGCCAAGAATCTGGTCGCCGCCGGCGCAGCCACCCGCTGTGAGGTGCAGCTTGCCTACGCGATCGGCGTCGCCGAGCCGGTCTCGATCCGGGTGGACTCGTTTGGCACCAGCTCGGCCGACTACGAACGGCTGGAGCACATCGTACGCAAGCACTTCGATCTGACGCCGCGCGGGATCGACGAAATGCTCGACCTGCGCCGGCCGCTGTATCGCGCCACGTCGTTTCACGGCCACTTCGGCCGCGAGGACCAGGGCTTCCCCTGGGAGGAGACTGACCGGGCAGAGGCGATCCGCACAGATCTCTAGGCACTGCGTCGGCTTGACCGGGCCGGGAACTCGTGCGACACCTGCTCGCCGGGAGGCGGGGGGTGACACGGCGTGGATGGCACCAGGCGGCGGTAGCGCTCGCGGTGGCCGGATTGGTCGTTGCGGCCCGCGAGGCCAGCGCGGCCGATTCGGTGGTTCGCGTGCTGCTCGAGAGTGGCCTCGACTCGATCCGAGTCCAGCTGCCTGACGGTGCGGTCCGCCATCTGAGCAGGGCGTCGGACGGCGGGCTGCTGGTAGATATGGGGCGAAGTGGCCTCGTATGGGAGAGCCCGCGCTCCGGGATCCACCGCGTCGGCGACTGGACGATCGAGGGCCGGATCCGGGTGCGCAGCCGTGGAGCCGACCTCGCGGTCATCGCGCTGGTGGCGCTCGAACGCTACGTCGAGGGGGGCGTCGGGCGCGAGATGCCGAGCAGCTGGGACGCGAAGGCGCTGCGCGCCCAGGCAGTGGTGAGCCGCACCTACGCGCTGCACGCCCTCCGTCATCCGGGGGATGACGACTACGACGTCGAGGCCACCACCACCAGCCAGGTATTTGGTGGCCGAGCGGCTGCTGTGGCGACCGTGCGGGCGGCCGTCGCCGCGACGCGCGGCGAGTACCTCGCGCACGAGGGTGAGCCGATCCTGGCCGTTTTCCACTCTGCTTCCGGTGGCCAGACGGCCGCCGCCGAGGAGGTCTGGGGGGATTCGCGGCCGTATCTGCGCAGCATTGCCGTCAAAGAAGAGGAGGAAGCCCCCTCTACCTACTGGCGCGCCGAAGTCTCGCGCACCACACTCCGGCGGGTCCTGGGCCAGCTCGGTCTCGATGTCGGACCGGATGCCGAGCTGTCCGTGGTCGAACGCTGGCCCAGCGGGCGGGTGAAGCGTCTCGAGCTGCGCGGCCGCGGCGGTGCCCGGCAGCTCTCGGGCGAGTTGCTGCGCCGGGCGCTGGGGCCCAACGTCGTGAAGAGCACGTTGTTCGAGCTGCGACGGGACGGCCGCGAAGTTGTAATCGTCGGCTCGGGCCACGGCCACGGTGTCGGCATGAGTCAGTGGGGGGCGAAGGCGATGGCCGAAGGCGGAGCGAGCCATCAGGAAATTCTGGCGACCTTCTTTCCGGGTACGACGCTCGAACGCGTCGGTTCCGAGCACTCGACGGCGGCCTCGCTGGCGGCCGGCGGAGGTGAGTGATGAACGACGGCCTGGCAGGCATGCTGCTGCAGGCGGACGCAGCGCCCTTCGATCCGAGCTTCTTCCTGATGATGGGCTCGGTGTTCCTGATCTTCTATCTGCTCGTGATTCGACCCGAGAGCACGAAGCGCAAGCAGCACGAAGCCGCGATCAAGGCGGCACAGAAGGGCGATCAGGTGGTGACCAGCGGCGGCATCCAGGGTGTCATCACCGGCTCGACCGATGACATCGTGACGATCGAGATCGCAGCGCTCAAGAGCGGCGAGCGCGTGCGCGTCAAGGTACAGCGCTCCGGTCTGACGAGTATCACGACTGCTGCCGACAAGAGCGATGACAAGAGCGGCAAGAAGGGGGGTGATTCGTGAGCCTGCGCTGGCGTGCCATCTCGGTCGGCCTGCTGGTGGTCGTGTTCTCGTGGCTTACCGCGTCGAACTTCGTCCCCAAGGAACGGCGGCTCGAGAGCGATTTTCTGCCCGACAATCTGTTGCGGATGGGACTCGATCTGCAGGGCGGTATCCACTGGGTCGTGGGTGTCGATCTCGACAAGGCGGTCGAGCGCGAGATTTCGACGCTGGCCACGGGCCTGCGCACCCGGCTCGCGGATGATGAGATTTTCGGCGTCGAGGTCACGGCCGAGGGCTCGCGGCTGCGCATCGATGCGGTAACGCCGCAGGCCCAGGAGGGACTCGATCGGGTGCTCCGGGACTACTCCGCGCTGCAGCAGGTCGGCAGCGAGGACGGGTCGCGAGAGTTTGAGCTCGTGTCGGGACGGATCGATGAGCTTTACGAACTGACCATGAAACAGGTGCTCGAGGTGCTGCGGCGCCGGATCGACGATCCGGTGACGGGTATTCCCGAGTCGGTCGTTGCGCGCCAGGGCTCCGACCGCGTGCTCGTCCAGATCCCGGGTGGACTGCTCGATCGCGACCGCGCGATCATGCTGCTCCAGTCGACCGCATTCCTGGAGTTCAAGATCGTGGAGGACAGCGCGGAGACGGAGGAGCTGCTGCTCGCGCGCTACCCGGACGGCATCGGGTCCGATCGCGAGATCGTCGCCGGGCGCGATCCCGACACGGACAGCGTGATTCGCGCCTATCTGGTCGCCGGCGAGGCGCCCGTCACCGGCCAGCACCTGACCGACGCACGCGTCAGCTTCGACAATCGCCAGCGCCCGGAGGTCTCGTTCACTTTCGACAACGAGGGCGGGCGGCGGTTCGGCGAGTTGACGGAAACGCACATCGGAGAGCCGCTCGCGATCATCCTCGACGACCGCGTCTACAGCGCGCCGGCGATCAACAGCCGCACCACTTTCAACGGGCGGATTACGGGGCAATTCTCTGCCGAGGAGGCGGCAGACCTCGCGGTGGTGTTGCGCGCGGGCTCACTGGCGGTGCCGGTGGAGATCCTCGAAGAGCGCACGGTTGGTCCGGCGCTCGGGCAGGACTCGGTCGATCGCGGCCTGCGAGCGTCCGTGGTCGGCCTGGCGCTGATCGTGGCCTTTGCGGTCGGCTACTACCGGCTGTCCGGCGGCTACGCGAGCATCGCGCTCGCGGCCAACCTGGTGCTGTTGATTGGGCTGATGTCGCTGTTCGAGGCGACGCTGACGCTACCGGGCATCGCGGGGCTGGTGCTCACCATCGGCATGGCCGTCGATGCGAATGTGATCATCTTCGAGCGGATTCGCGAGGAGCTGCGCGAACGGCGGGTCGTACGCACCGCGATCGCGGCGGGCTTCAACAAGGCGTTTCGGACGGTGCTCGATGCCAACATCACGACGCTGATCACCGGCATCGTGCTGCTGCAGTTCGGCACCGGGCCGATCAAGGGCTTTGCCGTTACGCTGTGCGTGGGCATCCTGACGAGCGTGTTCTCGGCGCTCGTCATTACCCGTCTGCTCTTCCATCTCTACCCGGGCGAGCGCGCCAAAGCGCTCTCGATCTGAGGAGGTTGCCGTGCCCTTCGAGATCGTTCCGGCCGGAACGAACATCGACTTCATCGGCAAGCGGCACATCTGTGCCGGCATCTCGGCCGTGCTGATCGTGGCGGGCGTGACCGCTGTGTTCGCCAGAGGCGTGAAGCTCGGAATCGACTTCGCTGGCGGGACAGAGATCCACGCCAAGTTCCTCGGCGAGCCGGTGGGAGAAGGGAGCGTGCGCGACGCGCTCGCCGACCTGCCGGGGATCAGCGGGCTCTCGGTCGTGCGCTTCGGCGCCCGTGACGCCAACGAGTTCCTGGTGCGCTTCCAGACGACCGCGCTGCCCGAGGAGGCTCAGGAGGTGGACGCGTCCGCACCGCGCGGTGAGCAGGCGCGGAACAACCGCATCACGGCCGTGACCCGTGCGCTCAACGAGGTGATCGGAGGCCTGCGCGTCGAGCGGATCGACTTCGTCGGTCCGCGCGTGGGAGCCGAGCTCCGCGATGACGGCCTGAGGGCGCTGGGCTTTGCCGCGCTCTTCACCCTGATCTACATCGCGGTTCGCTTCAGCTCGCGCTTCGCGCCCGGCGCGATCGTGGCAGTGCTCCACGACCTGACGATCGCCGCCGGTGTCTTCGTGATCCTGGGCTGGGAGTTCGACCTGCGCATCCTGGCCGCGATGCTCGCGATCCTCGGCTACAGCCTGAACGACACGATCATCATCTACGACCGGATTCGCGAGAATCTCGAGCTGCACACCGCCCGCGACCTCGAGGCCGTGCTCAATCAGAGTGTGAACCAGACCCTGTCGCGGACAGTCCTGACCTCGGCGACCACCTTTGCCGCCGTCGGCAGCCTGGCCGTGCTCGGCGGAGATGTGATCCGTCCCTTCGCGGTCGCGATGCTGATCGGAATCGTCGTCGGTACCTACTCGTCCGTCTACATCGCCGCGCCGACCCTGCTGTTCCTGGAGCAGCGCTACGGCAAGGTCTGAGCCGCGCTCAATCGGATTCGCTGGGCACTTTGGGCGGGAGATCCGCGGGGCTTCGTTTGGGCTGCTCCTTGCTCATCTCGACCGTGCCGTTGAGCACCGCACCATCGGCAACGATCAGCCGCGGGGAGTGGATGTCGCCCTCGACCACGCCGTTGACCTGAATCTCGACGCGCTCGGTTGCCGTGATGTTGCCGGTCACGTGGCCAATCACGATCACGTCCTTGGCGTAGAGCTGTGCCTGGACTCGTCCCGTCTCGCTGATCGTCAGCTGGTGGTTTGCGAGCTGGACACCGCCTTCTACCTGACCGTCGATCTGTAGGTCCTCGTCGCCGGACAGGTCGCCCTTGAAGATGATCGATTTGCCGATGTTGGCCACAGTTCCCCCTTGCGGCGACGCGCGGTCGCCCGTTCCTCGTTGTTCTCTCCGCGACCCGGCGATCGTCACCTGCGGAGCGTCGCTTCCCGGATCTTCTCGCCGTCCGCCGAACAGGCTCACCGATCTCCTCCGTACGGGGCGAGCCTATCACCGTAGCGGCGCGACTTCCTCGAAGACCACGTTCCGGGCCTGTAGGCTCGTTCCCTGGGCCCTCAGGAGTTCCGCCTCCGCGAGCCGGTAGGTCCGGAGCGCGCCGATCTTCTGGCTCTCCGCGTCGACCAGGTCGCTCTCGCGCTGCAGCACGTCGAAGGGCGTCGATTCGCCGTGCTCGAGGCGAACCCTCTCGGCTCGCAGCTGCTCAGCCGCTGCGAGCCGGCGTCGCTCGGCTGCCTCGACGCCCTCGACGCCCGACAGCAGGTCCCGGGCGCTCTTGCGGACCTGGAGGATGATTTGCTGACGCAGGCGCTTGACCAGCGTCTCCGAACGGTGCAGCTCCAGCTGGGCCTTGCTCACGCCGTGGCGCCCCGCGATGTTGCCGATCGGAACCGACAGGACGGCTCGCACGTCCCAGGCGCTGCCGTCGTTGCTGGTGAAGAACGAGCGCGGCGCATTGTTGAAGTTGCTCCCCGCTGCTGCTTCGGGAATGGGTTCGCGGGTCTGGAAGTCGGTTCCGTTGCGTCCTGCGAGGCCCTCGACGCCATAGCGGCCGCGCAGATCGAGCTGCGGGAGGCGCTCGTTGCGCCGGAAGCGCAGCTCGATCTCCCGTCGCTCGACCGCGTCCCGGGCCGCGCTCAGCTCCGGCCGTTGGCGGAAGGCAATCTCGACGGCCTGCGGCACATCGACCTGATAGATCGTGTACGACTCGGGCGCCTCGGTTGGATCGAACTCGAGCGTCGAGGCGGCCGTGAAGTGCGAGCCGAGCACGACATCGATCAGGTCGTCCTGGGCCGTTCGATACAGGTTCTTCGCCACGATCAGGCGGAAGTCGCGGTCGGCGACGCCCGCTTCGGCTTCCACCACCTCGACCCTGGAGACGACACCGACCTCGTACTGGGTCTCGACCTGGTCGAGCAGGGCATTCGCGGTCTCGAGGCTCTTGTGGGCCACGCCGAGCTGCTCGCGGCTGGCCACCAGCTCCCAGTACCGGGTCTCGATCTCCAGCACCGCGTTCATCACGTTCGCACGAAAGTTCTCGAGGACCTCGTCGCGCAGCGCGTCGCTCGTCCGAATCCCGGTCCACGCCTGGTTCCAGACCAGTCCCCGCAGCAGCGGCAGGCTGCCGCTGAAGCTGAGATCGGAGGTGTACTGGGGACTGAAGGGCTGGATGAAGATCAGGGAGTCGCTGCGGTCCCCGAGAAAATCGATCGCGTAGGTCGCGCCGAGGATCGGCACCATGCCGCTGAGCCCTGCGCTGCCGTCTGCGCGCTCGTTGGTGCCGCTAGTCGCGAACAGCGGATTGGCGGTGACTGGCTGATCCCGGGCGAAGCCGGCCTCGCCGCCCAGGATCGGATCGTAGGCGCCCCAGGAGATCTGGTAGTCCTCCTCGGCGATCAGCGGCGCGTGACGCTCGACCTCGATGTCGAGGTTGTTCTCGAGTCCCATCGCGATGGCGTCGGCCAGCGACAGCGTGAGCGAGCCGCGGAGCGCGGGCGTCATCCCGCTGCCGGAGTCGCTGGCTGCGGGCGTCTCGGCTCGGGCGACTAGGCTGGCGGTCGCGACGATCAGAGCGCCGGCGGCAAGAATGAGTCGCATCGTAGGCTGTCCTCCTCGAACGCTGGCTGCGCACTCTAGCCGAGCGATGGCGGGCCTGTCGTGGGGCCGAATCGGTCCAGAATCGGCCGCAAATACAGGGGCTTCCGGGGGCGAGGTGCCGATCCGGCGAGTATCCTCCGAGACGTGCGGGACGAGCCGGTAGCAGCGCTGGTATTGGCGGCTGGTCGCGGGGAGCGGCTGGGCTCGGAGCTGCCCAAGGCGTTCGTGCCCGTTGGCGGGGTGACCATGCTCGGGCGGTCGATCGAGCGTCTGCTGTGCGTCGAGCAGATCGGGCGGGTCCAGCCCGTGGTCCCCCACGACGCTCCGGAGCTCACGGGTGTAGCGGCCGACCCGCGGATCGCGGGTCCGGTCGTGGGCGGTGCCGAGCGCCAGGAGTCCGTGGCCGCCGGGCTCGCCGCATTGCCCCGCGAGGTGCGCTGGGTCGTGGTCCACGATGCCGCGCGCTGTCTGGTCGAGCCCGCGGACGTGCGCCGGGTGATCGAGGCGGCCGCGGAGACCGGCGCGGCCATCCTCGCGCGTCCGGCGAGCGACACCATCAAGCTGGTCTCGGATGGCGCGGTCACACGGACGCTCGACCGCGCCGCCTGCTGGGCCGCCCAGACGCCCCAGGTGTTCCGCAGGGATCTGCTCGCCGAAGCGCACGACAAGGCGCAGGCCGACGGCTTCCTCGGCAGCGACGACGCGCAGCTCGTCGAGCGCCTGGGGGTCGAGATCCGTGTGGCGCTCGGCGGCGAGCGCAATCTCAAGATCACCTGGCCCGCCGATCTCGCGCTGGCCGAGCAGTGGCTCCGCTCGGCCGGGGAGGGCGTGACGTGAGTGGCGTGCGGATCGGACAGGGGGTCGACTTCCACCGGCTGGTCGCCGACCGCCCGCTCTGGCTCGGCGGAGTCGAGCTCCCGTTCGACCGCGGCCTCGCGGGCCACTCGGACGGCGATGTGCTGTTGCACGCCGTGGCGGACGCGATCCTGGGCGCGCTCGGCCTCGGCGACCTCGGCGCGCACTTCCCGTCTTCGGACGAGAGCCTGCGCGACGTCGCCAGTGCCGAGCTGCTCGCTCGCGTGGTCGCGAGGATGGCGGCAGCGGGCTACCGGCTCGGTAATCTCGACGCGACGATCCTGGCGCAGGTGCCGCGCCTGTCGCCGCACCAGCCGGCGATGCGCAAGCGTCTGGCGGAGATCCTCGGCGCCGACGAGGCAGCGGTGAACCTCAAGGTGACGAGCACCGATGGTCTGGGAGCGATCGGCCGCCAAGAGGGCATCGGCGCCCAGGCGGTCGTGTTGCTGATTCCCCAGGAAGGAGATGGACTCGCGTGACCCGGCTTCTGGTCTACAACACCGCCACGCGCTCCAAGGAGCCGTTCGAATCGCTCGACCCCGGCGTCGTCCGCATGTACAGCTGCGGCCCCACGGTCTATGCGCCCCAGCACATCGGCAACATGCGTGCCTACTTGTTTGCGGATCTGCTGAAGCGCACGCTGCGCTCGCTCGGTTACGCAGTGACTCACGTCATCAACATCACCGATGTCGGTCACCTGACCGATGACGCCGACGCCGGTGAGGACAAGATGGAGGTTGCCGCGCGCAAGAGCGGCGAGCGCGCCGAGAAGATCGCCGCCCGCTACACGCAGGAGTGGGTGGACGACGTTGCGCGGCTCGGCTGCCTGCCGGCCGATGTGCTGTGCAAGGCCACCGAGCACATCGCGGAGCAGATCGATCTCGGCCAGCGGCTCGAGAGTGCGGGCTACACCTATACGCTGCCGGACGGGGTGTACTTCGACACCTCGAAGTTCGACCGCTATGCGGAGTTCGCCCGGCTCGACCTGGCTGCCCAGGAAGGGGGCGGGCGCATCGCCGAGGTTACCGGCAAGCGCAACCCGGCCGACTTCGCGATCTGGAAATTTGCCGAGGCCGGTGTGGAGCGACAACAGGAATGGGATTCGCCCTGGGGCCGTGGATTTCCCGGCTGGCACCTCGAGTGCTCGGCGATGAGCACCCGGTATCTGGGCGAGCAGTTCGATGTCCACACCGGTGGGGAGGACCACATCGCGGTCCATCACACCAACGAGATCGCCCAGAGCGAGTGCGGCTACGGAAAGCGCCCATGGGTCCGCTACTGGCTGCACAACGCCTTCATCAACTTGTCCGGCGAGAAGATGTCGAAGTCGAAGGGGCACGTGCTGGTGCTGCAGGACCTGGTCGACCAGGGCATCCACCCTCTCGGCTACCGGATGTTCCTGCTCCAGGCTGCGTACCGGATTCCGCAGAGCTTCAAGCTCGAGGCGATCCGAGCCGCCGAGACGAGCTGGCGGCGGCTCGGGGCATTCCTGGCGGGATTGGCGGACGCCTCGGGCGAGCCCGATCCCGCTGCGCAGCAGCCGTACCGGGAGGCCTTCGCCGCGGCCATGTGCGACGACCTGAATGCGCCCAAGGCGCTGGCCGCGGTCTGGGACGCCGTGCACAGCCACGGGCTGTCGGACGTCGACAAACGCGCGCTGCTGCTCGAGTTCGACGAGGGGCTCGGGCTCGGGCTCGCCGAGGCCGCGCCCGCCGCTGCTCCGGTGGAGAGCGACCCGCGCATCGAGGCCCTGCTCGCCGAGCGCGATCAGGCACGCGCGGCCCGGGACTTCGCCAGCGCCGATCGCATCCGCGACGCGCTGGCGGCCGAGGGCATCGAGATCGTGGACACGCCCGACGGCCCTGTGTGGCGTCGTCGGTGAGCCTTCGTGAGCGCAGCGAGCGCGACTTCGAGCTGGTGACCGAGTTCCAGCCGCAGGGCGATCAACCCCGGGCGATCGATCAGTTGGTCGAAGGCGTGCTGCGGGGCGACGAGCACCAGACCTTGCTCGGTGTCACGGGCAGCGGCAAGACCTTCACCGTTGCCTGTGCGATCGCTCAGCTCAACCGGCCGGCTCTCGTGATGTCGCCGAACAAGACGCTCGCTGCACAGCTCTACTCGGAGTTCAAGGGGTTGTTCCCGAACAACGCCGTCGAGTACTTCGTCTCGTACTACGACTACTATCAGCCCGAGGCCTACATCGCGGCGAGCGATACCTACATCGAGAAGGATTCGTCGATCAACGACGAGATCGACAAGCTCCGCCACTCGACGACGCACTCGCTGCTGACGCGGCGCGACGTACTGGTGATCGCGAGCGTCTCCTGCATCTACGGCCTGGGTGCGCCCGAGAACTACGGCGAGATGCATGTCTACATCGAGACGGGTCAGCCCCTGGTGCGCGACCACCTGCTGCGCGAGTTGGTCGACATGCAGTACGCGCGCAACGACCACGACTTCCATCGCGGCACCTTTCGCGTGCGCGGCGACATCGTCGAGATCTTCCCGCAATACGAGGCCGAGCGGGCACTTCGCGTCGAGTTCTTTGGCGACGAGGTCGAGGCCATCAGCGAGATCGATCCACTTCGGGGCAAGGTGGTCGGGCGGCCGAAGCGGGCGCTGGTCTTTCCCGCCAGCCACTACGTCGCCACGGACGACCGGATCAAGCAGGCCATCTCGGGCATCCAGGACGAGCTGGGGGAGCGGCTCGAGCACTTCCGGCGTCAGGACAAGCTGCTCGAGGCGCAGCGGCTCGAGCAGCGCACGATGTACGACCTCGAGATGCTGCAGGAGATGGGGTTCTGTCACGGTGTCGAGAACTACTCGCGCTGGCTCGATGGGCGGGACGCCGGGCAGACGCCGTACACGTTGTACGACTACCTGCCCGACGAGACTCTGGTCGTGCTCGACGAGAGCCACATCTCGGTGCCACAGATCGGTGGCATGTCTCGCGGCGACCGCGCTCGCAAGGAGACACTGGTCGAGTACGGCTGGCGGCTGCCTTCGGCGCTCGACAATCGCCCGCTCCGCATGGAGGAGTGGGAGGAGCGCGCCAGGCAGCGGATCTATCTGTCGGCCACGCCGGCCGACTACGAGCTCGAGCGCTCGAAGGGCGTGGTCGTCGAGCAGATCATCCGGCCAACCGGGCTGATCGACCCCGAGCTCGAGATCCGCCCCGCGAGCGGGCAGATCGACGATCTGCTCGGCGAGATTCGCAGCGTGGTCGAGGCCGGCGACCGGGTGCTGGTCACGACGCTCACCAAGCGAATGGCCGAGGAGCTGACCGAGTACTACGCCGAGCTCGGGGTGCGGATCCGCTATCTGCACAGCGACATCAAGACGCTCGAGCGCATGGAGATCATTCGCGAGTTGCGCGAGGGCGCCTACGATGTGCTGGTCGGCATCAACCTGCTGCGCGAAGGGCTCGACATCCCCGAGGTCGCGCTCGTCGGGATCCTCGATGCGGACAAAGAGGGCTTCCTGCGCTCGGCCCGCTCGCTGATCCAGACGATCGGCCGCGCGGCGCGCAACGTCGGCGGGCGCGTGATCCTGTACGCCGACTGTGAGACCGACTCGATTCGCAGGACCGTGTCCGAGACCGAGCGCCGACGCACTCTCCAGCACGCCTACAATCAGCAGCACGGCATCACGCCGAAGACGGTCAGCAAGGCGATCTCGAGCCTGCGCGATTCGATCTGGGAGCAGGACTACGTGACGGTGCGCCGGCAGGACGAGCGCGCAGAGCCGGAAATCCCGCCCCATGAGCTGCCGAAGCTGATCGAGGCGCTGCGCAAGGAGATGCGCGAGGCGGCCGCACAGCTCGAATTCGAGGTCGCGGCCGAGCTGCGCGACCGCATCCGCACGCTCGAGGAAGAGCGTCTGCGCGGGGCCTGAAGCCAGCATGGCATCGGAATCGCTCGCCGAGCGTGCCGAGGCGCTGCCCACTGGGCCCGGCGTCTATCTGTTCAAGAGCAAGCGCGGCAGCGTGCTCTACGTCGGCAAGGCGCAGAACCTGCGCGCGCGCGTGAAGCAGTACATCGGCGGTGGGGACGGCCGCATACGCATTCCCGCGTTGATGGACCAGGCGGCGGACGTGGACGTACTGCTCACACCGACGGTCAAGGACGCGTTGCTGCTCGAGAACGAGCTGATCAAGCGCCACCGCCCGCGTTTCAACGTCCGGCTGCGCGACGACAAGCAGTACCTGTCCTTGCGGCTCGATCCGACCGAGTCGTGGCCGCGGCTTCGCGAGGTGCGCAAGTTCGCGCGCGATGGGGCCGAGTACTTCGGGCCGTACACCTCGAGCCTGTCGATGAAGGAGTCCGTGTCGAACCTGCGGCGCATCTTCCCGTTGCGCTCGTGCAGCGAGGGCACCTTCAAGGACTACGCGCGCCGTGGGCGACCCTGTATCGAGTACGAGATGAAGCGCTGCCTCGGCCCGTGCTGCGGGCTGGTCGAGGAGGCCCACTACGCCGAGATCGTACGCGGGACGGCGCTGTTCCTGCGCGGCCGCTCGGACGAGCTGGTCGAGCGGCTGAAGCAGAGCATGACCCGCGCGGCCGAGCACGAGGACTTCGAGCAGGCTGCGCGGCTGCGCGACCGGCTCGCGGCGGTCGAGCGCACGGTGGAGCGGCAGCAGATCGTCGTCGACACGCGGGTCGAGCGCGACGTGTTCGCGCTGGCGCGACGCGGCGGCGAGCTCGCGCTCCAGGTGCTGCACGTGCGTGAGGGTCGTGTGATCGGCGCCGAGGACTTCGCGTTCTCGAACGTCGAGATCGACGACGGAGCGGTGATCGGCAGCTTCCTCAGTCAGTACTACGGCAGTGGCGGCGAGGAGCATGCCCGCAAGGTGCCGCGCGAGGTCCTGACCGACAGCCCGGCCGAGGACGAGGCCGCGCTCGCGGTGTGGCTCAGCGAGAAGGAGGGCCGCCGGGTGACGCTGCGAACACCGCAGCGAGGCGCCAGCCGCGAGCTGCTCGGGATCGCGGCGCGCAATGCCGAGCTCGCGCTCGAGCGGCGTCTGGTAGAGCGCGAGAGTCTCGAGGCCACCCTCGCCGAGCTGCGCGAGAAGTGCCAGCTGCGCAAGCTGCCTCGGCGGATCGAGTGCTACGACGTCTCGAACCTGGGCGGAACGCTTGCCGTGGCAAGCCGCGTCGTGCTCCAGGACGGCAAGCCCGACAAGAGCGGCTACCGACGCTACCGGATCAAGCAGGCGACCGCGGGAGACGACTACGGCTGCTTGCGGGAGACCCTCGCGAGGCGCCTGCGACGCGTCGAGAGCGAGCCTCTGCCGGACCTGCTGATGGTCGACGGCGGTCGCGGTCAGCTCGGCGTCGTCGGCGCCGCATTGCGGGACGCCGGGCTCGAGGTCGACGCGCTCGGAATCGCCAAGGAGCGCGACGACGACAGCCCCTCCGTGCGCGTCAAGCGCGGTGGCGGACTCAAGGCCGAGCGCGTCTTCCTGCCCGGACGGACCAACCCGGTGATGCTGCCGCCGAGCTCGAAGGCCATGCTGCTGCTCCAGCGTGTGCGCGACGAATCGCACCGCTTCGCGATCGAGTTCCAGCGCGATCTCCGCTCGCGGTCGAACCTGACCTCGATCCTGCAGGAGCTGCCCGGCATCGGGCCCAAGAAGAAGCGGTCCCTGCTCAAGCACCTGGGCTCCCTGCGCGCCGTGCGGGCCGCCACGGCCGACCAGCTCGAGGCCGTTCCCGGCATCTCGCGCAAGGACGCCGAGACCGTCGTCCGCTTCTTTGGAGGCGACGGAGAGACGCGAAGCTGACGCGTCGCAAGGCGCTCCGCGGGCGAGCGCCAGCGGTCTTCCGGCCCGCGGACTCCGTGCTGCCCGACAGCGCTGCTGGGGTTCCCACTGGGCTTCCACTGTGCATTGAGTTGCGCACTACGGGTAGCGACCGAATTCGATTGGGCCGGGCGGGGCTCCGGGGCCAGCTGCTTGATGGCTGCACGTGGCATCGATCTTGCTCTCCTAGGAGACCGGTGCGCCGATCGGGCGTATGTGTTCGTTTCGTGGATGAGCGGGTTATGCGGGGCAGGTCAATGGGCGACGAGTCGAACGGTCGAGACAAGATGGAGCAGGTCGAGCTACAGGAGGAGGCGCTGCGCCAGAGGGTGTGTGCCGATCTTGCCAAGACCGGTCTGTTGGGCGAGGAGGCGAAGCGCATCGCCGAGGCCATCGTCGAGCAGCTGCGCTTGACGGGTCCTGGTGGCTACGAGGATCTGCTCGCCGGGGTCCGCTTCTCGCACCAGGCACGGGCCGATGCGATGGCCGATTGGACGCGAATGCAGCGTGAGCTCAGGCAGCTGGAGCGCTTGATGTCCGGATTTGGCACCGAGATTCGCAAGCTCGACGAAGTGCTCGAGGTGCTCGCCGCCTATGTGCGTCGGATGCGCACCAGCGTCGGCGACGGAGACGAGCAGATACTTCACTGAGCGCCCGACCACGCGCTAGCCTCGGGCTCGCCCGGTTCCGAAGAGCGGTGCTCGCGTGCGCCCTCCTCGTCTGCTCAGCAGCCTCGTCATTGCTCAGATCGTCGGTGTCCTGCTCGCGGATCGCGCGCTGGGCACGGTGGCCTGCTCGCTCTCGGTCGCTCTGACGCTCACCGCCTGTGGTCTTCGTCGGCCGAAGCTCGCGGCGGTTGCCGTCGCCCTCGCGGCCGCGGCGACGGCACACGGATGCCTGCTCGCGCGCGCCGAGACCGGGGCCCCGCTCGCACACGGCGAGCACACGCTGGACGTGCGGATCGGATCGAGGCGCGAGGTCGCCGCCGGCTCGCGGCTCGAGCTCGAGATCGCGACACCGTCGCTGCCGCGTCGGGTCGAGCTGTTCGTGCCGGTCGCGCGGGGGACCGCGGCCGCTGCCGCGCTCGCCGACGCGGGGCCCGGCGAGCGCTGGCGTGTTCACGTCCGCTTGCGCCCGCTGCACCAGGCGGTCAATCCCGGTGGCTTCGATCGCGCGCGCTGGCTCGAGCGCCGCGGGATCGGGGGGCGGGCAACCTTGGTGCACCCGGCGCTGGCGGTCAGGACGGCCTCGGAGCCGGCCGCCCGACTGGTGCGTCCGCTCGCCGAGCGGAGGCAGCGCGCGTCGGAGCTGCTAGCACAGCGCGGGCCCGGCGGTGCACTGGTCCGCGCGCTCGCGCTGGGAGATCGCTCGGGGCTGGGGGATCTGCGGCCGGCCTTCGCTGCGTTGGGGGTCGCCCATCTGCTCGCCATCTCGGGCCTGCATCTGGGCATGGTCCTCGGGGCGGCCTACGCAGCCGCTCGCCGGGTGCTGCGCTGGGCGCCGGCGCTCGGGTTCGGAGCAGACGCTCGCGCCGGCGCGCTCGGGCTCGCACTGGTGTGCGCCGTCGCGTACGCGGGCTTCGCCGGTTTCGGCCTCCCGCTTCGCCGCGCGCTCGTGTTCGCGCTGTCAGCCGCCGCGTGTCTGCGTGCCTGCCGGCCCGGCGCCGGCCGCTCCGCGCTGTGGGCTGCCGCAAGCGTCCTGATCCCGCTGGAGCCGGCCGCGCTGTTTGATCTGGGACCGCAGCTGTCGTTCGTGGCGACGGCGGCGCTCGTCTATGCGCGGCGGCCCGGCAACCCGAGCGCAGCGCTCGGGCAGACTCCCGTCGGACGGCTCGAGGCGGGGCTCCGGGTGTCTGCAACCGGACTGGCCGCCACAGCGCCGCTGCTTGCGGCCCATGGCCTGGCCAGCTCGCCGGTCGCCCTGATCGGCAACGCGCTGCTGGTTCCGTGGACCGCCGTCGTGCTGCTGCCCGGGGCGTTGCTGGCTGCCGCCTGTGCCGTGCTCGGGACCGGCGACCTTGTGGTGGACGCGGTTGTCTGGCTCGCCGATGCGACGCTCGAGTCGGTCGAGGCGGCCGCAGAGGGCCTGCCTGTGACCGCCTCGCCGGAACGGGCAGCGGCCTGGCGCCTCGCACTGGTCGGCGCTCTCGGCGTTGCGGCGATCCGGGTGAGCCGGACGGCGGCCCGCGTCGGGCTGGCGCTCTCGGTCGTGCTGATCCTGAGACTTCCGGCTCTGGGGAGTTCGCTCGAACCAACCGGTGCCGTTGCGCTCGATGTCGGCTCCGGCGACGCGCTGGTCCTTCGCTCGGGCGCGCACGCCGTGCTGGTGGACGGCGGGCTGGCGCTCGACGCCGGAGTCGACTTCGGCCGCAGCCGCGTGGTTCCGGCCCTGTCGGCTCTCGGGATCAGTCGGCTGGACGTCGTGGTGGCGACCCACGCCGACCTCGATCACGTTGGAGGCCTTCCCGCCGTGCTGGAGCGAGTGCCCGTCGGCGAACTCTGGATCCCGCACGGGCAGTCGAACGATGCGGGCTTCGACCGGGTGCTGCAGATGGCACGTCGGCGGGGCGTCGGGGTCCGAGCCATCTCGTCGACCAGCACTCCGGCCGTGCTCGGCGACGAGCTGAGTCTCGAGCCGCTCTGGCCGCCCGTGGGCCTGCAGACGGGCCAGCGCAACGCCGCGTCGATCGTGCTGCTCGCCACGGTGGGCCGGACCCGTCTGCTGCTCGCCGGCGATCTGGGCCACGCCGGTGAACGCGCGCTGCTCGCGGGTAACCGACGGCTGGACGCCGATGTTCTCAAGCTCGGCCACCACGGCAGCGCCACTTCGACGCGGGGGGCCTGGCTGGACGCCGTTCGGCCCGCTGCCGCGATCGTGTCGGCCGCGTGCCATCGGCGGGGTCTGCCCGCGGCCTCCGTGCTCGAGCGCCTGCGGGCCCGCGGCATCGCGGTCTGGTGGACCGGTCGCGACGGCGCCGTCTTCATCCGCCCGGAGCCGCGCGCAATCCACGCGCTTGCGCCGGGACGCGACTGGCCGCGTCCGCCGCGCGCGCGCCAGCGACTCGACTCCGGCCCCGTTGGGCGGCAGCGGGCCTCGTGCGCAGGTTGCTAGCGGCCCTGGAAGCGGGGCGGTCGCTTCTCGATGAAGGCGCGCTGTGCTTCGCGCGCATCCTCGGTCGCGCGCAGCGGACGGCCGAGCTCTTCCTGCCGCGGATATGCCTCTGCCAGCGGCACGCCGAGCAGCGCGCGCACACCAGCGCGCGTGGCGCGCACTGCGAGCGGCGCGTTTGCCGCGAGGATGTCGGCTGTCTGCAACGCGCGAGGCAGCAGCGCCTCGCGCTCGACGAGCTCGTTGAGCAGGCCGTACTCGAGCGCCCGTTGCGCGTCGATGGGTCGTGCAGTGAGCAGCAGCTCGTGCGCTCGCACCCAGCCGATCTGACGCGGGAGCAGAACGGTCGCGTTGCCGGTCGGATACAGCCCGAGCGCCACCTCCTCGAGCGCGAAGCTGGCGCTGGGAGTGGCGTACCGAAGCTCCGAGGCCAGCATGAGGTCGAAGCCGCCGGCTCGCGCCGCGCCGTTGATCGCACAGATCAGCGGGGTGGCCAGGTCGAATCCCGCGAGCAGGGCGGTCGACACGCTGCGCAGACCCTCGAACTCTTCCTGCGATACTCGCTCGCCCGCCGCCAGTCGCTGGGCGGCCGGGATGGTCCGCTTCATGTCCATTCCCGCGCAGAAGACCGCGCCGGCGCCGGTCAGCACGGCACAGCGGATCGCGCCGTCTTCGGCGATCCGGCGCCATGCCCCGGCGAGCTCGGCCAGCATCGCCGGATCGAGTGCGTTCGCCGACCGCGGCCGATCGAGTGTCACGAGCGCAACGTGGGGATGTTCGGGCGGAAGCTCGAGATGTACGGGCACGCGGGCTCCTCCAGCGGTTGCGTGACCGGCGAGCGCGCTGGCGGCCGGCCACGGGTCGCGCCCATGGTAGGCTTGCCCGATGGCAAGTGATGGACTCGTGTCGGTCGGGAGCGACGAGCTTCCGTTCCACCTGGTCGGCAACTATGCGCCCGTTCCGGACGAGGTCACGGTCTTTGATCTCGCGGTGGAGGGGGCGCTGCCGCCCGAGCTCGACGGTCTGCTGCTGCGCAACGGGCCGAACCCGCGCAGCGGCGCGTCGCCTCACTGGTTTGCCGGCGACGGCATGCTGCACGGGCTGCGGCTCGAAGCGGGCAGGGCGCTCTGGTACCGCAATCGCTACGTGAGGACGCCGAGCTTCCTCGATCCCGAGCGCGAGGTGATCGGGGAATCCGGGGTCGATCTGGGCGCGGGCGGACCCGCGAATACCCACGTCGTCGAGCACGCCGGCCGCATTCTCGCCCTGGTCGAGATCGCGCATCCGTGCGAAGTCGACGCCGAGCTCGAGACCGTTGGCATCCGCGATTTTGGCGGAGCGCTCAAGACAGCGATGACCGCGCATCCGAAGCGCTGCCCGCTCACCGGCGAGCTCCACTTCTTCGGCTATGGCTTCGCGCCGCCGTGGCTCACCTATCACGTGGCCGACGCCGCGGGCCAGCTGGTCCACAGTACGGAGATCCCCGTCGCGGGACCGACGATGATCCACGACTTCGCGATCACCGAGGGGCACGCCGTGTTCCTCGATCTGCCCGTTGTGCTGGACGCGGAGCGGGCCACGCAGGGCGGCATGCCCTATGCCTGGAGCGACAGCTACGGAGCTCGGGTCGGTGTACTGCCGCGGCGCGGCGTGGGCGAGCAGACGCGTTGGTTCGAGATCGAGCCCTGCTACGTGTTCCACCCCGTCAACGCCTACGAGACGGGTGATCGAATCACGCTCGACGTGGCGCGCTACCCGGAGCTGTGGCGCGAGCGCTCGGACCATTTCGAGCCGGCCCACCTGCACCGCTTCGAGCTCGATCTCGCCGCGGGCCGGGTCAGCGAGACTGCGCTCGACGAGCGTCGGGTCGAGTTCCCTCGGCTCGATGAACGCCGCGTGGGAAGGACCTATCGGTTCGGCTACACGATGGGTCAATTTTCAATGACTACTGGAACTTCACGGTATCTGCTCAAGTATGACTTCAAACGTGGAGTGGGCCGGGAGCACGACTTCGGAGCGGGCCGGGGTGGCTCCGAGGGCATCTTCGTGCCGGCCTCGGCGGCTGCGGGCGAAGACGAGGGCTTCGTTCTGTCCTTTGTCTACGACAGCGACCGGGACTGCAGCGAGGTCGTGGTGCTCGACGCCCAGGACTTCGAGGGCGCAGCGCTCGCCCGTGTTCGTCTGCCGCAGCGCGTGCCGTTCGGCTTCCACGGGAGCTGGATCGACGCGGAGGTGCTCGGGAGGTGACGGCGAGCGGGAGCGAGCGCGTTCCACGAGGAACACCGTTCGGTGTCGTTCGCGGCTTCGGGAGACAGGCCCGACTCGACTCCGATCGGCAGCATTGCCCGATGGCTTGAGCCCGAATCGCGCGTCAGAGCAGTCCGAGCATCCGCATCGCGAGTGCCGCCACGGCCACCGCCAGGACGGGGCGGATCAATCGCTCGCCACCGCGTGTCGCGAACCTTGCCCCCAGCGCGCCACCGAAGCCGAATCCGACGGCGAGCAGGGCCGCCGGGAGCCAGTCGATCTGGCCCTGGATCGCGAAGACGGGCAGGGCGACCAGCGTCAAGACCCCGATCACCACCACCTTCACGGCATTCGCCGTCACCAGGTCATAGCCTGCCCGCCCGAGAGCCAGGAGCAGGACGATCCCGACACCCGCCTGGAAGGCGCCTCCATAGGCGCCGATCGCCATGAAGACCGCCGAGCGGACGGGCGGCGACCAGGCCGCGGCGCCGGTCGGCCTCGGCGTGCGCAGGGTGGGCAGGAGGACCGCGAGCATCACCAGGCCGAAGCTGCGCTCGAAGGTCTCGTCGCTGACTCGGCTGATTGCCAACGCGCCGATCAGCGAGCCGAGCGCGACAGGAATCAGCACGGGCAGCGAGCGCCGCAGGGCATCCACACCCTCTCGCCGGAAGCTCCAGGTTGCTGCGAGGTTCGAGACCAGGATACCGGCGCGGTTGGTGCCGTTGGCGAGCGTCCCCGGCAGACCGAGGAGGACCAGCAGCGGCACCGTGAGCATCGAGCCGCCACCGGCGAGCGTGTTGATCACGCCCGCCGCCAGCCCCCCGAATGCCAGGATCGCGAGGTCGAGGGGATCCATCGGCTCGGCTCCTCTGTGCGAGATGGCTGACACGCGTCGCCACGTCGTTGAGGGCGCGAGGATGCGCCGGCTCGGCCGCTACGCCAAGCTGGCGGCGTCACCGCTTGATCGGTGACCCTGCGGCTGCGCGATCGCTCGCGGCGACGGGAGAGCGATGGAAGGCCAGGCCAGTAGAGCGGCGGTCCGAGCCCCGTTTGGGAGCTGGCCGTCGCCCCTGTCAGCGCAGGAGATCTCGGCAGGCATGTTGCGTCTGTCCGAGCCGCGGATCGATCGCGGAGCGGTGTACTGGCTCGAGGGTCGGCCTTCCGAGGGCGGACGCAATGTACTGGTCCGGTCTACCCGCGACGCGGATCTCGAGGAATGCAGTGCGCGCGATACCAGCGTGCGCAGTCGGGTGCACGAGTACGGCGGCGGCGCCTATCTGGTCGCGCAAGGGCGAAGCTTCATCGTTGAAGACGGCGGCGGCCTGCGAGAGCTGGGGCACAGTCCGATGGGCCGCCCGGAGGCGCGCTACGCCGATCTCGCTCTGTCGCCCGATGGGCGCTGGCTAGTCGCCGTCGAAGAGGTGGCTGGCGAGGGCGAGGGAGGCCAGCCGGCCAACCGGCTGGTTGGCCTGACGAGCGCCGGGGGTCGGATCGTCCTCGACACCGATCACGACTTCGTGAGCTCTCCGACCTTCTCGCCCGACGGTCGGGCGCTCGCGTGGATCGCCTGGGATCACCCGAACATGCCTTGGGACGAGAGTGCGCTGTTCGTCGCCGCCTGGAATGAGCAGGGGCGGGTAGGAAAGCCTCGCCGCATCGCAGGAGGACCGGGGGAATCGATCTTCCAGCCGCGCTTCGCTCCGGGCGGTCGGCTCTACTTCGTCTCGGACCGCAGCGGCTGGTGGAATCTCTACCGGCTCGAGCAAGGCGAGCCGCAGCCACTGTGTCCGATGTCTGCCGAGTTCGCGACGCCGCAGTGGGTGTTCGGTCTGTCCTACTACGACTTCGTCGATGCCAGCACGCTGCTGTGCGCTTGCGAGTACGCGGGCCGGTCGACACTCGGCCAGCTCGATCTCGCGAGCGGCGAGTTCCAATCGATGGAGCTCGATCTGACAGCGATCGAGGGGGTGCGAGTCGAGCGCGGGCTCGCCTGTTTTCTGGGAGCGAGCCCGGTGCGCCCGCCGACGGTCTATCTCTACGAGATCGCGACGCGGCGTCTCCACGCACTCCGCTCGAGCCTGGACCGGGTGCCCGACCTCGGCCGCATCTCGCTGCCGGAGCCGCTCGAGTTCCCGTCCGAGGGTGGACGGACTGCCCACGCATTCTTCTACCCGCCTCAGGCGCCCGGTCGCGACGGGCTCGTGGGCGAGCGGCCTCCGCTGCTGGTCAAGAGCCACGGGGGGCCGACTGCGGTCGCGCATCCGGCGCTCGATCTGCGCGTCCAGTACTGGACGAGCCGCGGCATTGCCGTGGTCGATGTGAACTACGGGGGGTCGACCAGCTTTGGGCGCGCTGCGCGCGAGCAGCTCGACGGCCAGTGGGGCGTGGTGGACGTCGAGGACTGCGTCGCTGCGGCGCGCTTCCTCGCGGCTACCGGCCGGGTCGATGGCGGGCGCATGCTGATCACGGGCAGCAGCGCAGGCGGCTACACGACACTATGTGCGCTCACCTTTCACGACGTGTTCCGCGCGGGAGCGAGCCACTACGGTATAGGCGATCTCGAGGCGCTCGTTCGCGATACGCACAAGTTCGAATCCTGCTACACCGAGCGGCTCGTCGCGCCCTATCCCGAGCACGCGGCACTGTATCGCGAACGCTCGCCCATTCACCACGTCGATCGGCTCGCTCGTCCGGTGATTTTCTTCCAGGGGCTCGACGACCTCGTCGTGCCGCCCGACCAGGCAGCGGCGATGGCTGCAGCACTCACCGAGCGGTGCGTCCCGCACGCGTACGTCGTCTTCGAGGGCGAGGGCCATGGCTTCCGGCGACCCGAGAGCATCCGGACGGCGCTCGAGGGCGAACTCTACTTCTACGCGCAGATCCTCGGCTTCGAAGCCGACGTCTCTCCGTCCGCGGTGCGGATCCAGGGCGGACCGGTCGGGGCCGCGTGATACCCTGCGCGCGATGGCGGACCTCTCCGGGGAGACGATCGACGTTCGCAGCGATGAACGGTTCGATCAGCAGCGCGTCGCCGACTACCTGCGCGACAAGCTCGAAGGGGCTGACGCACCGCTTCGGGTGCGGCAGTTCGGTGGCGGCCACGCCAACCTGACGTACCTGCTCAGATTTGGCGAGAGCAACGCGGCGTGCGAGTACGTCCTGCGCCGCCCGCCGCTCGGGCCCGTGGCGAAGGGCGCTCACGATATGCGGCGCGAGTACCGGGCGCTGTCCCAGCTCTGGCGCGCCTTCGCGCCCGCGCCGCGGGCTCATCTGCTCTGCGACGACCACACTGTGATCGGTTGCGACTTCCTGGTGATGGAGCGTCGCCGCGGAGTAGTAGTGCGCGGCCGGGTTCCGGAAGTGTTCGGCGGGGGTCGCGATCCGGTTGCGAACCGCAAGCTCTCCGAGGTCGTGATCGATACGCTCGCCGAGCTCCATGCAGTCGATCCCGCTGCGCTCGGGCTCGATTCGCTGGGCAATCCCGAGGGGTTCCTCGAACGCCAGGTGCGTGGCTGGGCGGAGCGCTACGAGCGCGCCAGGACGAGCGATCAGTCCGCACCCGCCGAGCTCGCGGCCTGGCTCGAGTCCAGCCTTCCCGAGGCGCAGCCCGCGACACTGCTGCACAACGACTGGAAGCTCGACAACATGGCCGTCGCGCCCGACGATCCCGGTCGCTGCATGGCGGTTTACGACTGGGACATGTGCACGGTCGGCGATCCGTTGTGCGACATCGGAACCGCACTCTGTTCCTGGCGCGACCCGGACGACTCGGGCGAGGGGATTCCCGGCACGATGCCCTCGGGCGAGGGTTTCCTGGCCGCGAACGAAGGTGCCGTTCGCTACTGCGAGCGACGCGGCCTCGATCCGGCGCTCATGCCGTACTATCAGGTGTTCGGGATCTTCAAGATGGGCGTGGTGATCCAGCAGATCTACTTTCGCTACCACCGCGGCCAGACCCGGGACGAACGCTTCGCAGAGATGGAGTCGCTCGCTGCCGCGTTGTTCGATCGAGCGATGCGGCGTCGGCCCTGAGCGCGCTGCTGCGGTATGGCTGGCTGCTGCTGATGACCGGTTGCGCGGCCTGCGCGCCCGCGGCGGGTGGCTGGGACGTTCGGCGTGTCGAGCAACGACACGCCGATCTTGCGCTGCCCGCCGGGCATCGCCTGGGGGATCTCGCGCCCCACTTCTGGATCGAGGCGGACGAGCTGGTGCTGTTCGCCTGTCGCTGGAGCCGCGAGCGCCCGGTCCTCGTATGGGCACACGGGGCCACGCCCGCTGAAGGCCAGTTGCTCGCTCGCGCACTCGCGGCGCTCGAGGCGTCGGTCGGCGGACTCCAGCTCGAACTCTCGGCAACTGCTGCGACCGGGGGCGGGATCGCCGGCGCGGTAGGAGAAGCGCCCGCCCCAGGTGATGCGGCGGCGGGCGGGTGGGGCGCGGGAGGAGCCCCCCGTGGCGG
>JAYZFK010000026.1:0-23644 GCA_036336835.1 Myxococcota bacterium | reverse complement strand
ACCCGAGGAACGCCGCCGTGGTCAGCTGGTGGGGCGCCGCCGCTACTCCGGGTGCGCCCCACCCGCCGGGGACCGCTGAGGCGCCCCCCTACGAACGGGGGTGGCGGAGCCACGACCGCGCCTTGTTCTCCACGCCGTGATAGGTCGCCGCCGAGGCCGCGATCACGACTCCGAACATCGCCCACACGCGAATGCCGTCGGGCAAGCGATCGAGTCCGAGCATTCCGACGTGCTGCAACACGAACCAGTGCACCAGGTAGATCGAGTACGAGATCTCGCCCAGGTAGACCGACACGCGGTTGCCGAACAGCAGCCCGAGCGGTCGTTCGTCCCACGCTAATGCGTAGACCGTGATCGCGAAGGCGGGAACCGCGAGCGCTGGCTGCGATGTCGAGGCGAGGATTGCGAACACGAGCGCCACGAGTCCGATCCACCCCCAGGGTCGATCGGCGCCCAGCTTCACCTTCCACGCGCGGTACAAGAGACAACCGGTCAGGAACTCGCCACCGATCCGAACCAGACCCCAGTCGAGATATGCCGTAAATCGCGGATGTCCCACGGCGAACAACACGCCGGTGGTCGCGGCCAGACAGAGCGCTGCGAGGCCGCCGGCAAGGGGCCCGCTGTTCAGGCGACTGAGCCCTGGCGCGAACAGTGGAAAGAGCAGATAGCAGAACCACTCCGAGCTCACGGTCCACGAGGGCACGTTCCACGAGAAAGTGTCGTCGAACCCCCAGCCGTGCAGCAGGAGGACCTGGCGCAGGAAGGTCGGGTCCGTCACGGCCCGTGCGAGGGCGTTCGCGCCCTCGCTCAGGCCGAACGAGACGACGAACAGGAACAGCATGAAGAGGTGCAGTGGGTAGATGCGTGCGAGACGGAGCCACAGGAAGCGCCGCGTCGGCTCGCCGCGAAGCGCGGCCAACCGGTCGCCGTAGGTGAACGAGATGACGAAGCCCGACAGGAACGCAAACAGGTCCACACCGAGATAACCGTGAAAGGCGATTGCATCGAGCATGTCCCAGCCGGGCAGCGCGAGCGCGAGATCGTCGCGGAAGTGACACAGCACCACCCAGAGCGCCGCGAAGCCGCGCACTCCGGTGAGCGGCGCGATCGGCGTCCTGGTTCGGATCGGCGAGCCGGCGGGCATCGTCGGGCTACCGCTCGTCCGGCCGTGCGAGGAGCGGTCGCATCGGAGACGTGGAGTGTGAAATGTTCACGCCGCGCGCCTCCTGGATGTCACGCCTTCGGACGCGCCCGGCACCCCATGGCCCCTGGCCCCTGGCCAGCGGGAACCGACGCCCGGGCCACGCTGCTGAGCGCCCGGGTCTATGTCAGACTAGCTCCACCGAACCGCGATCGGGGAGAGTGGGTTCCGTGAGTTGGAAGATCGTCCTGCGCGCGCTGCTGGGGCTCTCACTGCTCTTGAACCTCTGCGTGCTCGCTGCGGCGGCGTGGCTCGCCTGGGGAGGCGGCGTCGGCGTGCTCACGCGCCGCTTCGTCGAGCCCGAGCACGTGCGCTGGGTCAGCCAGTTCGAGCTGCTTCCCGTCGAGCGCGGAGACGTGGTGTTCCTCGGCGACTCGATCACCCTCGGCGGGAGGTGGCACGAGCTGTTCCCGGGCGTTCCGGTCCGGAACCGCGGAATCGGAGGCGATACGACCACCGGCGTGCTGGATCGGCTCGAGCCGATCGCGCGCGGCCAGCCCGGGCAGCTCTTCCTCGCAATCGGGACCAACGATCTGTTCATCGGGACGCCGCCGCAGCAGATCGCCGCGGGCGTCCTCGAGATCGTCGAGCGGGTCGAGCGTGCTTCACCGGATACGGAGGTGTTCGTGCAGAGCGTGCTGCCGCGCGCTGCCGAGTGGGCGGAGCGCGTCGAGGAGCTCAACGTCCTGCTCGAGCAGGTGGCGAAGCAGGCGGGCGTGACCTGGATCGACCTGTATCCACACTTCCTCGACGAGAGCGATCGCTCGATTGCGGACGAGCTGGCGAACGACGAGCTGCATCTGCTGGGGCCGGGCTACCTGCTGTGGCGCTCGCAGATCGCGGGCTACGTGCGCGGCGGCCCGGGCGCCACGCGTGCCGGGTCGGTCGAGCTCGAGTCGGTCGACCTGGAGGCCGTGGCGCGCGTCGCGGCCAACGACACCGAGCGCTGGCGTCTGATCAATCTCTGGGCGACCTGGTGTACGCCGTGCCTGACCGAGCTGCCGCTGCTGGTCGAGATCGATCGCCGCTACCGCGATCTCGAGGTGGTGACGCTCTCGATCGACGACCTCGAGCAGCGCGGCGACGCTCTCGAGTTCCTGGAGAAGATCGGTGCGTCGACGCGCAACTTGATCATCGGCCTGGCCGACGCGCGCGAGCTCGCTCGGGTGCTGGACCGCGAGTGGCAGGGCCCGCTGCCCTACACGGTGCTGATCGCGCCGGGTGGAGCGCTGGCGTACCGCAAGCTGGGCGCCTTCGACCCCGTGGAGCTCGAAGGCGTGATCGTCGAGCAGCTGGGCTCGCGCGCGCGCTGAACGCCCGGGTCAGCTCCCGTCCGTTGCGCTGGCCGCCTGCTGCTCTTCGAGCGGCTTCCAGTGGAACACGCCGTACATCAACACCTGGACGAAGTGGTTGACCATCGAGCCCCCGGCGCGTTCCAGCACCGTCCGCTTGGCAAAGAACTCGGCGAGGTGGATCGCTCCGATCAGCCAGAAGACGATGTTCGACGCGGTTTGGACCCAGCCGCTGGCGAAGACTGCGCCGGCGAGCAGCACGAACCACATTACGAGAACACCTTGTTTCACGCGGAGGATTCCTGCATGTCCCCGGGCGCTGTGTCAAGCCCGCCGGCTCAGTCGGGGTCGCGTTCGAGCTCGCCCGCCGCGAGCTTGTCGAGATAGCGGTCGAGCTCGCGCTTGATCCTCCCCGACAGCAGCACGATGCCGAAGATGTTCGGAAACGCCATCCCCAGAATCATCAGATCGCCGAAGTCGAGCACGGCCTTGGCGTGGAACACGGCACCTGACCACGCAAACAGCAGGAAGATCGCCTGGTAGACCAGCACGCTGCGCAGGCCGAACAAGTGCACCCAGCACTGCTGGCCGTAGTAGCTCCATGAGATCATGGTGCTGAAGGCGAACAGCACGGCGATCAGCGAGAGCACGTACTTGAACCAGGGGAAGACGCTCTCGAAGGCGCTCGATGTCATCTGGATGCCCGACACGTCGGGGATGGTGTAGGCGTCGGTCACTACGATCACGAGTCCCGTCATCGTGCAGACGATGACGGTGTCGACGAAGGGCTCGAGCAACGCGACGATGCCCTCGCGCACCGGCTCGGGTGTCGCCGCCGCCGAGTGGGCGATCGCTGCGGAGCCCGCTCCCGCTTCGTTGCTGAACGCTGCGCGGCGGATGCCCTGGATGATCGTGCCGATCAATCCGCCCGCGCCAGCCTGGAGCGACGACGCAGACTCGATCATCGTGCCGAACGCCTCGGGCACCCGGTCGGCGTTCACGAACAGGACCACGAACCCGGTGAGGACGTAGAGCGAGCACATCCCAGGCACCAGGATCGCCGCCACCTCGCCGATGCGGCGGATACCGCCCACGATCACGACACCGACCAGGCTCGCCAGCATCGCGCCGAACAGAATGGGCGCCCAGCCGCCGAGCAGCCCGACGACGCTCGGGAACGTGCCGGCGAATTGCGCGTAGGCCTGGTTCGACTGGAACATGTTGCCCCCGCCGAAGCTGCCGCCGATGCACATCACCGCGAACACCACCGACAACACTTTGCCGATCGTCGGCCAGCCCCGCTCGGCCAGCCCTTCGCGGAGGTAGTGCATGGGGCCGCCCGAGAAATGTCCGTCGGCTCGGGTCACGCGGTAGAGCTGCGCCAGCGTGCACTCGGCGAACTTCGAGCTCATGCCGAAGAAGCCCATCAGGATCATCCACACCACGGCGCCCGGGCCGCCGACGCCGACCGCGATTGCGACGCCGGCGATGTTGCCGAGACCGACCGTCGCGGAGAGCGCGGCCGACAGTGCCTGGAAGTGCGAGATCTCGCCCGGATCGTCGGGCCGCGAATAGCGTCCGCGCACGCAGTCGATGGCGTGCCGGAATGCGCGGAAGTTCACGAACTGGAAGCGCAGGGTGAAGAAGATCGCGCCCAGCGCGAGCCACACGACGACCGCCGGCAGTGAGTAGTGGTCGGTCCACACCGCCAGATCGAAGAAGATCACTGCGTCGAACGGTGCGACGAGGTAGTGCTGGAAGGCCTGGTCGGCGGCGGCCCAGAAGCCCTGCGGCTCGGGGATCGGTTGCACGGCGGGCTCCTCACGCAGCCCCGGGGCCTGGGCACCGGTAGCTCGGGATTCGGATGTTGCGGGGGGAGCGGGGCCTGCTTGGACCATCGGCCGACGCCGCGCCAAGCATAATCGATCGCGGCAGCGGTGACGCTGTAGGGACTCTCGCCTACGCTGCCGCGGCGATGAGCAATCCCCACACGGCTCACCGGGCTTCGACCCTGTCCGAGAGCGCGTCCAAACAGCTGGTGCGCGAGTTCGGCATCCCGACGGCCGACGAGCGGTGCAGCGCCGATGCGCGCGGCGCGGTCGAAGCCGCCCGGGCGATCGGCTTCCCGGTCGTCGTCAAGCTGAACGGCGACGCGATCGCCCACAAGACCGAGCGAGACCTGGTGCGCCTGGCACTGGCCGACGAAGCCGCTGTGCGCGCCGCCGCCGACGAGCTGCTCGCCAGGGCGCGGCCCAGCGATGGTGAGGTCAACCTGCTCGTGGCCGAGATGGTGCGGGGCAGTCGCGAGCTGATTTGCGGGCTGGTGCGCGATCCCCAGTTCGGGCCCTGTGTCGCGCTGGGGATCGGAGGCATCCTGACCGAGGCGCTCGGCGATGTCGTGTTCGCGGCCGCTCCGCTCGAGCGCGTCGCCGCCCGCGCACTGATCGGACGGCTGAAGGCCAGTCACCTGCTGACGAAACCTTTCCGCGGCGAGCCGGCCGTCGATGCCGACGCGCTGGCGGATCTGCTGGTCGGGCTCGGCCGGCTCGGCTGCGAACGCCCCGACGTCGCCAGTGTGGACCTGAATCCGGTGATCCTCGCCGGTGCGCGACCGGTGGCGGTCGACGCGCTGGTCGAGCTCGGCGACCCGGCCGCGGCGGCCGTGCGCGATCCCTCTCCCCCCGCGAGCGACGCCGAGATCCTCGGGCGCTTCCGTCCCCTGTTCCACCCGAAGGGCGTCGTGGTTGCGGGCGTTGCGGGTCATCCCGGCAAATTCGGCTTCGTCACCTATCACAACCTGAGGCGCTTCGGATACCGCGGGGCGATCTACCCGGTGAAGCCGGACGGCGCAGAGGTACTCGGCACACAGACACTGACCGATATCGAGCAGCTGCCCGATGGAGCGGCCGACCTGCTGTTCGTCTGCACCCCGAGCAAGGCGAACCTGGCGCTGCTCGAAGCGGCGGCGGCAAAGGGCGTGCGCGCGGCATTCGTCGCGAGCGGGGGCTATGCCGAGGCCGGCGAGGAGGGGCGCGCTCAGCAGCGCGAGCTGGCCGAGCGCGCCGACCAGCTCGGTGTCCTGCTGATCGGCCCGAACGGGCAGGGCGTGGTCTCGACGCCGGAGTCGATGTGCGCCCAGATCACCGCCCCGTTTCCGCCCCGCGGCCGGATCGGTGTCGCCAGCCAGAGCGGAAATCTCGTGTCCGCCTTCCTCAACTACTCGGTCCAGACCGGCGTCGGCGTCAGCAAGGCGGTCTCACTCGGCAACTCGGCGCAGACCGGGCTGGCCGAGATCCTCGAGTACTTCGCCGCCGATCCCGACACCGACACGGCGCTCGTCTATGTCGAGGGCGTGGGCGACGGCGAGCGCTTCCGCCGCGCTGTCGAGCGGCTGACGGCCCGCAAGCCGCTGGTGCTGGTGAAGGGCGGCGTCGCAGACGCCGGCAAGCGCGCCGCAGCCAGCCACACCGGGGCACTGGCGAGCGATGACGCCGTGTTCGACGGGCTGTGCCGTCAGCTCGGCGTGCTGCGTGCGCCGACGATCGAAGAGGCCTTCGAGTGGGCCGCCACGCTCACCACCCAGCCGCTGCCGAAAGGCAACCGGACGGTCGTCTTCACCAGTGTCGGCGGCTGGGGCGTGCTCGCCGCGGACGCCTGCGCGGAGCAGGGCCTCGACCTGATCGCCTTGCCCGAGGATGTCGAGGCTGCGATCGACCAGCTGGTCCCACCGCGCTGGAGCCACAACAACCCGATCGATCTCGCGGGTGGCGAGACGCGCGAGACCATCCCAGCGGTACTCGATCTGCTCGCGGGCCACCCGGAGGTCGATGCCGTGATCCATCTCGGGCTCGGCATCCAGGCGAACCAGGCCAACGCCTTCCGAACCGGTCGCTTCTTCGAGGCCTACGGACTCGAACGCATCGCCGAGTTCCACGAGACCCAGGACGCGCGCTATGCGACCGCCGCGGTCGAGGCCTCGGAGCGTCACGGGATCCCGATCCTGTCGTGCACCGAGCTGGTCACGGCCGACCGGTACTACGGCAACGCGGGGCCCGGCGCGGTTCGCGAAGCGGGTCGTCTGTGCTACCCGAGCGCTCACCGCGCCGTTCGGGCGCTGCGGGCCGCGCTCGATTACGCGGTGTTCCGGGGCTGACGCTTCGCCTACTCCGGCTCGCGGCCGATGTCCGCCCCGAGTGTCAGCAGCTTCTCTTCGACGCGCTCGTAGCCTCGGTCGATCACTTCGGCATTCTGGACGATGCTTGGCTGGCGGTTGGCGCACAGGGCGGCGATCAGCAGTGCCATGCCGGCGCGGATGTCCGGGCTGCGCACGGTCTGGCCACGCAGGTGGGTCTTGCCGCGCACCAGAACGCGGTGCGGGTCGCAAACGACTGCGTTCGCGCCCATCTGAACGAGAGGATCGACGAAGAAGAGACGGCTCTCGAACATCTTCTCGAAGAACAGCACGGTGCCTTCGCTCTGCGTTGCGAGCACGATCATCGGACTCATCATGTCCGAGGGGAACTGCGGCCACGGGCCGTCGTCGATGCGGGGCAGGGCATCGCCGGCATCGGCCTGGACGCACGACTGCTGGCCGCCCTTCAGATGCACGTGGTCCTTTGCGATGTCGAGCTCGAGGCCGAAGCGCTGGAACACGCGGTGGGTCATCCAGTAGTGGTTGCGCACCGTGTCGTGGATGGTGATCTCACCACCGGTGGCGGCTGCGAGCGCGAGGTAGCTCCCGACCTCGATGTGGTCCGAGACGACCCGATGGCGTGCGCCGCGAAGCTTCTCGACGCCGTGGATCGTGAGCGTGTTGCTCCCCGCCCCCTCGATCTTCGCGCCCATCGCGATCAGCAGCTTGGCGAGATCCTGGACGTGAGGCTCCCCCGCGACGTTGAGCAGTCGGGTCTCGCCTTCGGCGAGCGCGGCAACCATCAGGATGTGTTCGGTCGCGGTCACGCTCGCTTCGTCGAAGAACAGCGTGCCGCCCCGCATGCGGTCGGGGGCGCGGAACACGAACTCGTCGGCATCGACCTCGACGCCGAGGCGGCGCAGACCGTACAGGTGTGCGTCGAGCCGCCGTCGTCCGATGCCGTCGCCGCCCGGCGAGGACAGCTGGACCCGATCGACGCGCGTCAGCAGGGGGCCGACGAACAGGAAGGAGGTGCGGGTCGCTTCGCAGAGCTCGCGCGGAATCTCACCCGTCTTGATGTTCGCGGCGCGCACCCGCACGACGTTGCCGTCCTGCGAGACCTCGGCGCCGAGGTGCTCGAGCACCTCGAGCATGCTCGTCACGTCGCGGATCAGCGGTACGTTGGAGAGCACCACCTCCTCGTCGGTGAGCAGGCAGGCGGCGAGCATCGGGAGCACGGCGTTCTTGTTGCCGCTCGCCACGATCTCGCCCGACAGGGGGCGCCCCCCGTGGATGACGAACTGGCTCATCCAGATCCCCCATGGTCGCCGGTGGCGACCTCGTTTCAGTGTAGGGCATCGGCCGCAAGCGGGATTTGCTGGAGCCCGTTCGCCGCCCCAGGGCAAACTCCTATTCCGCCGCCGCCGCCGCCGCTGCGCCGTCGGGGCGGCGCCGGATTGCGATGCCGAAGGCGGGCCCGCGGAAGGGCTCCGCGCCGACGAGCTGGATCGGCGTGTACTCGCGCTCGAGCCAGCTCCGGAAGGCCCCGCCGTTGCGCGGATCGTCGAGGAAGGGTCCGGTTCCGAACTCCCGGTGCCCGCGGTGGACGAGGGCAACGTAGTCGGGCGGCGCAGCTCGCATGCGGTCGAGCATGGCCTCGGCGCCACCCTGGGCGACCTGCTCGGTGGGCAGGAACAGCGAGTAAGGTGTCGAGTTCCGACGACGCAGCCAGTAGTTGAGGCTCGCGCCCTCGGGCAGTGCCAGCAGGGTCGCCGACTCTGGTAGCTGTGCTTCGAGGTCGCGCAGCACGCGCACCAGCACCCGACCGCGCGGGCTGGTCTCCGGGCTGGCGACGAGGATGGCGTCGCGACCGCTCGCGAGCTCGAAGCTCTTGTGCTGGTAGATCGCGTGCGAGTCCGCGACCAGCGCGCTGGCGAACGCGGCGGCAAGTCCAACGGCGATGCCGCGAGCGGGAGCGGTGTGCCACCGGGCGACGGCCCCGGCAACTCCCAGCGCGAGCGCCGGCGCGGCGAGCGCGAAGCCGTAGTGCTGGATCTGTGGGTGCAGTCCGAGCTTTCCGAGCAGTCCCAGGGCAAACACAGCGAGCAGCAGGCCGCTGCGCCCGCGGGCCTCGCCGCGCAGGCTGGCCGGCAGAAAGAGTGCGATCGCGACCCCGGTTACAAGCGGGAGGACACGCGCGAGCTGTGCCCACGGAGCGTCCACGGCGATCCCGAGGCCGATGCCCGCCACCAGCCCGAGCGGAACGATCCAGCCGGGGGCCGCCGGCCGGGCGCGTGCCCAGCGTTCGCTGGCGGCCAGCGCCAGCCAGGCCGCTGTCAGCGCCGCCGCCGCGCCCAGCATCGCGGCCAGCTGATGCGCAGGCGCGTCGAGGCCGGCGCCACGCGCGTAGAACGGGTCCTGGAAGATTCCGGCTCCCACCAGGTAGGGCCAGTTGCCGAGCACGCCGCGCAGCGCGGCGTCGGCCGGCAGCGCGGTCGCCAGTGCCAGCCAGGCGACGAGCGGTGCCAGCAGGCTGGCCCCGGCGAGTGCGGCGATGGCTGGCAGCGCGCTCGAGCGTCCGCCGTACAGCTCGAGTGCCGCCGCGCAGGCGGCGACCGCCAGCCCGGGGACGAACAGCTCGGCCTTGGTCAGGCCGAGTGCCCCGAGCAGCGCGCCGGCGGTCGCCCAGTGCGTGAGGCGCTGCGCCCGCGCGAGCCGGGCCACCAGCGCCAGGCCCAGCAGCAGCCCGTGCGTCGACCCGTGTTGGTAGGGCGTCACGAAGTTGTAGTTGCCGACGTTGCCGTACTGCGAGAAGGCGCAGGTCGCCAGGAAGACCGCGCAGCCAGCCAGCGCACCCCACCGCGACAGCGCACGCTCGAGCAATCCGAACAGCAGTGCGGTGATTGCTGCGAGAACCGCGAGGTTCGCGATCACCAGCGTGCGCAGCGACACGCCGAACACTCCGAACAGCAGTGCGTTCCAGTAGGGCGACAGCGGCCCATTGCGATAGGCGATGTCGCGGTAGAGCACCTCGCCCTCGATCAGTCGCCAGGGCACGTACAGCTCGAACCCGAAGTCGATCAGCGGATCGGTCCACTTGCCCCAGCTCCACGTCGCGAGCGCGCCGGCCAGCGCGGCGAGCGCGGCCAGCGCGGCACCCCGGCGCGGCTCAGCCACCGCGCGACTCCGGGAACTCGGTCGGCCGCAGAGGGGCGCGCGAGAAGAAGCGCACGAGCGTCGGGCGATCGACGGCGGGCACCGCGTTGATCGCGGCTTCGGGCGGAATCGGGTGTGGATCGATGCGCAGCTGCTCGACCTGCTTCACCAGTCGCAGCAGCTCCGTCGTCGGGCTGCCTCCCCCCGTGACCGACGCGATCTCCGAGACCTGCAGAGCCGCTTCGCCGTCTCGGCCGAGTCGCAGCAGCGAGTGGACCAGCCGCCTGCGTGGCTCGATTGCGCGCCGGCTCATCCCGACGAGCTCGCGATCGAGCGCGATCTGGGCCTCGTAGGCACCGAGCAGGTAGAGCATCAGCCCGAGCCGATCGAGCGCCGGCGCGCGCGCTTGCGGATCCTCGCTGCCGCGCGCCGTCAGCAGCTGGGAGTAGTCGGGAGGCACGATGCCCTGCTCGATCGCCCAGTCGGGGCGGGTCCGGGCGGCGATCAGCGGGTCGAACCCGCTCTCGCGATCGAACGGAACGCCTGCATTGGCGTAGTAGGCGGCCACCCGGTCGAGGTTCGCGCGGTTGCGCTGGTTGACGCGCAGGAACACCGAATGGTCGACCGAGCGCGAGATCTGGATCCAGCCGGGTGTGCGGTCGAGGCGGGCGGTGGTGTAGATCGGCTGGCCCTCGACCGGCACGCCGACGCCGAAATAGAGATCGATCTCCCGACGGTCGAGCGCCTCGAGCGCGGACTCGCCGGGGCGGACCTCGAGCTGGTGCGAGATCCGGAAGTAGTCGTCGAGCACGTCCGCCGGATAGTGCTCGGTTCGACCGTCGACGAACGTCCGGACGCGGGGCGCGAGCCAGTAGCCGATGAAGCCTCCGTGCGTGTAGCGGTTGAAGAGATTGCCCGAGACACCGCTGTCGATCAGGAAGCGAACGCCGCGTGGCTGCAGGGCGCGCGCATCGAAGCGCCAGCCGAAGTAGTTCGCGAGGTTGTCCGGCAGCGTCCGCTGGTGCTCGCCGAGTCCGCCCCAGCCGGGCAGCGCGGCCGCCAGGATGCATGCGCCGAGCGCTCCGCCCCAGCCGGCGCGCTGCGACGCCGCCGGCAGGCTGCGCGCGAGGAACAGGAGCGGAAAGATCCCCATCCACAGGAAGCGGATCGAAACGAGCAGTGCCACGCTGCCCGCCGCGGCGAGGCCCAGGTGGACGGCGTCGAGTCGCCGGATTGCAGCAGGCCGATCGGCGACCTCGGCGCGCACGCATGCGAGCAGACGCGCAGCAGCCAGTGCCAGCGAGCCGACGATCAACGCATTGGCCAGCAGCCAGGCCAGCGGGCTGAGCACTGCGCCCGCATCGGGCCAGTGCAGCGGGTCGAAGTGGCTCCACTCGTCGGAGATCTGCCAGATCGCGGTGTTGCTCGACGAGGTGAAGAACGTCAGGTGCTGTGCGAAGCCGCGCGGATTCAAGGCGGCTGCGCCGAGCATGGCGATCCCGGTTGCGGCGAGCGTCCGAGCACGCGCGGCGTCGCCGGTGATCCAGCCCCGGGCCAGCAGGCTGCGCAGAGCGATCGCCAGCAGACCCGTGACGACCAGAGCCGGGCCCAGCGCGAACAGCGAGTGCATGTTCGCCCAGCCGAGCGCGATTGCGACGGCGGCCGCGATGTTGCGGCGAGGTGGAGGCTCGTCGTCGGCCAGCAGCAGCGCGTAGCAGGCAAGCGTGGCCGGGATGCTCACGAGGTCGGGTCGCAGCTGGATCAGGCGCCACCAGCCGAGCACCAGGAACGCCGTCGTTCCGGCGAATGCCACGGCGGGGCCAGCGCCCGCCCGGCGGAAGCAGGCGAACGCGAGGGTCGCCGTCCCGAGCACGGCGAGCGCGTGGACGACCCGCAGCCCGGCAAAGCCGGTCGTCGTGTGGAGGGCGTGGACCACGACGCCGAACAGCCACTCGTGCTGGACCGGCGCGTCCTCGTGGGCGGTGTGCAGCAGCGGATCGGCGCCGGGCCAGGGACCTTCGGCGGCGTAGCTGCGGCCGGCAGCGAGGTGGAACCACAGGTCGTTGGTCCGGGTCGGCGCTGCGGCCAGCACCAGCACCGGTGCCAGCACGGCGATCGCGGCCAGTGCGGCCACGATCGTCTGAGCGCGCGGGGTGCCGTGGCCGCTCATCTGCGCGATGGTACGCGACCCGCCGCCATTGGCATGTGAGGCGGTTGTCGGATTCCATGGGGCCCATGGCTCGATCGACCAGCGCCCCTGCGGCGCGGCCCGGCAGTGATCGCGTCGTCATGGCAGCGGCGATCGTGGGGTGCACGCTGGGGCTGGTGCTGCGCTGGCTCGCCGCGCAGACCGACCCGTGGCTCGATGAGGTGTGGACGCTCGAACTGTTGCCCCGGATCCTCGCGCCCAGCGACGTGGTCTTCCGGCTCCACCATGCGAACAATCACCCGCTCAACACGCTCTTCCTGTACTGGCTCGGCGACGGCGGTGAGTCGTTCTGGTGGTATCGGCTCCACACGATGATCGCCGGTGTCGCGAGCATCGCGCTAGCGGTTGCGATCGCCGCGCGTCGGGGCGTCGCCGAGGCGGTGTTCGCAGCGTTGCTGTTCGCGACGTCGTTCCTGCTGGTGCACCACTCGTCGCAGGCACGTGGCTACTCGCTGATGCTGCTCGGTGCGCTCGCCGCCTTCCACGCCCTGCAGCGTCATCACGATCGTCCCACGCTGGCCAATGCCGCCGCGTACGGCGTCGCGATCGCCTGGGCCCTGCTGGCCAACCTCTATGCGCTCAACCTGCTGATCGGACTGAGCCTCTGGAGCGCCGCCGTCGCGATCGAGCGCGCGGGCGGCCTGCGGGGGGCGATCGCGCCCCTGGTGCGACTCCACGCGGTGCCGGCTCTCGCGCTCGGGTTCGTGATCGTGGCGTTCTACCTGCCCGGCCTGACGGGTACCCAGTTCACCACCAACCACTACGGCATCGTCGTCCAGGCGGCATCGCTGCTACTCGGCGGCCCATTCGTCGGCCGCACAGCAGAGGGGCTGCTGTGGGTTGCGGCGTTCGTCTTCGGCCTGGGCCTGTACGTGCTGCGCCGCGATCGCGACCGCGAGTGGGTGCTCTACGCGCTGGTCGTAGTCGCGGCACCCGCCCTGGTGATTGCGGTGAGCCGCCCCCGAGCCCTGTTCGTTCGCTTCTTCGCGGTGAGCGAGGTGTTCCTGCTGCTGCTCGTCGCCATCGTGCTCGGCTGGCTTTGGCGCAAGGGGCGCATGGGTCAGCTGGCGGCGGCCTGTGCGGCCGCCGGAATCGTCTGGGGCAACGCCCAGCAGATCGACCACCTGCTGGTGGCCGGGCGTGGTCAGTACCTCGCCGCCAGCCGCTACATGGCCCTCGAGAGCGTGGGCGACCAGTTCGCCGTGGGAAGCGATCACGTCTTCGGCACGGGCATGATGCTGCGCTTCTACGACCGCTTCGTACCCGATGCGCGCATCGTCTTCGTTGCCCGGGAGGATCCTGCCCGGGCCCCCGAATGGTTCGTGCGAGTCGGACATCCCCGCCCGCGGGAGCTGCAGTACGCGAACCAGCTGTACCGACGCGACCGCTCCTTCGCGAGCGGCGGCTTTGGCTTCGACTGGCAGCTCTATCGACGGGTTCCGAGAGCGGACGCGATCCGGCGCCAGTCCGAGCGGCGCGAAGCGCACTAGAGCGATTGCGCTTCTCCCGCTTGTCCCGAGCCGCGCGGCGCCATGCCGCGTGACAGCGCCATCACCCCCAGGCAGGCCACGCCGGCGATGACGAACGGCGCGGTGGCGATCTTGTCGTAGGTGAATCCCGCGATGAGCGGTCCGACGACGCGGGCGAGGGATGCACCGGACTGGAAGGTCGACATCACCGAGCCGCGGCTCTCGGCACTGGACTGGAACGAGACCAGCGTCATCAACGACGGCTGCACCACTGCGCGGCCGACGGCGAGCGCGGTCAGCGGGACCAGCAGCCAGCCGACGCTTTGCATCAGGGGCGTCGTCACGAAGCCGATCGCGAGCAGGGCCGTGCCCCCGCCGATCAGGCGCTGCTCCCCGAAGCGGGCGGACAAGCGTCGCATACCACCGCCCTGGATCGCGCCCATCACGATCGCCATGCCGAGCAGGATCATCGCGACCTGCAGCGCGTCGTAGCCGAAGCGGTGGAGCATGTAGAGGGCGAAGACGGTTTCGAGCTGGGTGACGGCGAAGCCAAAGACGAAGTTCGATCCCACGAGTCGCGAGACACCGGGGAGCTCCAATACCTGGCGCGGCGACAGGCTGGAGGTCGCCTGGGAGATCGAGCGCGGGGATTCCCGGAGGCGCGCGATCGCCTGTAGCAGGTTGAGGCCCGAGAGGGCCGCGGCCACGAACATCGGCGCCGAATAGCCCCAGAGAGATGCGACCCCGCCGATCAGCGGGCCAAGCGTGAAGCCGATCGCGAAGGCCAGGCCGATCAGCCCCATCCAGCGGGCGCGATCCTGCTCGCTCGTTGCGTCGGCGATGTAGGCGGTCGCGACACCGAGGTTGCCGGCGAACCCACCGGACAGGATTCGGGCGAGCATCACCATGCCGAGCGAGTCGGCCAGCCCGAGCAGCAGCAGCGCGCCCGTGTTGCCGGCGATCGTGATCAGCAGTACGGGGCGGCGTCCGATGCGATCGGAGAGCCGTCCCCAGAGCGGGGCGGCGATGAACTGCATCAGGGCAAAGCTCGCGACCAGCAGCCCGAGCTCGATTCCGCCAGCACCGAACTCGTCGACGTAGAACGGCAGGATCGGCACCACGATCGCAAAGCTGATCAGGTCCACGACCACGACGGTCAGCAGCGTGCGGAGCCCTCTGGGCGCTTCCGGGGGCGCTGTGTCGGGAGCGGGCGAGCTGGGCGACGAGATAGCAGCCTCCGGACCGAGACCGGGAGGCTAGCAACCCGGCCTTGCCGGGCTAAGCCGGGGGTCCGTTTGCGCCGATGAGAACGGCATCGGGATCCGTCGACCAACAGCGACGCGAATCGATCGGAGAGCAGGCACGAGCAATGGCGCAGTCGACCACCCCGATCGAGCCCGGCCTTCAACGGAGCGCCGGGCCCAGCTGGCCGAATGCCGATCGCCGCAGCGAAGACGACCGGCGCGGCCAGCCCACGCGCTTCTGGGATTCATTGCGGGGATATCGCCGACGCGCCGGTGGGCGGCGGCTGGATGAGGAAGGCGACGCCTACGTCGATCGATTCAGCGGGGGCGACGTCCTGCTGCTGCTCGGCATCTTCGGACTCAACATCCTCGACGCTTTCTGCACGCTCATCTGGCTGCGGCGCGGGGGCAGCGAGGGCAATCCGCTGATGGATCTCGCGATCCAGGCTGGCGACTCGGTGTTCCTGTTCCAGAAGTGCATCGTCGCCGGGCTGTGGCTGCTCGTGCTGCTGGTGCACAAGAACTTTCGAATCGCCCGAATCGGACTGTGGATTCTGCTCGGGGTCTATGGAACGCTGGCCGCCTACCACGGCCTGGTGGCGATCGTCTCGGATCCCACGTCGCCGGCTGTGCTCCCCTAGCGCCCGCGCCTCGTCCCGAACCGGCCCAGAATGCGGCGGCACTAGCGAACTGCCCAGTTCACCGCCGCCGCAGACTGGGATTGTCAGCTGGCTCTCCGACGTCGGTTCAGCCCTGCGATCATCAAGAGGCCGCCCGCGAGCAGTGCGCCGGCCGCCGGCTCGGGCAGGGGCGCCGTGGGCTGGGGCAGGGGCGCCGTGGGCTCGATCAGCTCGATCACGGGGAAGTGCGAGAAGAAGCGGGCCGCGCGCGAGAAGCGAGGCAGACGCGCCCTGTGCCCCGAGAAGTGGGCCCGCGAGAACATGGGTTGCCCGGCGTAGGTCGGTCCGGCGCGGCTCCGGGTGAAGATCGGATTGCGAACGCCAATCCGCCTCGCCCCTGGGGTGTTGTTGGACGTCCTCAGGAGGAACTCGGAAATCGTGGTGCGCTCGGAGAGGCGATCGAAGGGCAGCGCCGCTCCCGAGCCCGGGTACACGGTCAGCGCCAGCAAGATCACACCACACGACACTGCTTGTCGAAATTGCACGTCGCACTCCCGACCGAGTACCCGGGAACGCGCTGCGCGCCGGGTCGGTCGGGGTGATGTGGTTTGGCATCACGCGAAATGGCAAAGAAACGGGGTGGGTCACGGGGACTCCCCCGACGCGCAGCTCGCATGTATTTGGGGCGAATGCGCGGCTCGGGCTAGCGCTTCCGGGCTCGGACGTGGTGCGCGCGGGTCGCGGGCTCCTAGTCCCCTGGCTGGTTGAGCTCGATCATGTTGCCGGCGGGATCGTGCAGGAAGGCCTGGCGGCCGACTCCGGGGATCTCGATCACGTTGCTCACGTCGACGCCGGCCTCTCGCAGTTCGCTGCGGACGGCATCGAGGTCGGCGACGAGGAAGGCGAAGTGCTGTCCCTTTGGCGGGTTGTGGTCGGGTGCCTGGATCAGGTGGATCTGTTGCGCTCCGGCTTGGAGCCACGCACCCGGGAACCCGAAGTCGGGTCGTGGCAGCACGTCGAGTCCGAGCACCTCGACGTAGAAGTCCAGGCAGGCCGCAACATCGTCGACGTTGAGGGAGACGTGGTGGACGCCGGAATCGAGTTTCATGGCTTGGCCTCTCGGTCGGAGGGACCCCGAGAATACCGGACCCGCGGCGTTCGCCAGCGCTTGCCGCGTTGCGAGCGCAGCGCGAGGCCCGATTCGGAGTCCTGCCGCGCGCTGCGTCGGGACTGCTATCGGAGTGTGATCTCGCTGGGCAGGATGCGTTCGCCCGCGTCGAGCGAGGCGACCCTGGGGAGCGTGTCGAGTAGCTCGGCGATGGCCGCGCGCGTCGCCGAATCGAGCAGAGTGAACGAGAGGCCGAGTGAATCGTCCGAGTGGCGCCGCTCCACGCGGGCGTCGAGCAGCAGCGGGTCGCTCTGATTGCCGCCGTGGATGGCGACCGTCAGCTCGCTGCCGACCTCGAGCTCCCGGACGGGTTCGATCCGCATACCGCGCTCAGAAAGGTCGCGACCGAGCACGCCGATCGGCCCAGTGCCCGGAGTCGCGCCGAACACGTCGACGTGACCGTCGTACCGGTGACGCGGCGCGCCGCGCCGGTCGGCGACGCGAGCCATCTCGTCCCAGTCGGGGATGCCCGCACCGTCGACGTAACGGCTCGGCTGCAGCGGCCTGAAGCGCATTGCAGCGTGGCGCCCCGCGGAGAGCGCATCGATCAGCCTCCGCTCGCTCCGCTCGAGCGATTCCCAGAGCAGCGCGATCTCCCAGCGCTGTGAGCCGGACGCCGAGACCGGGTCGCAGCGGTCGACGCGAGCGGGCAGCGCGACTGCATCGCCGGCCAGTTCGCTGGGGAGGTCGATTTCGATCTGCGCGCCGACCGGGATCTCGTCGGCGGTGTCCAGGCGGATGCCGCCGGTAGAGACGTCGAGCAGCGTGGCCTTTTGCTGTGTTCGATTCCTCCAGCTCCAGCGGACCTCGCAGCGGAGCGGCTGTCGCGGCTCCGTCCGGCGCTCACTGCTGGAGTGAAGCAGCTGGGTGAAGAACAGATCGAGGCTTGCGTCGGACGTGTTCGAGTGGACCAGGTAGTCCACTCCGAGCTCGCTCAGCCGCTCGCGCAGGGGGTGAGAGTTCTCGGTGTCGACACAGATGCGGGTCGGGACGCGGTTGCCCGTCGCGGCCAGCTGCGGACCCGACAGCGCTCGAGATCCTGTGGTGATCAGCAGGTCGGACGGCATCGGCAGACCGTCCTCGATCTCGTCTCCAGACACGCGCAGCGGCGCCAGCCCGAGGCGTCGCAACGTCGCGTCGAGCCGGCCGAGCTCTCCGTCGTCCAGAATCAGTACGCGCGGGCGATTCATAGGGTGCGTTTCGGCCGGACCCGATCCGTGCTGAAGCGTCTTGGGCGTCCTCCCGCAGCTGTGCCAGAGTAGGCGCCTCCTGCCGTCGGAGGCCACCGTGTCCGAGCCTGCCGTCCTGTTCGAGCTGAGCGACCACATCGCGACGATCACGTTGAACCGCCCCGAGAACCGCAACTCGATGACCGAGGACGTGCTGACGGGCCTTGCGGTCGCGGTCGCTCGGGCGGCGAGCGATCCCTCGGTGCGGGCGGTGCTGATCGGGGCCCGGGGCAAGAGCTTCTGCGCCGGGGCCGACTTCAAGAGCGGGGCGCAGCGCAACCCTGAGGGGCGGCCGCTGCAGCCGAACGAGCGATCGTTCGCGATGTATCAGCCCTTTCTGTCGGTGCTCGAGCTCGAGGTTCCGGTGATCGGTGCGCTCGGCGGTCATGCGATCGGCGGTGGGCTCGGGCTCGCGCTGGTGTGTGACATGCGCGTCGCCAACGAGGATGCGAAGTACGGCGCGAATTTCACCAAGCTCGGGCTGCATCCCGGCATGGCGACGACCTATCTGCTGCCCCGCATCGTCGGCGTCCCCCGCGCCGCCGAGCTGTTGCTGACGGGGCGTCTGATCGACGGTCGCGAGGCGGAGCACATCGGCCTGGCGAACTACGCGCTGCCGGCTGCGGAGGTCGACGTCCGTGCGCGCGAGCTGGCCGAAGCCTGCGCGCAGGCCGCGCCGATCGCGAATCGCTGGACCAAGCGATCCCTGTATCGGCACACGCAGTGGAGCCCGCACGACGCCGCGCGCTACGAGGCGGAGCTGCAGTCGCGCACGATCGCCACCCGCGATCACCGCGAGGGCGTGGCGGCACTGCTCGAGAAGCGACCGCCGGTCTTCACCGGCGAGTAGGACGTCCGCGGCGCCATCGCCGAGGCGCGGTTCGCTAGAGCCCCATCTCGCTCAGCGATTCGGCGATCCGCCCCACCATCATCGTGGTTCGGGGATGGCGCGACTCGAAGCGGTCGAGAGTGGCGCGCAGCCGCTTGCCCAGGGACGAAGGAGGCGCCGCCGCCTGCTCAAGCAGCCCCCCGAGCTCCTCGTGGAGCTGCTCGAGCTCGGGCAGTGCTCGATCGATCCCCTCCTCGTCCGAGCGGAGCCGCTCGACCAGGGCTGAGACGGCCTCGTGCAGCTTGCGGGTGCGATCCGGCGCCATGCTCCGCAGGGTAACGCGCCTGCTCGACCCGCGGCGCCGTGTCGGGGATCCTCCGGGGCTGGGAGGAATTGCGTGGGCTTCCTGATCCGGATGGCTCTGACCGCCGTGGGCCTGTGGCTGGCCGATCGACTGGTGAGCGGAGTGACGATCAACGGCGATCTGGCGCTGGTGGGTTCAGCGCTGACGCTCGGCCTCGTCAACGCCGTGGTGCGACCGGTCTTCGTCTTGCTGACGCTGCCGATCACGGTGTTGTCGCTCGGACTGTTCCTGTGGGCGATCAACGCTGCGATGATCTTGCTGGTCGCGGTGGTGGTGGAGGGCTTCGTCGTGACGAGCTTCGGCTCGGCGCTGGTGGTCGCCGCCATCGTCAGTGTGACGGGCTGGATCGGCTCTTCGTTCGTCGGGCCGCGCGGGCGCTCCGAGGTCCTGGTCGTGCGTTCGCGGCGCAGCCGGCGACGCCAGATCGGGAAGTGAGCCGATCGGTTCCGCGCTCAGCCGAAGACGCCCGGGTCGAGGTCGACGCCGACCGGGCAGTGATCCGAGCCCATCGTGTCGGGCAGGATGAACGCGCTCTCCAGGTAGCGGAGCGCGGACGGTGAGGCGAAGACGTAGTCGATTCGCCAGCCGACGTTGTTGGCGCGGGCATCACCCCATTGGCGCCACCAGCTGTGGTGTCCCGACTCTCCGGGGTGCTGGTGGCGAAAGGTGTCGACCCAGCCCGCGTCGATCCAGCGATCGAGCTCGGCTCGCTCCTCGGGCAGGAAGCCGCTGTTGCGCTGGTTGTCCCTGGGGCGTGCGAGGTCGAGCTCGGTGTGTGCCGTGTTGAAGTCGCCCATCACGAGCACGCGCAGGCCGCCGCGGCGCAGGCGCTGCACTCGTTCGAAGAGTGCCGCGTAGAAGCCGAGCTTGTAGGGGACGCGGCTGTTGTCGCGGTCCTTGCCGCTGCCCTTCGGAAAATAGCCGTTGGCGACCACCAGCCGGCCGAAACGCGCGATCTGGATGCGTCCCTCGCGGTCGAAGCGTTCGTCGTCCAGCGAGGTCTGCACCCGGTCGGGACCGCGCCGCGAGAACAAGCCGACACCCGAGTAGCCGCGCTTCTCGGCCGGTGAGAAGTGGGTGTGCCAGCGGCGGTTGCGGACGAGCTCCTCGGGGACCTCCTCGGGTAGCGCTCGCACCTCCTGGATGCCGACGATCTCGGCGCGCGAGCGTGCGAGGAAGCGGCCGAAGCCCTTCTTCGCGCAGGCGCGCAGGCCGTTCACATTCCAGGAGATCACGCGCGCAGGCGGCAAGGCTCAGTCGTCGTCGCGGGAGAGGTAGGTGTACTCGGCGAGCCCCTCCGCGTAGCGTTTGCGCAGTCGCGCGGAGTCCTCGAGGCTGATGTGGCCGGCGCGCAGCGCCTGCTCGATGGTACGCCGTACCCGCTCGATCAGAGCCCCGCGATCGTACTCCACGTAGCGAAGTACCTCGCTCACGTCGTCGCCCTCGACGACGTGGACGACCGAGTAGCGGCCGTCTTCGTCGAGCCGGACGTGGACGGCGTCGGTGTCGCCGAACAAGTTGTGGAGGTCGCCGAGGATCTCCTGATAGGCGCCGATCAGGAAGAGGCCGATGTAGTAGGGCTCGCCGGTCCACGGGTGCAGCTCGAGCACACGCTTCTTGTCGGAGCGGTCGATGAACTGGTCGATCTTGCCGTCGCTGTCACAGGTGAGATCGGCGAACACGCCCCTGTGCGTCGGCTCCTCATCGAGGCGGTGGACCGGCATCACCGGGAACAGCTGCTTCACGGCCCAGTGGTCCGGCGCCGACTGGAACACCGAGAAGTTCCCGTAGTAGGTGTCGGCGAGCTCCTGCTCGAGGTTCTGCAGATCCTCCGGCACTTGTTCCAGCTGACGCACGACGTCCAACACTCGGCGGCAGCAGTCGAAGTAGAGGCGTTCGGCGCGAGCGCGAGCTGTGAGGTCGAGGACGCCCAGCGAGAACGCGGCGGCGGCCTGATCTCGATGATGGACGGCGTCGTGATAGGCCTCGTGTACCCGCTCTCCGTCGATCGGGGTTTCGCGGATCTCGGCCAGGTCGCGCAGTATCTTGGGATCGTGGTCGGTGACCGGGATGTCGAGCCCGCCCCGGGTCATCTCGTGCACACCGAGCACGTCGAAGATCAACACCGAGTGGTGGGCGACCATGGCTCGCCCGCTCTCGGTGATGATGTCGGGGTGGGGTTGGCGGGCCTGGTCGCAGGCGTCCTGGATCGCGTCCACTACGTCGTTTGCGTACTCCTGGATCGAGTAGTTGACCGACGAGAGGGAGTCGGTCTTCGAGCCGTCGTAGTCGACGCCCAGTCCGCCGCCCACGTCGATTGCCGTGACGCCGGCGCCGAGCTCGCGCAGGCCGAGATAGATCCGACTCACCTCGCGCAGCGCCTCCTTGTGGGCCTGGATCGAGGTGATCTGCGAGCCGATGTGACAGTGGACCAGCTCCAGGCAATCGAGCAGGTCCTCGCTGCGCAGCCGGTCGACGGCGGCGACCAGCTCTCCGGGCGAGAGGCCGAACTTGCTGCGACTTCCGCTGCTGTCGATCCACCGGCCCGACCCGCGTGTCCACAGCTTGGCGCGCACGCCGATGTGCGGGCGGATGTCGAGTTCCCGCGCGGTCTTGATCAGCAGCTCGAGCTCGCGGTAGCGGTCGATCACGATGATCGGCCGACGACCGAGCCGCTGGGCAAGCAGTGCCGTCTCGAGGTAGGCGCGGTCCTTGTACCCGTTGCAAACGATGATTGCGTCGGGCGTGTCGAGCACGGCCAACGCGACCAGCAGCTCGGGCTTGCTGCCGGCTTCGAGACCGACGCCGTGGCGCGCGCCGTGCTCGACGACCTCTTCCACGACGTGGCGCTGCTGGTTCACCTTGATCGGGTATACGCCCCGCCAGCGACCGTTGTACTCGTACTCGGAGATGGCGCTCGCGAAGGATCCGGCCAGGGTCGCAATGCGGTTCGCGAGGATGTCGGAGAAGCGCAGCAGGATCGGCGTGCGCAGGCCGCGGCGCTGGAGGTCGTCGACCAGCGATAGCAGGTCGATTTCGGGTCCGTCGTCGCCGCGCGGTCGGACCGCGATGTGTCCGGCCTCGTTGATCGCGAACGCACCGCTGCCCCACTTGTCGAGGCCGTACAGCTCGGTGCTCCTGGCGGTGCTCCAGTCGGACAACGAACCCTCCGGCTCCGGATGAGAACGGCGCATTCTGGGATCTCGGGCCTCGGCCTTCAAGCGGAGGATGGCGCGCCGAGGTCGGCCAGCTCGGCGCCGTAGGCGACGTCGCGCTGGTCGCCGGTCGCCAGATCCTTCGCCCGCGACACGCCGCGCTCGCGTTCTTCGGGTCCGATCAGCCACACCCGAGCGGCGCCGTTGCGGTCGGCATCGGCGAAGACGCGCTTCGGCCTCGGGTGCCCCGCGACGAGCTCGACCGCTCGTCCGGCCTCGCGCAGGCGCCGCGCCACGCCGATCGCGGCCGCTCGCTCTTCCTCTCCGAAGGCGTAGACGACGTCGTCCAACTGGCGTTCGAGCACCGGCAGCCTGCCCTGTTCGGCCAGCAGCTCGTGGATCACCGCATCGCCGAAGCCGAAGCCCACGGCCGGTACGCTCGGGCCGCCGAGCGACTCGAGCAGCCTGTCGTAGCGGCCGCCGCCGCATACTGCGCGCAGTGCGCCGCCCGTGTCGAAGACCTCGAACACGACGCCGGTGTAGTAGGCGAGGCCCCGAACGACCGAGGCGTCGAAGGTCGCGCGGTCGGCGATGCCATATGCGTCGAGTAGCTCGAACAGACGGCGCAGGTCGTCGAGCGCCGCCGAGCCGCTCGGAGCGAAGCGGGCGGCTTCGTCGAGATCGCGCGCACCGAGCATCTCGATCACGTGATCCGCCGCTGCCGCTTCGAGGCCGATGGGTCCGGCGGGGTCGGTGAGCTGGAGGGCGACGGCGTCGGCGCCGATCTTGTCGAGCTTGTCGATCACCACGCACAGTGGCTCGAACGTCTCGGGTCGCTCGCGCAACACGCTCTGGCGGAGCGACTCCTCGAGCAGTGCGCGGCTGTTGAGCCGGATCTTGACGGCGTCGCGGGGCAGCGCGAGCCGGTCGAGCAGGCTGCAGATCGCCGCCAGGAGCTCGGCCTCCGCCTCGACTCCCGGCTCGCCCCAGATGTCCATGTTCCACTGGTAGTGCTCACGGCGTCGCCCGCGCGTCATGCGCTCGTAGCGCCAGCACTGCGGGATCGCGAACCAGCGGATCGGAAACTTCAGCGCTCCGGCGCGCGCCATGACCATGCGGGCCAGTGAGGGGGTGAACTCGCCGCGCAGGGCGAGGTGTCGGTCGTGGATCACGAAGTGGTAGAGCTGCTCGACGATCTCCTCGCCGGCCTTGCGCGTGAACAGCTCGGCGTGCTCGACGATCGGGGCGTCGACCTCCTCGAAGCCGAAGGAACGCGCGACGGCGCGGAAGTGATCGAACAGCCACTCGCGAAAGCGCATGTCTTCCGGGTAGAAGTCGCGCGTGCCGCGCGGCGCCTGGAGGCTCTGCTTGCTCACGCGCTCCGAGTAGCACGCCTTTGCGCTGGCTGCCCCGAAACCGTCGCGCTTGCAGAGGGTTCTGACGTGAGGAGGCCGCCGCGGGCTGCTACACCCCTGCCGCCCACCGGCTACTGGATCTCCCCACGATTGGAGCCCCTTCGATGTCCCGGACTCTCGCAAGCTTCCACGGCCTGCCGTTCCTGCCGTTCCTGCCG
>JAYZFK010000025.1:0-15769 GCA_036336835.1 Myxococcota bacterium | reverse complement strand
ACCGGTGAGCGCATCCTGCCGATGGCGCTCATGCCCTGGTGGAACATCGAGGACAGCGTCGCCGAGGTGTTGCGGGCCGACGAGATGGGGCTGCGCGGGATCGTCATGTGCAGCGATCCCGACAGCATCGGGCTGCCCGATCTCGCCGACGATGCCTGGCTTCCGTTCTGGGAGGTCTGCGCGGACAAGCATATGCCGGTGAACTTCCATATCGGCGCGAGCGAGACGTCCTTCAACATGTTCGGCCGCGCGGCGTGGCCGTCGATGGGGATGCGCCGGCGGCTCGCGCTCGGCTCGTCGTACCTGTTCATGGAGAACTCGCGCGTGCTCTCGAACATGCTCTACAGCGGCATCCTCGAGCGTTTTCCGGAGCTCAAGCTGGTGTCGGTCGAGAGCGGGATCGGCTGGATCCCGTTCATGCTCGAGGCGCTCGACTACGAGTGGACCGAGACGGGTTCCCACGAGGAGTGCAAGCTCCCGATGCCGCCCTCGGAGTATTTCCGGCGTCAGATCTACGGCTGCTTCTGGTTCGAGAAGACCGCGCCGAAGTCGCTGATCGAGGCGATCGGCGAGGACAACCTGCTGTTCGAGACCGACTTCCCGCACCCGACCTGCCTGTATCCCGACGTGAAGGAATATCTGGCCGATGTGACTGCGGACTGGAGCGACACGACGCGCCGCAAGATCCTGCAGGACAACGCGGCGGCTCTGTATCGGGTGAAGCTTCCCGGTGTTGCGGCCTAGCGACCGGCAGGGCCCAGCAAAGAACGACGCCGTGAGCGAGTCGAGGATCCTGGCCAGCGAGCCGCGCGAGGCGGTGGCTGGCGCGCGCTACGACCTCGAGGCCGACGTGGTCGTCGTGGGTCTCGGAATCGCCGGTGCGTGCGCCGCGATCGAGGCCGCAGCCGCCGGCGCCGAGGTGCTGGTGCTCGAGCGCGCCGGCGGTGGTGGTGGCACCTCTGCGCAGTCGGGCGGCGTCATCTACCTGGGCGGCGGCACGCCGGTCCAGCGGTCCTGTGGCTTCGACGACGATCCGGACGAGATGTTTCGCTTCCTGATGGCGGCGTCGGGCCCCGAGCCGGACGAGTCGAAGACCCGGCTGTTCTGCGACGAGTCGGTTGCGCACTTCCACTGGCTCGAGCAGCAAGGGGTTCCCTTCAAGCACAGCTTCTACCCGGAGCCGAGCATGGAGGCGCCGACCGACGACTGTCTGGTCTTCACGGGCGGTGAGGACACCTGGCCCTACAACGAGATCGCGCGCCCTGCGGCGCGCGGGCACAAGCCGCGCGCGCCGGCTGCGGCCGGCGGCTTCCTGATGCAGCGCCTGATCGAGGCGCTCGGCCGGTTGCCGGCGCGCATCGAGTGCGACGTGCTGGCCGAGACGCTCGTCGTCGAGCGCGATGGCGCTGTCGTCGGTCTGGTCGCGCGTCGCGCCGGCGAGGAGCTCAGTGTGCGCGCGCGGCGCGGGGTGGTGCTCACGTCGGGCGGCTTCGTACTCGACGACGAGATGGTCGCGCACCACTGCCCGCAGGTGGCGAAGTGCGAGTGGCGGCTCAGCGCCGGCGGCGACGACGGACGCGGGATTCGCATGGGGATCGGCGCCGGCGGCGAGGCGATCCGCATGGATGCGATCGAGTGCGCCATTCCGTTGACGCCACCGCGCCGGCTGGTGCGCGGCGCGCTCGTCAACCGCTTCGGTCAGCGCTTCATCAACGAGGACACCTACTACGGGCGCATCGGGCAGACGAGCCTGTTCCGGCAGGACGGCGCGATGTTCTTCATTCACGACGCCGATACCTATGAAGTCAACGACGCCGGATTCGAAGTCTCCTGGGTGGGCGAGACGATCGAAGAGCTCGAGCGCGAGATGGCATTGCCCGAGGGATCGCTGCAGGCGACGATCGAGCTCTACAACCGCCACGCCGAGCGGGGCGAGGATCCCGTGTTCCACAAGGGTCGCGAGTTCCTCAAGCCGCTCACGGCTCCGCCCTTTGGTGCCATCGACTGCAGCAGCGGCGAGGTGCTCTACGCGACCTTCACCCTGGGCGGGCTCCATACGAGACCCGGCGGCGAGGTGCTGACACCGGACGGGCGCGAGGTGCCCGGCCTGTACGCGGCCGGACGCACGACCTCGGGGCTCGCGGCCTTTGGCTACGTGAGCGGCATCTCGCTCGCCGACGGCAGCTTCTTCGGCCGGTTGGCCGGGCGGAGCGCCGCGGAGCGCTAGCGCGGACTGCGGCTCAATCCTGCTTCGAGAGCGGGAAGCGCGTGCCGTCGCGCGTGCCGGTCGCGCCCTCGACTGCGCCCGAGTCGTCTTCCTCGAACTGGAGGGTCATCTCCTCGCTCATGAACAGGCCATCGCCCAGATCCCGGACCGCGCCGGCAGGGCCGTTCGGGATCCCGATGGTGAGCTGCGCTCCCTCGCGCTTCACCTCGAGCGCGAATCCGACGATCGGCACGCGGTAGAGCCCCGCATAGCGATCGAGGCGGTGCTCGATCGGCAGCTCGATCAGCTCGTCGACGGACCAGGGGAGCGTGCGGCCGGTCGTCTGCGAGCGGATGCGCGCCACCGTCTCCGGTGCCACGGGCTCCTCGGCGTGGCCCCACGAGCGACGCAGGTGAGTGAGCAGACCGGCGAGGGCTTGATCGTCGAAACGCTCGTCCTGACCGTGCCCCGGCATCGTCGCGTTCCACTGCTCGTCGTCGATGCGCAGCGGACCGGTCAGGCCCTGGAGCGCGATGCGCACCAGCCAGTCGTCAGAGTCTCGTACCCAGGGCGACCCGACCAGCGAAGGTGCGAGCCCGGGGAGGCCGGGCCCCTCGGCTCCGTGGCAGGCGGCGCACGAGCTCGCGTACAGCGCACGCCCCCGCTCGCGGCGTTCCTGCTCGGCCGGCGTCAGCGGCCTGGCGCCGCCGGGGGTCGGGTCGCCGGGCCAGGTGAAGTGCCGCCGTGTGCGGGCGAGGACCGCAGCCACTTCGTCGCCCCGCGCGCCCGTCGCAGCGGGCTCGAACAGGTCGTGCGGCCCGCTCAGCTCGATGCGTCGGCTGCCGGGGCTGCGCTGCGCCTCGCCGATGCCCACCAGCAGCGCGAGCTGCTGCCACTCGACGTCGAGTGCCGCGACCAGATCAAGCACGCGGCGAAGCTCGCGGTCGGCCTCGGCGTGCTCGCGAGCGGCCAGATGCACCGCGCCTGCCAGCTGCTCGAGCCAGCGACGCGTGGCCTCGTCCGGCCTGGCCGTGGCGGTGCGCTCCAGCTCGCTGCGCAGCGCGCGCAGCTCGAGCCCCGCGAGCCCGGAGATGGCGGCCTGGGAAGCGATCGGATCTCCCTCCCGCCCCGCCGCGAGCAGGACGCGCATCGGGCGCGACGCGCTCGGCAGCGAGCCGAGCGCGTGAAGTGCGCGCATCCGCACGGCGTCGTCGGCGTCCTCGAGCATCTTCGCGACCTCGCCGCGCGCGTCGACGTCCGCCCTCGGGTACAACGCCTCGCCAACCCGCAGGCCGAGCTTGCGGATCTCCGGGTCGGCGTCGCGGAGCGCGCGTCGCCAGGTCGCGGCGTCGAGCTCTCCCATGCGTTCGAGCGCCCAGAGCGCGTGCCGGCGCCCGAGCAGACCGAAGTCGTCGAGCCGGCGCAGCGCTTCGACCGCGCCCGGCGACCGCTCGGCGGCGATGCGGCGCTGTGCACGATCGCGCACCCAGCCGTTGGCGTGGTCGAGCGCCGCGATCTGCTGCGCGAGCGTTGCCAGCGGCGGCGGTCGGCGGGGCAGGGGGCGGTCGTCGCGCACGATGCGCCAGATTCGTCCCGTCGCACCCGGCGGGTCGAGCCCGTGCTGCTGCACATAGTCGCGCAGGTAGTGCGAGACGAAGTGCGCGTGCTGGATCACTCCGCGGTACATGTCGATCACCCAGATCGCGCCGTCGGGTCCGAAGTCCGCATCGACGGGACGGAAGCGCTCGTCGGTCGAAGCCAGGAACTCGCGCTTGCCCCAGGTCTCGTCGTCGTAGACGCGGTGCTCGGCGCGCAGCGCGAGGCCGTCGCGTTCGATCGCGAAGTGCGCGACTGCGGAGCCGGCGGCCTCGGGAACGAAGGCGTCGCCGAGGTAGTCGGGTCCGTACTGATCGCCGCGCTGGATGGCCAGACCGCTGACGCCAGTCGGCGCCTGCTGGCGACCGTCGCTGCGCAGCGTGCCCGCCATGTACGCGCGGTTCAGGCCCGGTGCCACCCGCGTGCCGAATAGCTCGGCCCCGGTCGACAGCGCCACGTTCACACCGGGCTTGTGCGGGCTGGCGGCGGTCGCGGGTTGGCGCATGGTGTACTCGGCCGCGATCGCATCGCCGAACAGGAACGCCGAGTTGTGGTTGTAGAAGAGCCGCCCGGCATCGTCCTGGGCGATGCCCCACTGGCCGCGAAAGGGGCTCGGCTCGACTTCGATGGAGTCCCCGTGCAAGCGGAAGCGCCGCGATGACTTCGCGTTGTAGATCCAGCCGTCGATCCCGGCGAGCAGGCCATTCTCCTGGTGCTCGGGATTGACTCCCACCGCCGCGTACTCGGTGAGCCGCGTGCGCGCGTCGCAGACGCGGTCGCCGGTGGTGTCGCGGCACAGCCAGAGATCGGGCGGCGCGGCGATGAGTACGCCCTCGGGTAGCACGGCAACCGCGCGCGGCAACACCAGCCCGTCGACGAAGACCTGGCTGCGATCCATCCGGCCGTCGCCGTTGCTGTCCTCGAGCAGCACGACGCGACCGACCGCGCGATCCTCGCCGGCCCCGTCGACGTCGCCCATGAAGCCGCGCATCTCCACCACGTAGAGCCGCCCCTCGTCGTCCCAGTCCATGGCGACTGGATCGACGACCAGGGGCTCGGCCGCCACCAGCTCGACGCGGAAGCCGGGGGCGACGCGGAACGTCGCCATCTCCTCTTCAGGGGAGAGGGTCGGGGCCGCCGGGACATCGAGGCTCGCCAGGATTTCGCTGGGGCTGGGCCCGCGCGACAGTTGCCAGACGCCCACAGCCAGGCCCAGCACGATCCCCAGGGCGACGACGCCGCGCAGGGCGTTGCGCCCGATCCGTGTCATGGTGGCAGCATCGCTTTGCGCGGCGGCTTGCGCCACGCTGTCTGCGCCGACGATGCTGCGTTGGGGAGGAGTGGCGCGTGGCGCGAGATCGTGGCCAGGACTGGCAAGGGCTGCGGGCGCTGCGTCCGCCCGACGCCGAGGCGCTCTCGCGCGAGCGAGCGGTGCTGATCGATCTCGCCGCGCGACCGCTCGCATCGCGCGCGCGCGGCTATCTGCGGCTGCTCGGCCCCGGCTACCTGCAGAGCGCCATGACGCTGGGCGGCGGCACCGTCTCGGCGGCACTGTTTTCCGGCGCCATCTTCGGCTACCAGCTGCTCTGGGTGGCGCCGGTCGCGATGGCCCTCGGGCTGTGCATGATGGCGGCGATCTCGTGGCAGACGCTGTCGACCGGACGGCGTCCGTGGCCCGCGATGCGCGAGCACGCGGGACCGTTCTTCGCCTGGGCCTGGGCACTCGGCGCCCTGCTCTCGTCGCTCATCTGGCAGTTTCCGCAGTACGCGCTCGCCTCCGCGGTGCTGGTGGACATCGGCGACCTGGCCGGCCTGCCGGGCGTGTCGCCGGTGTGGGCGGGCGCTGCCGTGCTGGTGTGGGCGGTGACAGTGTCGGGTTTCTACGGGCGCTCGGAGCGCTGGACCCGCGGTTACGAGCGACTGCTGCAGACGATGGTCTGGGGCATTGTGCTGTGCTTTGCGTGGGTGGTCTTCCGCACCGGGATCTCGGACTGGGGCGAGCTGCTGCGTGGCCTGTTCGCGTTCGAGGTACCGAGCGAGCGCAATGGTGTGGCGGGCGCGACGCTGGTGCTCTCGGGGCTCTCGGCAGCCGTGGGTGTGAACATGGTGTTCCTGTACCCGTACACGCTGCTGGCGCGGGGCTGGGGGCGCGATCACCGCGAGCTGTCGCAGTTCGACCTGCTGCTCGGTATGGCCGTGCCGTACACCATCGCGGTGAGCCTGGTCGTGATCGCCACGGCCAACACACTGCATCTCGATCCCGCGTACGAGGGCATGCGCCTCTCGCCCGTCGAGGCCGCCGGGGTGCTGACCGGCAGCGTGGGTCCGATCGCGGGCCGGCTGGTGTTCGGGCTCGGTGTGCTCGGCATGGCGCTGTCGTCGATTACGCTGCAGATGCTCACCTGCGGCTTCGTCGGCGTGGAGCTCTTCGGGCTCACCGTCGGCAGCTGGCGTCATCGGCTGGCGACCTGGCTGCCAGTGCCCGGCGTGCTCGGCTGCGTCTACTGGAGCGACATCGCGGTCTGGGTCGCGGTCCCGACTAACATCATCTGCGGCCTGTTCCTGCCGGCCGCCTATGTCGGCTTCTGCCTGCTCCAGCGCAGTCGCGCCTACCTCGGCGACGACCGGCCTTCGGGCCGCGCCGGAACCGCCTGGCTCGTCGCGATGATCGGTGTGACCGGGTTCCTGATCGCGTTCCTGGGCTGGTACGTGGTGAACATCTGGTAGGCTCGTTGCACGTCGCACCCATTCGCTCGTCTGTCGCTAGTCGCTCGCGCTCGCCTCAGAACAAGACGACTGCGCCGAAGCGCGGCAGGGTCTGGAACCTGAGGTCGGGGCTGGCGGACTCCTTGGCGCGAAGGAACTCGAGCGTGTGCTGCGTTCCTTCCGACAGGAAGCGGGCAGCGCGGACCTCACCGGTGAAGGGGCCCTCGGCCGGGCCGATCAAGCTGTCCCAGTGGATCGGAATCACTCGGCTCGGTCCGGTGCGGTCGACCGTCTCGCGCCAGTAGCTCTCGCGGTAGGCGCGGCTCTGGGAGCCGAGACCGCCCACGCCCAGGAACACGACATCGGCCTCGAAGCCTTCGAGGCCACCCTCGATGTAGCCCGCACTTCCCTGAATCAGCCAGCTTCCCCGCGGATGGGAGACGTGCAGCGCATAGGCCTTGCCGAGCTTGTAGTCGAACACAGGGACGGGCGGGACCAGGGGGGTGGTGATCTCGGGGTCCGAGAGCACTTGCTCGCGAACCCACGGATCGGGGAACTGGAAGTGGCGCGACTCGATCGGCGTGAGCGTGAAGCGACCGAGCGAGATCGGCTCGCGGTCTTCGACCGCGCGGATCTGGCTCTCGTCGAGCCCCCAGCCGCGGCCGATGTTCGCCGTCGCTTCCGATCCGAGCAGCAGGGCGCCCGTTCGTCGAGCTACCTCGGGCGCGTCCATCGCGTGGTCGTAGTGAGAATGGACGGGGAACACGGCGGCGAGGTCGGTGACCGCGTTGCGCGCGAGGCCGCGCTCGATGGCCTCGACGTCGGGCTCGATCCGGCCCATGAGCAGCGCGAGCAGACCGGGTCGCGAGAACCAGCCGTCGGTCATCCACGTCGTCTCGCCGTCGGAGAACACCAGCGTGGCCGTCCCGGTCCAGCGAACGGTGACCGAGCCCGGTGGAATCACGCTGCTGGGGGCGATCTGCCAGGCCGGATCGACCGCGGGTGCCTGGTAGGTGCCGAGATAGAAGTAGGCGACGCTGCCGAGAGCGACGACCAGCGCGATCGTCAGCGTTCGGAGCCAGCGCATGGCCGCATGCTACCCGACGGCGCTGGTACCATGCGAGACGATGAAGGCGCGCGGCAGCGGCATCGTGCGACGGATCCATCCCTCGCCGGAAATGCGGTTCGCGAAATCGCTGCCGTCCCGCGACCCCGATGAGATCGTTGCCTGCATCCTCGACGCGGATCGGCGCGGCGAGCTCTATCCTCTCTATCACGAGCTGCGCCGGATTGCGCCCGCGCACCGGGCCCGGGTAGCCGGCCTGCCGTCGGGTTGCTGGGTGTTGACCCGCTTTCGCGACGTCGACCGCGTGGCGCGCTCGGCTGCCGCCGTCAACGATCCGGAGACTGCGAAGGTCTTCGACTACGACGGCGCCGGCGGCGCCTTCTACCAGGTGATGCGCAATGCGATGTTATTCCTCGACAAGGCGTCGCACGACCGCGTGCGCAGGCTCGTCTTCAAGGCGTTCACACCGGCCGCCGTCGCGCCGTTGGCCGCGTTGACCGAGGAGGTCGCGAGTGAGCTGCTCGACGCGGCGCTGGACCGGGGCCTCAGCGAGATGGACCTGGTGAGTCAGTTCGCCTACCCGCTGCCGCTTCGCGCGATCATGCGGCTGCTCGGTCTGCCGCACGACGCCCGCGCATCGATCGAGGAGTGGGCGTGGGATTTCGCGCGGGCCGGCGATCCCATGTCGGCGACCCCCGAAATCATTGCGCGCGGCAACGAGGCGGCGAAGCAGTTTCACGACTTCTTCGATCGCGTGATCGAAGAACGTCGCACGCAGCCGGGCGACGACATCATCAGCGCGCTCGTGATGGCCGAAGACGAAGGCGGTCGCTTGAGCCGCGAGGAGGCGATTTCCACCTGCGTCCTGCTCCTGCAGGCCGGGCACGAGACGACCGCCGACCTGCTCGGCAACGCGATCGTGGCGTTGTTTCGCCATCCCGATGAGCTCGCCCGTCTGCTCGGCGACCCGGCGCTGCTGCCTCCCGCCATCGACGAGCTGCTGCGCTACGACACGTCGGTTCAGATGTCGATGCGCCTGATCGCCGACGATCTGCGAGTTGCCGCCGGCTCGGCGGGCGCCGCCGGGGTCACGCTCCCCGCCGGCAGCATGGCTGCGCTCGTCTACGGCGCGGCAAATCGGGATCCCGACGTGTTCGCCGATCCCGACCGGCTCGACCTCGGCCGCAATCCGCCCCACCTCGCCTTCAGCGCGGGCGTGTACTTCTGCCTCGGCAATGCGCTGGCGCGCGCAGAGCTGCAGGCCGGGCTGCGCGTCCTGCTCGATCGGCTGCCGACCCTTCGCCCGGCGGGCGAGACCTTCGTGCAGCGGCGGACCGCGCGACTGCGCGGGCCACAGGAACTGCGCGTCGCGTGGGATCCCTGAGGTCTTCAGGAGATCACGCCGCGGGTCCGCAGATCCGCGAGCGCTTGCTCGTCGAGGCCGAGGCGTTCGCCCAGCACGCGATCGGTGTCTTCGCCGAGCACCGGCCAGCGGTTCGGCTCGGGCGGTGTTTCTTCGGGTTCGTCGCGGCGAAGGCCGATGGGGTTGCCGACGATCGCCAGCTCTCGCGATCCGTCCGGCGCCGGGATCTCGTGCACCAGGCTGCGGCCGCGTACGTGCGGGTCGGTCCGAATGTCCGCCGCGAGATTCACCGGTCCGGCGGCGACTCCGCGCTGCGCGAGCTCGCTCGCGGCCTCGAGCTTCGTCTTGTCGCTCGCCCAGGACTCGACCGCGGGGCGGATCACCGTCTCCATCTGCTCGTCCCAGCCGGCGCGCGTCGCCAGGCGCTCGTCCTCTGTCCACTCCGGGTGTCCCACCGCGTGCGCGAAGCGCGGGAAGTGAGGCTCGCGCACGACCTCGACATTGAACCAGCCGTCCGAGGCGCGGAAGGAGTGCAGGATCCCGATGCCGGCGAGCACCCGGCTCGGATCGACGCCCGTGCTCGCGACGTGCACGATGTCGGCGATCGCGATCATCGAGTCGTACATCGAGACGTCGACGTAGCTGCCCTTGCCCGTCCTCTGGCGATCGTGGAGCGCGGCGAGGGTGCCGATCACGGCGTAGAGCCCGGCGCCCGTGTCGCCCAGCGCACCCGCGATGGCGAGGCTGGGGGGGCCGTCGTCTCTGCGGCTGTACTCGTAGAGCCCGGCCATCCCTTCGACGATCGGGGCGTAGGCGGGCCACTCGCGATACGGACTGGCCGGGTCGGTGCGATTGCCGAAGCCCGAGATCGAGACGTAGACCACCGCCGGATTGATCTCCCGGACCGACTCGTAGCCGATGCCCAGACGGTCCACCGTGCCCGGTCGGAAGTTCTCGGCAACCACGTCGACCCCCGCTGCGAGCTGCAGGAAGAGATCGCGCCCCGCGTCGGACTTGAGGTCGAGTCCGACGCTCGCCTTGCCGAGGTTGTTGCGCATGAAGGTCGAGCCCGTACTGCGACCATCGCGATCGACCACGGACGGCTTGCCCGTGCGGCCCGATTCTCCCTGGGTAGGTTCTACCTTGATGACCTCCGCCCCCATCAGACCCAGTAGCTGGGTCGCGTGCGGCATCGCGTGCATCTGCTCCGCCGCGAGGATCGTCACTCCCGAAAGCGGTTGGCTCATCGGCTCTCTCCCAGTGCCCCACCCTCGCGCAGCTGTTCGATGCGCGCGTCGTCGTAGCCGAGGATCTCGCGCAATACGCGGGCTTCGTCCTCACCCGCTTGCGGTGAGGCCTTCCGTGCGACCGCCATGCGTCCGTGCAGGCGAATCGGCGAGCCCAGAATGCGAGCGCCATGCACCTCGGCGTCCACCCACAGATCGCGCGCCGCGAAGTGCGGGTCGAGGTGTGTCTCGCCCGCGTCGTAGACCGGCGCGCCTGCCACGTCGTGTTCGATGAAGAGATCGACCCACTCGGCGCGCGTGCGCGTCTCGAAGATCCGCGTCAGCTCGTCGCGCAGCGCGTCGTTGCCGTAGTCGTGATCGGCGGGCGACTTGCCGGGCCAGCGCTCGAACAGGTCCATGCGACCGACGGCGCGGCAGAAGTTCTTCCAGAACTTCGTCTCGGTGGCCATCAGCAGCACAGTGCCGTCGCGGGTCGCGTAGTACTGGTAGCGGACGTCCGTTGCCGAGCGATCCGCGTCGGCGGCGTCTGCCGCCGTGCCGAGCGCCTCGAGGAGCTCGCGGGTATCGGGGTCCTCCGGCTCGCGTCCGTGCTCTGCGAGGGCGGCCTCGTACGAGATCGCAAGGTAGTTCCACACGGCGCCGGCGTCGGCCTGGCTGACCTCGATACAGCTGGGCTCGCCGGTGTGCCGCGCGCGCACGATGCCCGACACGACGGCGAGCGCCGCGTACAGCGGACCCGCTTCGACGCCGCCCCACACCTGGCCCGCCGGCCTGGCGATCCGGTCCCCGACCCGTCGGGGCCTCGCCAGGCCGGCAAACGAGTCGAAGGCGAGTCCGTGCGAGCCGAGATCGCGGTACGGGCCGTCCTGGCCCCAGCCCGACAGGCTGGCAAACACCAGCCGGGGATTGGCCGACAGGAGATCTTCGTAGCCCAGCCCGCGGCGCGCCATGGCACCGGGCCGCATCCCCTCGACCACCGCGTCCGAGCGCCCGACGAGATCGCGAAACACCTCGCGGCCGTCCTCGGATCCGAGCTCGAGTGCGATGCTGTACTTGCCCCGGTTCCAGCGCCGCGTCGCAGTCGACTCCCCGCGGTAGGGACGGCCCAGCAGTCGCGCCGGATCGCCGATCCCCGGCCGCTCGACCTTGATGACCTCCGCCCCGAGATCGGCCAGGTGCATCCCCAGCGCGTCCGGCGCGAACATCGACACCTCGACGATGCGAACTCCTTCGAGCAATGCGGCTCTCCCGGCGAAGTCGGAGCGGGGATCCTGTCAGAACGGGGGGTAGAATGCGACTGGCGTCCAAAACGCCGCCGCACGGAGCCGTCGCATGAGTACGAGCCGTAACGCCTACGCGATCCGCAGCTCGCTCGGTCATCCGGTGATCGACGCCGATGGCCACACGACCGAGTTCGTCCCGGCGCTCGCCGAGTATCTGCGCGAGGTCGGGATCGGGACGGATTTCAACCAGCTCTTCCGCGGCGTGCTCGGCGCGGTGTCCGACTGGTACGAGCTCACACCGGAGCAGCGCATCGCGAAGCACATCACGAAGCCGCCGTGGTGGACGCGGCCCATGCGCAACACCCGGGATCGCGCCGCCGCCTCCTTCCCCCGCTTCCTGCGCAGCCGGATGGACGAGCTGGGCTGTGACGTGTCGATCGTGTACCCGAGCACCGGGCTCGCGTTCCTGCAGCTGCAGTCCGATGAGCTTCGGCGCGGCGGCTGTCGCGCCCTCAACCGCTACCACCGCGATGCCTTCGACGGCTGCACGGATCGGCTGATCCCGGTCGCCGCGGTGCCGACGAACACACCGGAGGAAGCCGTCGAAGAGCTCGAGTACGCGGTGCTCGAGCTCGGCTTCAAGGCCGTCGTGATCCCGAGCTACGTCCCGCGCGAGCCCGCCGGATTCGAAGACGCCGATCCCGACGGCGAGTCGAAGCGCTGGGCCTTCTGGCTCGACAGCTACGGGATCGACTCGCCCTACGACTACGACCCTCTCTGGCGTCGCGCGATCGAGCTCGGCGTCTCGCTGGGAACGCACACGCAGGGCAACGGCTGGGGCAGCCGGCGCTCGACCTCGAACTGGGTCTACAACCACATCGGGCACTTCGCGGCATCCGGCGAGGCGCTCTGCAAGTCGCTGTTTCTGGGCGGCGTGACCCGTCGCTTTCCCGCGCTGCGTGTGGCGCTGCTCGAGGGAGGAGTCGGCTGGGCCTGCAGTCTCTACGGCGATCTGGTCGGGCACTGGAGGACGCGAAACCTGCGGACCGTCAAGCAGAACCTCGATCCGTCGCTGCTCGACCAGGCGGAGTTCGCGAAGCTCGCGGAGCAGTACGGAGCCGTCGGACCGGCGACGAGCGAGCAGATCGAGGGCGCGCTCCTGACGACACCGGGCCACCAGCGCGACCGGCCCGCCGACAGCGAGCTCGACGAGTTCGCCGCCCTCGGGATCGAGCGGGCCGAAGAGATCCGAGACCTCTTCGTTCCGAGCTTCTTCTTCGGCTGCGAGGCGGACGACCCGATGAACGCGATCGCGTTCATCGACGGGCTGATGCCCTTCGGTGCACGGCTGAACGCGATGTACGGCTCGGACATCGGGCACTTTGACGTGCCGGACATGCGCGCGGTCCTGGAAGAGGCTTGCGAACACCTCGATCGGGGAACGATGCAGCCCGACGATTTCCGCGATTTCGTGTTCGGCAATGCGTTCCGCTTCTACAGCGACAGCAACCCGCGCTTCTTCGAGGGCACCGTGCTCGAGGGAACCGAGGGCTGAGGTGTTCAGAGCCGAGAGAGCGCGATGTCGGCGATCAGTCCGACCACCAGCAGAGCGGCGAAGCGACGGTTGTACCAGAACGCAATCGCCACGAACCACAGGGGCCAGACCCCAGCCGGAAGCTCGTCGGGCGGCTCGCTCGGTCGAGGGTTGCGGTAGACGGACCAGACGCGTCGCAACGAGGGCGCCGCCAGCAGCACGATGAGCACCGGGGGCCGGAGATACTGCGTCCCGACCAGGTAGACGATCACGAGCAGCTGCGCCGCCAGCATCCCCATCACCGCGTAGCGCGACACCGCCTCGCCGAGCAGCACCGGCAGGGTGCGAATCCCCTTTGCGCCGTCGGCGTCGAGCTTGTCGATGTGCTTGCCGAACAACACCGCCGTCGGGCCGAGTGCGTAGGCGACGCCCGCGATCGCGACCTGCTGGCTCCAGCTGCCAGTGATCACGTAGTAGCCGCCGCCGATCATCAACGGTCCCCAGACGGCGAGCACCGCCGGCTCACCGAGGCCGATGTACTTCAAGGGAAAGGTGTAGAAGAGCACCAGGAACGCGCCGATGCCGAGCAACAGCAGTGCGGTCTCGCCGCGCAGCCAGACCAGATAGACGCCGACCGCGAGAGCGGCCATGCCAGTCGCCACCGCGTAGGCTACGAGCTGCCGCGTGCTCAGAAAGCCGTCCTGCACGGTCTGGGGTCCGTACTGTGTCCGGAAGTAGTTGTCTTCGTCGACCCCCTTCCAGTAGTCGGTGAGATCGTTCACCAGATTGTTCGTGGCGTGGGCCAGACACAGCCCGAGCGTCACCAGGAGCCAGAGCCCCAGGTCGAAGGCACCGTCCCGGAACGCGAGCAGTCCCGCAAGGGCAGCCGATGCGACTGTCATCACGATCACCGCGGAGCGCGTCGCGATCAGCCAGCGCGAGACGATGTCGAGCTCGTCCCAGTCGCTCTTGTCGATCCGGGGCATGGTGCTGAGCGCCTTGCGCCACATCGCGATATCCGGCATGCCGACGAGCGTAGCGTGAGCGGAGTTCGGGTGGGTTGACAGCGGGCGTGTTCGCGCCAGACGATGTCCGCCATGCCGAGCCGCAGCGACTTCGACCACCCGATCATCGACAGCGACGGTCACACCGTCGAGTTCATGCCGGCGCTGCTCGATGTGCTCGAGGATGTGGCGGGGCGCGAGATCACCCAACGCTACGTCGACTTCTTCGCGAAGGACTTTCTCGGCTGGTACGACCTCAGCCACGAGGAACGTGTGCGGACGCGTGCGGTGCGCGGCCCCTGGTGGGCGCTGCCGGCTCGCAACACGCTCGACCGGGCCACGGCGAGTCTGCCCCGCCTGCTCTACGAGCGCCTCGACGAGCTGCGCATCGACTTCGCGGTGCTGTATCCGAGCGCGACGTTGATCGCCCCCGATCTCGACGACGCAGAGCTGCGGCAGGCGGTGTGCCGCGCCGTCAATCGGTTCCACGCCGAGCTGTTCCGGCCCTATGCGGACCGGATGACACCCGTGGCGGTCATCCCGACGACGACGCCCGCCGAGGCGATCGCCGAGCTCGACTACGCGGTGGGCGAGCTGGGACACAAGGCTGTGATGCTGGCGGGAGTGGTACGGCGCCCGGTGCCCGCGGCCGGGTCCGGCGCTGCGCGCTGGGCCACCTGGCTCGATGCGCTCGGGGTCGACAGCCAGTACGACTACGATCCGGTCTGGCGTCGGTGCGTCGAGCTCGGGGTGTCGCCGACGTTCCACTCGAACGGGCTCGGCTGGGGATCGCACGCGTCCGTCTCGAGCTACGTGCACAATCACGTCGGCGCGTTCGCGGCGGCCGGCGAGGCGACCTGCCGCTCGCTGTTCCTGGCAGGGGTGACGCGCCGCTTCCCATCGCTTCGCTTCGCCTTCCTCGAGGGCGGCGTCGGCTGGGCCTGCAGCCTGTATGCGGACCTGATCGGACACTGGGAGAAGCGCGGCGGCGAGCGCGTGCGCGCCTACGATCCAGAGAGCATGGACGTGAAGCAGTTCGAGGATCTGATGCGGCGCTATGGCGAGAAGAGCTTCCTCGGCAAGATCGAGCAGGCGGTCGGCTCGGTGGGGCTGCACACGAGCCCCGAGGATCCCAGCGCGCTCGACGAGTTCGCCGCCTGCGGCATCGAACGCGCCGAGGACATCCGCGAGCTGTTTGCCGAGCGCTTCTATTTCGGCTGCGAGGCGGACGACCCGATCAACGCCTGGGCGTTCAAGGACGACGTCAACCCGCTGGGTGCCCGGCTCGGCGCGCTGTTCAGCTCCGATATCGGACACTGGGACGTGCCCGATACGGCGCAGGTCGTCGCCGAGGCGTGGGAGCTGGTCGACGACGGGTTGATCGATCGCGACGACTTCCGCGACTTCACGTTCCGCTATCCAGCCGAGTTCTGGACCGCGGTGAACCCGCGCTTCTTCGACGGCACGGTGGTCGAGGCGGAGGTCAGGGCGCTCTGAGCTCTCGGTGATGGCGCCGCAGCAGGAGAAAGGCGCCCGCCGTTGCGATCAGGCTCGCGCCGATCGCCACGCCGATCCAGCCGGGGATCTCGCCGAGGCCGGCGCCAAGGGCGGTGAATAGCAGGACCTTCGGAATCTCACCAAGCGCGGTGGCCAGGGTGAACCAGCCGAAGGGGAAGCGAATCAGGCCGCACGCGTAGCTCGTCGCGTCGAACGAGAAGTGAGCGACCAGGCGCAGCAGCAGCACGGCCACGAAGCTGCGGCCAAGCCCTCGCTCGCTCACGTACTCGTCGATTGCCGCGAGGCGCTCCGGGCGCACGAAGCGGA
>JAYZFK010000024.1:0-75686 GCA_036336835.1 Myxococcota bacterium | reverse complement strand
GGGCGAGCCACGCCATTGCGGCAGGGAAGAACATCCGCTGGATCTCGGATCAGATCGGTCACGCGGATCCCGCGTTTACGCTCCGAACGTACGCGCACTTGATGCCCGAGGAGGAGACAGATCTCTCGTTTGCCGATTTCGGAATCGACGCGGCGGAAAAGCGGTTGGCAGTCGGCGCACGTAAACGGCCGTATACGGCCCCAGCGTCGGACGCGAACTTCTTGGATTCCGATAACTCGTTGATTTCAATGGCACGCCGGGAGGGATTCGAACCCCCGACCCTCAGGTTCGAAGCCTGATGCTCTATCCAGCTGAGCTACCGGCGCGCAGGGGTCGCGAGACGATACCGGATCGCCTGGGGTCTGGCGCCCTGGCCTAGCGCGGTCGGCCGAGACCGCGGCCTGCGTGCGGTGGCACGCCGGCGCGCGGGCATGGCGATAGACTCGCGGGATGGCGCCCGAGAGCCGGATCGATCGTGTGCGCGCGGCGCTCGAGCGCCGCGCGGGCCTGGTGGGGCTCGCGATCGTTGCGCTCGGTGGGGTGCTGCGCGCCCGGGGCCTCGGCACCTGGGCGCTCAATCCGGACGAGGGGATCTACCGCGCGGTGGCGACGGCCCCGAGCTGGGGCGAGTTCGCGCGCGGGCTCGGCGAGGCGGCGCATCCCCCATTTTTCTTCCTGCTGCTGCGCGCGCTGACGACCTTCGGCGAGACACCCGAGTGGCTGCGTTGGCCCGCGGCGCTGTTCGGCACGCTCGCGATCTGGGGTCTCTTCCTGCTGACGCGGCGCGCATTCGGCGCGCTGCCCGCGCTCGTCGCCGCGGCCGCGCTCGCGGTCTCGCCGGGTGCGATTACGCTGTCGCAGCTGGTGCGGCCCTATGCGCTGGTGTTTGCGCTGCTCGCGTTCGGCTGGTGGGCGCTACTCGGCTATCTCGCGCGCGGCCGTCGCCGCGACCTGTGGCTGTATGCGGGTGCGCTCGGTCTGGCGCTGCTCACGCACTACGGTTCGGCCCTGGCGCTCGCGGCGACATTCGGCTGGCTCGTCCTGGGAGCGGCCACGGGCGGGGTGCAGCGCACGCGCTGGCGACCACTTGCGCTGCTGCACGCGGGCGCGCTCGGGCTGCTTGGCGCCACCTACCTGTTGCACTTCCGCGACTTTCGAGCGAGCGCGAATCCCTTCCAGAACATGGGCTGGCTCGAGCCCTTCCTGCCCGCGAGCGCGGGCGAGCTGTGGCTCTCGTTCGTCGGGCTCCACCACTTCTTGTTCGGGCTCGAGTTCGACGGGATGGCGACGCTGTTGACCTGTGTGGGCCTCGTCGTGTCGTTTCGTCGGGGAGCCGGATCGCTCGGAGTGCTCGCACTGATCGCGCTCGGGATCGGCGCCGGGCTCGCGGTCGCGGGGCTCTACCCGTTGGGGGGCACGCGGCACGCGACCTATCTGTTCGTCCTGCTCCTACCCGTGACGGCGGAGGGCGTGCATTGGCTGCTGTCGGGGAGGGGCCTGGCGCTGCCGGCCGGCTGCGTCGCACTCGCGCTCGGCGTCGCGCTGCCCCAGCTTCCCGATACGCTGGTCGGTGCGTCGAAGCTTCGCTTCGGCACCCAGGTCGAACGGCTGGCGACTCCCGAACAGCTCGCGGCGCTCCCCGTCGCGGAACTTCGCGAGCGGCCGGTACGCGTGCTGCTCGATCAGCAGGCCTTCTACTTCCTGCAGCCCCTGTTTGCCGATGCGGTGCTCGCGTCCGACGCCCCGGCCTCGCATCGCCGCTACACCTGGGGGGCGGCGCAGCTGATCGTGTCGCGCAGCTGGGTGTTGCGCGCCGGCTCGAAGCGGCGCGATGCGTCCGATCACGTTGGCGGTCTGCTTCGCCGCGTTCGCGAGCGCGAAGGCGCGGCGCGGCGCGAGACCTGGCTCGTCTCCGCGGGCTGGGCACCCCTTGCGACGCGGGGGTTGACCGAACGCGGTCTGGCGGAGGTCGCCTTTGCTCGACCCTACGGCGCCGTGGTGCGGATCGGCAGGACCAGGGTTCGCTGAGCATCGAGGATCCACTGCATCTCTTCGGGGCTCAGCAGTGGGAAGCGATCGAGCCCCGTCACTGGCAGCGGCGCGCCGGCCTGCCGCTGCTCGCGCAGCCGGTGGAAGGCGAGCTGGCCGGCCGTCCGGGCGACGGCCTCCAGCTGGCGGGCGGTCCTCTCGTTCTCGGCGTGCGGCGGCTCGGGCGCGAGCGCGGGCAGCGACTGGGCGATCGTGTGCGCCTCCTCGTAGAGCCCGAGTTGGAGCAGCGCGTAGACGATCCGGCGCTGCGAGCCGGCGTCCGCGCCGTGTGCCTCCTCGTAGGCGAAGTCGACCTCGAGCTGCTGCTCGTGGGCACCGACGAGCGCCAGCACGACCGCGAGCCGGCGCAGTTCGTCGCGGGTGGCGCTGCCGTCACGGTAGGCGGCGACCAGTTGCGGGTACTCTGCGGGCACCAGGTTCGCCTCGATCGCCCAGTCCGGCCGCTGCGCCAGCACTCGCGCGGGCTCGAAGCCGCGCGAGCGATCGAACGGGACCTCCCGCGCGGCGTAGTAGGCCGCTGCGCGTTCGAGGTTCTCGCGGTCGTCGCGCCGCAGCCAGATCCGGTGGAGCACCGAACTCGAGACGACGACCCAGTCGTCGGCACCCAGCAGGTGGCCTGCCGTGTAGCGCATGCCGTGGCGCGGCACGTCGTTGGGAAGGCCGAAGCCAAAGAACACGTCGACGCCGCGTTCGTCCAGGATCTCTGCCAGGCCCCGTGCATCGGTCGGATTGCGGTTCACGACGGCGAGGTAGTCGTCGAGCACCGCGGGCGGATAGTGCTCGGTGCGGCCGTCGACGAAGGTGCGCAGCGCCGGGGACAGCCAGTAGCCGAGGAAGCCGCCCGAGCCGTAGGAGTTGAACAGGTTGCCCTCGATGCCGCTGTCGCGAAGCATCCGTACCCCGGGCACGGCGTACTTGTGCGCCAGGTAGGGCGCGCGCCCGAGCGCGGCCAACGACTGCGGCTGCGTGCTGCGGACGACCCACCAGCTCGACAGGGTCGGAAAGGCCAGCGCGAGCGCGACGGCGGCCAGGGCGCAGGCCGGTGCCGCGCGCGACGCAAGGCCGAGCTCGCGCGTGGTCCGCAGCAGACACAGCAGCGGAAAGATGCCGAGCCACAGGAAGCGCACCGACACGAGCAGAGCCGCGATCGAGGCGCAGCCGAGCGCATACAGCACGGGATCGACGGCGCGCAGAGAGCGCTCGCTCGGAGCGCGCAGGAAGCGAACTGCGCCCGTCAGTGCGGCCGCGACGAACGCGGCGAGCAGCACATCGGCAGTCCACCACTCCAGCCACCCGAGCGACTCGTGCTCGGCCCCGAAGTGGAAGGGATCGAACGGTCGCCACTCGTCGCGCACTTGCCAGATCGCCGCACCGCGCGACGAGCTGAAGAACGTCAGGTGCTGCGCCAGTCCGCGGGGGTTGAGCAGGCTGGCGATCGCGGCCAGGACGAGGCCGATGCCGACGCGCCGGGCTCGTGCGAAGTCCTCGGAGAACGCGGCCGCCTGCTCGCCGAGCCGCCGCGCCGCGAGCCCGCGGGCGGCCAGGCCGAGCACGGCGGCCAGGCCGAGTGGAAACACGATCGCAAACAGCGAGTGCAGATTCGCCCACAAGGCCGCGAGCGCCGCAAAGCCTCCGACCCGTGCCCACGACGGCACGCGGCGCTCCGGCTCGATCAGCAGGCGGTAGCAGACGAGCGTTGCTGCAATGCTCGCCAGGTCGGGTCGCGCCTGCATCAGGCGCCACCAGGCGAGCACCAGGAAGATGCCGGTGCCGAGTGCGGCGAGCTCCGCGATGCGCGCTTCGCGACGGATCAGCGAGTGGGCGAGCGCCGCGATGCCGAGCACGGCGAGCGCGTGCGCGATGCGCAGGCCGTGGAAGCCGCCAAGCCGCTCGATGCCGTGCGCCAGCACGCCGAACAGCCACTCGTGCTGCACGGGCCCGCTGGCGTGCGCGGTGTGGAGCAGTGGATCGGCGGTGAGCCACGGCCCGCCCGCCGCGTACGCGCGACCCATCGCGAGGTGCCACCACAGGTCGTCGGTCAGGATCGGCCCGGCCGCGAGCAGCAGCAGGCAGGCGAGCACGGCCGAGGTCGCAGCGTACGCGGCGATGCGCGCGAAATTTCGGGGCATCGGGTCAGCCGGGGGTGTCCATCGAACGTTAGTCGGCCGAGCTGGTCGAGTCGGTCGGCCCGCGTCGGGCCCACGGCCAGACGAACCCGAGCTCGTCGCAGCTTGCGAGCGTCATCGATCTCCTCGAAGCGCCCTGGCCGGAGCGGGCGGCAAGCCATTCTAGGCGGCGGCGAGGCACTTGGGGAGCACCAGCGTCCGCCGTGGCCCGGCCGGCGGGCCGAGCCTGTGCGGTCTCGCGGCAGCGGGATATCCTGCTCCCGTGTGTGATTCCGTCGTGCTCGCCCCGACCCGCTCCGTCTCGGGCTCGACGCTCTTTGCCAAGAACAGCGACCGCAAGGCCGGCGAGTGCCAGCCCTTCGTGCAACACGCGGCGGCCTACCATCCGCGCGGGGCGTCCGTACGCTGCAGCCACATCCAGATCCCACAGGTGGCAGAGACCTATCGCGTCATGGGCCACTCGCCCTGGTGGGTCTGGGGCTTCGAGCACGGCGTCAACGAGCACGCCGTCGCCATCGGTAACCAGGCGGTCTTCTCGCGCGAGGAGATCGAGCCGGCCCCCGGCCTGATCGGGATGGATCTCGTGCGGCTCGGCCTCGAGCGCGGGCGTACCGCGCGCGAGGCGGTCGAGGTGATCGCGACACTGCTCGAGAAGCACGGGCAGGGCGGTGCGGCGCTCGGCCCGGGCGCTGCCGGCTATCACAACAGCTTCAACCTGGCCGACCCGTGCGAGGCGTGGTCGATGGAGACCAGCGGTCGCCGCTGGGCCGCGCGACGCATCGAGGCCGGGGCGCTCTCCAATCACCTGACGCTGCGCGCCGACTGGGAGATCGGCTCGCGCGATCTCGAGACGTTCGCGCGCGCCGAGGGCTGGTGGCGCGACGAGGGCCGCGTCGATATTGCGGCCGCGTATCGCAACGAGCACGTCCCCGGGCGCATCTCGGAAGGGCGGCTGCGCCGTTCGACCGAGCTGCTCGCGGCCGACGAGCGCCACGATGTGGCGAGCCTGCGGCGGCTGCTGCGCGATCATCACGCGGGCGGGATGGCGCCGCCCGCCGACGCGACGCCCGACGACGAGCGCTACTTCACGCTGTGTATGCACAGCGAGCCGGTCGGCACCACCACGGCGAGCATGATCGCCGAGCTGCCGACCGAGCGCGCACGCCCCTGGCCGGTGTGGATCGGGTTTGCGACGCCGTGCACCGGCATCTTCCTGCCCGTCTACCTGGACGGCGTGCTGCCCTTCGAGCTCGCGAGCGGGGGCGACGCGCCGAGCGAAGCTTCGGCCTGGCACGTCTTCGAGCAGCTGCAGCGCGCGGCCTCTCGCGATTTCGCGTGCAGCACGCCGCGGTTGCGCAAGCGCTGGGCCGAGCTCGAGGAGCGCATCGAGCGCGAGCGGATCGAAGTCGAGACACATGCGGCGGCGCTCGCGAATCGGCCGGACGAAGTCAGCGCGCTGCTCAGTGCGTTCATGCAGCGCAACGTCGACGCCGCACTCGCGCTCGCGCGCGAGCTGCGCCGCTCGGATTGATCCACGTTCGAGTGGATCGCGGGGGCGGGATGGTCGGTCAGGCGGTGCGCACCTGATCGCGTGCGGCCACGCGGCGCACGGGGCGCGCGCCGCCGAAGTAGTCGAAGCGCAGCTCCCACGGCACGTCGAGTGCCTGGAGGATCCGGCGCTTGGTGGCCTGGCGGCACGGACGCCCCTTCTCGACCGCGTGGATCGTGCGCGGGGAGACGTTGGCCTTGTGGGCGAGGTCGCTCTGGGTCCAGCCCACTGCCTGTCTTGCTGCTCGAATGCGGTTCATGGTGGGGTCCTAGGTCTCGCGGGCCGGGCCTCCTATGGTACCCCCGCAGCCGGGTCGAAAGGAAGCGGCACGAACCCCCCGGTCGACTCGCGTCTACCCCCTCCAAGCCGCCGGCCGCACACCGAAATCCGGCTCGGGAGGTCGGCCTGCGGCCGCTCCGCGCGCGCCGAGCCACCGCAGGCGCCCGGCCCCCGGGGAGGACGGGATGGGGTGGATGAGGGGATTTGAACCCCCGGCCCCCAGAACCACAATCTGGTGCTCTAACCAACTGAGCTACACCCACCGCAAGGCGATCGCAAAGCTAGTCAGCGGTCCGAGAGGTGTCAACGAGATGCGCTGGCCGGGTTGCTAGCCTTGGCCGCCAGCCCCGGTAGCTCAGTCGGATAGAGCAGTCGCCTTCTAAGCGACGGGTCGAGGGTTCGATTCCTTCCCGGGGCGCCACAGCTCCTCGCGATCCCGACCGCCTCTGCGGCAGCCGCCCAGCCGCCCAGCCGCCGCGAAGGCGTTGGGGCGGCAGGGCGACCGTCAGGGGCCGTTTCGCGGCACGAATAGCCCGTCCGGTCGGCGGATCAGTCCGGTGAGCGTCCAGAAGACATCGGGATCCTCGAACACCCGGCCCACCAGCACGTAGTGCCGGCGGAAGGGGATCCAGGTGCTCGCCCAGCGGTGCTCGCACACCACGCCCGCAAAGCGTTGCTCGCGGTAGCCGCGGTAGATCGCTTTCTTGAACACCGCCTTGAGTGGCTCGTCTTGGGTCTCCATCAGCCACAGCGCCATCCCGCCATGAGCGTGGAGGCGCTTGCCGGCGCGGAGCGCGATGGACGGGTGGAAGGGCAGGTCGACCTCGCCGTCGAGCTCGGCGACCCGCTGCTCGAGACGCTCCCCCGCTCGCCGACTCGCTGTCGTGGGGATCCACGCGCGGGGGTCGTAGACGAGCAGGCCGAACTGGGCGATCAAGAGCGCGGAAACGACCCGTCCCGCCCAGGGCGAGCCGATCCTGCGCGCCAGGGCGAGGCGCATGTGCCCGAGCGCGACGACCCCCCCGATCGCCAGCAACGCGAACGCTGGAATCAACACGTTCTCCGATCCGCCCCAGTGGATGCGAGCGGGAAAGCTGCTGATCACGGTGCCGACGACCGCAACGCCGAGCAGCACTCCGGGGCGGCGAACCCACTGCCGAAGCCGACGAGCGCGTTCGCCGCGGCGCAGCGACCGGATGCCGGCGGCTGCCTCGTTCCACAGGAGCAGACCGCTTGCGACGAGCAGTAACGGGACGTTTCGCGCGAGGTCCTGCGTCCAGTACGTCAGCACCCGTGCATCGACGATCTCGTACGACTGGCTCGGAAGATCGAAGACGAACCTTCGATACCAGCCGCCGGAGGCTTCGTTCCAGGCAAGGCTGACGACGCCGACTAGCGTTGCGAAGACGGCTCCGCAGAGGATGCCCTGACGCGGACGCGCCCACAGCGCCCAGACGACGAGCGGCAGGCCCATCGGCAGCCCGGTCTGCTTGGTCAGGGTCGCGAGTGCCAGCAGCGTCCCAGCGACTCCGCCGGCGCGGAGTGAATCGCGCTGGAGCGCGTGCAGCGCGCCGAGCAGAAGCGCGAGGAACAGCATGTCCACGCGCGCGAGATCGAACCAGCCGCCGCCGATCGCGAAGCTCGCGGCGAGCAGCCCGGCCGCCGTGCAGCCATCGGCGCGGCTGTTCGTGGTGTGTCGAACGATTGCAAAGACGAGGGCGAAGCACGCGAGCGTGGCGAGCAACGAGAGCGCTCGCGCCGCGGGGAGCCCGACGCCGACGACGGCTGCGATACCCGCGCAGAGGTAGTAGTAGAGCGGCGTGTACATGGCCGCCACGTAGTCCGGAGTGGGCGCGGCGTAGAAGGGCGCTCCGTCCAGGATCCGAGCCGTCGAGCTGAGCGCGATTCCCTCGAGCCACTCGATCTCGTAGGGATATGCGATCCGCAGCGGGGCGGTCGCGGCGTAGAGCAGGACGAACGCGACGCCGGTGATCGGCACCGCGCGCTGGAGCAGGAGGTCGAGTCGCCGCAGCGCATCGGCCGCTCGGGACCTGGCAGGCACGCGCAGACTCTACAACCCGTGGGCCCGTCACGACGGGCGCCCGGGCGCAACGGGAGAGGCGGACTCCCGGCAGGTGGGCTCGCCTCGTGCGGGCTTTTCGGCTCGCGGTCCTCACCCGCGCCGGCAACCCGCTACGTTGGCAGCCGTCGCCGTGGCGGACTGCGACTCCACCGCGCGCAACGCGCACCGGCGGGTGCCCGCTACGTGGCAGATCTCGCGGGCCGACCGCTCGATCGGGCGGCCGGCGCGGAGCAGGCGAGGCGGAAGACGACGGCGGCCGAGGATCGATGCAACGTCCCACGCTGATCGCGCTGCTGCTAGCACTCGCCACGCTTGCCGTGTACGCGCAGACGGCGGGCTTCGAGTTTGCGGCCCTCGACGACGACGTCTACGTCTACCGCAACCCGCACCTCGTCGACGGCGTCGGCTGGGAAGACGTGCTGTCGTCGTTCGAGTTCGGGCGCGGCACCGCGAACTGGCACCCGCTGACGTCGCTGAGCCTTGCGCTCGACGCGGCACTGTTCGGGCTGGCCGACGCCGGACCCTTCCACGTCGTCAATACGCTGCTGCACCTGCTGGCGACGTTGCTGCTGTTCGGAGCGCTGCGCGCGCTGACGCGCCGCGACATCGAGAGCGGCTTCGTGGCGGCCGCGTTTGCGCTGCATCCGCTGCACGTCGAGGCCGTGGCCTGGGTGACCGAGCGCAAGGATGTGCTCGCGGGCGTGTTCTGGTGGGCGACGACCTGGCTGCACACGATCGCCGTGCGCGACGGCTCGCGCCCGGCGCGCCGAGCGGCGCTGGTCGCCTGTGCGCTCGGGGTGATGGCGAAGCCGGTGCTGGTGACGTTGCCGTGTACGCTGCTGCTGTTCGATCTGTGGCCGCTGCGCCGTCGGATCACGCGCGAAGCCGTCGTCGAGAAGCTCGCGATGTTCGGCCTCGTTGCGGCCGGCATCGTCCTCACACTGGGGGCCCAGAGTCGCGCGGGAGCGATTGCGACGCTCGGGACGGTGAGCCTGGCGGGGCGCATCGCGAACGCAATCGTGGCCTATGCGATCTATCTCGCACAGACCGTGTGGCCCGTGGGGCTCGGCATCTACTACCCCCACCCAACGGCTGCCGGACAGCTGCCCCGGTCGGCCGGTGAGATCGGTGCTTCGCTCGCGCTGCTGGTGCTGTGTACAGCCGGCGCGGGGTGGGCCTTCCGACGGGGCCAACGCGCGGTCCTCGTCGGCTGGCTGTTCTTCCTCGGGGTGCTGGTGCCGATGATCGGACTCGTGCAGGTCGGCCACGCGGCGCACGCCGATCGCTACATGTACCTGCCGCTAGTCGGGCTCGCGATCGCAGTCGTGTACCCGCTCGGCGACTGGGCGCGGGGCCGGCGTACGCGCGCCCGTGCGCTGGTTGCAGCCGGCCTCGTGGTGTGCGCGGTCTGGGGCGTGGCCGCGCACCGCCAGACCTCGCTCTGGCGCGATGCGCGCACCCTGTTCGCGCACACCTTGGCGCACACGAGCGCCAACGCGCTCGTCCACTACAACCTCGGTGGCTGGCTCCAGCAGCGCGGCGAGTCCGAGGCCGCCGAGCGGCACTTCCGGGCGGCGTACCAGATCGATCCCGCCCACGCGGGCGCCGCAGTCAACCTGGGCCTGCTGCGCTTCCTTGCCGATGACCGGGAGCGCGGCGTCGAGCTGATCGAGGCGGGCCTGCGCGCGGAGCCCGACCTCGCGCGCGGCCATCTCAACCTGGCGATCGCACTGGTTGCGCAGGGTGAGCTGGCGCGCGCCGACCAGCATCTTGCGCGCGCGCTGGCAACGGATGCACCCGAGTTCCGGGAAGACCGGCTCCGCGCCCATCGGATGCGCGGCGAGCTGGCGGTGCTGCGAGGGGATCCCGCGCGCGTGGTCGAGCACTACGAGGCGGCGCTGGCCTTTGCGCCAGGGGATCTCGAGATCCTGCGCGCTGCGGTTTCGCGCTTCGCGGCGATGACTGATCCAGCCGTGCGCGCGCGAGCGGGTGGTGCGCGATGCCGAAGCCCCGGCCCGAGCGCTCGAGCTGCGCGCCGTGGCCGAGGCCGCGAGCGGCGATCGGGCCGCGGCCGCCCGCAGCCTAGAGGCGGCGCTCGCGGTCGTCGGGTCGGACGAGGCAGCCGAGCGCGCAAGGCTGCTCGAGCGGCGGCGTTCGCTGCGCCAGACGCCCTGAGGCCGCTGCTGGCGGCCCCGGCGGATTTCTGTACCCGGCGCGGAACCGCCGCGTGCTGGGCGGAGACTATCAGACCAGAACTTCAGCTCCTTGTGGCAGGACAGGCGGCCTCATCCACCGTCTGAGAGCAAGAGGAGCCGCCGCAGGAATGCATCGCCTGTGGTGGAAGCCTCCTGCACCGAAGGGCGGTCCGGTTCTCAGAAGCCGGGCCGCCGACCTTCCCGGGGCAAGGGCCCGACACGAGAGTGTCGGGCCCTTCGTCCATCAGTGGAGCTTGGCCGCGCGCTCGCGCAGCGAGCCGAGGACGACTTGCACCTGTGCGACGCTCTCGTGTGCGGGCGCGAGCACGAGGAAGCGCTCGAGATCCCGGGCGGCCGGCTCGAAGCACTCGAGTGCCTGGTGCAGCAGGCCGCGGTCGCGCAGCTCGAGCGCCGTGTCCGGTTCGAGCAGCAGCATGCGATCGCAGCACGCGAGGGCGTCCTCGAACTGCTGCCGTTGCAGATAGATCTGCTTCAGGTTGGTGAGCATGCGCGCCAGGATCTGACGCGTTCCGGTCGTTGCCAGCAGCTCGGGCGTGAACTCGGCACTCGGTCCCACGGTGCTGCGCAGCTGAGCGGCGCAGTCGTCGGGGGTCAGGATCCGTCCCCGAAAGGCATCCACTACGATTTCGCTCTCGCCCACGACCTTGGCCAGGAAATGACCCGGAAAGCTGATGCCGTGGGCGTCGAGCCCGACGCGCCGGGCGACGTCGATGAACACCACGCACAGGGTGATCGGGATGCCCCGACGGTGCTCGAGCACGGCGCTCAGGAAGCTGTTGCGCGGCTCGTAGTAGTCGTCGCGGTTGCCGTGGAATCCCTGCTCCTGGAACAGACACTCGTTGAGGCGGGCCACCAGATCGTGGTCGCTCACCGCTCCCTGCAGGCGCGGTCGCACCAGATCGGCGAGGCCTTCGAGTTCGCGGAGGGCCTCCTCGACGTCGACTGCGGGCTCGTGCTCGACGGCGATCAGCAGTGCGCCGGTCGCGAGGTCGAGCTTCGAGTCCGGGCCCTCCGCAAGCGCGCGAAAGCGATCGCGCGCCTCCCGGGCAGCGTTGGTGGCGGGCGGTGTGGTCATCCCACGTGTGTCGCGAAAGCTCGCCACGGTTGCAAGTGTCCCCCCGGGAGCAGCCCAGCACCGCGTGCAGTACGGATGTTGCAGTGTCGGCGGACCGATGCGGTCCGGGGCGCTCTGCGCCCGCCCAGCTCGGCTGCCGCGGCGGCACGAAGCTTGCTCTACAGGCCGGTACGGGACGAACCCGACGGAGGATCCTATGACCTATCTCGACGAGCCGGAGCGGTCTGACTATCTGGCGGCGCGCGCCCCGAGCCCGGGCGTTGCGGCCGTGCTCTCGGTGCTGCTTCCCGGGCTGGGTCAGGTCTATGCGGGTCGTCTGCTCGCGGGTGTGGTGTGGTGTCTCGGCACGGCGATCGCGTACTGGGCGATCCTGGTTCCTGGCTTCCTGGTCCATCTGCTCTGCGTCGGCTCGGCTTATCAGAGCGCGCGCTACTGGCGCGGCTTCTGAGCCCGCTCGCGCGGCGGCGACCGAACGCTAGGTGCGTCGCGTGGCGGGGCGGGCGGGAAGGCTCCATCATACGGCCCCGTCGCGTGCGGCGCGGCGCAGAGGCGTTTGATGTCCGAGCGGTACCAGACCGACGACCTGCGGATCGACGAGCTTCGGCCGCTGATTCCGCCGGCGATCCTGATGGAGGAGCTCCCCGCCACTGATGCGGTGGGGCAGCGCGTCTCGCGCAGCCGCGAGGAGATCGGTCGGATCCTGGCCGGCGAGGACGACCGGCTGCTGGTGGTGGTCGGTCCGTGCTCGATCCACGACCCCCAGGCTGCTCTCGCCTACGCCACCCGGCTCCAGCGCACGGCCGAAGCGCTGCGCGACGACCTGCTCATCGTGATGCGCGTCTACTTCGAGAAGCCGCGGACCATCGTCGGCTGGAAGGGCCTGATCAACGACCCCCAGCTCGACGGCAGCTTCGCAATCAACGAGGGTCTGCGCCGTGCCCGCAAGTTCCTGCTCGACGTGATCCAGCTCGGGCTCCCCGCCGGCAGCGAGTTCCTCGATCCGATTTCGCCTCAGTTCTACGCCGATCTCGTCGCCTGGGGCGCGATCGGCGCTCGCACCTCCGAGAGTCAGGTGCACCGCGAGCTTGCGAGCGGCCTCTCGATGCCGGTCGGCTTCAAGAACGGAACCGACGGCACGGTCCAGCTCGCGATCGACGCGATCTTGTCGAGCGCGCACCCGCATCACTTCCTGTCGGTCACCAAGCAGGGGGTCGCGGCGATCGTCTCGACGCGCGGCAATGCCGAGTGCCACGTGATCCTGCGCGGAGGCTCGAACGGCCCCAACTTCGGACGCCTTGCGGTTGGCGAGGTCGTCGCCAGGCTCGCCGGCTCCGGCCTGCCCAGTCGCGTGATGATCGACTGCAGCCACGCCAACTGCGGCAAGGATCACGCGCGCCAGATCGACGTCGCCGCCGATATCGGCGAGCAGATCGCCGACGGCAGCGACGCCATCTTCGGGGTGATGGTCGAGAGTTTTCTGGTAGACGGCAACCAGGACCACACCCGGACCGAAGAGCTCACTTACGGGATGAGCATCACGGACAAGTGTCTCGGCTGGGATCGAACCGAGCCCCTGTTGCGCGATCTCGCCGACGCGGTGCGCAAGCGCCGCAGCTGAGGACCCAAGACATGCCCGAGTTCTGCAAGGTGGAGCGCGAGGAGCGCCTCTGGATCGTGACGATCAACCGGCCCGAGGTGCTGAACTCGCTCCACCCACCGGCCAACAACGAGCTGGCGAAGGTCTTCGACGACTTCGCGGCCGACGACGATGCCTGGGTCGCGATCATCACGGGTGAGGGCGACCGGGCGTTCTCGGCAGGCAACGATCTCAAGTACACGGCGCAGGGCGACGGCGAGCTCGCGGTCGGACCGCTGGGGTTCGGCGGGCTCAGCGGTCGCTACGACCTGTGGAAGCCGGTGATCGCGGCCGTCAATGGCGTGGCGATGGGCGGCGGCTTCGAAATCGCGCTCGCCTGCGATCTGATCATCGCGTCGCAGCAGGCGGTCTTCGCGCTGCCGGAGCCGCGCGTTGGCCTCGCCGCTCTGGCCGGCGGCATGCAGCGGCTGCCGCGTCAGATCGGGCTCAAGCGCGCGATGGGCATGCTGCTCACCGGACGGCGGGTGAGCGCGGCCGAGGGCCAGGAGCTCGGCTTCGTCAACGAGGTCGTGCCGCACGATGAGCTGATGACGGCGGCGCGGCGCTGGGCCGGCGAGATCCTCGAGTGCGCCCCGCTCTCGGTGCGCGCGAGCAAGCAGGTCGCGCTGCAGAGCCTCGACGTGGCTTCGCTCGCCGAGTCCTGTCGCACTCACTACTCGGAGCTCGGGACGCTCCTGGGGAGCGAGGACCTGCGCGAGGGACCGCGTGCGTTCGCCGAGAAGCGGCCGCCAGTGTGGAAGGGTCGGTAGCTCCCATCTCAGCGTCGGGTCGCGCGTGCCGATGACGCCGGCCGAGAAGCGCACCACTGCTTTGGCGGCGGTGCTGTTGCTCGCGAGCCTCGCTGCCCTCGTCCATCCCTGGTATCAGCGCAACGCGGACGCGGCGATGTACATCGCCACGGCCCGCTCACTGATCGACGGCGAGGGCTACCGCTACCTCGGGGCGCCCTTTCTGGTGCGGCCGCCGGGCTTCTCGCTGCTGCTCGCACCGGTCGTCGCGCTGAGCGGCGGCAGCCACTTCGCGTGGCTGAACGGGCTCGTCAGCTTCAGCGGGGCGCTGGGTGTCGTCGCGCTCTTTGCGCTGGCTCGCGTTCGCCTCGGCTGGCCGCTTGCGCTCGCCGTCGCAGCGGCGCTGTGGCTGAACCCGGGCTACCAGCGGCTGTGCACCTCGGTCCTGTCGGACGTACCCGGGACGGCGGCAGCGCTCGGCTGTCTGTGGTGGGCTTCGCGAGAGCAGCCAGGCGACTGGCGCTCGGAGCTGGTCCTGGGGCTCGCGGTCGGTCTCGCCGCGTGGCTGCGTTCCGCGAACCTGCTGCTGGTGCCCGCGCTCGTGCTCGCACGCTGGCTCGAGCCGGGTGCGCCCGGCGGCCCCCGGCTCGGTCTCGCGGCGTTGCGGGCGCCGGTGGTCGCGTTGGTCGTCGCCGCGCCATGGTTCGTCTACGGCCAGCTGAACGCCAGCGCGCAGCCCGCCGACCAGACCCGCCTCGCCGGATATGCGACCGCGATGTTGCACGAGGACCCCGGAGACCCGATGTCGCGACACCTGGCCGCGGCCGAGATCGCGGGTCGCGCGCCGCAGCGCGCGGTCCAGCTGCTGGCCGTGCTCGGGAGCCGCCTGGAGACGGGCGTGAAGGGAGGGCGGCACGATCCACGCGAGTCCGGCGTCCGCGCGCCCGGACGTGGCGGATCCGCACCCGCCGGGCCGCTCCAGCTTGCGCTCGGTGCCTTGCTGGTGGCCGCGCTGGTGCGCGAGGCCTGGATCGGGCGCGGCGCGGCGGCCTGGTTCGCGCTCGGCAGCGGGTGCGTGCTGCTGTTCTACTTCGGCTTCCAGGACCGGCTCGTGCTGCCGATCTTCGCGCTCGGCCTGGTCGCGCTGTTCGGCTGGATCCGCCAGCGGGCGGTGCGCTGGCTGGGCGAGCCGCGCGGCTCGGCTTGCGCCGTGGTCCTCGCGCTGGTGCTGCTGGCGATCGACGCGTCGCCGCGGGCCGGCTGGCACGAGATCGAGGCCGATCACCAACGGATGCTGAGCGAGAGCGCCGCGGTCGCGCCCCTGGTCGCCGCGGACAGCCGGGTCGCGGCCTGGCGCGGCTTCCACCACACCGTGCTCCTCGGGCGGCCCGTCCACAGCCTGCATCGCGCGGTGGGCCGGCTGGGCGCGGCGGAGGGCATCGATGCGGTCATCGATCGCTACGAGCTCGACACCGTCTTCCTGACGACCGGCGGTCTGTCGCACGTTCGCGATCATCTGAACCAGCGCTACGGAGAGCCCGAGCGCTCGGGCATGGCCGAGCTGTGGCGAGTTCGGCCTCAGAGCGGGGCAGGGGTTGATTAGTTGATCTCGTGGCGGCCCGGCCAGGCTGGCAGCCGGATCCGTCGGGAAGTCGATCGATCGACTCCGGCCCATTCAGTGTTCCGGGAGGCTGGAGACGCGTTGCCGTTCTCGACCGCAAGTCGTCGCGCAGGGCTCGTCGCGCTCGCCATCGTGGCGCTGCACTTCGCGTCGTTCGACCTGCGGGGTCAACCGATCGTGACCGACGTTCGGTACTTCCTCTACTACGCGTGGCAGGTGAGCGAGGGAGCGGTTCCGCACCTCGACTTCTTCGAGAACAAGCCACAGCTGTCGGTGTTCCTGGGTGCGGGCCTCTACCAGCTGGGCGCACTCGCGGGGACGGATCCGTTGATCGCGATCCGGGCCGGCCAGCTCGCGCTCGCGGCGTTGGCATCCCTGCTCAGCTTCGTGGTGTTCCGCCGACTCGGCGGTGTCGCGAGCGGCTTCGTCGGTCTCGCAGCAGTGCTCTCGTTCGGACTGCTCGGCGCGTTGCCCGCGGTGGGAGCGCTGCCGAAGCTGGCGATGGTCGTGCTCGCCACTGCGTCGGCCTTGCTGGTCCACGACCGCCGCTGGCTGTGGGCCGGGCTCGCGGGAGGGCTCGCCTTCTTCGACTGGCAGATCGGGGGTGCGGCCTGGCTCGCGGCGGCCGTGGCGGCAGGGGTCGGAGAGGGCTGGCGCTCGCGCGCTCTGCTCCGGGTGTCTCTCGGCGGTGCGCTCGCGGTCGCGCCGTTTGCGGTCTACTACACCGCTCGCGGTGCGCTCGCCGCCGCGTTCGATCAGGTGATCGTGGCGACGTTCTTCCGCGGTGCCAGTGCCCTCGGCGCCAAGACGATCGGCGAGCGCGCCATGCGGATCGCGGAGCTGGTGCGCGAGGGCTGTCCTGAGCACGCCTGGCTGTTCTACCTGAGCGCGGCCGGAGTGCCGGTGGCCGTGTGGTGGCTCACGGTCGGGCGGCGGCGCGAGGGTGGTGAGGACCGCGTGCGCTTGCTGCTGCCTCTGTGTGTCTTCCACGGAGTGCTGCTGTCGATGAGTGCGATCGAGACGCAGGGCTATGGCGATCTGTTCGCGCTGCTCCACGTCGCGGCGTTCGGGCTGGGCCTGGCCGGCTGGACCCTGATCGAGTGGGTGAGGCGCCGGGCCGGAACGGCTGCGCCGTGGGCGCCGGGCCTGATCGCGCTGCTCGCGCTGCTGCTCGCGCGGCCCGGCCCGCTGCGGCCGGCTCTCGAGCTCGACTCCGTCGCAATCCGGCCGGGCGCAACGCTGGCCGACCAACGCGAGGTCGCGCGCGCGGCGGAGGAAAGGATCGGCGAGGCCTCGTTCGGGCTGTTCGATTCGAGCGAGCTGCTGTTCTTGATGCGGCGCGAGAACGCGCTGCCCAGCCTGTACTGGAACCGCGCCACGCGCGCCCATTTCAGGTCGCCGTCCGATGCGACACCGACCGATACGGTGGTGCGGCTGCTGGAAGCGGTCGATCCCGCCTTCTTCGTGGCTCCGCGGCGCGTCGCGGACCGCGAGCGCGTGTTGCGAGGCTCGAGTCCGCTCGCTCTGCGCTCGCGCAGTGGACGTTATGCCGTCGAGCTCCGAGTCCGCTAGCGCGTCGAGATTTCCGGCTCCGCTCGCACGCCGTCGTGCTCGCGCGCGCGGGTTCGTCAGACGCGAGGGGCTGGGATACCTTGCGCGCGTGGCGCGAAGCGGTCGGAGCCAGGCCCTGCTCGATCGGGCCCTCCGGTTCGCGCGCTTTGGCGTGGTGGGCGCCAGCGGCGTCGTCGTGAACCAGTCGCTGCTCATGGGGCTGCACGGCGTGCTGGGCTGGCCGCTGCTGGGCGCGAGCCTGATCGCGATCGAGAGCGCCATCCTCAGCAACTTCGTGCTCAGCTCGATCTGGATCTGGCGCTACGACTTCGGCGGCTCGCTGCGGCGGATCGCCCAGAAGTTTCTCCAGTACCAGGCCGCGACCCTGTTCAGCTCGCTCGGCGTGAACGCGGGGGTGCTCGCGGGGCTGGTGTACTGGTTCGAGGTCGATTACCGCATCGCAAACCTCGGCGGCATCGCCGCCGGGATGGGTTTGAACTTCCTGTTCGGCGAGCTTTGGGTATTCCGTCCGCCGTCCGCGCGCGGCGAGGCGGCGCGGGAGCGCTCGGATGCCGCCCCGGACGCGTAGCGCCGTCGTCTGTGCGCTGCTCCTGCTGGGGCCCGGGTGTGCGGACGAGCGTCCGCACCTGTTCCTGATCACGGCCGACACGCTGCGCGCCGATCACACGACACTGCACGGCTACGCGCGTCGCACGACTCCCCACCTCGAGGCGCTCGCAGCCGATGGTCTGGTGTTTCGCCAGGCCGTGACACTCGTACCGAAGACGGGGCCGTCGCTCGCCTCGCACCTCACCGGGCTCGAGCCCGAGCGCCACGGGTTGACCTCGAACCGGTTCGCGTTGTCCGAGACGACACCGCTGATCGCCGAGCTGCTCTCGGCGGACGGCTACGCGACGGCGGCCTTCGTCGCGAATCCGATCCTGGCAGCCCGCAAGGGCTTCGGCCGCGGCTTCGACCGCTACGACGAGTTCGGCAAGCGCGGAAGCCTCGAGCCGCAGATGCACGCGTTCCGCGGCTGGGCCGCGGACCACGACTGGTCGCAGCCGACCTTCGTCTGGATCCACTACATCGATCCACACGGTCCCTACACGCCGCCCGCGCACCTGCGCGACCGCTTCGTCGGCGACGCCCTGTTCGAGGCGGAGCGGCGACGGGTTCCCCTCGACTACCAGCTGCCGGAGGGCGTGCCGCCCAATCGCGTGCTCGGCGCGTTGCCCTCGTATCAACGGATGGGTGACGAGGATCGGGTGGCGTGGTACGTGAGCCAGTACGACGCCGAGATCCTGGCGATGGACGAAGCGCTCGGCTCGGTACTCGATCTTCTGCGCTCGCAGGGTCTCTATGCGAAGAGCGGCGTCGTGTTCACGTCGGACCACGGCGAGAGTCTCGGCGAGCACGACTACTACTTCGAGCACGGCTGGTACGTCTATGACGCGAGCCTGCGCGTCCCGCTGGTCGTGAAGCCGCCCCGGTCCGCGATGCGCAAAGCGCGCTCGTCCGACGTCCAGGTCAGCAACCTCGACACGTTGCCGACACTCCTGGCGATGGCGGGAGTTGCCGCGCCGGCAAACCTCTCGGGGAGCGATCTGCTGGCCGGGCCGCCGGGTGGTGCCCCGCTGCTGGTATCGAACCCTTCGACCTATCCGCAGCGGTTCGTGGCGCTGCGCTCCCCGCGGCACAAGTACGTGCGCGAGCTCGAGACGGGGGCCGAGCAGCTGTTTCGGCTCCGCGACGACCCCTCCGAGGAGCACGATGTGAGCCTGCTGGAGCCGGAGCGGGTCGCAGCGTTGCGCTCCGCGTGGCGCCAGCGGACACAGGCAATCCGGGCCGGGCAGGTGCCGGGCGCCGCGCCGAGCGCCGCACCGCTGTCACCCGACCCCGAGGAGCGGCGCCAGCTCGAGCACCTGGGCTACGTCGAGCCCTGAGCGCGCACCCCTGCGTCAGGGAGCCAGCTTGCGGAACTCGTCGGCGATCAGCCGCGATGTGCCGGCCTGATGCGTTGCACGCCAGTCGCGCCACGGGAAGATGCTCTCCCAGCGGTGGAGCTTCTCGAAGCTCAGCGTGGCCGAGACGAGCTCCTCGCCGTCGCCGGCCTCGGCGTACACGTGGCTGAAGCGCGGGAAGGCCGGGCCCGCGATCGTGCTGTGTCCGAGGAACTCGGCTGCGCGACGTTCGTCGAGCTGTCCGGCGCCATAGCTTCCCGACGAATCCGGGCCGCCGCACTGATTGGCGCTCGCCACGTAACACAGGTTCTCCTGCGCCCGGGTCGACGTGGTGTGGATCATGTACTCGCGTTTCCCGGGACCGGAGAACGTGGCGCAGCAGTTGACGATCAGCCGCGCGCCCTTGAGGGCGAGCAGGCGCGTGAGCTCGGGGTTGAACCAGAAGTCGTAACAGATGATCACGCCGATCGGTCCGAACCGCGTCTCGAACACCGGCAGGAGATTGCCGGGTGCGAAGGTCACACCCTCCGTCACCCACGGCAGCGATCCGAGGTGGAGCTTGCGGTAGGTGCCCTGGATGCCCTCGGGACCGATGACGGCGGCCGCGTTGTACAACACGCTCGCGTCGCTGGTATCGCGTTCGGCCAGCCCGAACACGACGTACAGATCGAGCTCGCGTGCGAGCTCGGCAATCCGCTCGGTCGAGGGCCCGGGGACGGTCTCCGCGAGCGAGTCGTGGTACTCGCAGTGAGGCGCACCCGTGCTGCAGACGTCGCAGCCGCCGCAGCCGATCAACGCCTCTTCGGGGAAGGCCACGATATCGACACCCTGTGCCGCGGCCTCACGAACGTTTGCCTCGATCTTCGCGAGGTTGTCGGCCTTGTCGCCCGGCGTGGACATGAAGTTGACGGTGCCGACTGTGACGGTCTTCTGGTAGCTCGCGTAGCGCTCGGGGATCATGACGGGCTCCTCGGAAAGACGGCGGTTAGCAGGCGGCGATGGCGCGCTCGAGGACGTCGAGCCCCGTCGCGAGTTCGTCGCATGTGATCACCAGGGCGGGCGCCAGTCGCACGTTGTTCGGGCCCGCCTGGATGACCAGCACCCCCTGTTCGCGGCAGGCGGCGACGACGTCTGCCGCGGGGCCCGGCAGCTCGATCGCGCGCAGGTGGCCGACGCCACGCAGCTCGACCACCTTGTCGCCGAGCCGCGCGGCCATGGCCGCGAGCTGATCGTCGAGCCAGGCTCCGACTTGCTGTGCGTGCTCGAGCACACCGCCCTCGGTGAGCTCGGCGAGCACGGCGCTGGCGCAGGCGGCCGCCAGCGGGTTTCCGCCGAACGTCGACCCGTGCGTACCCGGCACGAGCGCCTTGGCGAAGCGCTCGGTCGTGCACGTCGCACCGATCGGGATGCCGTTGCCGAGCGCCTTGGCGAGTGTCATCACGTCCGGCACCGCGCCGTGCTGCTCGTAGGCGAACAGGGTGCCCGTGCGACCGATGCCGCACTGGATCTCGTCGAAGATCAGGATCGCGCCGTTCTGGTTGGCGAGCTCGCGCAGGCCTTGCAGGAAGCCGGGCGGAGCGGGCCGCACGCCGCTCTCGCCCTGCACGGGCTCGACCAGGATTGCGGCCGTGCGATCCGTGAGGACCGACTCGACGCTCGCCAGGTCGCCGAACTCGGCGAACGAGATGCCGGGAACCAGCGGCTCGAAGCCCTCCCAATAGGCGGGCGTACCGGTGGCGGAGAGGGTGAGCAGCGTGCGGCCGTGGAAGCCCCCGTGAAACGCCACGATCTCGTAGCGATCGTCTCCGTGCTCGCGATGCCAGCGCCGAGCGAGCTTGAGCGCGGCCTCGTTGGCCTCGGCGCCCGAGTTGCAGAAGAAGACGCGTTCGGCGAACGAGTGCGCGACGATGCGCTCGGCCGCCTCGATCTGGGGCTCGCTCGCGAACAGGTTCGAGACGTGCCACAGCTTGCGCGCCTGCTCCTCGAGCGCCGCCATCACGCGCGGGTGGGAGTGGCCGAGCGCGACGGTCGCGATGCCGCCCATCAGGTCCAGGTAGCGCCGGCCCGCCGCATCGAACAGATTGCAGCCTTCGCCGCGCACCACGGCGATCGGTGCGCGCGCGTAGTTGCCGACCAGCACGTCGCTGCCTCGTTCGACGACGGAGGCGTTGGGATCACTCATGGGGGGCTCCTCGTTCGGCGCCCCCGAGGATAGTGGGTCAGGTCTCGATCGGCCCGACGACCCGGTAGGGCTGGACGATCTGGCGCTTGCCCCTGAGCCGCGCGGGCTCGAGCGGCTCGCAGTCGAAGCGACCCCGCACTCGCTTCCAGGTCTCCTCGCCGATCACGATCTCTCCGGGGAGCGCCACCGACGACTCGAGTCGGCTCGCGGTGTTTACGACGTCCCCGATCACGGTGTAGTCCTTGCGCTGGGGCGAGCCGATGTCGCCGACGATGACGTTGCCCGAGTGGATGCCGATGCGCATCTGGAGCTGGCGGTCCTCGGCGTAGGAGTTGAGCTCGGCGAGCAGCTCCTGCATGCGCAGTGACGCCGCGACCGCGCGCTCCGCATGGTCGGACAATGGTAGTGGCGCTCCGAAGAAGGCCATCAGCCCATCCCCGCGAAACTTGTCGAGCGTTCCCTCGAACTCGAAGATGGCGTCGGTCATGCGCTCGAATACCTGATTGAGCACGCGCACCGTCTCGCCCGGCTCGAGCGCCTCGGCCATGGCCGTGAAACCAGTGAGATCGGCGAAGACCACTGTCACGTCGGCTTCGTCGGTGATCATCGCTGCCGACTCGCTGGCGTCGGCGACGATTCGCTCTACGACCGTCGGCGAGCTGTAGCGCGCGAGCCGCGAGCGGATTTCCTGCGCGCGGCGCAGTCCGTCGCGCAGGGATGCCTGCTCGACTGCCACCGCCGACAGGATGCCGAGAGTCGATAGTGCGTGCAGGTGCGCAGTCGTGAAGGGATCCTGCGCGCTCTGGCGGTCGACGTACACGAAGCCGATGACGCGGCCCCGGCGATACAGCGGCGCACACATCGCGGAGCGGATATTCATCAGGATCACGCTCTCGGCGCCTCCGAAGCGCTCGTCTCGCAGCGGGTCGTTGACCAGCAGTGACCGCTTGCGCGTGATCACGTCGTTGGCGATGTGGCTGCTGATCCGAATGGGCTCGTCGGAGCTGCCCTCCTGCGTACGCATCACCTGAGGCGAGGTCTGCTTGCGATCTTCGTCGTACAGGCAGATGACGCCGCGGTCTGCCGGCAGGTTGCCGAATACGAGCTCGAGGATCCGATCGAGCGTCTCGTCGAGCGAATCGCAGGAGATCAGCGCCTCGGCGGCGTCGCTGAACAGGCGCAGCCCCGTCTCGGCGTCGTCGAGGTCGCGCAACCCCGCGGCGAGCGGCGAGCTTTCGCCGGCGCCGGGAATGGCCGGTGACGAGAGCATCGAGTCGAGGCGGGCGACGTCGAGGATCTGCGTGTGGCGGCGCTTGTCGCGCGGGTCGAACACCACCTTGGCGCGCGCCGTTGGCCCGGTCGTCACGATGCGCGCGTACAGTCGGACGGCTGCGATATCGATGCGATCGCCGTTGCGCAGGGGGTGCTGGTCGGTTCGGTAGGTGTTGACCTTGATCCCGTTCTTGGAGCCCAGGTCGCGGATCGTCCATCCTTTGGCGCTTCGGGTGATCTCGGCGTGGCGCCGCGAGACGCTCTCGTCCGTCAGGATCAGGCTGCAGCTCGGCCCGCGGCCGATCAGGAAATCCTGCCCGGCGACCTCGACCCGGATTTCCTTGCCGTCGTCGTCATAGCGAAGCTCGAGCGCGATCTGCGCGTCGCTGTCCAAGGGGATTTCCTCGCTGTACCGCTCGGCCGCGTCGCTGGCGAGTGTACCCGGCGCGGGTCTGCGGGGGCTCACCGCTGCCTCCGGCGCGCGTCCGCGATCGATGCGAGGCGCTCGTCGAGGCGCGGGTGCGCTTTCAGGACCCGGTCGAACTCGTCGCGCGGAAGCAGCAGCAGCCACGACTTGCGCGCGGCAACGACGCTCGCAACGGCGGGTGCGGCGTCGAGCAGCGACATCTCGCCGCACGGGTCTCCCGCGTGCAGGGTCGCGATCTCCTTGTCGCAGTCCGGCTGCTCTTCGATCACGCGCAGCTCGCCGGCCAGTACCAGGAACAGCCCGCACGAGGGGGCCGCCTGTTCGATCAGCACGGCACCCTCCTGCACCTCCATCAACCGGAACGCGCGGGCCAGCTGCGCGCCCTCGGCGTGACCGATCCCTGCGAATACCGGGCTCGTGCGAATCAGGCGGGCCACCAGTCGCTCGCGCAGGAAGCGCAGCATCCCCGCGAGGACCTCGGGCTCGTCCGCGAGCAGATCCCCGATCACCTCGCGGTCGATCGCCAGGAGCTGGGTGTCGATCAGTGCCTGGATCGTCGCGTTGCGCGGCTGGTCCGCGAGGAGTGCGACCTCGCCGAAGAAGTCGCCGGGCTCGAACACCGCGAGCCGCTGCGGCGCGCCGGGGTCGGCGATCAGTACCACGGCCCCCTCGGAGACGACGTACAGGGCGTCTGCCGGATCGCCCTGTCGGAACAAGACCTGTCCCTCGGACAGCCGCACGAGGCGAGTGGCCGCGATCAGCCGGCGCAATGCGCGCGCACCGAGGCAGCGGAACAGGGGTGTCGACACCAGGCCGCGCGCGGTCTGCTGCGCCTCGTTGCCGAGCGGGCCGGCCGGCTCGCGTTCGATCGGAATCTCGCGCAGGCCCGCCGCGTCGGCGACGCTCTCCGGCTCGACGACGTCGCGCAGCATCAGCTCCTCGATCGGAGCGCCGCGCGCGCCGCGGTGCGTGGCGCGGCCGGGTGTGCGCCGGCCCCCCGGTCCCGGCAGGTCCGCGACCTGCTGCAGGTGCGTCAGCCGGTCGAGCGTTGCGGTGTGGGTCGGGTCGATCTCGAGGATCCACTTGCAGACGGCGATGGCCTGAATCCCCGCGCCGGCTTCCGTGTAGAGGCCGGCGGCGCGGACCAGGGCGGCGACCGCCTCGAGCGGACGCCCGAGCTCCTGGTAGGCCCGCCCCCGCCCCTTCCAGGCCCCGGGATCGTCGGGCTCGAGCTCGCACAGCCGCTCGAGCGCCTCGGCCACGCGCGCGGGGTTGCCCTCGCGCTGCGCCCAGCTCGCCTGGTCGGCCAGCCTGCAGATCTCGCCGCTTCGCATCTCCCCTATATCGGGCCCGCTCGAGACTCGCTTGATCCCCAGGCGCAATTCCCGGCGGGGAACGGCGGCCCGCGTCCCCGGGTCGCTACCTTGCCTGGTGATGCCCTCGGCGATAGCCCGCTCGCCCGTGTCTCCCGATCTCGCGCCGCTCCGCCCCGGCGAGCGGGATGAGGCGGCCGAGGTGCTGGCAGCGGCGTTCCGGGACAACCCGCTCAACCGGGCGGTGATTGGTGAGCCCGCCGCGCGGCGGCTGCGCTGCAATCGCTTTGGGAGCCGCACGTCGCTCGAAGTCGCGCTCGGCCGCGCTCACTGTCGCGTGGCCCGCGAGGCGGGCGCGATTCGCGCCGTGCTCGTCGCCGAGCCGCCGGGCGCTCGGCCGCTACCCCTGCCGTCACTCGCGACGCAGCTGCGCTGCTTGCTGGGGCAGGGCTGGCGCGTAGCGCGACGCTGGAGCCACGTACACAGCGAGCTCGTTCGGCACCACCCCGTCGAATCCCACTGGTACCTGGATCTGCTCGGCGCGCTGCCCGATGCGCAGGGCCGCGGGCTCGGCACCGCGCTGCTGAGCGAGCTGCTCGAGCGAGTCGACGCGGACGGCGCGTCGAGCTACCTGGAGACCGACCGAGCCGCGAACCTGCCGTTCTACCAGCGCGCGGGCTACGTGGTCGTGGGCTCGGAGCGGGTGCTGGGCGTTCGCGTCTGGCGCATGTGGCGTCCGCCGGACGGTGGGTCGTCGAGCAACTCGACGGAGGCGGAGAGCGATGTTCGGTAGGCGAGCGGATGCAGAGCTCGTGCGTGACCTGTCGACGATGCGGGCGTTCATGCCATTCATCTCGCCGCGGCGCAACGAATCGCTCGTCTACTACATGATGGAGGTCGATCCCGAGCCTGGGCTCGCATTCGTCGAGGAGTACAACCGCAGCGCCCCGCCCGAACGCCAGCTCACGCTGTTCACGCTGTATCTGCGCGCGCTGGCGATGGGGTTCGCCGAGCGACCGCACGTCAACCGCTTCGTGGCGGGAGGGCGGCTGTGGCAGCGCGGCGAGGTATGGGTCACGTTCAGTGCCAAGATGGCGCTCGAGGACGGGGCGCCGCTCGTCACGGTGAAGCGTCGCTTCGACCAGGACCGCTCGCTCGAGGAGATGGTCGATGGCATCCTGGTGCGCCTGCGACGTCGGCGTGGCGGCGAGAAGACGCGCAGCGACGGCGAGATGAGCCTCGCGCTCCGGCTCCCGCCGTTCCTGATCCGGCTGGGGGTGGCGGCCTTGCACTGGGCGAATCAGCTCGGAGTGCTGCCCAAGAAGATGATCGACGACGATCCGCTGTTCACCTCCGTGTTCGCCGCGAATCTGGGCTCGGTGGACATGAACGCCGGTTACCACCACCTTTGGGAGTACGGGACGTGCTCGTCGTTTGCGATGATGGGCAGGATCAAGACTCGGCTCGACGGGACACGCTACTTCGAGCTCAAGTACAGCTACGACGAGCGGATGGCGGACGGCCTGTATGGGGGCATCACGATGGAGCTGATCAAGCAGCGGCTCGAGAACCCCGAGAAGCTGCGTTGAACCTGCTGGGGGGATCCAAGCCGGGCAGCAAGCTGCGCGCCGACGACGGTCGGCTGGTGCGCGGGCGGCGCAGCCGCGATCGCATCCAGCGCGCGGCGCGCGAGCTGTTCCGCGAGCGCGGCTTCGACGGTGCCACCTTGCGCGCAATCGCCGAGCGCGCCGAGATGGGGGCGAGCTCGATCTATCGCCACGTGCGCACCAAGGAGGAGCTGCTCGTCGGCGAGCTCGCGGCGCTGCAAGAAGAAGCCTGGGCGCGGTTTCGGGCACAGGACGATCGCAGGGCGCCGACGCGGAAGCGCGTCGCCCACTTCCTCGAGATCCAGCACTCGCTGCTGACCGCCGATCGCGACTTCACGTTGATCGCGCTGCGCGGCGTGACTCGGCCCGACGCACGCGTCGCGCGACAGGTGCTGGTGTTGCACGACCGCACGATCGGCCTGCTCGCGGAGATTTTGCAGATCGGACGAATGCGCGGGGACCTTTCGCCGGGCGTGGATGTGCTCGACGCCGCGCGCATGCTGTTCCACATCACGCAGGGCGCGCGGGTTCCGTGGGTCAACGGTCTGCTCTCCGACGACGCCTGTCTCGACACGATCCGCAGCGATGTCGAGCTCGTCTTCAGCGGTCTGGCAGCGCGCTGAGAAAGTCGGAGCAGCGCGCGCTCTCGGGCCCGCGGGCTTCGCGACGGGCCCGCAGCACCAGCTCGAGCGCGCGCCGGTTCATCGGCGCCTCGAGCCCGTGAGCGGCCGACAGCGCGAGGATGCGTTCGTGGTGGAGGTCGGCCTCGAGCGGCGAGCCGTGGCGTAGCGAGCCCCAGACTGCGTTGTAGACCGGCAGGCGGCGCGCGCTCTGCCCGGCGGACCGCGATGCCCGCTGGAAGGCGATCTCCTCGTCCAGCGAGCGATCGCGTCCGTCGCAGGAGCGGGCGGTGATCCCGGCTGCCGACAGTGCCGCGCGGGCCTCCTCGACGATCGTCGCCTTGATCTCGACGAATGCCGGCGCCGTGTGCTCGTCCGGATGGATCAGCGCGTTGGGCACGCTCATCAGGTTGATGCACAGCTTGAGCCACTTGTCCTCGCCGATGCGCGGCGAGATGCCGACGTCGAAGCCCGCTAGGCGGAAGGCGTCCGCCAGCGCACCAACCGCGTCCGTTTCGCCCGACGGATGCGCACCGACGATCAGCCGGCCCGCGCCGAGTGCGTTTACGGCGTTGGGCGCCGTGCGCGCACATGTCTGGCGGACGACGACGCCGATTACGGATCGGAAGTGGCGCGAGAACCGATCCTCGTTGTCGACGTCGTTCTGCGCGCAGACGACCGTCGCCTCCGGCGCGAGGCCGGCGAGTCGCGGGGCCAGCGCCTCCGAATCGGGCGCGCGCACGCAGACGATCAGCAAGCGCCCGTCGAGCGCGTCGCAGCGCTCGAGGGTCGAGACGGCGGCAGGCCGCGCGTTGAGGCGGTCGCCGCTCGCGGGGTCGTAGACGTCGATGCCGCGCGCAGCGATGGCGAGGGCGCTCTCGGCGCGGCGCGCGAGCAGCCACACGTCGCTGCCCGACGCGGCCAGCCGCGCTGTCAGGGACAGCCCGACGCTGCCGGCGCCGACGATGGCCAGGCGCGGCGCCACGCGGGGTCAGCCGCCGCCGGCCTCGAAGATAGCCCGCGCGCGCTCTCGGATGTCGCGGTCGATCAGTACGTCGAGCGCGGTCATCGCCAGCGCCTTGGCGCCGTCGATGGCAGCGCGATCGCCGATCTCGGCGCGGGCGTGCTCGGCGAACTCGGCATTGTGGATCGTGATGTGGGCGGGGGCGGCGGCGAGCATCGGGTGGATCGACGGGACGCGGTGGCTCACGTTGCCCATGTCGGTGCTGCCGGCGAGGCTCGCGGGCAGCTCGTCCAGCGGGAAGAAGCGGCGCCCGAGCTGCTCGGCGTTGGCGCGGAATGCCTCTTCGAGCGGCTCGTTGCGGCGGATGTCGAGGTAGTCGACGTCGCCCCACACCATCTCGAGCTCGGCGCCCGTAGCGCTCGCTCCGGCCTCGAAGCAGCCGATCGCGCGCTCGCGCAGCGCGGCGAGCTCGCGTTCGCCGCGGGCCCGGATGTAGAAGCGTCCCGCAGCGAGCTCGGGGACGATGTTGGGCGCGTCCCCGCCACGCGTGATGATGCCGTGCAGCCGCTCGCTCGACTTGATGTGCTGGCGCAGCTGCGCGATCGCTTGATACGCGGTGATCAGGGCGTCCAGCGCGTTGATGCCCCGCTCGGGCATCGCCGCGGCGTGCGCGGAACGCCCCCGATAGGTGACCTCGACCTCGGCCAGCGCGACGCACGGCATCGTCACCAGGTCGACGCCCGCCGGGTGGACCATCAACGCGGCGTCGACACCGTCGAAGGCGCCAGCTCGTGCCATCAGCTCCTTGCCGCCGCCGCGCTCCTCGGCGGGGGTGCCCAGTACGCGGACGCGTCCGGGCAGGTGCTCGCGCAACGTCGAGAGCGCCAGGCTCGCTCCCAGCGCCGAGGTTGCGATCAGGTTGTGGCCGCACGCATGACCGATCTCGGGCAGGGCGTCGTACTCGGCCAGCAGCGCGACCAGCGGTCCGTCGTCCGCGCCGAACTCGGCCGCAAACGCGGTCGGTAGCCCGTAGGCTCCGGGCTCGACCTCGAGCTCGCCCTTGCGCAGCGCGTCGACGAGCAGCGCAGCGGCGTGCTGCTCCTCGAAGGCCAGCTCGGGATGGGCGTGGATCTCGTGCGAGACGTGCAGTAGCTCGGGCTCGAGGCGGTCGATCGCCTCGCGTGCCGCGAGCTTCAATAGCTCGAGCGACTCATCGGCCATGGCCCGAGAGTGTATCGCGCAGTCGGCGGGCCCGCGTGGGATAGACTGGCGGGCCCCTCTCTGGGAGTGTCGTCGAGCCGTGCGTGCCGTGGTGGTGGATCGCTGGATGAAGCCGTCGGAGCTGCGCGTCTCCGAGGTCGCCGAGCCAGAGCTGCTTCCGGGGGCCGTGAAGATCGCGACGCGCGCCGCCGCGCTCAATTTCTTCGACATCCTGATCGTGCAGGGCCGCTACCAGGTGAAGCCGCCCTTTCCGTTCGTGCCGGGCGCCGAGCTGGCGGGCGAGGTGGTCGCCGTGGGTCCTGGCGTCTCCGGCCTGTGCGAGGGGGACCGCGTCTTGACGTCGAGTCTGCTCGGCGGCTTCGCCGAACGCGCCGTCGTGGCCGAGCAGGACTGCATCCGCATTCCCGAGGGCATGGACTTCGCGCACGCCGCGGCGCTTCCGATCGTCTATTGCACCTCGTATGCCGCACTCGTGTTCCGCGCCGATCTGCAGGCGGGCGAGACGCTGCTGGTGCACGCGGCGGCCGGCGGGGTCGGGCTCGCCGCCGTCCAGATCGGCAAGGCGCGGGGAGCGCGCGTGATCGCAACCGCGGGCGGGGCCGACAAGCTGGCCGTGGCGCTCGAGCACGGCGCCGACGTCGGGATCGACTACCGCGCCGAGGATTTCGTCGCGAAGGTCCGGGAGGCGACGGACGGCCGCGGCGCCGACGTGATCTACGACTCGGTGGGCGGGGATGTCTTCGAACGATCGCTCCAGTGCATCGCCTGGAACGGGCGGCTGCTGGTGATCGGCTTCGCCAGCGGTGAGATCCCGAGGGTCGCGCTCAACCGCGTGCTGCTCAAGAACATCTCGCTAGTCGGCCTCAACTGGGGCGGCCACGCGGGCAGTCAACCGGCGAGGGTCCAGGCCACCTACGACGGGCTGTTCGAGCTCTACGCTGCCGGTCGCATCCAGCCCGTGGTCTCGGCCCGCTATGCGCTCGACGATCTCCCGAAGGCGCTCGAGGCTCTCGGCTCGCGCGGGACCTGGGGCAAGCTCGTGGTCGAGCCCTGAGCCCCGGCTCCCGCAGGCCGACGTCGCTGGGTTGCACCTCCCAGGAGCGTCCCGCCACCTCAGCCCGCCGAGATGGCTGCCTCGTCGCGTTCACCCGTGCGGATCCGGGTCGCCTGCTCGACCGGGAGGACGAAGATCTTGCCGTCGCCGATGCGGCCGGTGTGGCACGCCTCGGCGAGCGCGCTCGTGACCTTCTCGACCATCGCCTCCGAGACGACCACCTCGAGTCTGACCTTGGGCAGGAAGTCGACCACGTACTCGGCCCCGCGGTAGAGCTCGCTGTGGTCCTTCTGTCGTCCAGTGCCCTTGACCTCGCTGATCGTCAGGCCATGCACGCCGACTGCCGCAAGAGCCTCCTTGGCGTCATCGAGCTTGAAGGGCTTGAGGATGGCTTCGATCTTCTTCATGTCGTTCTCCCGCTCGAGACACTGGGCCGAGACCGGCTCGAGGTCATTCGCAGGCGAGGGCGGTGGTCACCGGTCGTCGGGAGCGGCTATAGCAACCGATGTGCCAAACTGGTCATGTGTCGTGGCGCGGCTGGAGTCGGCCGGACCGAGCGGGAAGCGGCTCAATCGTGAGCTGCATCACGGCGACGACTGCCGAACGATCGAGCATGGCTGCCGCGACATTGGGCACGGGTCACCGGGCAGGTGGCAGGTAGAGAGGACCGGCGTGAGCAACGCAGCGTCGCGCTATGCAGTCGGAGTGATTCACCACGGCTCGTACCCCGAGCTGCCGGGATGCGTAGGCGCGATCCGGGCCCAGACGGTCGGTCCGCGCTGGATCCGGATCCTCGACGCGGACAACGAGCCGGCGCGGCTCGAGCGGGCCCTTCGTACGCGGCCGGAGATCGAGCGCGCATCGATCGAGAACCGCGGCTACGCCTACGGCGCCAATCGGCTGATCGAGCGCGCGTTCGGGGATGCGGGCTGTGAATACCTGCTGCTGCTCAACCCCGACGTGGTGCTGGAACCGGGCTTTGCGGCGGCCATGTTGGGTGCGCTCGAGGCGGATCCCGAGGCGGCGCTCGCCGGCGGTCGGCTGATCCGGCGCGACGGCAAGACGCTCGACAGCGCCGGGATCCTGCTCGGTCGCAATCGCCGGCCGCGCGATCGCGCGAGCGACCAGCGCGACGTCGGGCAGTACGCCGAGCCGGAAGCGGTGTTCGGCGCGAGTGGGGCCGCTCTGTGGCTGCGGCTCTCGGCCGCTCGTGACCTCGCGGTGGAGGGCGAGATCTTCGACGAGGACTTCTTCCTGTACCACGAGGAGACGGATCTCGCGTGGCGCGCGGCGCTGTTTGGTTGGCGTGTCCTGTACGTGCCGGGCGCGCGCGCGCAGCACGAGCGCGGCTGGAAGCGCGGGACGCGGTTCGCGATCCCGCCCGCCATCCGCCGCCATTCGTTCAAGAACCACTCGCTGCAGATGATCAAGAACGATCGGCTGGGCGAGTGGCTGCGCGACCTGCCGGTGATCCTGGGCTGGGAGCTGCTGCGCTTGTCGTTTGCGCTGCTGCGCGACCGGGCGGTGTTGGGCGCGTACCGCGACACCGCGCGGCTCGCGCGCCGTGTTCTGCGCAAGCGGCGGCTGATCCAGGCCCGCGCGCGCGGCCGCGTTCGCTTCGGGCGCAGCTGAGACGCGGGAAGCCTCGGCCGGCTTGCGCGCTCAGCTCCCTCCGATCAGCCCGCGCTCGAGCAGCAGCTCGGCAATCTGGACTGCGTTGGTCGCGGCTCCCTTGCGCAGATTGTCCGAGACCTGCCACAGCCACAGCCGCTCGCTGCCGAGGTCCTTCCGGACCCGGCCGACCAGCACCTCGTCGCGGCCCTCGACGTCGCGCGGAGTCGGAAAGCTGCAGGTCGCGGTGTCGTCGACGACCTCGAGGCCGGGGAAGGCGGCCAGCGCCTCGCGCGCCGCCTCGGCCGACAGTGGGCGCTCGGTCTCGAGCAGCATCGTGGCCGAGTGACCGATCGGGACGGGTACGCGCACGCAGGTCATGGCGACCTCGAGATCCGGCAGGCCCATGATCTTGCGGGTCTCGAACAGCAGCTTCACCTCCTCGGTCGAATAGTCGTCGTCGCGAAACGTCTCGCACAGCGGCACCACGTTGTTGGCGATCGGTGCGGCGAACAGGTCGGCCCGCGGCTCGTCGCCGCTGGCGAGCGCTCGCTGCTGCGTCGCGAGCTCGTCGATGCCGTCGCGTCCAGCGCCGGAGACCGCCTGCAGCGTGGTGATCACCGCGCTCTTCAGGCCCGCGGCGCGGTGGATCGGCTCGAGCGCCATGACGCAGCCGATCGTGGTGCAGTTGGGACAGGCGATGATGCCGGCGTGCCCGTCGACGGCTTCGGGGTTCACCTCGGGCACGACCAGCGGGACGCCGTCCTCCATCCGCCAGGTACCCGACTTGTCGATCGCGATCCCGCCGCGCCGGGCGACCTCGGGCGCGAGCTCCTTCGACAGCGACCCGGTGGCGGCGAAGAAGACGATGTCCAGACCGTCGAAGGCCTCGGGCCTTGCCTCGGCGACCTCGACCGGCGCGTTCCGGAACGAGACATTGGAACCGGCGGAGCGGCCGCTCGCGAGTGGTCGGAGCTCGGCCACGGGGTAGTCGCGTTGCGCGAGCACGTCGAGCAGGACCTCGCCCACGGCGCCGGTCGCGCCCACCACTCCCACGCGTACGCCTCGATCGTCTCGACTCACGGCGGTCTCCTCTCTCGGGTCGGGGCCGAGCTCGCCCCAACGAAAAACGCCCTCCCCGTCTCATCGACCGGAAGGGCGCGCAACTCGAATGTTCGGCACTCCCGGTCTAGTCGGGCCTCTCCGGCGTCGTCTTCGTCGTGGCGAACGGGGTCGATGTCATGTCGGGACGGATTGTCCACGACACGCCGGCATTGTCAAGCGAGTGCTGGCCCCGCTCGCGGATCTCGCGCACTCTGGGTCGCATGACCCAGACTCCCGCCGCCCGCTTGGGCCAGCTGCTCGGCGAGCCCGGGCTGATCGTGATGCCCTGCTGCTTCGATGCGCTCTCGGCTCGTCTGATCGAGCGCGCAGGCTTTCCGCTCACCTTCATGAGTGGCTTCGCCGTCTCGGCTGCTCGGCTGGCGATGCCCGATACCGGTTTGATCTCGTACGGCGAGATGCTCGACCAGGGGCGCAACATCTGCGACGCAGTCGGGATTCCGGTGATCGGGGATGGGGACACCGGCTACGGGAACCCGGTCAACGCGAAGCGCACGGTGCGCGGTTACGCCCGCGCGGGCTTTGCCTGCGTGATGATCGAAGACCAGCTCGCGCCGAAGCGCTGCGGCCACACTCGCGGCAAGCAGGTGGTCGAACGGGGCGAAGCCGTGGCGCGCATTCGCGCGGCGATCGACGCGCGCGAAGCGCTGCGCGACGAGGGCGGCGACATCCTGGTGATGGCCCGGACCGATGCCGCGGCGACACACGATCTGCACGAGGCGATCGAGCGAGCCCAGGAGTTCGCGGCGCTCGGGGCCGACATCGCCTTCGTCGAGGCCCCGCAGAGCGAAGACGAGCTGCGTCGCATTGGCGAGCAGATTCCGGGCCCCAAGCTGGCGAACCTGGTCGAGGACGGAGCGACCCCACTGCTCCCACCCGACGAGCTGGAACGACTCGGCTTCAAGCTCGCGGCATACCCCCTGACCCTGCTGTCCGCTGCCACACGGGGCATGCAGGCCGCCCTGGAGGCCCTGGGCCGGGGCGCGACGCCCGGCGAGCGTCTCGCCTTCTCCGACCTGAAGCAGCTACTGGGCTTCGCCGACTACGACGCGGAGCTCGCCCAGTATCGGGGCTGACTTCGGCTCAGCCCGTGATCTGGTGAAGCGTGAGGAGCGGGCCGTCCGGGATCTCGGCGCGCAGGTCGACCTCCATCTGGAGGCTCCAGAGGTTGTCGTCCCGGTCGTCGACCAGAGTCTGGTGCACCTCCCAGAGACGCGGCTCACGCTGCACGATCCAGGTCTTGTCGGCCGCTCTCGCCCTGGGCTCGAAGACCACCCGTTCGTATTGCTCGTAGAACGGGACCAGGGCGTGCTCGATTCGCTCGGGGGTCCAGGGGTCGTCCGTCTCGCGCAGGGCGTGGACGGCCTGGTCGTAGGCCCCGTTGGACAGGGCGCGCACCAGGCGGTGGCACTCCGCGCGGACCCGGGCCCGGAAGGCGCGTTCGTCGCGCAGGATCTCCGGCGTGCGCGGGCTCGGCGCCTCGGGCGCCTGCGAGGGCGCGGGGCCGGGCGACACCAGGCTCTCCCACTCGCTCACCAGGCTCGAGTCCACCTGGGTGACGGTGGCCCGCAGGTAGCCGGCCAGATCGTGTAGCTCGTCGGTCATCGCCACCGACGGGACGTTGTGCACCAGCGTGTTCCACACCTGGCTCAGGTAGCGAAGCAGCAGGCCCTCCATGCGCGCGAGCTGATTGCGCTTCACGAAGTCCTCGAAGCTCGCGTAGTGCTCGGCCATCTCGCTCGCGATCCCCTTCGGCCGGATGTCGTCGTCGCGCACCCACGGATGGCGCTCGCGGAACAGCTCGAAGGTCGCCCGCACGAGGGTCTCGTTCGGCTTCGGCCAGCTCACCTTCTCGAGCTCGTTCATGCGCTCCTCGTAGGGGACCCGCTCGGCCTTGAGTCGCGCCATGAGATCGTCCTTCGCGCGCCGCTCCTGCTGGTACAGGATCGCGCGCGGATCCTCGAGGATCGCCTCGACCAGCGACAGCACGTCGAGTGCGAGCGTCTCACTCTGCGGGTCGAAGGCAGCGATCGCTTCGACCAGGTAGAGCGACAGCGAATGGTGGAGTGAGAAATCGCGCTGAAGCGCCGTATCGATGACCACGCGAGGTGGGCGCTCTCGCTCGACCGTCAGGATTTCGCTGCTTCGCAGCGAGCGGAACAGCAGCGCCGCCTCGCGGCGCAGGCGCCGTTTGGACTTCGCATCGCCGTGACTCAGGGCGATCAGCTCGAGCAGCGCACCGTAGCCCGAGGCCGGCAGCTCCTCCTCCTGGCCTCGCTGCAGGCAATCGATCAGCAGTCCGTGGGTGACGGCAAAGCGCGATTCGAGCCCCTCGGTCGGTCTCTCGACGAGCTGCTCGAACGTCTCGCGGCTCCAGCCGACGAAGTGTCGGGGCGGCTTCCGTTTGACCAGCTTGCGTTGCTTCGCGCCGCCGGCCGCCGCCGCCTTGCTCGCGAGCCGGGCATTGTCGATCACGTGCTCCGGCGCCTGGCACACGACGCTCCCGAGATCGTCGAAGCCGCGACGCCCCGCGCGGCCCGCGATCTGCTTGAAGTCGCGCGCCGTGAGCAACGCCTGCTTGCTCCCGTCGAACTTGCTGAGCTGCGTGAACAGGACGGTACGGATCGGAACATTGACCCCGACGCCCAGCGTGTCCGTGCCACAGATCACCTTGAGCAGGCCCTGCTGCGCCAGCTGCTCGACCAGCAGCCGATACTTTGGGAGCAGGCCCGCATGGTGGAGGCCGATCCCGTGGCGCAGGATGCGGGCGATGTCCTTGCCGTAGGGTGAATCGAAGCGGAAGCCGCCGATCGCCGCGGCCACCGCCTGCCTCTCCTCCCGCGTCGACACCTTGGCGCTGGTCAGCGCCTGTGCCTGCTCGGCGGCGGCGCGCTGGGTGAAGCAGACGACATAGATCGGCGCCTGCTGCCGCTCGAGCAGCCGCTCGATCGTTTCGTGCAGCGGCGTCTCGGCGTACTCGAAGTCGAGTGGGACGGGTCGCTCGTCGCTGTGGACGTGCGCCACCCCTCGCCCGGTGCGAGCGGCGATCCGCTCCTCGATCGCCGCCGTATTGCCGAGGGTCGCCGACATCAGCAGGAACTGCGTCTCGTGCAGGGCGAGCAGCGGGATCTGCCAGGCCGCGCCCCGCTCTGGATCTCCGTAGTAGTGGAACTCGTCCATCACGACGAGCGGCGCGTCGGCGCGCGCGCCCTGGCGCACCGCCATGTTCGCGAGCACCTCCGCGGTGCAGCAGATCACCGGCGCACCCCAGTTGATGCTGGCATCCCCGGTCAGCATGCCGACCGAGTCGGCGCCGAGCTCGTCGCACAGCGCGAAGAACTTCTCGCTGGCCAGCGCCTTGATCGGCGCCGTGTAGAACGAGCGGCGCCCTTCGCAAAGCGCCTTGAAGTGGAGCCCGAGCGCCACCAGGGACTTGCCCGAGCCCGTCGGCGTCGAGAGCACGACGTGGTTGCCCGTCATCAGCTCGAGCAGCGCCTCTTCCTGGGCCGCGTAGGGCTCGAGCCCGGTCGATTCGACCCACTTCAGGAAGCGGTCGAGGATCGCCTCGGGATCGCGCAGCACCCCGTCGGGGATCCAGTCGCGCAGCGGCCGAGTGGCGGTGGAGTCGGGCGGCACCATGCGGGTGAGGGTATCGTCGCGCGCCATGACCCGCGCCGAGAAGGCCGAGCGGATCCGGAAGATTCTCGAGGAGCTGTATCCGCTTCCGCCGGTCCCGCTCGAACACGTCGATCCGTACACGCTGCTCGTTGCGGTCCTGCTGTCGGCGCAGTGCACCGACGAGCGGGTGAACCAGGTGACGCCGAAGCTGTTCGCCCGGGCCGACGATCCGTTCGCCATGGCGAAGCTCAGCGCGGCGCAGATCCGTGCGATCATCAAGCCTTGCGGCTTGTCGCCCCAGAAGTCGAAGGCGATCCGCGGCCTGTCGCAGATCCTGGTCGATCAGCACGACGGGGTCGTGCCGCGAACCTTCGAGGAGCTCGAGGCGCTGCCCGGCGTGGGGCACAAGACCGCGAGCGTGGTGATGACGCAGGCCTTCGGGCTGCCCGCCTTCCCCGTCGATACGCACATCCACCGCCTCGCCGCCCGCTGGGGCCTGTCGAGTGGCAAGTCGGTGGAACGGACCGAGCACGACCTGAAGAAGCTGTTCCCGCCCGAGTCCTGGGGCCGCGCTCATCTCCAGATCATCTACTTCGGCCGCGAGCACTGCCCGGCGCGCGGTCACGACCTGGCGAGCTGCCGGATCTGCGGCTGGGCGGCCAGCAAGAAGCGGATCCTCGGAGAGGCCCGGCGCAAGGCACCGACCCGGCGGTCGTAGCGGCGAGCCCGGCTCGCTGCGCCGCGCGGAGGCCGGCCGGATTGGCGGAAATACCGACCGGGGCGCTTGCGCCGCCTGCTAGGCGCGCTCGATCAGCACCAGCTTGCCGCGCGCGCCCGTGGGGGGGACCAGCTCGGTCGGCTCGATCTCGAGCCGGTGCCCGACCAGCTGCACCAGGCAGAGCTGGCCGTCGAGCTCGACGAAGCCCTTCGCGCGTAGCAGCGCCGCGTTGTCGCTGAGCTTCGCCTCGAGCGTCTCGCGGCTCGTGCCGGGCGGGACGGACCAGATCTCGGTCGCGAAGTGCTCGTGGTGATGCTCCGGGCGCTGCGGTGCAGGACCGCTGCGATCGGGCGCGCTCGCGTCGGGCGGGAACAGCAGTCCCAGCTCGATCCTGCCGCGCACCGCGCGCACGATCGGCGCCTCCTCCTCGATCGCCCGGAGCCGCGTCTCGAGCCCGTCGAGCTCGTCGGCCGCCACCAGGTCGACCTTGTTGAGCACCAGCAGGTCGGCCGAGTGCACCTGGTCCGCGAACGTGCCCTCGAGGTCGCGCCCTTCGCGCAGTTGCTCCGCGTTCACGACGACGATCGCCATGTCGTCTCCCACCCACTGGCTGACGGGCTCGCGCCAGAAGTTGAGCGTGGTGTCGAAGGGAAGGGCGGCACCCGAGGTCTCGATCACGATCCGCTCCGGCCGCACCTCGTCGTACAGACGCTGCATGGTGTCGACCAGGTCATCGGAGAGCTCGCAGCACACGCAGCCGCCCTCGAGCTCGACGAAGGCCTCGCCACCACCGCCGAGCAGCGCCCGATCGATCCCGAGCTCGCCGATCTCGTTCGACACGATCGCCACGCGCACTCCGTCGCGCTGCGCCGATTCGAGCACGTAGCGCACCAGCGACGTCTTGCCGGAGCCGAGGAAGCCCGAGACGACCAGGGCCGGAATTCGATGGGTCGGATCGCTCACGCAGTTACCAGATAGCGCCGGCTAGAATCTGGCGCATGTCGGAAACCTACGACTTCGACCTGTTCGTGATCGGGGCGGGCTCAGGCGGCGTGCGAGCGAGCCGCGTCTGTGCCTCGCTGGGCGCCCGGGTGGCCTGCGCCGAGGACCGGCCGCTCGGTGGCACGTGCGTCAACGTGGGCTGCATCCCGAAGAAGCTGCTGGTCTACGCCTCGCACTTCTCGGCTGATTTCGAGGCGGCCGAGCGCGGCTACGGCTGGACGCTTGGCCGGCCCGGCTTCGACTGGCCGAGGCTGATCGCCAACAAGGACACCGAGATCCTGCGTCTGAACGGGATCTATCGCAGGCTGCTCGAGAGCGCGGGCGTGAGCCTGATCGAGGGGCGCGCCGTGCTCGAAGGCCCGCACGAGGTCCGAGTCGGCGAGCGCCTGGTCAGCGCCGAGACGATCCTGGTGGCGACCGGGGGCTGGCCGCGAGTGCCCGACATCCCGGGTCGCGAGCTCGCGATCACCTCGAACGAGGCCTTCTATCTCGAGGCGCTGCCCGAGCACATCACGATCGTCGGCGGTGGCTATATCGCCGTCGAGTTCGCCGGGATATTCCGCGGGCTCGGGACCCGCGTGACGCAGCTGTATCGCGGCCCCCTGTTCCTGCGAGGCTTCGACCAGGACGTGCGGGTCTGGCTGGCCGAGGAGATGCGCCAGAAGGGCATCGATCTGCGCTTCGACACCAACGTCACGGCGATCGAGGAGCACGCAGGGCGCCGGCGCGCAACCCTCACGGACGGCTCGACGCTCGACACCGATCAGGTCTTCTTTGCGACGGGGCGAGTCCCGAACACGCGCGACATCGGCCTCGAGAAGGCGGGTGTCGCGCTCGGCGCCCGCGGTGAGATCGAGGTCGACGAGTACTCGCGCACCACGCTGCCGAACATCTACGCGATCGGCGACGTGACCGATCGCATCCAGCTGACGCCCGTCGCGATCCACGAGGCGATGTGCCTGGCGCGCACCCTCTACGGCGGCCAGCCGACCTCGCCCGACCACCGCGACGTCCCCTCCGCGGTGTTCAGCCAGCCGCCGATCGGCACGGTCGGTCTCACGGAGTCCGAGGCGCTCGGGCGCGGCCACCGCGTCGACGTCTATACGTCGAGCTTCCGGGCGCTTCGGGACACGCTCACTGGAAGCGACGAGCAGACGCACATGAAGCTGCTCGTCGATGCGCAGACCGATCGCGTGCTCGGGGTCCACATGCTCGGTCCCGATGCCGGTGAGATCATCCAGGGGTTCGGCGTCGCGCTCAAGTGTGATGCGACCAAGGCGCAGTTCGACGCGACGATCGGCATTCATCCCACTGCCGCGGAAGAGCTGGTGACGATGCGGGAGCCCACGCGCACGGCGGCGCCGTAGCCGACTCGCTCGGCTAGACTCCGGCGCGATCGGGGGGGGCGTGCGCGGATCGCGAACGCTGGCAGGGATCGCGTTGGCCGGGCTCGCGCTGGCGGCGCCGAGCGGCGCCGAGCAGGCCGTTCGTCCAGCGGGCAATCTCCCCCCCGAGACGCCGGCCGAGTACGACCCGTTTGCCGGGATCGATCAGGACGGCCGGATCCCGAACATCGTGCGTCCTACGGACATGCCCCACCCCGAGCGCTGGCGCTACATCCCGGAAGGCCGGATCAAGCCCGGCAACCTGTTCGAGCGCTTCCTGGTGACCTCGTTCATCGCGCCCTTCGTGGCGCAGGACAAGGACGTCGGCACCAGCTTTGGCATCGCGATCACCGACATCGACTTCCGACAGCAACGGAGGCGCGAGTTCGCCGGCATCTTCCTCTCCTATTCGACCGAGGGCGAGCAGAGCTACTCGATGATCTGGCAGCGCTGGCTCAACCACCGCGACCGGGAAGGCGGCGGGGTCTTCCAGGAGGAGCGCAGCCGCGTCCGCGCCCGGCTCGGCTACCACAAGGCTCGGACGGTTCGCTTCTTCGGCCTGGGTCCCGATACCACGGAGTTCGACGAGACGAGCTACACCGACGAATTCTTCGAGGTCGACCTGGCGATGGAGCTGTCGTGGCCCGAGGCCGGCGACGACCTGATCCTGGCGGGCGGCATTCGCGGCGAGTTCCACGAGCTCGGCAGCGGCAAGCGCTTTCCCTCGATGAACGACCCGTTGTTCAGCTCTCCAGCGGCGCTGTCCGAGTTTGCCGAGGCCGAGCATTCCAACCTCGGTTGGCTCTACTGGGGCGTGCGCTATGACACGCGCGACAGTCAGGCGAATCCGTATCGGGGCTGGATGCTGGGAACGCTGATCGAGGCGGCTTTGCTGCAGAACGGCGGAGACGTCGGCGTTCGCTATGCCAGTTTCGGCCGCTTCGTGCTCCCGCTGCCTGGGCTGTTTCACCGCGGCGCTGTCGGCGATGAGGAGCATCCGCCGACCGACACACTCGCGTTTGCCCTCGATGTCGATCTCACCAGTGGCGAGCTGCCCTTCTTCTGGCTCAACGCGCTGGGCGGCGACTCGCGCATGCGCGGCTTCATCGCCAATCGCTTCACCGACGACTCGCTGTGGTGGGGCGCCGCCGAGTACCGCTTCTGGGTGCTGCCGCGCGGCTTCCCGATCCCGTTCACGCGAGCGCTCCGGGTCGAACGCGTCGGTCTGGCGGCGTGGTACGAGCTGGGCAGTGTGGCCGGGAGCGGCTCGGGCCTGTTCCACGCCAGGGTCCACCAGAGCTACGGCGTCGGGCTGCGCTTCACACTCGAGCGGCAGGCCCCGTTCCGCATCGACGTCGGCTTCTCCGACGAGGACATCATCCTGACCGCGCGCTTCGGCTTGCCGTTCTAGCGCATCGCGCGGGGGGCGAACGTCGCGAGGTAGACCTGCCGGATCGCTTCGGTGTGGCGGCGATACCGGGCCAGCAGCGCGCGTCGCGGGCCGCCGTCGCGACGGCTCGGCGGGTGCCCCATGCGCAGGGCGATTCCTTCGAGGTCGCCCCGCTCGGAATCGAGGTCCGAGATGGACCGGTTCTCGACGATGCGCAGCCGCCGGCTCAGCTCGCTCAGGAAGGCCCAGCCGCGCCTCAACGTGTCGGCGTGGCTGGGCGCGAGCAGGCCCAGCGCCTCGAGTCGTTCCAGCTGATCGGGCAGCGGCAGTGTGTCGCACAGCTCGGGGTGCGTCTCCGCGGCCATCAGCTGGTGGTACTGGACGACGCTCTCCACGTCGAGCACACCCCCGCGTCCGGTCTTGAAGTCGCGACGGCTCTGCCCCTCGCGCGCCAGCTCCTCTTCCATGCGCATTCGGACGCGGTGGATCTCGTCGCGGGTCGAGGCGTCGAGCGGCCGACCAAGTACCTCTCGCCGCATCGTGTCGAAGCGTTGCATCAACTCCGGATCGCCGGCGATCGGCCGAGCGCGCAGCAGTGCCTGGCGTTCCCAGACCTGGGCGCGCTGTGCTTCGCCACGATGATAGTCGCCGAAGCCCTGCAGCGAGGTCACGAGTACGCCCTGGTTTCCGGACGGGCGAAGTCGCGCATCGATCTCGTAGCAGCTGCCCTCGCCAGTCGTCGTCTGCAGCGCGCCGATCCAGCGCTGGGCCAGCCGCACCGCGTGCTCAGCCGCCTCCATGCGCGCCGCGGGCGCGCTGCCCGCGGTGTCGTAGAGAAAGATCACGTCGAGATCGCTGCCGTAGCCGAGCTCGCGAGAGCCGAGCTTGCCCATGCCGACGATCAGGAAGCACAGGGAATCGGCGGCGGCCAGGCGAGCACGTCGCGTCGCGAGCTGGGACTCCGCGAGCTCGAGCGCGCCGCACGCGCAGACCTCGGCGATCTCGGTCAGGGCGGTCGCGACCTCGACCGGGCTCGCGCGGCCCGAGACGTCGAGCAGCCCGACGTTGATCACCTGTCGGCGTTGGAAGCCGCGCAGCGCGTCGAGCCCGCCCTGTTCGTCGCCGAGGGCCTCGACCCGCTCGCTTCGCAGGGCCGCCAGGTCGCGCTCGAGCTCGGCGCGTCCGAGCAGCAGCACGCTCGGGTCCGAGAACACCGGCTCGATCAGTCTGGGGTTCGCCGACAGGAGCCCCGAGAGGTAGTTCGAACTGTCGAACAGGGCGACCAGGCGGTCGACCAGCTCGGGACGATCGAGCAACAGCTGGTAGTACGACCGATGGCCGCCGATGACCTCGGCGAAGCGGGCGAGGTTGTTGAGCGCTCGTTCCGGGCTGGTTGCGGTCTCGAGGGCGCCGCCAAAGTGCTCGGCGAGCTCCTCGATCATGCCCCGAGTCGTCGGCAGCGCGACCAGGCTCGGCGCGCCCCGCACGAACAGGTCGAGTGCGCGCTCGCCAGGCGCTTCGGGCAGCAGACCCGCGAAGATCGAGCGCGTGCGTTCGCGGTGCGCGGCGAGGTCCCGGTCGAACCTCGCGAGCGCGCTGTCGGCCGTCCCGGTGTAGCCGGCGGCGCGCGCCAATCGCTCGCGGGCCTCGTCCGCGACCGACACCCGGTGCGTCTGCTGCTCGTGCTCCATCTGCAGCCGGTTCTCGATCCGTCGCAGGAAGCGGTACGACGTCGTCAGATCCTGCTGCGCGCGGTCGCTGAGCAGTCCGAGTGCCGAGAGCTGCTCGAGCGTGCGCAGGGTCGAGCGCTCGCGCAGCTGAGGCATCCGCCCGCCGTGCAGCAGCTGGAGGGCCTGGCTCACGAACTCGACGTCGCGGATGCCGCCCGCACCAATCTTGACGTCGAAGCCCGCCGTCTCGATTCCATGCTCCGCCTCGATCCGATCCTTGAGCCGGCGGATGCCGCGCACACCCTCGAAGTCCATCGACGAGCGGTAGATCATGGGTGCCAGGTCGCGAATGCAGCGCCAGCCGAGCTCGAGGTCGCCGGCCACCGGTCGCGCCTTCATGAAGGCGGCCTTCTCCCAGGTGTCGGCCCAGCCCTCGTAGTAGCCGGCGAGCGCGGCGCGCGAGACCACGATCGGCGACTGCGCGCCCTCGGGCCGCAGGTCGAGGTCGATGCGGTACAGGAAGCCCTCGTCGCTGTGGTCCGTGACGATCGCGCCAAACCGCTGCGCGAGCCGCGAGAAGTATTCGACCGGCGACACCCCGCTCGGGCCGCTGTGCGCGACGCCGTCGGGCGGAGACTCGTAGACGTAAACGAGATCGACGTCCGACGAGTAGTTGAGCTCGGCCGAGCCGAGCTTGCCGAGCCCGAGGACGCAGAAGCCGAGTTCGCGCTCCCGGCCCGCCGCGTCGCGGAAGCGGGGGGCCCCGAGACTCGCCTCGATCCCGCGGCGCGCGCCACGCTCGGCCTCGGCCAGGAGCGCGTCGGCGAGTGCAGACAGCTCGGTCAGGGTCTCGGCGCTGCGTTCGAGCGGGAGCCGCTCGGGCCAGGTATCGCGGACCGTGATACGGGCCAGCTCGTAGTACTTGAAGCGGCGCAGCCAGACGCTCGGATCGTCGGTTGCGGCGGCGTTCCGGGCCGCTGCGAGCCGCTCTGCGAGCTGCTCGGGCAACCGCGGTCCGGCGTAGTCCTCGGCCGCGAGCGCCGACAGCCAGTCCGGGTTCCGCGTCAGCCAGCTGGCCAGGAACGGCGCCGTTGCGCAGGTCGCCGCCAGCACGCGCACGAAGGCGGCTTCGCGCTCGGTCCCGTCCGCGGTACCGCGCGCCTCGGCCAGGATGCGTTCCGCGCGTCCGACCGCGCGCTCCGGCTCGGGTCCCGCCGCGAGCACCCGGACGAGCTCCCGGTGGCAGCTCGGCGCTCGCTCGGCGAGCTCCCGCAGGGTGCTGGTGCCAGACTCCGCCACCATCCGAAGCTAGCCTGCGCCGATGCATCGCCGCCCGCTGCTCGCGCTGCTTGGCCACTATCTGGAGCGGCACCCTGAAGAGGCCGGCGAGGTGGGTCGCGTTCGCGACCTCGTCGAGGCGCACGCAGGCTGTTTCGGGCGGCGCTGTCTACCGGGCCACATCACCGCGTCGAGCTGGATCGTGACCGAGGACGGGCAGCGCTGCCTGCTCACCCACCACCGCAAGCTCGGCCGCTGGCTCCAGCTCGGCGGTCACGCAGACGGAGACCCCGATGTCGCCGCAGTCGCCCTGCGCGAGGCCCGCGAGGAGTCGGGGATGCGTGAGTTCGAGTTCGTGGTGCCCGAAGACGGCTGTCCGGTGGTCGACGTCGACATCCACACGATTCCGCCCCACGGGGGCGAGCCCGAGCACGAGCACCACGACGTGCGCTTCCTGCTCCGCGCGCGGGCGGGACAGGTACTCGCGATCAGCGAGGAGTCGACCGATCTCCGCTGGTTCGAATGGCACGCCGTCGACCACGAGACAGCCGACGAGAGCCTGCTGCGCCTGGCGCGCAAGGCCCGTGCGCTGCTCGATGCCGGGTCGGCACTGCCCCGGTCTCTCGGGGTCCGGGGCCGGCGGGACGGCTAGGTCCGCTTGGACTGGCCCGAGAAGCGCAGCACTCGGAGACCGCGCAGGTGCTCTTCGGTGACGACGAAGTCGCCGCCGCCCGCGGCCTTGAACACGGCGTTCATCGAGTCGGCGTCCCCGGCGCTGAACAGCCAGACCAGGGTCCCGACGCCTACGCCACCGGTCGCGTAGACCATCTTGACCGGCGTGTAGAACAGGGTGCAGACGGCCGAGGCGATGCCGACCATCGAATCGCCCGTCGTGGTGGCTTCCTCGCCCCGCGCGGGTGCCGGAACCGCGAGCGACAGCGCAACAGCCCCCGCCGCGGCGATGCTCCGCAGTGAAGTGGCAGCGAACATGCGGCTCTCCAAAGGGGGGTGGGTCGCCGGGATGGTTGCACGTCCGCTGTGATCTCGCGCCCTGGTGCAGCCTGGGAGCTTGCCTGCCAGGTCGGGAAAGCGGCTCCGATAATGAGAAAATTTATTTGAATCGGTTACTTACGACACTCTTTCCGGCCGGCATGAGCCGGCTGGCTGCGCTGATTCCGCTGCGCTCCGCGCCGTCCCGGGCTCGGCGCCGAGCGCGCCCGGAGCGAGCCCGGTGGGCGCTATTCTGCGGCCATGTCCGATCCGATCGCCGACCTGATCAGCTTCATCGATCGCTCGCCGACGCCCTATCACGTCGTCGCGGAATCGGCCGCGCGCCTGCGTGCGGCCGGCTACCAGGAGCTCGGAGAGGACGAGATCTGGGAGCTCGCACCGGGCGACCGGCGCTACCTCGAACGCAACGGCGGGAGTCTGATCGCCTTCGAGGTCGGGGCGCAGCCGCCCTCCGAGGCCGGGTTTCGCATCGTCGGTGCCCACACGGACTCGCCGAATCTGCGCCTCAAGCCGCTCGCCGACGTCGATGCCCACGGCTATCAGCAGCTCGGCGTCGAGCCGTACGGCGGCGTGCTGCTGCACACCTGGCTCGATCGGGATCTCTCGCTCGCGGGACGCGTCAGTCTGCGCACGGCCGATGGCGTGCAGATGGTGCTGCTCGACTTTGCGCGTCCGCTGCTCCGCATACCGAGCCTGGCGATCCACCTCGACCGCGACGTCACGCGCGACGGCCTCAAGCTGAACCCGCAGAAGCACCTGGCCCCGGTGATGGGTCTGGGCGACGCCCCGCCGTTGCGCGAGCTGGTCACCAGCGAGCTGCGCGCGCAGGGTCTGACGCGAGGCACCGACGCACGCGTGTTGGCCTTCGATCTGATGGTGTACGACTCGCAGACCTCTGGTGTGTCCGGCCCGCGCGGCGAGTTCATCCACGCGCCGCGACTCGACAACCTGGCGTCGTGCCACGCGGGGCTGCGGTCGCTCGCCGAGGCGGGCGAGCTCGATCTACCCGATGCGACGCGGGTGCTCGCGCTCTACGACCACGAGGAGGTCGGCAGCCGCAGTGCGCAGGGCGCTGCCGGACCGGTGCTCGAGCACGCGCTCGATCGCATCGTCGCCGGGTTCAAGGGCGGCGAGCCGCAGGGGCTCGCCCGGGCGCTCGCCCGGTCGGTGTTGATCTCGGTCGACATGGCGCACGCCGTCCATCCCAACTACGCGGACCGGCACGAGCCGGGTCACCAGCCGCGGATCGGCCACGGGCCCGTGATCAAGACGAACGCGAACCAGGCCTACGCGACCGATGCCGCGAGTGCGGGGCTGTTCGCAACGCTGTGCGCCGAGGTCGGGGTCGAGCCGCAGCACTTCGTGAGCCGCAGCGATCTGGCCTGCGGCTCGACGATCGGCCCGATCACGGCGGCCCGGCTCGGCGTCCGCGCCGTCGACGTCGGCAACCCGATGCTGTCGATGCACTCCTGCCGCGAGATGGCCGGTACCGCCGACGTGGCGCCGATGATCGCAGTGCTCGCTGCGTTCTTCTCGAGTTGACGGGCCGGCTTCCAGGCGTTCCACGCTCGCGATCGTGCTTCCCGCGGCGTCAGCCCCGGGGCCCGCGTGGGACACGGGCCGAGGGCGGCGTACACTGCCGCCAGGACCTGTCGACGAGGTCGCGACTCGTCGCGTCAGAGGGAGAGCCAATGCGCCGAGGGGCAACCGCACTCGCCGTGTCCGCGATCGGGATCGTACTCGCGTGTGGGGGTGACGATGCCGGCCGCACGACACCGGCGGACGACTCGATCCACGGGGCGGTCGGTGACACGCTCGGGCAGGCCGCGTCCGATGTCGGCGAGGCGCTGACGCAGGCCACGCGCGACGTAACCGAGCACGCGGAGTCGGCGCTCGATGCCGCAGTCGAACGAGCCGAGACCGCCGCCGACTCGGCCGCGCAGGTGGCCAATGACGCCTCGGCCGAAGCGCGCCATTCCGCCGCCGATGCGCTGGACGAGATGGCAGACCGGATCCGACCCTGACGGGCCGTCGAAGCATGCAGGCCACCCGCACGCTTCCCAGCTTTCTGCCCGTCCTGCGGGCCCTGTCGGCGCGATCCGCTCTGATCGGGCTCGCGCTCTGCCTGGCGGCTTGTGGCGAGCCCGATCCCGAGGCGGCGCTCGAGGAGGCGAACTCTGAGTTCGAGGCTGCCCGCGAGATGCTCGAGGCCGCCGACGCCGACGTGGGCAAGCTCCGCTCGAAGATGCGCGAGCTCGAGGAACAGCTGACGGACGCCGAGCGCGTACGGCGCGAAGCACAGCGCAACGTGACCGAAGCCGAGGCACTGCTCGCCGAGCGAGCCAGCGACGACGTGTTGTTCCGCGCCGTCCAGCGTCGGCTGCTGGAGGATTCGGCGCTCTCCGACGCCACGGTGACCGCCCATGTGGCCTCGCGCGTGGTCACGCTGCGCGGACACGTTGGCAGCACCGGGCTGCGCGACCGCGCCGTCGAGGTGGCGCAGTCGGCGCCCGGCGTGATCCGGGTGGTGAGCGAGCTGCAGGTCTCCAGTGCAGCGGCGAGTCGCGCAGCCGAGGAGTAGAGCGCGCGGAATCGGCTCCGGTCGCCGGCGCGCGAGATGGATGGCGAGTCAGGTCGCGAGCAGCGCGCGGCCGATCACCTTGAGCTCGAGGATCGGCTTCACGCCCTCGAAGATCGGCAGCACGGTCGCGTCCACGACGTAGCGGCTGATCGGATACTCCTCGGCGTAGCCCCAGCCGCCGTGCATCAGCTGGCCCTGCTGGGTGGTCTCGACGGCTACGTCGCAGGCGAGCAGCTTCGCCTGGGCGGCAAGCGGGGCCGCCTTGCGCTCGTCCTCGTCCATCGCGCCGGCGGCGGCGTAGGTCAGGGCGCGCGCGCCGGCGAGCCGGGCGGCCATGCGGCCCAGCGTGAACTGCGTGAGCTGGAAGTCGGAGAGCGGCTGGTCGAACTGCGTCCGGTCGACGACGTACTTGGCCGTCTCTTCGAGCGCGGCCTGCGACAGGCCGCAGGCGCGGCCGCCGGTCTGCAGGCGACCGGCGGCGAAGCCGCCCATCTGCAGGTAGAAGCCCCGACCGACGCCCTCGGCTTCGCCCACCAGGTGATCCGCCGGCACGAAGTAGTGCTCGAAGTTGAGCGTGAACGAGTGCATCCCGCGATAGCCCGGCGTCGCGTCGGCCTTGCCGACGATGCGCCCGCCGCCGGGTTGCGTCGTTTCGAACTCGTGCCCGGCGAACGAGGGCTTGGGCACCATGAAGAGTGACAGGCCCTTTGCGCCCGGGGTCTCGGGATCGGTGCGAGCGAGCAGCGCCAGGACGTCGGCGCGCCCGGCGAAGGTGCACCACGCCTTGGGACCGTCGATCGCAAAGCCCTCGACGCCGTCGACCGTCGCGCGCTCGGCGCGGCAGCGGACCGAGGCGACGTCGCTGCCAATGTCCGGCTCGGTGACCGCGATTCCCACCATCACCTCGCCCGAGGCGAGACGTGGCAGCCAGGCCTGCTTCTGCGCCTCGCTGCCGCCGGCGACCAGCGCCTTGGTCAGGATCTCGGGACGCGTGATCAGCGAGCCGGCGGCGGCCAGCGAGGCGCGCGAGAGCTCCTCGGTGGTCAGGATCATCGCCAGGTTGCCCATCTCGACGCCGCCGTACTGCTCGGGGATCGACAGCCCGAAGAAGCCGAGCTCGGCCATCTTCTCGATGAACCCGTCGGGGATGTCGGCATCGTTGCGGTGGATGTGCTCGGCGTGGGGGGCGATCTCGGCCAGCGCGAACTCGCGCACCTGATCGCGCACCTGCTCGTGCAGCGCGTCGAGTGGCCAGTCGCCCCGCCCGGCGGTGTCGCAGACGGCGCGGCCGATCTCGCGCAACGCCTCCTCCGCCACGCTGCCGCGCAGCGTCGCGCGCCGCTCGGCGGGAAATGCTGCCTCGATGGCCGCATCTCCGATGCCGAGGTCGTCGGCGGCGAGCGAGAGCCGCTCGCGCAGCGAGCTCGCGAGCTCACCCACTCCGACGATCGCGGTCAGTTCGAACGCCTTGCTGCCCTCGCCCTGGCTGCGAGCCGCCTCGATCGTGGCGACCAGCTCGTGCATGGCACGGGCTTCGGTGGCGGCGTAGGCGACGCGTTCGGTCAGCACCTGGTGGTCGTCGATCGTGCGACCGCCCTGTGTGATCTCCTTGGCGCGAGCGATCGCGGAGTCGACCAGGCTCTGGGCAGCGTCGAGCAGGCACCGGGCGTCGTCGAGGGTCGGGCGCGATGAGCTCATGGGTCTCAGGTCCTCGGCGTTCGTTCGTGGCGGGCGCGAACGATAGCGCCGGTGCTCAGGCCTCGTCGATCAGCGCCAGCAGCTGGTCGACGAGCGGCGGGCTGCCGAACACCAGGCGCGTCCGACCATTGGATTGCAGCGTGCTATGGCAGACGCCGCCGGCCTCCGGGACGAGCAGCTGTGTGGCTGCCGCATCCCACGGGTTGAGGTCGCAGTCGATCATCGCGTCGACACCGCCGCCCAGCACCATCGCGTGGCCGAACGCATCGGTGTAGCCGCGCAGCATCGGAATCCGCGCCGCCAGGCGCTCGAAGGCATCGGGGATCCCCGCGCGTTCGAAGCAGAAGGGATCGCCGTGCGAGACGATGGCGGTCGCGAGGTCCGAGCGCGTCGAGACCCGGACGGGCTGGCCATTGCGCGTGCAGCCGCCACCCTGCCAGGCGAGATAGCGCTCGTCGAGCGCCGGCAGATCGATCAACCCGACCCGCGGCTCGCCGTCGATCCGGAGCGCGATCAGCGTCGAGAACAGGGGAATGCCGCGCGAGTAGGCGATCGTCCCGTCGATCGGATCGATCAGCCACATCGGCCCCTCGTCGTCGCGCTCGCCGCCGAACTCCTCCCCGAGGATCGCGAAGCCGGGGAACGCTTGCTCGAGCGAGGCGCGGATGGTGCGCTCGGCGGCGCGATCCGCCTCGGTGACCGGCGAGCCGTCGTCCTTGATCTCGACCGCGACACGACGGAAGCGGGCCAGCGTCTCCTTGCGCGCCAGGTCGGCGGCGTGGGCTGCTGCCCGGGCGGCTTGCTCGAGGTCGACGGGAGACACGGCAAGCAGCATAGGAGAGGAGGCTGGCGGGCTCGACTCCCGCCGAGCGGCTACAACCCCGGTATCCCGTCGGCGAGCTGGCGCAGTCGCGCGTAGGGGTAGATGCCCGAAGCGTGTCCGTCGCTCCAGGTGATCTGGATCGCGTAGCGCCCGACGGGCTCGATCCGGGTCGGCTGGACGTCGTCCGGCACGCTCGCCGGATCGAGCCGCTGCTCGCCCGTCCACTCGTCGACGCAGACGGCACAGCCGCACGCGAGCCGGAGCTCGCGCACGTCGAGCCGGCTCTGGACGCCGTCGCCCCAGGTGATGCCGAGCACGGACGGCCCTTCCTGCTGGATCGCGCGGGGTGTCGTGCGGGCCTCGGCTCCGGATTCGGACATGACCGGCAACATACCGATCCTGCGCTCCTGTCGTCGGAGAGCCGCCCGCCCGCGCGTTTGTCGTCGCGACGGGGCCGGCTAGAGTGCGAAGTCATGCAGACAGATTCGATCGCGATCCTCGGTGGAACAGGCGACCAGGGGCTCGGTCTGGCGTTTCGCTTCGCGCAGGCGGGGCGTGCCGTCGTGATCGGCTCGCGCAAGGAAGATCGCGCCGTCCGGGCGGCCGACGAGGTGCGCGAGAAGGTGCCGGGTGCCGAGGTGGCCGGGTTCGCCAACGAGTTCGCGTGTCAGCAGTCGCCGATCGTGATCTTGTCGGTGCCCTTCGAGCACATGGTGGGCACCGTCAAGGGGATCAAGGATCGGCTGCAGGCCGGGCAGATCGTGGTGTCGATGGGCGTGCCCCTGGCGACGGCCATTGGCGACAGTGCGGTGCGTACGATCGATGTCTGGCAGGGCTCCTGCGCCGAGCTGGTGCAGACCCAGGTGCCGCAGGGCGTGGAGGTCGTGTCGGCGTTCCAGAACGTGTCGGCCCACCGGCTGCAGGATCTGGCCCACCCGGTCGAGTGCGACGTGGTGGTGTCCGGCGCCCGCGCGGCGCGCCAGAGCGTGATGGCGCTGTGTCCGCTGGTGCCGGGGCTGCGAGCGGTAGACGGTGGGCCGCTCGGCAACGCGCGGATCGTGGAGCAGGTCACGGCCCTGCTGATCGGTCTGAACATCCGCTACAAGCTGCCCGAAGGCCTCGGCATCCGCTTTACCGGCCTGCCCAAGTCCGAACCCTAGAATTCCTTTTGATTTCAACAAGTTGTATGACGCACTTGCCGCCTGGACACCGCTTGGGTGAAAACCACCCAAAAGAACGCTGTTCGAGGGGTCTCTGGAACTCCTTGGAACTCCAGGTCTTGTAGTAGTCGCCTCCAATCACCACGATATTTTGTGGTTGAAGGTGAATTTTCGCTTGACGTCATCGGGGCGTCAGCGGTATCAAGATGCGCTACGGGGATGTGATGTTCCTCCCGTGGCCTGGGGGGGTTCGCAACTAAGGCGGTTGCGGGGAGGGACGCGAGCCTGAGAAGGGACGGAGGACCCAACTCTTGCTCGGGGGCGCCGGGGAAGCTCGGCGCCTCTCTCGTCTTCGAGGTTGGATGAAGTCCGAGAACCGGAGCCGGTGGCGGACCCGGAGAAATAGTTGGACAGCAGTGGCAGTGGCAGTGGGCATGGGCGCGCAAGCAGACATCACCGCGCAATCGACCAGCGAATCGACACAGGGCTGACGAGCGGCTCCGGGGCGCAGGACCCGGCTCGTACGCCTGTCCGCGGTCGCCCATCGTCAGGCTCACTGCCGGTCCGCGTGACTCCGCTGCCACCCAGCGCTGCGACGCCCGACGGGCGGTACAGGGCACTGGCCCGGGTTTCCCGGACCGAGCAGGGGGATTGGCGCGGCATCCGACCGCAGAGGGCCAAACACGTGCGGGACGTGCGAAGCCGAGATGGATGACAATCAGAGCCATGCGGGGGGCGGAATGAGCAATCGGAAGCGGACGACAGGTGCGAAGGATCGGGGTGGCAAGCGACACCTCGAAGCGGTGACGCCGGGCAAGCCCCGGGGTGCCGGCAAGCGCAAGCCTCCGGGCCTGAAGATCCCGCGACACTTCACGAAGCGCGGCGAGGATCCGTTCGATTCCGTCGAATGGGCACAGCGCTCCGCCAGGATTACCAACGAGCTCGGCGAGGTCGTGTTCGAGCAGACCGACGTGGAGGTGCCCGCCTCCTGGTCGCAGCTCGCAACGAACGTCGTCGTCTCGAAGTACTTCCGCGGTCACGCGGGGACGTCCGAGCGCGAGACCAGTGTCAAGCAGCTGATCGGCCGCGTCGTTGGGCGCATCCGCGAGTGGGGCGAGCAGGGCGGCTACTTCCGCACGCCCGCCGACGCACAGACCTACGCCGACGAGCTGACCTACCTGGTGGTCCACCAGCAGATGGCGTTCAACAGCCCGGTCTGGTTCAACCTCGGTGTCGCCGACACGCCACAGCAGGCGAGCGCCTGCTTCATCAACTCCGTGGACGACACCATGGAGTCGATCATGGATCTCGCGAAGACCGAGGCGCTGCTGTTCAAGGGCGGCTCGGGCGCGGGAACGAACCTTTCCAGGATTCGCTCGTCTCGCGAGAAGCTGCACGGCGGAGGCGAGGCCTCCGGCCCGGTGTCGTTCATGAAGGGCTTCGATGCGTTCGCCGGCGTGATCAAGAGCGGCGGCAAGACGCGCCGCGCGGCGAAGATGGTGATCCTGGACGTCGATCACCCGGACGTGCGCGAGTTCGTCAGCAGCAAGGCCAACGAGGAGCAGAAGGCCTGGTCGCTGATCGATGCCGGCTACGCCGGGGGCTTCAATGTCCCGGGCGGCGCCTACGACTCGGTCTTCTTCCAGAATGCGAACCACTCGGTGCGAGTGACCGATGCGTTCATGCACGCGGTCGAGGCGGACAGCGGCTGGAACACCAGGGCCGTCACCAGCGGCGAGGTGTGCGACAGCTTCAAGGCGCGCGATCTGATGAAGGAGATGGCTGAGGCAGCGCACCTGTGCGGCGACCCGGGCATCCAGTACGACACCACCATCAATCGTTGGAATCCGGTCAAGACCTCGGGGCGCATCAACTCGAGCAATCCGTGCTCGGAGTACATGTTCCTCGACGACACGGCCTGCAACCTGGCCAGCCTCAACCTGATGACGTTCGTCTCTGAGGAGCGTGGCTTCCAGGTCGAGGACTTCCGGCGCGCGGTGGCGCTCACGATCCTGGCGCAGGAGATCGTGGTCGATCCGGCCGACTACCCGACGGCGACGATCGATCGCAACAGCCATCTGTTCCGCCCGCTGGGCCTCGGATACGCGAACCTCGGTGCGCTGCTGATGGCGTTCGGCGTACCGTACGACAGCGAGGTCGGTTGCAACGTGGCGGCATCGATCACCTCGCTGATGTGTGGTTGGGCCTATCGGACCAGCGCCGAGATCGCCGAGGCGACCGGGCCGTTCCCGCGCTACCGGATGAACCGGAAGCCCTTCCTCGAGGTGATCGGCATGCACAAGGCGGCGGCCGAGCAGCTGTCGCCCAAGGGCCTGCCGAAGGGCCTGTGGCAGGCATCGCGCGATGCATGGACCGAGGCGCTCGAGCTCGGCACGCAGCACGGTTACAAGAACGCGCAGGTCACGGTACTGGCACCGACGGGCACGATCGCCTTCATGATGGACTGTGATACGACGGGTGTGGAGCCCGACATCGCGCTCGTGAAGTACAAGAAGCTAGTCGGCGGCGGCTTCCTGAAGATCGTGAACAACACGGTGCCGATGGCTCTCGCCAATCTCGGCTACACACCGGAGCAGATCGAGCAGATCGTCGCCTACATCGACGAGCACGAAAGCATCGAGGGCGCCCCCGGCCTCGCGCACGAGGATCTGCCGGTCTTCGACTGCGCCTTCCGGGCCCAGAACGGCACGCGCTCCATCGACTGGATGGGTCACGTGCGGATGATGGGCGCCGTCCAGCCATTCCTCTCGGGCGCGATCAGCAAGACGGTGAACCTGCCCGCGGACGCCACGGTCGGCACCGTTGCCGAGGCGTACATGGAGGGCTGGCGACGGGGTCTCAAGGCGCTCGCACTCTACCGCGACGGCAGCAAGCGCACGCAGCCGCTCAACGCCGGCAAGGACGTCGCGGAGGGCGTCGAGCTCGTCGAGGCTCGGCCCGTGCGCCGCAAGCTCGAGGACGAACGCCAGGCTCTGACGCACAAGTTCTCGATCGCGGGCCACGAGGGCTACCTGACCGTGGGGCTGTACGGCGACGGCCAGCCGGGCGAGATCTTCCTGCGGATGGCGAAGGAAGGCAGCACGGTGTCCGGACTGATGGACACGATCGCGACCATGACCTCGATCTCGCTGCAGTACGGGGTTCCGTTGCGGGCGCTGGTCGACAAGTTCAGCCACACGCGCTTCGAGCCGTCGGGCTTCACCAACAACCGCGAGATTCCGATCGCGAAGTCGGTGATGGACTACGTGTTCCGCTACCTCGGCAACCGCTACATCGCGAGCGAGGTCGTGGTCGCCGACGAAGGGGGCGAGAGCACGGCAGGGCTGGTGATTGCGGAGGGACGCGCAGCGGCGCCCAAGGCGGTCGTTGCTGGTGGGCGCGGCGAGACGGGTGTGGACGACGGTCCCGTCGCGGCGTTCGTGAACCAGGCCGACGCGCCTCCGTGCGTGGACTGCGGCGAGATCATGGTGCGCAACGGAGCTTGCTACAAGTGCCTCTGCTGCGGCACCACGAGCGGATGCAGCTGAACACCGAGTGCGTGCATGGCGCGTGAATCAGCAGCGATGAGCTGGGGGTGAGGGCTCAGGGAGCGCGGGGGATCATGGTGCGTTGGGGGGCGTACGTGGTTGCCCGTGCTCCCGCGCTGCTGGCGGCTGCGCTCGTCCTCGCACCCGCCGGCTGCATCGACCTCGGCGGGCTGGCCGGCGAGCGCCAGCCGCTCGAGGAAACGGTCGTCTTCGGCTCGAGCGGCCCCAAGCTGCTGCTGCTCGAGATCCAGGGGCCGATCACGGGCTACGAACAGCCGGGACTGATCGGGCCCGGCACCGAGGGCACCGTGGCTCGCGTGCGCGAGCAGCTGCAGCAAGCTGCGCGCGAGGAGGTTCGCGGCATCCTGCTGCGCGTCGACTCGCCGGGCGGAGGAGCCTCGGCCAGCGAGGTGATCTACCGCCAGCTGCTGGCCTTCAAGCAGCAGCGCGGCGTCCCGATCGTCGCTCACGTCATGAGCACCGCGGCCTCCGGCGGCTATTACGTCTCGATGGCCGCGGACGAGATTCGCGCCTATCCGACGAGCGTGACCGGTTCGATCGGTGTGGTCGCGTTCGGCGTGAACGTCGTCGGTCTAATGGAAAAGCTGGGCGTCGAGAACCAGACGCTCACCTCGGGCGACTTCAAGGACGCGGGCTCGCCACTTCGCAAGATGGACGATGCCGAGCGCGAGCACATGCAGTCGATCGTCGACGATCTCCACGCGCGCTTCCGCGAGGTCGTCGTGGCGGGCCGCCCAAAGCTCGCGGTCGACCGGGTGGCCGCGCTGGCCGATGGTCGCGTCTACAGTGCGTCGCAGGCGCTCGGGCACGGTCTGATCGACGGGATCGGGGACATCGAGGACTCGATCGAGCGGCTCCAGGAGTTGGCCGGCATCTCCGGCCCGTCGCGGGTCGTCAGCTATCACCGAGCGAGCGAGTGGCGGAACAATCTGTTCACACGCGCGCCGCGTGTGCCCGCTGTCCAGCTCGATCTCACGCGGCTGTTGGGTCCGCTGCCCCGCCCGGGCTTTCACTACCTCTGGATGCCCGGCTTCGACTGAGGCACCGTTCGTTGCTCCGGACGCCCCGGAGCTGCCCGCGAGTCGCCGCATGAGCTCCGTCGATCCCGCGCACTTCGTCGAGACGCTCGCGCCGGCTCTGCGCCAGGCCGCGTCGATCGCGCGCGCGCTCGAGGGTCGCGTCCAGAACACGCCCAAATCCGACGAGTCGACCGCGGCCAAGCAGGCACTCACCGTCGCGGACACGGCCACCCAGGAGGCGATCCTGGTTCCGCTGCTGGAGCACTTTCCGAGCGTCGTGCTCGAGGCGGAGGAGGACACCGAGACGGCAGCTCGCTTCGCGAAGTCCGGGCCGGTCCGGGTCGTCTGCGACCCGATCGACGGCACGCTGCACTCGTACCTGCGCGGCGAGGGCCCGTACGCCGTGATGGTTGGCCTCGAGTGCGCGGGGCGCTACGAGGCGGCGCTGGTCGCCCTGCCGAGAGAGGGTTTGTTCTTCGATGCCGTGCGCGGGGGCGGCGCCCGCGTCGCCCGGGCGCGCTCGCAGCCGCGACCCGCCCGGGTCCATCAGCCCGGCAATCGCGTGCTGGTCTCGCACGGGATGCCCGAGCCCGTGTTCGCTGCACTGACCGACCACGGCTGGGATCCAGTCGCCGCCTGTGGGGGCGCGGTCGCGGTGGCGCCACTGGTCCACGGTGTCCGAGCGGGGCTCCGCTGGGGAACGGCCGAGGAGGGTGTCAGCATCCGCGGCCGAATCGGCCTGCTGATCGCGCGCGAGGCCGGCATGCTGGTCCGGGGTGCCGGCGGCGAGCCGTTCCCGGACGACCTCGGTTCGTTGGCCCCGGCGCTGCTGGTGACGAGCAGCGAGCAGGATCTGGCAGTGCTCGACGCCGCGCTCGCGATGCGCGCCTCCTCATAGATGCGGGTCAGTGTCGGGCGGCTCGGGCCCTTCGGGTCGCCGTGACCTCCGAGCGACACGGGCCCCGGCAGCGGTTGCGAGGGGCGCACTGGCTGCTGCTCGCGATGCTGGTGGCCCACGCCGTACTCGCGGTCACCAGTCTGGTGGGCAAGTCCGTGACGGTGGACGAGTTCGGTCACCTGCCGGCGGGCGTCTATCTGCTCGAGACCGGCGACTTCACGCATGCCAGCCTGAACCCCCCGTTGATGCACTGGCTCTCGGCTCTGCCCGTTCGATTCGTCGAGCCCAGTGGCCGGCCGAATCCGGTGGCACCCGCAGCCCGCGAGCTATATCGGTCGACGGCCAACCCATTCTGGCGCGACGGCTATCGCTACATGCTCGAGCGCGGAGCCGACTATCAACGCTCCTTCGTGGCAGCGCGCACCGCGAGCGTGGCCGTCGTCTCGCTGCTCGCTATCGCCCTCTACGCGTGGGCGCGTGAGCTGTCGGCGACGCGCCCCGACTTTGCGGGCTTGCTGGCGGCGGGGCTCGTGCTCTTCTCGCCGAACATGATCGCCCACGGTCGGCTGGTCACGACCGATGCGGGCGCCGCCGCGGCGATGACCATCGCGCTCTACATGGCGTGGCGCTTCTTGCACAGACCGGGCCCGAGTCGCGCCGCGTGCCTCGGACTGGCACTCGGAGCAGCACAGCTCGTCAAGTTCACGGCGCTGTTGCTGTTGCCCGTGATCGCGCTCCTGATCGCGGTGAGCTGGGCTCGTGCGGACTCGGCGTTGCGCTCTCGGATTCTCGCGGGCAGTGGTCTTGCGTTCGCAATCGCCCTGGCCGTGCTGCACCTGGGCTACGGCTTCACGCGCCCGTTTCCCCCCCTCGGTGGCTTCGAGTTCGAGAGCAGCCGGCTGCAGATGGTGTCGTCGCTGCTGCCCGCGGCGACCCTCGTGCCGCTGCCGCGCGACTACGTGTCGGCGCTCGACCGACAATCCAGGGCGATCGAGCAGGGCGACCCGTCCTATCTGCTCGGCCGTTCGTACCACGGCGGTCGCTGGGACTACTTCCTGGTCCTGCTTGCGACCAAGACACCCCTGCCAATTCTGCTGCTCGCCGCGTGGGTCGCGGCTCGAGTGGTGCGCACGCGCGGGCGTGGCAGCGGCGATGCGCTGCTGTTTCTGCTCGGGCCCGCGGCTGCATTGCTTGCGGTGTCGTCGTTCGGATCGGAGAAGCAGATCGGTCTACGGATGGTGCTTCCCGCGCTCCCCCTCGGTTGGTGCTTCATCGCGGTGGTGCTCGCTAGCGCGCCGCCACAGCGGCTGCGGGATCGCGCGGCAGGGCTCGCGGTTGCCGCTGTTGCGCTCGTGAGCCTGGCCATCCATCCCGACTATCTTTCCTACTACAACGCGCTCGCCGGAGGCCCGTCGCGCGGTGACCGCGTGGCTGTCCAGTCGAACTACGACTGGGGACAGGACCTGATTCAGCTGCGCGAGCAGGTCGAGCTCCACGGCGGCGGTCCGATCCAGCTGCTCTACTTCGGGCGCGTCGACCCGGCGATCTACGGAATCGACTACTCGGTTCCGGCGGGAGCGCGCGTGCGACCCGGACTGCTCGCGATCAGCGCCACCCTGCAGGGCCGCGGCTACTCGCTCTACGACCACGGCAGGCTGGTTCACTTTCGGCGGCCCCTCGAGGTCGAGGCCGCCCGGCTCGGCGAGCCGATCGCGACGGCGGGTCACAGCATCCGCTTGTACCGGGTGCCTCGTTCGGAGCAGCCCGTCGGGGCCGAGCCCTGAGCGGCGGCCGAGCGCCTCAGTCTGGCCAGCCGAGGTTCATCCGCAGGTTCGTGAGCAGCGACGTCACCATCAGGACGACTGCTCCGATGACCGCGACGCCGCGGTGCGTCGCGAGTCGGGCCCGGCTGGCCGGTGCGTTGCCCCGCAGTGCCTGCAATCCGAGGGCGAACGGGACGACCAGAGCGAGGGACGGGTGCAGGTAGCGCCCCCCCATGAACTCGATCTGGTGATCGATCGGGCCACCGAGGTGTGGCCCGAGCCAGAACAGGAACATCGTGCCGAGCAGCAGCGCGAGACCGAGCCCCGCGGCCACGGCGGCGGCCGAGGGCCCGATCCGTGGGTGGCGCGGAGCGGTTGCGACCAGCATCGCGAGCAGCGCGACCCAGAGAGCGATCGACCAGTCGGGGAGTGCGATCGTCAGCGAGCGGTAGCCCGGCGAGCCGTAGTAGTCGCCGACCAGCTGCCCGAGCCACTTCCAGCCGTTGCCGGCGAGCAGTGTCGGGCTCTCGAGCACGAACTGCGGAAGCAGCGGCAGGATGCTCGCCACGCCGCGCGTCGCCACGGGCGCCGGCGTGATGACCACGGTCGAATCGGTCGCCGAGACCCAGCTCCACCAGCCGAACGTGGCGATCGACGGAATCGTCAGGAGCGCTGCGATCGTTGCCCAGCGCCAACGCGCGTCGGGGAAGCGGTCTGCCGGCAGCAGCAGCGCGATCATCGGGAAGAGCACCAGGTTTGCCTTGAGCAGCGTCATCCCGAGGCAGGCCGCCAACAAGGCGGCGATCTCGGGGCCGCGTATCGGCTCGCTGCGGACTCGCGCGCGGAGGAACAGCGCGACTGTCAGCCACGACAGCGAGACGGTCATCGAGTCCGAGCTGAAGGAGCTGCGGATGATGAGCAGCATCGGCGTCATGGCGCAGAAGACGAAGAGCCAGCGGCCCGCGGGCAGGATCGCGATCGCGGCCGAGGTCACGGCGACCGCGGCGAACAGTGCACCGAGTCGGCCGGCATAGAAGTGCAGCGCGGGCGCATCACCGAGCCAGCTCGCGACAGTCAGGAATGCCGCCTGTCCCAGGTAGCCGTGGCTCGGATTGAGTCGCGCGGTTCCGATCAGCAATGCCTGCCGGCCGTGCTCCTGGCCCGCCAGCGGCGGCGGCGTCGCGAAATACTCGCCGAGGGTGTAGGCCGCAAAGGGAACCCGGTCTCTCGGAACGCTCTCGCGGAGCTCGAGCTCCTTCGAGTAGAAGTGATACAGGTAGGCGACCAGCTCGGGCGAGCCGGGCGCAAACACGTCGCCTCTGCGTGGGAGCCAGTCGCCGATCGCGACGCGGGCGCTGCGACCGAAGTGGCCGCCTTCGTCCGTGACCTGCCCGGGCGGCTGCAGCAGTGCCTGCGCGATTCCCAGGGTGAGCGCCAGGACGACGAACGTCACTACCGGGGCGCGAGCGCCTTCGGTCGGCGAGGGCGGCCTCGAGGGCTGTGACAACTCCGCTCCATCGGCTGGCGGGCTGCGCAAGAGCCCTGGCCCGAGCCGCGTGCGCGGCGCGGGCCCGCTCAGTATAAGCTACGCGCATGCGAGAGCCGCGTCGTGCTGCAGTGGTTGCGGCGGCGATGCTGATGAGTGGGTGGGCTTGCTATCAGGGCGGGGAGACGCTCGACCTCGATCTCGGCGAGCTCGAGCAGCTCGAGCTTCGAAGTGACGATCTGCAGCTGATCGGCTGGCTCGCACGCACGCCCGCCGAGCACGCCAAGGGACTCGCGGTCGTTGAAGCGGACCGGCTGCGTCGGCAGGACGACGGTCGGCTTCCAGCGATGCTCTACGAGCTGGCGGCCTCGGATGCCGTGATGCCGCCCTTCCGTCTGCGCCTGCAGCCGATGGATATTGCGGTGCTTTCGCGCGATGGCACGGTGCTGGCGCTGGCTACGCTCCCCGCCGCCCCCGGGCTCGCACCCGGCGCTGCCTATGTGCTCGAGGCCATCGGGGGAAGCCTCGCGGCCGGCGGCGTCACGGTTGGGACGCGCTTTCGCGGGCTCGAAGCGGCGAGTCGCTGAACGCAGCGTGCGCGCTTTGGCGTCGGGCTCTGGGTCGCGCCGTCGGGCAGTGGACCGGGGCTCGCTGCTCGTCACGGCAAGAGCAGGACGTACCCCACTGCCAGGGCGAGCTGGAGGACCGCGTAGGGGAACGCGGTACGTACGAAGCCCGCAAAGGACAGCTCGAGATCGTTCTTGTGGATGATGGTGACGGCCACCAGCGTCGACGCGGAGCCGATCGGTGTGAGGTTGCCGCCGAGGTTCGCGCCAAAGATCACCGCCCACCAGTAGGGAGAGCTTGCGGGCAGGTCGAGCCCGCCCAGTATTTTTGCCAGCATCGCCGCCAGCGGGATGTTGTCCGTGACCGAGCTGGCGAGGGCGGAGGCGAGCAGCAGCGCGGCCGGCCCGGCCCGCTCGCCCAGCTCGAGGATCGGCGCCAGTCCACGTCCGATCCAGTGCAGCACCTGGGCGTGCTCCATCACGTTGATCACGATGAAGAGCGCGGCGAAGAAGGCGAGCAGGTCCCAGTCGAGATCGCGGTAGAAGCGATCGGCCGTGGCCTTGTACTGGATGAGCGCGACGATCGCGAACGAGATTGCGACGTAGCCCATCCCCAGCTCGTTCAGCAGTGTGCCCGGGATCGAGGCGCTCGCGATCACGACGATGAAGGCGAGCAGCAGGATCGCCCCGAGCCAGAACCGCAGCTTCGAGTCCAGACCGTCGTTCTCGTCGAGGCCCGCCAACAGGCGCTTGGCCGCGGCACGTTCGGCCTGCGTCGCGAGCCGGCGAATGCCGAAGAGGCGCGCACCGAGCCAGACAGACGCCGCTGTCGACACCACGACGTACGGGGCGGAGCGCACGAAGAAGGTGAAGAAGGAGATGCCCGCCGTGTTGCCCACGATGATGTTCGGCACCGAGCTGATCAGCGTCAGCATACCCCCCACGTTCGTGAGCAGGCCTTCGATCAGGAGGAAGCCCAGGAGCTGTTCCTGGATCCCGAGGCGACGCAGCGAGACCGCGCTGAGCGATCCGACGATGATCATCGCCGTCACGTTGTTGAGCACCGCCGAGAATACGACGGTCATGGCACCGTAGTAGGCGAGCAGCACGAGCGGGTCGCCCCTCGAGGCCTTTGTGAGCTTGATCGCGATCCAGGTGAAGAGGCCCGACTTTGCGGTGATGTCCACGAAGAGCGAGGAGCCGAGGATGATCGCCACCACGCCCCAGTCGATGGCCGGGATATAGATGGGCAAGTGGATGTCCGTCTCCCCCACGTGCAGATCCATCGCGCTGAAGGGCAAGAGGTCGAAGAGTCCACCGATCAGCAGCAAGCCGACCGCGAACACGCCGACGATCACGGACTTCTTGGCGTGGATCTTCTCCTCGAGGGCGAGGCAGGCGATCATCACAACGAGCAGGGCGGCGAACAGCAGGGTCACGCCCAGCGGGACTTGGTGATCCATTGTGGTTCGTCTCGCCTCCTACAACATCAGCAGCGGGACCCTGCGCAGCTCGACCGCCAGCGGGTAGGCCTGGCCGTGCATCGCCAGCTGGTCTCCGTCCATCGTATTGAGAACGAGCAGGTCGATGCGCTGCTCGGCGACCAGACTCTCGTACTCGGAGACACGGCGGCCCATCCGGACGATCTCCTCGATCTTCACGTCGAGCTGCTGCGCCTCGATCCCTTCGCGACACGAGCGGATGTAGTCGCGCGGCTCCTTGAGCAGCTGCTCGGCGACGCGCTCCCGCGCGGCCTCAGTGTCGATCTCCGGGATCTTGGAGACGGCCTCCAGGAAGCGCTCGAACTGCCGCTCGCCCTCGATGTGGGTGAGCCAGCAGGTGCCTCCGGGCTCGCTGAAGCGCAGCGCGTGGTTCACCAGGCGGGCGTCGCCCGTCAGGTGGTCGGTGATCGCCATGACCCGGTCGGTGTTCTGCAGTGTGTGGGGCAGCGCGCGGTCCGCGTCCGGGTGGGGCAGCACTAGCACGGGAACCTCGGTTGCCTGGGTCAGCACGTCGAGGTGCTCGCCCAGGCTGTAGGGCCAATGCCAGGCGTTCGAGTGGAGATGGCGCCAGGTCACGATCAGGTCGGGCCTGCGCTCGGCGACGCGCTCGAGTAGCTGGTGCACGCTCTCGAAGTCGTCGCCGGACAGCTGCCGCCACTCGGTACGGGTCCCCTCGAGTACGCTGAGGAACGACCGGACCTGGCCAAGCAGCGGAACGGTCGAGTCTGTGGGGAGGTCGCTGACGAGGAGGACTCGAGTGAGATCGACGCGCTCGTACGCGAACTTCTCCTTGGCGGCAGACTTGAAGACGGACTCGAACTGATCGAGCTTGGTCAGTGGGAACTCCCCGCGAGAATCGCCGCTAGAATGGCACATCTGGAGGATTCGGGATGAAGATCGGGCTGTGCTTTCCGTACACCCAGCCGGCGATGGACCGCACCACGATGTTCGAGTGGTTCCGCCGCGTGGAGCAGGGGCCGTTCTCGGGCATCTCCTGCGGCGAGCGCATGATCGGACCCAGCGTCGAGATGGGGTCGACCCTGGCGGCGGCCGCCGCCCGGACCGAGCGCATTCGAATCGTGCCGACGCTCTACGTGCTGCCGATGCACTCCGCCGTCTGGGTGGCCAAGCACGCTGCCACGCTCGACCTGATCTCGGGTGGCCGTGTGACGATCACGGTCGGCGTCGGCGGGCGGCCGCACGACTACCGCTGCATGGAGCGCGAGATGGTCCGTACTCACGCGCGCATGGACGAGCAGGTCGCCCAGATCAGGGCGATCTGGCGCGGTGAGCTGCCGTTCGAGGGGACCGAAGCCGTCGGTCCCCTGCCGGTGCAGCCCGGCGGGCCGCCCATCCTGGCCGGCGTGATGGGCCCGAAGGCGACTCGACGCGCCGCGAAGTGGGCCGACGGGGTCTACTCGTGGTCGGGCAACGCCGCGCGCGATGACATGGCGGGCCAGCTCGCGCGTGTGCGCGAGGCCTGGGACGCGGCCGGGCGCAGCGAGCCTCCGCAGCACATGGCGGGCTTCTGGTACTCGCTCGCTCCAGACGCAGCCAAGCACCTGCACGACTACGTCTACAAGTACCTGCGCATCGCAGGCGAGGAGCTCGCGACCGCGATGGCAACGCAGCAGACGCGCTCGAACGCCGACGCCGTGCGCGAGGCGCTCGATACCTACGAAGAGCTCGGCGTCGAGGAGTGCATGCTCAACTCGGCCACCGCCGATCTCGCCGAGATCGACGGCCTGCTCGAGGTGATCGCCAAACGAGGCTAGCTACATCTGCGTGTAGTCCGGCCCCTCGCCGCCCTGCGGCGTCGTCCAGGTGATGACCTGGTAGGGGTCGGCGATGTCGCAGGTCTTGCAGTGCACACAGTTCTCGTGGTGGATGAACAGGGTCTTCTTCCCCGGGTTGTCGCTGTCGTCCACCATTTCGTAGACCGCGGCCGGGCAGAAGTTCTCGCACGGGTTGCCGTACTCCTCGGCGCATACCGTCGAGCACAGGTCGGTATCGCTGACCACGAGGTGCGAAGGCTGATCGGCCTCGTGCGTCGTGCCGCTGAAGCCGACCAGGTGCTCCTTGCTGAAGGTGAGCACCCCGTCGGGTACGAACGGCTCGGGGTTGCGCAGCTTCGCGGGCAGCTCGTGCAGCTTCTTCATCGACTTGTGGTCCGGGTGGGTCAGGATCGGGTCGATCAGTCCGCGCCCGCCGGTGAGGATCATCAGCGGGATGTTCAGCAACCCGAACGCCGGGTGGGTTTCGTTGCTGCCGGTGAAGTTGCGGCCCTCGAGGTGCTCCTCGTAGGCCCAGCTCGCGCGGTAGCGCTCGGTGTAGCCGCCCAGTGTGGTGCTGGTGAAGTCGTCCTGGGCGAGGGCGTCGACGATCGTCTCTGCCGCGAGCATCCCCGTCTTCATGCCCATGTGGACGCCCGAGAGCTTCATGATGTTGCACATCGAGGCGGCGTCGCCGACTAGCATGGCACCGTTGCAGTAGAGCTTCGGCTGGGCGTAGAGCGCGCCGGTCGGGATCGTCTTCGCGCCGTATCGGACGAGCTCGGCGCCGTCGAGCAGGTCGCGCATGAAGGGCGTCTGCTTGAACTCCTGCGACTTGCGCCACGGGTCGTTGTGGGGATCCTCGGAGGCGAGCGGTGTCACGAAGCCGAAGGACACCAGGTCGTCCTTCATGTCGTAGAGCCACATGCCGTTGAGCTGACTGAAGAAGTCGGGGAATAACGAGCCGTGGATCACCCGTCCCGGCTGGTGCTTCTCGGGCTTGACCCGCCAGATCTCCTTGATGCCCGTCTCGAAGGTCTGCGGGTTGGTGCCGTGCAGGTCGAAGTCGTCGATCAGCTTCTTGGTCAGGCTGCCGCGCACGCCTTCGCCCAGCACCGTCACCTTGGCCAGGATGTCCATGCCCGCCTGGTAGGTGGGTTTGTGCGAGCCGTCGGCGGCCACGCCCATGTCGCCCGTCCGGACGCCGAGCACACGGCTACCTTCGGTCAGGAGCTCGGCCGCGGCGAAGCCGGGGTAGATCTCGATCCCCTTCTCTTCGCACTTGCTCCCCATCCACTTCACGACGTTGCTGAGCGAGGCGATGTGGTAGCCCTTCTTCTTGAACATCGGGGGGTTCGCGAAGCGCGGCGGCTTGATCGTCCGCTTGCGCGTGAACAGGTAGAAGTAGTCGTGGGTGCAGACGTACTCGGTCGGGAAGCCCTGCTCGACGAAGTCCTCTCCGACGAGCTCCCGGATCGCGCGCGGATTGATCACCGCGCCCGAGAGCTGGTGGTCGCCGATCTCGGCCGACTTCTCGATCACGAGGATCACGGGCGGCTCGAGTGGCTGTTTGCCCGCGGTCTCGGCGCGCTCGTTGTACGCCTCGACCTGGTTCATCAGGTGGTAGGCAGAGGCGAGGTTGGCCGGGCCGGCGCCGACGTACAGGACGTCGACTTCCATGCTCTCGCGTTCGACTTCACTCACGGTGGTCCTCCTGGAGTCCGCTCCCTCGGGTCGCGGCGGGCGGAGAGTAAGAAAAGGGCCCCCGTGCCACAACGAATTCGGCCCCGTTCCGTATTGCTGGCGGCTCGCCCCGCGGGATTCGCCATTCGTTGGGGTCTCAGCCTGGTCTCGCTACCGACCGATGAGCCTCGCTACCCTGCGCGCCGCCGGACGCTCGGCGGGAAGGATCCGATCGATGTCCACCAGGATCACGCCGGACTGCATCGACTGCGGCTTGTGCGTCGAGGTGTGTCCGAATGAGGCGATCCATCCTGGGAGTGGGATCCACGAGATCGACCCCCAGCGCTGCACGGAGTGCGTCGGCTTCCACGCTGAGGAGCAGTGCGCCGTGGTGTGTCCCGTGGACTGCTGCATCCTGGACGCCGAGCGCGTCGAGTCCGAAGCCCGGTTGTTCGAGCGGGCTCGCAAGCTGCATCCGAAGCGTGGCCACGAGCTGGTGCTGTCGCCTCGGACATCGCGCTTTCGCGCCTGACCGGGTGTGATCGTCGAAGCGATCGAGGCGAGGAGAGTCCCGACGATGAACGACACGAGCGCTGGGAGCGTGGATATCGTTCGCGAGTACCTCGAGGTGCACGAGCGCATGGTCGAGCTGTTCGAGCAGTTTCGAGCGGGAGAGCTCGACTTTGGCTCGGTCCGCGACCTGTGCAACGACGACGAGCGCAGTCCGCTGTTCCGGCTGAAGGAACGCTGCCACACGCTGTTTCGGGGCAAAGGCGCCGATCAGGCACCCATGCGGCGGGCCGCCCTGTTCGACCTGGCCGTCGGCTCGCTGTTTCACGAGGCGATGAAGTTCCGCGAGAACTTCTACCAGCAGGTGGTCTACGCGCCGAGGGTGCGAGCATTGCGGAACAATGGGGCAGAGGGTGATCCCGAGGAGGCCGAGCTGCTCCGCGAGTTCGACAAGATCCAGGCGACCGCCGAGGCGCGCCTGGGCGAGGCGCTGCAGGAGACCGAAGCCCTGCTGGCTCACACGGGTGATCAGCTGTGGGCGCTACTTCGCGGTCGCCGCGATGGCTTGATCACGCGTTACCTGATCGAGCAGTGCGATCGCGTCGAGCAGCTCCATCCGGGCGGTCTCGACGGGTTGCTCGAGCAGATGCACGGCGACGCCACCGAGGGCTACGTCGCGGCGGGTCTCTCCTATCTTGCGAGCGCACACTTCGGACTGGCGCTGACCGCTCTGACGATGGCCAGCGATCGGTCTGGCTCGGATGCAGCGACCCCGAGGTCCGATCTCGCCCGCCTCTCGTGCTATGCGCTCGGCATGCGCGCCTTCCTGGAGGGCGACTATCCCGCGAGTCTCGAGCAGCTCGAGGCCTGGCTCGACGCAGAGCCCGATGACTCAGAGGAGCGCTACGCCTCGCTCGCGCACGCCGCGATCTCGCGGATCGACCGTCTGGTCAAGGAAGAGACCCTGGTTTCGCGCGGGGCCGCGCTCGCCGCTCGGATCGAGACGCTCCTTGCGTCTCAGGCTGCACGCGCGGGCCCGGGCAATGGGGCCGGGTTCGAGCGGTAGTAGATCCAGCCCACTGCGCCGGCCGCGGCCAGCATCAGACCGATCCACTGCGCCTCGGTCAATCCGAGCGCCACGCGCTCGTTGACCCGCCAGTGCTCGACCAGGAGTCGTCCGACACCGGTTGCCATCATGTACTCGCCGAACAGAAAGGGACTGGTCGCGCGGCGCCGCCACAGCAGTGCCGCGACCGGCAGCAGCCAGGCGACTTCGTACAGCTGCGTGGGATGGACGGTCTGCAAGGTCGGAGGAGCGCCTTCGGGAAACGCGAACGCCCACGGAGCGTCGGACGGACGGCCGTAGTCGTCGCCGACCAGGAAGCAGCCGATGCGACCCAGGGCCTGCCCGACAGCGCCGCCGACCGCCGCGCAGTGCAGGAACAAACCCATGCTGATGCCGTGAACGCGCGCGCCGAGTGCGGCGAAGACGAATCCGCCGATCAGTCCGCCGTACCAGGTCATTCCGGCGCGGGAGAACAGCGCCTGCAACAGCGAGTCGTTGGTGCCCAGCAGCGTCGTGTCGATCGCGTAATAGAGCTTGGAGCCGAAGACACCCCCGAACATGCACCACACCAGCATGTTGGACGCGAGTTCGTCGTCGAGTCCGAGCTCGCGCATCCGCCTGGCGGTGATCCAGTACGCCGCGAGGAACCCGGCCACCATCATCAGGCCGAACGTGGTGATCGGGATCCCGAAATACGGAAGCTCGAACAGGACCGGATACATTGCACCCCTCTCGGGGTGCAGGCTAGCAGGTGGGGGTTTCAGCTCGCCCGCAGCGTGACGTGGAAGATGGTGCCGCCGTCGGCCGGGCTCTCGACCCAGGCGCCGCCGCCGTGCTGGATCGCGATCTTGCGGACGATGGCGAGGCCAACGCCCGTCGCCTTGCGACCATCGGTACGGCCACCGAGCGTGCTGAACACCTCGAAGATCTTCTCGTGGTGCTCGGGAGCCACGCCCTTGCCGTTGTCGGCGACCCGGATGTGATGCAGGTCGAGCTCGTCGTCGATCGAAACTTCGACGCGCGCGGCTTCGACCGGACCCATGTGTGCCAACGCGTTGCCGATCAGGTTCGAGAAGATCTGATAGACGCGTGTGCGGCTGCACCACAGCATCGACGGCTGTGTGGGCAGCCCGATCTGGACGTCGCACTTGTCGATCAGGTGTTTCTGATCGGTGATCACCTGGTGGATCACACCGAGCGGGTCGATCAGCGTGTTGGGCTCGTCGACGCAGCCGATGCGCGAGACCTCGAGCAGATCCTCGATCATCGACTCCATCGTCTGGCCGGCTTGCACGATGCGATCCAGGAAGCGGCGGCCGTCCGTGTCGAGCAGTGACCCGTAGTCCCGGTGCAGCAGGCGTGCGAAGCCGAGCACAGAGACGAGCGGCGAACGCAGGTCGTGCGAAACGTGGCTGACGTAGCTCTCGAGCTCTTCGTTCTTGGCGGCGAGAGCGCGCTCGGCACGGCGTCGCTCGCCAACGTCGCGCAGGAGTAAGACGTGGCCGACCACCTCTCCCGTGGAGAGGCGCAGCCGTCGCGACGTCACGGCGCTCCAGCGCTCGCCACGCGCGCTCGGAATCTCGAGGTCGCGCTCCGACAGATCTCGCTCGTGCCGTCCGTTGAGCAACGTGCTGAGATCCGCATGCCACGGCAAGCAATCAAGGACGGGACGGCCGACCAGCGCGTCGACGGGCTGGCCGAGTAGCTCGGCGGCGGCAGCATTTGCAAACGTCACGCAGCCATCGAGGTCGGATGCGATTATCGGGTCGGGCGCGTTGTCGAGGATCGAAGACAGGAATCCAGCGTTCTGATGCGTTGACTCTTGGTCATCAAGGAGTTCCGCCGCGGGAAGCGACGGCTGAACTCGCCGGAGACCATCGAAGGAGTGGGTCATGGGGGGCGGGCACACTTGCTCGGCCGGGGTTCGACAATATTTTGCAGTCAGCACTCGGGTGGCCGTGCTTGCGCTGCATAATTTACTGTGATCGCATACGGTTGGTCAAACGTAGTTTTGCTACGTAGTTCTACTACGTAGTTTTGCGAAGAACTCGGCAATTCATCGACCCGGAACAGCAGAACGAGTGTCACTACAATGTGTTGCGGTAGGTAGTTGCACACGTGCCACCGCCCCTGTGCCGGAGTCGTGCGTCGAAGTGGTGTGAGCTGGCTCACAGCAGTGCACTGCCGATTGGCTCGATGGATCAGCCTTGGTAGCTCGCCTATAGTCCCGCCCATCAGACGGCAGGGCTCGGAGCGGATCCCTCGGGGGCTCGAGTCTTCCGATCCCCCGCGTGGCCGCGGCTCTCGCCGCGGGCCTCGCAGTCGCAGGATCGCGCTCCGGAGTCGTTGCTGCCCGTGGGATGGGCCGCGCAGGCGGCGAGAGCGATGGACGATGCGAGAGCCGATCCAGACGAGAGCCCACCGAGCTGTCCGCCGGCAGCGGCTGCGCACGATTGCGCTCACGCTGCTCGGCGCGTTCCTCGTCATGGACAGCTCGGCTCGCTCCCCTGGGGACCGGACCGCCGCGCCTGTCGATCTCGTTCCCAACGAGATCGCCCCGGCGCGTATCGAGGACGTGCTGCGCAGCTGGAATCCGTCGCTCGACGATCACACGCTCGGGCGGATTGCGAGCGCTGTCGAGCGCTACAGCGAGCAGTATGGGCTCGAAGCCGAGCTCGTGGCCGCGGTGATCATCGTCGAGAGCAGCGTGCGCCCATGGGCCTATAGCGCAAAGGGTGCGGTTGGGCTGATGCAGGTGATGCCGCACATGATCGCTCCGCTCGGCCTCGCCGGGAACGCGGCGACCATCGAGAGCAACATCGAGGCAGGCTGCTGGATCCTGGCGCACAACATTCGACGCCTGGGCGAGGAGCGCGGCATCTCCGCCTACTTCTGGGGCTCGAACATCCGGAACCTCGCCTACCTCGAGAAGGTGCGAGAGGCGCGCGAGACCATTCGACGCCGGACTTCCTGAGGCCGCGCCGCTGGCCCCATGCTGCACGCCATCCGACGAACCGAAACCAGCTTCGCGGGCATGGATCGCACGCGACTCGTGCGTCGCTCCTGGATCGGGGAGTCGCCCGAGCGAGTCATCGCGCTCGTCCACGGCTTCGGTGAGCACAGCGCCCGCTACGACGCGATGGGCGATTGGCTCGCCAGCCGGCGCTGTGCCGTGCACGCCTACGATCAGCGCGGCCATGGGCTGTCCGACGGGCGGTGCAACCACGTACGCGACTTCGATGAGTACGTAGACGACCTGCTGCAGCTACTCGAGCTCGTTCGCAGTGAGCACGCCGGGCTGCCGCTCGTTCTGATCGGACACAGCATGGGCGGTCTCGTGGTGACGAGGGCGCTGGTCACCCGCTCGCTGCCGCTCGAGTGCGCGGTGATCTCGGGGGCCGCGCTCGCCGTAACGCCGAACCTGTCGCGCGTGAAGCAGTGGGCCGCCCGAGCGTTGTCGCGGGTCGCGCCGACCTTGCGCAGCAGCTCGGGCTTTCCGGCCGACGGGCTGTCGCGCGATCCCGAGGTCGTCCGCCGCTACACCGCCGATCCGCTGGTGGAGACGAGCATGACGGTCTCGCTGGCTGCGGCGACGCTGGCGGCGCAGCGGGCGACGGCCGGGCTCGGCGCGCGCGTTTCGCTACCGCTGCTGGGGCTCCACGGGGGCGACGACCCGATTTGTCCTGCGCCGGCGACCGAGCGCTTCCTTGCGGACGCGCGCATTCCGGGCAGCGTCTGCAAGGTCTACCCTGGGCTGCGCCACGAGATCTTCAACGAGCCCGAGCGCGAGGAGGTCTGGCAGGACGTCCTCGACTTCATCCGAGCGGTCGAGGAGCGTTCGGCGCAGCCGGCTGGTTCCTCCCAGCAGGAGACTGGATGAGCGATCGACTGACCCACCTGGACGAGCAGGGTCGAGCCCAGATGGTCGACATCGGCGAGAAGGCGATCACGCGCCGCGAGAGCGTGGCCGGAGCCGAGGTTCGGATGGCTCCCGAGACGCTCGCACGGATTGCCGACGGCAAGATCCCGAAGGGCGACGTGCTGGCGACGGCGCGGCTGGCCGGGATCCAGGCGGCCAAGCGCACGCACGAGTGGATCCCGCTGGCCCATCCGCTTCCGCTCGATGCCGTCGAGGTCGAGCTGACGCCGGACCCTGCGGGGAGCTGCCTGCGGATCGTCGCGACCGCGAAGGCCCACTGGCGCACGGGTGTGGAGATGGAGGCGCTGGTGGCAGTAGCCGCCGCAGGGCTCACCGTGTACGACATGTGCAAAGCAGTGGACCGCAGCATGCAGCTCGATGCCGTCCGACTGATGCGCAAGAGCGGCGGTAAGAGCGGTCTCTGGAAGCGGGACGAGCAGGAGTAGGAGGGCGGCGGGCAAATGAGTGGCTCGGACCCGAAGGAAACGCCCCCCGACCGGGAACCGGAGCCCGATTCCCGGGGTCATTTGCCCCGAAGGCGGGCGTCCATGAGCTATCAGATGGTCGAGCAGGGGGCGGGCATGTCGAAGCTCGCACGACCCATCGCGGCGCGCCAGCCCGTGATCGACGACCCCGACTCGGAGCTGGTTGCCGCCTGGCAGGCCGGCGATGACGACGCCTTCGAGCAGTTGGTGCGTCGCCACGAGAGACGGGTGTTCCGCCTGCTGATGCGCATGATGGGGAACCGCGAAGAGGCCGAGGACGTGGCGCAGGAGACCTTCATCAGTCTCTATCGCCACGGAAAGCGCTTCCGCGGTGAGGCGCGGTTCTCGACGTTCGTCTATCGCGTGGCGGCCAATGCCGCGCTCAACCGCCGCCGCTCGCTCGGCCGCAAACGGACTCGCATCGAGAAGCTGGCCACGCGCCAGGCCGCGGGCGACGACCTTCCGCAGCAGCCGCGCGATCCCGAAGACAGTGCGCTCGGGCAAGAGTTCACGCGCTACGTGCGCGATGCCCTGCAGACGCTGTCGCCTTCGCTGCGTATGCCGGTCGTGCTCTACGACATCGAGGGCCTGGCCTACGGCGAGATCGCGGGCATCCTCGGCGTGGCCGAGGGCACCGTGAAATCGCGAATCCATCGCGCGCGCCGAGCGCTGCGCGAGCAACTGCAGGGTCTGTTGCCCGGCACGTCAGGAGGTACCTCGCCTTGAACCACAAGGACGTTCAGAATCGAATGGCGGACTACCTCGAGGGGGATCTCGCGCTCGACAAACGGGCAGTGTTCGATGCCCACCTCGACGGCTGCGCCGAGTGCCGGGCCGAGGCCGAGGAGCTGCGCGAGATCCCGAATCTGCTGCGCAAGCTGCCCGACGTCGAGCCGCCGCCCATGCTGGCCGCGGACGTCATGCGCCGCATTCGGCTCGGCGAGGCGACCCCCACCCTTGGCGATCGGATTCGCAGCCTGCTCTCCGAACTCGCCTCGCCGGGGATCGCGATTCCCACCGGCGCCATGCTCGCGGCCTTCGTCCTGGCGTTGACCAGCGGGCAGTTCCAGTTAAGCGGCACGACGTCGCGGGAGCCGGCCGAGCTGTCCAGTGCGCAACGGCTGGCGCCGATCCCTCCCGGGGCCGCCGCGCTTGCGCGTCGCGTCTTCGGAAGCCCGAGCTTGGTGCCGCAGCTGGCTCGCAGCGGCCACGCCCCCGTCGCGTCACAGCGGCGTGCCTACTTCGAGCTGCAGCCGGTGAGCACCGAGCGGCGCGCCGGCGGGGCGCAGCCTCGCGTCCGGATCGTCGCACGCCCCAGCCTGGCCTCGCGCTTTGCCGGATCGGGCCAGTCGAGCCCGAGCAGCGTCGACGACTGGCTGGCGGTGGTGTTGCAGCAGCCCGCCGAGTTCGCCCGTCGGCAGGCATCGCTGTCGCTGGCCGAGCGCGAGCACTGGGTACGCGTGCTCGCCCTCCGGGCTGCAGAGACGGGTTCGACCGCTGCCGTGATCGAGGCGCTGCAGCGGCGGGGGGGCAACGCGGCGCGGACCTTCGCGAATGCGTTTGCCGCCGAAGCGCGGCTCGCCTCGGCACAGCTCGCCACCTCGCGTTGAGAGGGTGCTGGCGCGGCTTTCGGCTCCGCGGGCCGAAGCCGTCCGATACCCTCGCTCGCCATGAGCCCCCCCGAGGTCAGCACCGACCGCCTGCTTCGCGGAGTGTGTCTGGTGCTCGCTTGCGTCGGCGCGCCCGCCGGTGTGGCCGCCGACCCTGGCGAGTTCGAGCCGGAGGTCGTCGACATGCAGCCGGAGTCGCCGGCCAGCTGGTCGCCGCGCAATCTGTTCCTGCCGCTCTCCTCGGTCTTCGTCGGGTCCGGCTACTGGTACGACCCGCGAGAGCTGCTGGTCGATACCACGCCTTCAGGTGCCACCGTCGATCTGTTCTACGTCCGGTCGAACTTCCAGAAGCTGTACGAGCAGGCGGAGACCCCGGTCACCGTGATCCTCCCGCCCCGAATGCACTCGCTCGACCGAGACGCGCTGCGCATCCGCGTACTCGCCCCGGGCTACAAGCAGCAGAGCCGCACCATCAAGGTTCACACGCGCGAGCGCGAGATCATCTTCGATCTCGCCCCGCTGCCCAATCGGCTCGAAGCCGTATCGCATCGCTATTTTGCCGGGCGCGGCTCGCTCGCGTTCATGACGAAAGAGCTTCTCGAGCCGCGTTTGCAGAAGCAAGACGACGGCTTTGCCGTGTTCCTGGCCGAGTCCGGCATGAGCGAAGCCGCCGGGGTGGCACTGTCGAGTATCGAGAATGCACTCGTGGAGGAGAGCTTCGGTCAGCAGCTCGGTGAGGATCTGGCAGTGCGTGTGACGCTTCGCGCCGAGCACGCCGGCTCGATCGAGCTGCGGTCGCGACAGGCGTACGACGCCGCGCGCGAGCTCAACGTGTTTGCGATCGATCTGGTTCCGCGCGATCGCGGCGCGGCGGCGGTGGAACGAGCGCTCGGCGCGTTGGCCCGGCTCGATGCGTCCGATCTCTCGCCCTGCGCGCTGCGCTTCGACGCCGTGCTGCGCGCGCAGCTCGATGCGGGTGCGCTGTCGCGCGCACTCGAGCCGCGCGGCGAGTTCACCGATCGGTATGTCCGGGCGGCCATGCGCCGCATGGGCGAGGTCGCACCCGGTGGGCGCGTCGAGTTCCAGGACGGCTCGCGCTATCACCCATCCGTCCCGATCGAGCTCGACGCCGCGCTCAGTCAGGCGGGTTCGGCCATCGGCTTCCTGGCGATCCTGCGCACCTTCAGCGAGCACCTGGAGGGCGACCATGCGATCGAAGCGCTGCGCAGCCTGGTCGCGCCCGAGCAGGACGTGGCCGGCTTCGTGGAGCGAGTCGACCAGGCACGCGGCGCCGAGCAGAGCTGCCTGGCGTCGCTCTGACACGCTACGCGGCCCCGTGGGCGCGGGTGCTGCCGGCCGCGCTACGCTCCGGCTCCCGGTTCCGCGGAGAGCCCGGTGCGCCGAGGCCCGAAGAGTTCAGGTTCGACAGAGCGTACGATCGAGCCCACCGCGTCCCGTCCCCCGATCCGAGCCCGCCGCGCTGCAGCTCTTGCCGACTGGCCGCGCGAACGGCTCGCTGCGCTCGGTCCAGCTGCGCTGTCCGATGCGGAGCTCGTGGCCCTGCTGCTGCGGACCGGCTCGGGCGCGCGCAGCGCCCTTGCGCTCGGGGCCGCCACACTCGAAGCGTTCCGCGGTCTGCGCGGTCTGGCGACCGCCGAGCTCGCTGAGCTGGAGGCGCTGCCTGGCTTCGGCCCGGCCAAGGCGGCAGCACTCGTCGCGGCCAGCGAGCTGGGGCGGCGCAGCGCGGCGCGCCGGCTCGAGCGCGGCGCTGTGCTGCGCAGCCCGGTGGACGTCCACCGTCACTTCTCCGCCCGCCTGCGCGACGCGGCGTGCGAGCGCTTCCTGGTCCTGCTGCTCGACGGCCGACACCGCGTCCTCGGCGAGGTGACGGTCTCCCAGGGCACCCTCACGGCGAGCCTGGTCCATCCGCGAGAGGTGTTCGGGCCGGCGATCCGGCGAGCGGCCGCGGCCATCGTGCTGGTGCACAACCACCCCAGCGGAGATCCGACCCCGTCGGCCGAGGACCGCAGCGTGACCCTCCGCCTGCGCGAGGCGGGCGAGCTGCTCGGGATCCGCGTCGTCGACCACGTGATCGTGGCCGAGCGCGGCTACCACAGCTTCGATGAAGCCGGCGATCTCGTGGACGGCTAGCGAAATCAGGGCTCCCGAGGGGTCTTTGCGCAGGATTTGCGCGACAGCGCTAAAGACCCGAGTCGTATGTGTCCGATAAGACCCCGGAGAGCGCTGGAGCGCGGAGGAGGGCGAGTCGCGATGACCAAGGTCAGTATCGAGACCGAAGGAAGCTCTAGTGGCGCCGATCGACGCCGCTTCGAGCGAGCCGAAGTGGTCGTGCAGATCGAGTATTCGACGGTCGACGACCTGTTCTCCGAGTTCACTCGCGACATCAACGAGGGCGGTCTCTTCATCGAGACCGAGGACCCGCTGGCGCTCGGGACGACCGTCGACCTCCAGTTCCTCCTGCCCGGCTCGAGCGACCCGATCAAGGCCGCTGCGGAGATCGTTCGCCTGAGCGATGGCAGTGGTGGCGAGCCGGTCGGCATGGCCGTCGAGTTCGACAGCCTGCCCGCGGACGCGCGCAAGCGCATCAACGAGCTGATCCGGTCGATGCGCTCGCGCAGCTGAGTCTGCGAGCGGCCCCTCGGGCTCCATCGGGGTCTCTGCATCACGTCTACACTCGGACGTGCTGCCGAAACACCGCTTATGCTTCCTATCCGCCGTTGCTGTCGTGTGTTGGGGCTTATGCGCCTCTCAGGCCGGGGTGCGTATCACCAGGTTGCGGATCTCCGTCATGTCCTCGATGGCGAAGCGAACGCCTTCACGCCCGATGCCACTTTCCTTTACACCGCCGTAGGGCATGTGATCGACCCTCCAGGAGGGCACATCACCGATCACCACACCGCCCACATCGAGCTCGTTCCAGGCCCGCTCCGCCTTGTAGAGATCCCGGGTGAATACACCCGCCTGCAGGCCAAAGTCCGAGTCGTTGACCTCCCGGAGCGCCTCGTCGAAGTCGGTGAAAGACGACAGGACTGCGACAGGCCCGAATGCCTCCTTGCAGACCACCTGCTGACCAGGAGGAACAGCCTCGAGCAGGGTGGCCTCGAGCATCGCACCCTCTCGGCTCCCGCCGCACAGCAGGGTGGCGCCCGCGTCTAGCGCGCTCTCGATCCAGCCGTGGAGCCGTGCCGCCTC
>JAYZFK010000023.1:0-12974 GCA_036336835.1 Myxococcota bacterium | reverse complement strand
GTGGGCGTCCCCCCGCCACCCGGGGGCGCTCCCCCGCCCGCCCCCCCGGGGCCCCCCCCCCCGCGCACCGCCGCCCAGCCGCTCGAAGCGGCGATCGAAATGATGGAACGGCTCGATCACCCGGATCGTCGAGCTTCCGGGCGAGTGCTCGAGCTGCACCGTCGTATCGTTCGCCTCGACATAACGATTGCCGTCGATCGAGTACCGATCCCCGCTCCCGAGCGAGCCCGCCGCCAGCCGGACAACGCGCTCGGCAGCATCGCGAAGCTCTTCGATCTCCGCGCCGGAGAACACCGCCTCGCGAACGAACAGCCCATCCGAGCGATAACCGAGCCCTTCCGCCGCAGTAAGCCTCAAACGCAACCCCGCCGTCGTGTCGAACTGCCCCAGGCCAGGTTACCGCTTGCGAAGACTCCGAGACAACAACCGCTTGCGAAGCCGCAACGACTCTGGTGTCACCTCGAGGAGCTCGTCCTCCTCGATCCACTCGAGCGCGGATTCGATCGTGAGCCGGCGCGGCGGCGTCACGAGCTCGTTCTCGTCGCGTCCGGCCGCGCGCACGTTCGTGTGCTTCTTCGCCCGGCAGACGTTCACGTTCATGTCGCCGGGGCGTCGATTCTCGCCGACGACCTGCCCCTCGTAGACCGCGTCCCCGACCGCCACGAACAGCGACGCACGCTCCTGGATGCCGAAGATCGCGTGGGTCGTCGCTTTTCCCATCTCGGTCGCCACGATCGCACCGATGCCGCGCGCTTCGAGATCGCCCGCCCACGGCTCGTAGCCGTGCACCGTGCGGTGTAGCTGGCCTTCGCCGCGCGTGTCGGTAAGGAACTCGGTGCGGTAGCCGAACAACCCGCGGCTGGGCACCACGAACGTGAAGGTCCTGCGGTCGCCGTGCAGCTCCATCGACACCAGCCGACCGCGCCGCTGTGGGAGCTTCTCCATCACCGAGCCGGCAAACGCTTCGGGCGTCTCGATCACGACGTCCTCGACCGGTTCGCACTTCTCGCCGTCGATCTCGCGGGTGATGATCTCGGGCCGCGACACAGCGAACTCGAAGCCCTCGCGACGCATGGTCTCGATCAGGACCGAGATCTGCAGCTCGCCACGGCCCGCAACCTCGAAGGTGTCGAGCGATCTCGTGCTCTCGATCCGGACCGACGGATTGCCGAGCGCCTCGCGTTCGAGCCGCTCGCGGATCTGTCGGCTGGTGACGAAGCGTCCCTCCCGGCCGGCGAAGGGAGATGTGTTGATCGAGAAGTGCACACGGATCGTCGGCGGGTCCACCGTGATCGGCGGCAGCGCCTCGGGCGAGCCGGGCTCACACACCGTGTCACCGATCTGGACCGAGTCGATCCCCGCCAGGACGACGATTTCGCCGGCGCGCGCCTGCTCGAGCTCGACTCGATCGAGGCCTCGTGTCCCGAACAGCTTGGTGACCCGAAACGTCTCCTGGGCACCGCTGGCGTTCACACGCTGGAGGATCGAGCCGCGCAGCAGCGTGCCCCGCTCGACGCGTCCGATGACCAGGCGCCCGACAAAGTCGTCCCAGCCGAGCGTCACCGCCTGGAACTGCAGCGGCGCGTCGGCGTCCACCGGCGGCGACGGTACGTGCTCGAGGATGACGTCGAGCAGCGGGCGCAGGTCCATCGCCGTTCCGTCGAGCATCGGCTCGAGCTCGAGCGACGCGATGCGCTGCTTGGCCGACGCGTAGACCACCGGGAAATCGAGCTGCTCGTCGTTGGCCCCGAGCTCGACCAGCAGATCGAACACCTCGTCGAGCACTGCCTCGGCGCGCTGCTCGGGACGATCGACCTTGTTGATCACCAGCACGGGCCGCAGCCCGTGACCGAGCGCCTTCTTCAGCACGAAGCGCGTCTGGGGCATCACGCCTTCGACCGCGTCGACGAGCAGCAGGCAGGCGTCGACCATGCCGAGCACGCGCTCGACCTCGCCACCGAAATCGGCGTGGCCGGGCGTGTCCACCAGCTGGATGCGCACGCCCTCGAAGTCGATCGCGGTGTTCTTGGATCGGATCGTGATTCCGCGCTCGCGCTCGAGATCCCCCGAATCCATCACGCGGTCGGCCACATTCTGGTTCGCGCGGAACACGCCCGTGACGCGCAACAGCCCATCGAGCAGCGTGGTCTTGCCGTGATCCACGTGCGCGATGACGGCCAGGTTGCGCAGATCCTCACGAGCGACGGTCGCACCGGGTGCCGGGCTCGACATGGTCGGGTCCTCGAAGAGCAGATGGAGCCGGGTATAGCGGGGGGCCACTGCTCCCCGGGGAAGCAGCGCGTGAGCGCGCAGCCTAGCGCAGGGCAGCGTCGCCGGCTTTTACCGAACTTTCACACCGCCGGCGCTGCGGACGGCCGCTTAGATCCGTAGGTTCCGCGACATCCCCGGATCGGGACCGCGGCAACCCCCAACGCGCCCACCCGTACCCGCTAGGAAGCTCATGGCAAGCTCGATCGAATCGACCCTCTCGACAACCCCGCGCTCGTCCGCCCTGCCGATCGCTGCGCCGCGCAGCGCCGCGCAGCGGCCCGCGGCCCCCGAGGCCGACCCGGACGGCGCCTGGCTGCGACACGGCGACCTCGCGGCCTGGCTGTACTGGGGCATCCACGCCAGCTGCGCCCTCGCGCTCGTGACCGGAGTCAGCACGCTCGACGTCGCGCTGTGCCTCGGCTTCTTCTGGCTGCGGATGTTCGGGATCACGGGCGGCTATCACCGCTACTTCGCCCACCGCACATACCGCACCGGGCGCGTGTTCCAGTTCGCGTTGGCAGCACTCGGCTGCAGCGCAGTCCAGAAGGGGCCGCTCTGGTGGGCCTCCGGTCACCGACGTCACCACCGCTACTCCGATCAGCCGGGGGATCTGCACTCGCCACGCGAAGGTTTGTGGTATGCGCACCAGGGCTGGGTCTTCGACCTGCGCTGGTCCGAGACCGAGGTCGACCAGATCGCCGACTTCGCACGCTTCCCAGAGCTCGTGTGGCTGAACCGGTACCACTTCGTGCCGCCGCTCGCGCTGGGCGTCTTCTGCCTGGCCGTCGGTGGGTTTTCGGGCCTCGTCTGGGGTTTCAGCATCTCCACCACCCTGCTCTGGCACTCGACCTACACCATCAACTCGCTGGCCCACCGCTACGGCAGCGTCCGCTACGACACCGGCGACGACAGCCGCAACAACGCCTGGCTCGCCCTGCTCACGCTCGGCGAGGGCTGGCACAACAACCACCACCGCTACATGGCATCCGCCCGCAACGGCTTCTTCTGGTGGGAGATCGACGTCACCTGGTACCTGCTGCGCGGACTCGCGAAGCTGGGCGTCGTGCGGGCCCTGCGAACTCCTCCACGCGCCCTGGTCGAACCACCGCACTGACACGGGGGTTGCGGCGACGCTTCACCCAGGGGCCGTATACTGGCCCGCCATGTCGGCACTCCCCGAGAACCAGGCGAGCTGACCCCTTGCGCTCGGCCCTGCTGCGAGGACGCGACTGCGATCGGCTGGGCACGATCGAGACGATTGCAGAGGGTCCCGCCGCCATCGCGCTGTCGCGCGGCGGCGCCCCCAAGGTCTACGACTACGTCGATCCCAACGAGGACGCCTGCCTGTTCGCGATCGGCGAAGGCGGCGTGCTGGTCGCACTGGCCGACGGCCACAACGGCGAGTACGGGGCGCGCCGGCTGATCGAAGGCATCGAAGCCGAGCTTGCACCCGCGGCCTGTGCGGCTCGACCGCCGTCGCTCGATGCAGCCGGCTGGTGCGACTTTCTCTATGCAGGCGTCCGCGCGGCCGCAAGCGGGATCGACGAATACAGGGCTGCCCACCAGCTCGCGCTCGCCCCAACGACCCTCTCGCTGGCGGTCGTTCGCCAGCGCGAGGGCTGCTGGGCCTGGTGCTGCGTGGGCGACAGCCACGCGTTTCGCGTCGACGCTGCGGCGGCACACGACCTCGGCCTGCGGGCCGACGAGTCCCGTCGTGGGTACTTCCTCGGCAAGCCCCCGGAGAGCTGGCACCGCGACGCGACATCGCTCGGGTTCGAGCCGCTCGGCGACATCCGGGCGGTCGTGCTCGCATCCGACGGCCTCTCCGAGAACGGCATCGGCCTCGACGACCCGGCGGCTGCGGTCTTCGAAGCCGTCACCGCCGCCCGAGAGATCGAGCCCGGACGCCGCAATCAGTGGCTGGCCCGCGAGCTGGCCGAGCGCGCCAACGCCTCCCATCGCAAGAGGCGCAGCGGCGACAACATCTCGACCGCGGTCGTCCATCCCTAACCGCTGGAGTCGAAGGCCAACGCGTCAGAGCGCACCGCGCCGGCGCGCCGGCCAGGAGGCCACGAGCCGGAAGAAAGCACGCCGGCTTGCGGGCGGGCCGAACGCCAGATAGGAGGCCGCGAGTCCCAGGTAGATCCAGGTGAAGGCATCGTGCGTCTCGGGAAACGAGAACTGCAGCGCGAACAGGACGAAGAGCACCAGAGCCTTGCGCCTCGAGAAATCGAGATCCGCCAGTAGGACGGCCGCAAACAGCGACTGCGCGGAGGTGAGGAACAACTCCGAGGTCTGACGCTCGTCGAGCGGCAGGCCGGACCAGCTGCCCGCGGACAGCATGAATGCGACCGCGATCGAGCCGACCAGCAACGTCCACTGGTTGACCTTGGACGACACCAGAGCGCCGATCCCGACGGAGCCCCGCAAGCGCATGGCAAACAAGACCGCCACCACGAACTCCGGCGACTCGGAGGCCAGCGGCGCGATCCACTGGACCAGCAGGAACTCATCGACGTCGTAGTTGCGGCCCACGTGGACCAGGCTCTCCGCAAACGGCTCGGCGGAAACCCAGATCGCGTACGCGGCGGCCACGAACAGGCCGAGCGCCCACAGGCGACGTGCACCATCGCTGAAGTGCAGATCGATCAGCAGTGCCGGCCCCAGCAACTCTTCTTCGACGTTTTCGTGGCTGCGAGTGGCGGCCACGACATAGGCCGCAAAGAGTCCAAACAACACGAGCGTGTCGAGCCAGTCGATCTGTCCGTTCAGAGGAATCAGGAACGAGTACAGTGTCGCCCAGATCAGGAAGCGGATTTCGAGCTGCTGGCGCGGATCGACGGCGAGCGACGGCGAGCGGCTGGCGCTGCACCCGACCAGGACGACGAACGTCCAGCCGACGCCAATCAACAGCCGGTTGGCGCCCGTCATGTTGGCGACGGCGTACTGCGCCCACTCCGGATCGATCCCTGCCCGCCAGGCAAAAGCGAGATCGACCGCGTACTCCGGCAGTACACCCACCAGCGCCAGCACCAACAGGGCGAGCGCCTGCGGGATGTCGCGCTCCGCCACCTCGCACGACCACGACAACATGAAGGCCGCGCCCAGGATCGCCAGGCCCGCGAGCAGCGCGATCCAGAGCGGATCGATGCCCAGACCGCCGAACGATTCGGCTACGACCCACGGCACCGGCAGGACGACCCCGGCGGCGAACCAGATGAGATCGCGCCGGCGTGCGCGGGGCGGCACAGCCGACATCAGAAGCCTTCGCCGAACTCCCGCTCGTAGCGCGCGCGGAATGCGTCGGGCTCGAGCGGAATACTCTGGGGCCCGGGTAACGCAACCTTGAGCGCACCGAGAAGCGATCCGAGCTTCACCCCCACCTCGAGCGACAGGCCCCGATGGAGCGCGTGCAACAGCCCGGCGCGATAGGAGTCGCCACAGCCCGTCGGGTCGACCACGCGCTCCGCGTGCACGGCCGGGACCTCGCAGCGGCCGGCCTCGAGCTCGACCGCACCCGTACCGCCCCGCAGCAGCAGGGAGCCCTGATCTCCGCGCGTCACCACGACAGCGCCTACGCGCTCGGCAATCGCCTCCTCGGCGAGGCCCGTCTTGTCGAGCGTCAGCGCCCACTCGTAGTCGTTGACCACGTACAGGACCGCGCCGCCGAGCAGGGTCTGGAGCTCCTTCCCATCGAACATGGGAAGGCCCTGACCTGGATCGATCACACAGGGGATGCCGCGCGCCTTGAGCTCTCGCGCGTGATCGATCATCGCCTGCTTGCCGTTCGGGCCGACGATCGCAACCGTCACGCGATCGATCCCAGCGACCGAATCGATCGGCGCCTCGTGCGCGCGGTCCATGGCTCCGGGATGGAACACGGTGATCTGGTTGTCATCGAGATCCGTGGTGATGAAGGCCTGCGCCGTCATTGCGTCCTCGAGCACCCGCACATCTTCGGCACGGATCCCGCACTCGGCAAAGCGATTCCGGTACGGAGCGAAGTCGCGCCCGGCGGTGGCCAGGACGATCGGATCCTCTTCCAGGATGCGCAGGTTGTAGGCGATGTTTGCCGCGGTTCCGCCCCAGCGCTTGTCGAGCGTTGGCACCAGGAACGAAACGTTCAGGACGTGCACCTTGTCTGGCAGGATGTGATTCTTGAACAAGTCCTCGAACACCATGATGTGGTCGAAGGCCACCGAGCCGGTCACCAGAATCGACATGCTTCCTCCACGGGCACGGCAGTCTCGCCGCGGCACCTCGGTGCGTCAATGGTGACCGGTGGTAGACTGGCGGCATGCGAATCGCCGAGCTGTACGGCCACAACAAGGCCGTGATCTCGTTCGAGTTCTTCCCCCCGAAGACCGACAAGGGCTACACCTCGCTGCTGCGAACGATCGAGGAGTTGAAGCGGATCGGACCCTCTTTCGTCTCGGTGACGATGGGCGCCGGCGGCAGCACGCGAGACAAGACCGTCGAGATCGTCAAACAGATCGAGAACGAGCTCGGCATCACGGCCATGTGCCACCTGCCCTGCGCCAGCCTCGGCCGCGCCGAGATCGCCGGACTGCTCGATGACCTCGAGCGAGCGGGCATCGAGAACGTGCTCGCGCTCGGCGGCGACCCGCCCCTCGACGCCGCCGACTCCGAGCCCGCAGAGGACGACTTCCGCTACGCGAACGAGCTCGTCGAGTTCATCCGCTCCGGTCCCTGGAGCTTCGCGATCGGGGGCGGCTGCTATCCCGAGGTCCACCCGAGGGCGACGTCCGCGGCCGAGGATCTCGCGAACCTCGTTCGCAAAGTGCGCGCCGGAACGGACTTCCTGATCACCCAGCTGTTTTTCGACAACCGCGACTACTACGCGTTCGTCGCGCGCGCGCGAGCGGCCGGCATCGAGGTGCCCATCGTCCCCGGCATCATGCCGGTGGTGAGCGCCTCCAACATCAAGCGCATGGCGACGCTGGCGAATGCTCGGATCCCGCAAGAGCTCGAGCGCGAGCTCGACCAGGTCGCAGACGACAACGCGGCCGTGGCCGCGATCGGAACGCGCTGGGCCAGTGAGCAGTGCCGGGACCTGATCGACAACGGCGCACCCGGCATCCACTTCTACACCCTGAACCGCTCCCCGGCGACGCGTGAGATCCACCGGCGTCTATTCGGGGACGGGTGAGCGCGTGCCCGACAAGCTCCGAGTCGCCGTCCTGCTGTCGGGTGACGGGACCAGCCTCGAGAACCTGTTCGACCACATCGACCGGGGACTTCCGGCCGAAGTGGCCGTCGTCATTGCCTCGCGCGAGCGAGCGTTCGGCCTCGAGCGGGCCCGCCGCCGCGGGGTGCCCGCGGTCGCCGTCGCGCGCAAGCAGCTGCGCGACATCGACTCCTTCAACGACGCGCTTCACAGCGAGCTCGCCAAGTACGAGTTCGACCTGATCGCACTGCTGGGCTTCCTGTCACTCTTCCAGCTGCGCGGCAAGTACGAAGGCCGCGTGATCAACGTCCACCCGGCACTGATTCCGGCGTTCAGCGGACCGGGCTTCTACGGCGCGCGCGTGCACGAGGCCGTGCTCGCAAAGGGCGTCAAGGTCTCCGGCGCCACGGTCCACTTCACCGACGAGGAATACGACCACGGCCCGATCTTGATGCAGGAAGCCGTGCCGGTGCTCGAATCCGACACGCCGGACACGCTCGCGGCGCGCGTTCGCGCCGCCGAGCGGCGACTCGTGCCGGCGGCGATCCGCGCGATTGCCGAGGGACGCGTACGCATCGCAGACGGGCGCACCCACCTCGGCTAGGAGCCTGTCCCTAGCCGACGACACCCGACGATCGGAGCTCGGCCGTGCGCGCGCCCAGGTCGATGTCGGCCAGGATCTCGTCGCTGTGCTGGCCGAGCGCCGGGGCATCGCCCACACCGTCCAGCGGCGTCCCGTGGAAGCGGGCGGGATGGCGCGGCTCACGCAGCCGGCCGGCGATCGCGTGATCGCGCTCCACGAACACGCCGGTAGCGACGATGTGGGGATCGGTGTGGAGCTCATCGATACTGCGCACCACGCCGTGTGGAACGTCCTGGGCGACCAGCTCGCGCTCGAATGTCTCGCGGTCGAGCTTTGCGGCGGCCGGACCGATGGCATCGCGATACGTGGCCGTGAGGTGGTCGAGATTCTGCATGCGCACCGCGGTGCTCGAGAGCCGCGGATCGGCGGCCACATCCGCGAGACCGAGCGCCTGGCACAGACCCGCGAACTCAGCGTCGGTGAAGGCCGTCGCCGTGCCGTATCCGTCCGCCAGCTCGAGCAGCTTGAAGTTGGGACCGAGCGGCGGCTGCTCGTCGATGCCCTCGCCCAGCAGGGTCCGATGACCGGCTCGATCCGGCCACATGAACGAGATCGCCGCGTCGAGCATCGCCAGCTCGACGTGCTGCCCCCCGCGGCCGAGCGCACGCGACAGCAACGCGGCGGTCACCGCCTGGGCGCCTGCCCACGCCGTGAGCTTGTCGGTGAGCAGCTGCCGGACGAACTCGGGCTCGCCCGTCTCGGGATTCGCCTGGGCGTCCGCGAGGCCTGAATACGACTGGATCACGTTGTCATAGGCGCCGCGCTGGGAGTACGGGCCCTCCGGTCCAAAGCCGGACAGCGAGAGGTAGACGATGTCGTCGCGCACCGCCCGCACCGCCTGATATCCGACCCCGAGCCTGTCGACGACTCCCGGTCGCAGGTTCTGGACGATCACGTCCGCGGTGCGCGCGAGCGCGAGGAACACCTCGACGCCCTCCGGACGTCCGAGATCGAGCGCCAGCGAGCGCTTGCCGCGGTTCAGCAGGTGGAACATGCCCGACATCCCGTTGCGGCTGCTGCCCACATAGCGAAACAAATCGCCCATTCCGGGGCGCTCGAGCTTGATGACGTCGGCTCCCTGGTCGGCCAGCATCGTCGCCGCCCACGGGCCTGCAATCAGCTGGCCGAGGTCGAGCACACGAAACCCTTCGAGCGGTCCGGACATGATGTCTCCTCCTGCGGCCGGCACAGTGCGCCGTTCGAACGCTTCAGGCGCCGATCGACTCGCGCAGCTCGCTGCGTCGATTGACGTGTGGGAACGACTGGGCGGGAATCGGCACGCCCAGGAAGTCGCAAAGTGGCTCCCAACCTTCCGACGCGCGGCAGACCAGCAGACGATCTCCGTCGAACGCGGCCCGCACGGCATCGTTGTGCCGCTCGAATACCGAGATCGCGTGCGCGCGGACCTCGAACCGGTGATCGAACGTGCGCTGCAGCACGGTCTTGCGCGCCATCTCCCGCAGCGGCTCCGTCGTCGGGCTACCGGGAACCTCGTCACCCTTCAGGAACTGGTAGATCGTCTCGTGCACGCTGTCGTACCAGCTGTCGGGGTCGCGCACGCTGAGCAGGATCTTCGCATCGGGGTAGTGATCGGCGAGCTCGCGCCAATAGCGGCAGGCCGGCCAGTCGAGCGTTGCGGCATAGCCGTCGAGCAGATCGTCCCAATGGCCCTGGGCCCCGTCGGCGATCTGGTCCCACGCCGCAACGTGATCCGGGTTTCGGAGGACCTCCCGCATGTGGTAACAGCGGCCAATGCCGAGCGTCTCGAGCGCCTGCTTCAGCGAGAGCGTGCCGGTGCGCCCGAAGCCAGCTCCGATCACCGAAAGCGCCATCTGACTCCTTCCCGCGTCTCGCAACGGATGTGCTCGCAAGGACATCCGGAGTCACGCAGCGAGACGATAACCGCGTCTGTAGCCGACGGCCGCGTCGCCAGGACGTCTCCCCGCACGCAACCTTGTGCTGCGTGCTCCTGTCAACTGGGACGCCTATCCTCGCACTACCATGGTCGAGCTTCTTCCCTTCTTCCTGCTCACGCTCTACCTGGCTCCCTTCCTGGCGGCCGCGGCCCGCGGACGCGATGCCATCGGGCTGATCCTGGTCGCGAACCTCCTGGTCGGCTGGACGGGGATCGGCTGGATCGCACTGCTGGTCTGGTCCGCGTGGCCGCCGCAGGCGCGAGCCGGTGCCGCCAGCCCGGCGCGGCCTCAGCGCGCGAGCGCGAACCGGTAGCCGCGATAGGCCCCGAGCTCACGCCGCTCCGCCACGCGCAGCGGCACACCCTCGATCGCCGTCACGTGCTGGATCGCGTCGACCTGCGCAGGAACCAGCAGCCAGTGCGAAGCCCGACTGCTGGCCGCCATCACCTGGACGACGGCGGCGAGCGTGCGCTCGATGGTGAGATCGGTTTCCGAGTCGAGGGGCAGCCCGAGGTAGAGCAAGCCAGCCTGCTCGGGTGCGTCGCCCAGCCGCAACCGCCAGCGACCCGGCCCGAGGCGCTCGAAGCGAGCCGACTCCACCGGCGAGGCCAAGGCGTCGCGCACGAACAGCAATGAACGAGCGCCCTCCTTGTGGTGACCGCGGCGCGGGAGCGGGGCCAGCACGCTCAGACTCGTCGATTCGTCCCCGCGACCCAGCTCGCCCAGGAAGTCGCGCAGCGGCCTGGCGCTCGAGCTCGCGGCGAAGCCCTGCTGGAAGTGAAACGGCCGCCCGGCGGCAATGCGCGCCAGGCTCCGATGGCCCGCCTCGATCTCTCGGGCGCTGGAAACCACCACGGCGAGCAGCGCCAGGGACACCGCCAGCGAGATCGCTCGACGCGCCCGCAACGGCGCGAGACCCGCGGCCCCGAGCACGACGACCAGAACCAGGCCGTAATAGGGTGCGAAGAAGCGGCTCCCGACGGGTGACACCTTGGTCAGCGTGGCTGCGGCCACGATCGCGCACAGATAGACGACGAGCATCGCGACCGCATAGCCGACCGGTACGGCGACCGGCGGACGAAGATCCGGCGCCGCCTCCGCATCGCGGCGAAGCACGCGCCAGGCGAACAATCCGATGCCCAGCAACACAGGCACGAGCAACATCGCCCCGAGGTCGAGAGTGAGCGCCTCGATCGCGCGCTCGACGTTCAGCCCGAACGCCTCTTGCGAGCCCCCGCGGTAGCCGTGCACCGGCCGCCCGATCACCGAATAGGCCAGCGCGATGGAGAGCGGAGGCAGGTAGCAGAGCGAGTGTGGCAGCAGGAGTGCGGCGAGCTCGTGCGGACGCCGGCGCAGATCGATCGCGAGCCACAGGACGTAGCCCGTGAACACCACGATTCCGGCGTAACCGATTACGCGCACGATGGTTGCGAGCCCCAGCGTCGCCGCGGCCGCCGCCAGCCAGGCGGTCCTCGAACGCCCGCGCGCCCGCGCGTGCAGCGCGACGAGCAGCACGTGCAGCTGGATCAGCGCCCCGAACGGCGCGCCCGACAGGGCGTAGCCGTGCTGGGCGACGATCGGCGGAAGGGTCGCGAGCACCGCGACGCCGAGGCTGGCGGGGAGCGGATCGGCGACGCGGCGGAAGAGCGCCGCCGCGCACGAGATCAGCAACACGTAAGAGAGCCAGGAGAGCGTGCGAGCCGCATCGGCGGCAAACGGCTCGAACCGCATCAGCTGCGCGACGAGCAGCGGGTAGCCGATGGGGTACGCGGGCTCGGCAGGCAGCTCGAAACCGGCGAAGCGCAGGTCGACGGCCACGCCGAGGTAGTGGGTCGAGTCGCGCGACAGCGCGACCCCGTGCTGATCGAGCCACAGGTAGCCGAGCGCAGAGAACACTGCGGCAACCGCGAGCGGCGCCCAATCGCCGCCGCGGGCTCGTGACGGAGGCACAGCCGACGTCATACTCCGATGGTAGCCGCGTCCCCCCGCGCGCGGAGTTGCAGCCAACAATCCCGGCCGTTGATCGAGATTCCCGAGCTAGACTGCGCGCCCATGTCGGAAGCACAGCACAACCGGGGCCTCTGGCTGGGACCGCTCATCGCCGTGCTGGGCGTTGCCAGCTACTTCACCCTGATCGTTCGCTGGCCGACACTCAGCGACTTCCCCTGGCTCAACCTGGCAATCCTCGGCGGAGCCGTCGCGGCATCGGCGAGGGCACTGCCGCGCGCCTGGTCGCGCGGCGGCGCGGCGCGGCGCGCGGCTGCCGTGGCGGGCCTCTCCTTGTCGAGTCTCTGCACGGTGATCCTGGTCTACTACTGCTTCTTCGAGTCCTACGGCGTGCCGGATGCCGCATCGGCCCTGCCGACGGGCGAGCCGGTCCCGGCGCTGACGCTGTCGAGTCACCTCGACGAACCCGTGGATCTCGCGCAGCTGGCGCGCGGCGACGTGGTGCTCGTCTTCTACCGCGGCCACTGGTGACCCTTCTGCATGACCGAGCTGCGGGGTCTGCAGCTGAGCCTGTCCGAGTTCCGCGAGCGCGGCGTCGCTGTCGTCGCGGTGAGCCCGGACTCCGTGGAGCGCAACCTCGGTGTGGTCGAGCGCCTCGGGCTCGACTTCCCGATCCTGTCCGATGCCGGCCTCGCGCTGACGCGCGCGTTCGGGCTCGAGCACCCCGGTGCGGGGCCGGAGGGCGCCACCGTTCCGCGCCCGGCCACCTTCATCGTCCGCAACGGCGCCGTGGGCTGGCGCGACCTCACCGACAACTGGCGCGTCCGACCGCGGCCCGAGACCATCCTCGCCGCGCTCACCCGACTCGGAGTCTCCGCACGCTGATCCCGCGCTCCCAGCGAGCGCCAGCGCAGGCGCGGTAGCCTTCGTCCATGGCCCTGCGCGCGGCCTGGGCCGCCTCGATCGGAGCCGCTGTCGGACTGCGCCTGTGGAATGCGCTGGCGGGCCC
>JAYZFK010000022.1:0-15354 GCA_036336835.1 Myxococcota bacterium | reverse complement strand
GTGAGCAGCAGGAGCCGACGGACTGGCCTAAGGATTGGCTCGCTCGCGCCGATTGGTGATAGATGACCTTCGCTTCGCTCGCGCAGCCGTTCGGGAACCACACTCTTTCGACTCCGGTCCGGTACCTGGCGGGGCTGATTGGCGCCTTCCTGGTTGCCGCCTTTCTGCACGAGGCTGTGCGTCACCCGGCTGAGGGCTGGCTGGGCGCCATCCTGTGTGGGCTGCCGATGATCTGGCTGATCCAGAGCGCGCGCACCGGAAGCACACAGAACTGGGAATCCATCGTCTGGTACGCGGTGTGGTACGCCGTCTTCGCATCCTCCTGGGTCGTCGCGCGGGCGCTCGAGGGCCCGGCCCCCGGTTGGGATCTGAGCCCGCAGGCCGGCATCGGCGTCTTCCTCGGCAGCATCGTGCTGGTCGCTGGAGCAAGCTGCATTGCCGAGTGGAACGACATCGTCGCAGCGCGCCGGCGAGGCCCCGGCGGCGCCCGTCGGCAGCCCTGACGATCGCGGCGTGAATGACGCGCCGCAGGCGCGCCAGGCTCAGTCGAGGCTGCGGCCTTCGCACAGGTCCGCCGCCATGCGCGCCAGCGCGCCCGCCGCGGTCAGACCCGGCGACTCGATCCCGATCAGATGCACCATGGCGCCAGCTTTCCGGGGCGACGACTCCGCGAGCACGAAATCGCGGAACGAATCGTCCGGACCCTGCAGCCGGGGACGGACGCCCGCCATCTCGGGCGTCAGATGCGCGGCGTCGATCTCGGGCAGGAACCTGCCGGCCGCAGCGGCGAAGGCATCCGCCTTGGCCGGATCGACGCGGTAGTCGACTTCGTCGACGTAGTGCGCATCCGGCCCGAGCTTGAAGCGTCCCCCGAGATCGACCGTCAGGTGTACGCCCAGCCCGCCGTCTCCGCTGGGGACGGGGTAGACGAGGCGGGTCGCGAGCCTTCCAAGCCCGGGCGCCACGGCGAAGTAGTCGCCCTTGCACAGGCGGATCCTCCAGCGCAGTGCGTCCACATCGAGCCCCGCCATGGCGGCGATCGAGTCCGCCTCGAGTCCGGCGGCATTGACGATCGACTCGCAGTCGAGGTCGAACGGCGCGTCGTCGGCACCGCGTGTGCGGATCGACCACCCGTGGCTGCGCGCGTTGATCGCCTCGACGCGGGTGTGGGTGACGACGGTCCCACCCTGCGACTCCAGCTCCGCCTGGTAGCTTCGCATCAGCGCGTGGGCGTCGACGATCCCGGTGTTCGGCGACCAGACCGCGGCGATCGCGCGGACGCGGGGCTCGAGGCGCCGGACCTGCCCGGCATCGAGCTCGGCGATGTCGCCGGCCCGGTTGGCCACGGCGCGCTGCGCGATGCGCCCGAGCTCGTTCAGCTGGTCGTCCGAGGTTGCGACGATCAGCTTGCCCAGACGGGCGTGGCCGATTCCGTACCGCTCGCAACGCTGGTAGAGAAGCTCGCGCCCCTCGACGCAGGCGCGCGCCTTCAGCGAATCGGCGGGATAGTAGATTCCCGCGTGGATGACTTCGCTGTTGCGCGACGAGGTCTCGCTGCCGACCGCGCCGTGGCGCTCGAGCACGACCACCGAGCGACCGCGCCGCGCGAGCTCCGCCGCGCAGGCTAGCCCGCTCACGCCGCCGCCGATTACGGCGACATCCGTCCCGAACGCCAAGGGCGTCCTCTCCCGGGCCGGAGGGTAGTCGTCGCGCTGCGCCGGCCCGATCGCGGCGATCCACTATGCTCCCGCCGGCATGCCAGAGGGGGAACGGATGCGCGGGACGTTCGGAGGAGTTCTGCTGGGGGTCTGGCTGGCCGCGGCCTCGGCTGCGGCCGAGACCGGCGGCGAGTTCGAGCCGGGCGCGTACTTCGGGCTCGGTGCGGTCTACGCCTTCGAGAACTTCTCGCTCGACAGCGACAACCTCGGAATGGCGTCGATCCTGGGACCGGGTGTCGACCCCGAGTTCGACGACAGCGCGGGCGCCCACGTGCAGATCGGCTATCGCGCTCGGTCCTGGCTCGGCGTGGAGTTCCTGTACGAGTTTCTCGAAGGGTTCGACTCGACCCGAGGCAGCCCCGACGTCGAGATCGACTCCCACCTGTTCGTGTTCAACGCGAAGCTGTACCCGCTCGAGCAGCGCTGGCATTCCCTCGAGCCCTATCTACTGGGCGGACTCGGCGCGCACTGGATCAACTCGGAGGTGGTCGACCCCGCCGTCAAGAAGCCGTTCGAGAGCGACCTGGGCTTCGTCGGGCGGCTCGGGGGCGGTGTCGCGTACCACGCGACCCGGCACTTCGTCATCGAGCTCGAGGGCAGCTATCAGCTCGGGCAGGGCGGGATCGTGCGCTACGCGCGCTACGGCTCGCTGGCCCTGCACTTCATCTATCGCATGTGATCCGGCGCGCCTACCACAGCTCGTCGGTGTAGCGGTCCGTGCCGACGAGGGTCGGAATCAACGGCGCCGCGAGCGCGACGTGCCCCAGCCCCGCGCTCTCGATCGCCGCGGCGTAGTCGACGAAGCGCGGCCACACCTCGCGCGGATCCTCCTCCACGAAGCACAGCTGGATCGACCGCTCCGGGCCGCCGGGGTCGCTGCCCAGATCCATCGGCGAGTTCTGCGTCACGTCGCCTTCGCGCGAGATCGGCAGCCAGGCGGCGGCGCAGGCGATCGGGGAGTTGGCCAGCAACGCCGGAAGCGCGTCCGCGCGCAGCTCGCGGTTGAGGTCAGCGTGCGACACCCCGTCGGCGCGGTCGATGAACACGGTCACCAGCCCGCCATAGGGATGGTCGAGTGCGAGCTCGATCGGAACCGGGTCGTCGTCGCGGTAGGTCGTTTCGGCGTAGCTCGCGAGGATCGTATGCACGTGTGTGCGCTCGGCGAAGCCGCGGCCGTGCTGGTAGAGCTCGTGCACCTGCTCGCTGGCCCAGGCGAAGTGGTCGTCGTGGCGACCCTCGTGCACCCAGTAGATGGCGAGGTACGAGCCGGCGTCGAGCGGGACGGCGACGGAAGAGTCCGCCGGGAAGCGCAGATCCTTCAGCGCGCGCGTGGCGACGAAGCGCTTGCCCGCCATCAGCCACGGTCCGATCAGGCAGCCCGCGTAGAAGTGATCTCGCTCGTACCAGCGGTTGTAGGCGATCTCGTGCCCGTGGTGTGGCTCGACCAGCGTGAACAGCATGCTTCCGACCTTGACCGGGTACTCGTCCACCGTGCGTTCCTCGCTGAAGTCTCCAGCAGCGACGGCTCCCGCTGCGAGTCCTGGCAGGGCGGGCCCTGGCGAGGCAGGAAAACGAAAGCCGCGGTTCGTGTCGACTGCTGTAGTCTACGCGCCCGCCGACCCGCGGTGAAGGGAGTGGAGCGATGCAGCGATTCGAAGGCAAGGCGGTCCTGATCACCGGGGCCGCGTCGGGAATCGGCCGCGCGACCGCGGAGCGGCTCGCCGCCGAGGGGGCACAGCTCCTGCTGTGCGACGTCCAGGACGAGTATGCGAGCGAGACGGCAGAGCTGTGCCGCAAGGTCGGCGCCGAGGCGCGCGCTCTGCACTGCGATGTTGGCGACGACGCGCACGTGGCGCAGGCGGTCGGCGCGGCCGTCGAGCACTTTGGCAGGCTCGACGTGCTCTGCAACGTCGCGGGGATCCTCCGCTACGGTCATCTCGCCGAGTTTCCGGTCGAGGAGTTCCAGCGCGTCATCGATATCAACCTCACCGGCACCTTCCGCATGTGCAAGGAGGCGCTTCCCCACCTGCTCGAATCGGGCGGTAACATCGTCAACACGGCATCTACGGCCGGGGAGAAGGGTCTGCCCTACGGAGCGGCCTACTCCGCCAGCAAGGGCGGTGTGCTGGCGCTGACCCGCGCGATCGCGGTGGAGTTCGGCGACCGCGGCATCCGCGCGAACTGCGTGTGCCCCGGATCGATCAAGACGCCGATGACCTCGCAGGGTTTCCCCGACGGCATCGACTTCCAGAAGCTGATGCGCCAGAACAGCATGCGCGGTCCGGACGGTCCCGAGGTGGTCGCCTCGGTCATCGCGATGCTCGCGTCCGACGACGGCCGGCACATCAACGGCGAGCAGATCCGCATGGACGGTGCGGCGCTCGCCTAGCAGGCGAGCGCTACTCGTCGGCGCTGCCCGTTTCCCAGTAGCGCGCCAGTCGCAGCGCGATCCGATCGATGTTGCGCTGCATCGGCACGCGCGCGAGCCGCTCGATCAGCGGACCGAACGGTCCGACGCTAAACGTGTAGGTCATGCTGAGGACGATCCGGGTCGAGACGCCGTCCGGCTCGATCGCGTACCGGAAGTGGGCGTCCTTCATCGGACGCGGCGGCTTGTCGCCCCGGTGCAGGCGCAGCAGGAAGCCTTCGCCTTCATTCCACTCGATGACGGTTTCGTGCAGGGCGCCGGCACTCGAGTGGGCGATCCGGCTGGTGCCGAGCCCCGTACGGCTGGGCGAAACGAACTCGATCTCGCTCACGCCCGGGACGTAGTGCTTCGCGAGCGAGAGGTCACGCAGCTTCTCCCAGCAATCGATCGTGCGGAGCACACAGCGCGACTCGGCGCGGACGGTCGTCGTCACGGCAGCTCTCCCTCTCCGGGCGTGCGGGCGTCGAGCTCGGCCCGCATGCGCGCGTGCTCGGCCTCGCTCAGCCCGAAACGCGTGAAGGCGAGGCTTCCGATGGCGTAGCCGATCATCGGGACGCCGCCCATCAGATAGATCATGGTGCGCTTGACGGTTTCGCTCTGCTCGGCGGCGTTCTCCACGTAGCCGGACCAATCGAGTGAGACACCGACGACACCGATCATGACACCGCCGGCGAGCTTCGAGACGAAGCTCCAGCCCGCGAAGTAGGCGCCCTCCTTGCGCTCGCCCGTGCGGTACTCGTCGAAGTCGATGATCTCGGCCTTGAGCGCCTGGCCGAGAGTACTGCCGCACGCTCCCGCGGTTCCGGCCAGGATCGACGAGACGGCCATCAGCTCCCAGCTCCCCTCGCCGACCCAGAAGATCAGTCCATAGCCGACGCCGCCCTGGACCATGGCGTAGAGCCACAGGTGGCGCTTCTCGAAGAAGCGTCCGAGCCAGACCCAGAAGGGTACCGCCACCAGCGCGGATACCATGTAGACGCCTAGCATCGGAGCGACGATGTCCGGCATCTTCATGACGTACTCGATCACGAAGGGCGTGAGCACGCCGATGCCGCCCGAGCCGATGCTCTCGATGAAGAAGACGAACAGGAGCAGCCGCGCGTGCGGGTTGCTGAGCACGTCGCGAACCGCTCGGAACGGATTGTCGCCGCCGCGGCCCATGTGTTCGGCGCGCTCTGGCGGCAGCAGCGACACGCCGCTGACGATCAGCAACACGGTCAGAACGCCGACGACGATCGCCATCGTTGCGGCGGCCGTCGTGCCCTGCTGGACGAGCAGCACCCCGCCGGTGCCGGCTGCGAACATGCCGAGCGTGCGCATGACCTGGCCAGTGCCGAAGACCTTGTTGCGCTCCTGGCGGTCGAGCGTGAGCTCGGCCCCCAGAGCCATGTGCGGCACCTGGAAGCAGGTGTAGGCCGTGTAGAAGCCGAGCACCGACACGGCGATCCAGGCCGAGAGCCACAGGTCGCTGAGCCCGTCCGGCGGGAGCCAGGTCGTGATCCCGAAGATGCACAACAGGGGTGCGGAAACGTACAGCCAGATCCGCCGGCGCCCGAGCCGGTGCTGGGTACGGTCGCTCAGGTTGCCCACCATCGGGTCGGACACCGCGTCCCACAGCTTGGCGGCGAGGAAGATCATGCCGACCACGCTGGCCGACGCGCCGAGGTCGTCGACTGCGTACTTCAGGTACATGATCAGGATGAGCACGTACATGAATTGGCCCGGTACTGCGGCAAGCCCGTAGCCGACGAGTGCCGTCACCGGGAGCCGCTCGGACGAGGCAGGTGAAGCCGTGGTCATGAGGGCGGCGATGATACGCGGATCGGAAGATTCGCGGGCTCCGATCTCAGTCGTCTTGCAGGATCGGTTCGAGTGCGCGCCACACCGTGTCGGTGATCACTGCGTGACCCTCGGCGGTCGGGTGGATGCCGTCGGGCTGGTTCAGGTGCCGGACCGCCGCGACGCCATCGAGCAGGAACGGAATCAGCGCGGAGTCGTAGCGTTCGGCGAGCGCCGGAAAGATGGCGTCGAACTGCTGCGCGTAGGCAGTCCCGAGATTGGGGGCGGCGCGCATGCCGGCGATCAGGAAGCGGACCCCGGGATGGGCGTCGCGCGTGCGTTCGAGGATGCTCTCCAGGTTGTCCTGCAACGCTTCGATGCCCAGTCCGCGCAGCATGTCGTTGGCGCCGAGCTCGACCACCAGCACGGCCACCGGCATCCGCAGCAGCCAGTCGATCCGCCGCCGGCCGCCCGCCGACGTGTCGCCGCTGACGCCCGCGTTGACGACGCGATAGGGGAGGGCCGCCTGGTCGATCCGCTGCTGGACCAGTGCGGGGAACGCCTCCTCGGAGGCCAGTCCGTAGCCCGCGGTGAGGCTCGTGCCGAGGAACAGCACGACCGGCAGCTCGGCTGTGGGCTCCAGCTCGGCCGCAGCGGCCGCGGCCGGCACCGCGGCTCGCGGCTCGGGCTCGCCGCACGCAAGCGCAAGGGCGGCGCACACCGCGAACGAGACCCACGCTGCGATCGGCTCGCGCCGTGCGCGCAGCCCCGGCAGGAAGTAGTGTTGGGTCCTGCGTCCCGCTCGGGTGCTTACCTGTCGGACCCACCGTCGCATCGCGGATGATCGTCGCTCGCAACCTCACTCAACGCTACTCGCGCCCCTCGGGCGGCGAGACTCTCACCGTGCTCGGCGGGGTGGACCTCGAGGTGGCGTCGGGTGAGGTCGTGGTCGTGCTGGGGCCGTCCGGCAGCGGCAAGACGACGCTGCTCGGACTGCTGGCCGGGCTCGACCGGCCGACCGAGGGCGACGTCCGGCTCGACGGGATCGAGCTGGCCGGGCTCGACGAGGACGGCCGCGCGCAGCTGCGCGCCGAGCGGGTGGGCTTCGTGTTCCAGACCTTCCAGCTGGTCCCGACGCTCACCGCGCTCGAGAACGTGCTGGTCCCGCTCGAGCTGCTGCCGCGCGGACGCGCGCCCGAGCCCGCGGTCGCCGAGCTGCGGGCGCGCGAGCTGCTCGGGCGGGTCGGGCTCGAGCGGCGCACCGATCACTACCCGGCGGAGCTGTCGGGCGGCGAGCAGCAGCGCGTCGGCCTGGCGCGCGCGTTCGCCAACGAGCCCAGGATCCTGTTCGCCGACGAGCCGACCGGCAACCTCGACCGCGCGACGGGCCACGAGGTCGCGGACCTGTTGTTCGAGCTCAATCGCGAGCGCGGTACCACGCTGGTCATCGTGACCCACGATCTCGAGCTGTCACAGCGCGCGAGCCGCATCGTGCACCTGTCGGCCGGACGCATCGCCCGGATCGAGCAGCCGTGAACGGGCGCTTCGTGCTCGCGATGGCGCGACGCGAGCTGCGCTCGGCGCGGCGGCGCTTCGCGCTCTACGGGGCTTGCATGGCGATCGGCATCGCGGTCGTGGTCGGGCTCCACGCCCTGCGCGCGACGGTGCGCCACGCGGTGGACCTGCAGTCGCAGGAGATGTTGGGAGCGGATCTGCGACTCTCGAGCCGCGCGCCGCTCGAAGACGACGTGCTCGCTCGGCTCGCGGCACTCGCGCCCGGCGAGACGTCCACGATCACGCGCTTCGGCTCGATGGCGCTCGTCGAGCGGACCGGGCGCACGCGGCTGGTCGACGTGCACGCGATCGAGGGCGGCTATCCGTTCTACGGCGCAATCGTGACGCACCCGCCCGAGCGCTGGCGGGAGCTCTCGACCGCACGGCGCGAGGCGCTGGTCGACCCGAGCCTGCTGATCCAGCTCGACGCACGCGTGGGAGACACGCTGGTGCTGGGTGAAACGCGCTTCGAGATCGCCGGCGAGGTCCGCAAGGCACCGGGAAGCTTCGGGCTCCGGACGCAGGTGGCGCCGCGGGTCTTCGTCGCGCAGCGCTACCTCGCCGAGACGGGACTCGTACGCCTCGGCAGTCTGGTCGAGTACCTGCGATATCTGAAGGTGCCGTTGGCTCGATTGGGGCCGTGGCTCGCCGCAAACGAGCAGGCTCTCGACGGCGCTCGGGTTCGCCTGCAGACGGTCGCCAGCTACCAGGAGGACATGTCGCGGAGCTTTGCCGCGCTGACGCGCTACCTCGGGCTGGTCGGGCTGGCGGCGCTCGCGCTGGGTACTGTCGGCGTGGCTTCGGGCGTGCGGGTGTTCGTGCGCGAGAAGTTCGACGCGGTCGCGGTGCTGCGCTCGCTCGGCGCGCGTCCGCGCGACGTGGTCGCCGTCTACTCGCTGCTGGCCGTGGCGCTCGGTGCGGCAGCGGGGCTGCTCGGCGTGGTGCTGTGCATCCCGCTGCTGTGGATCTTTCCGGCGCTGATGCAGGACGTGCTGCCGGTCGAGGTCGCGCTGCGCCTCGAGCCAGCGACGATCGCGACGGGCGTGATCCTGGGGCTGGGCGCGACGGCGGTGTGCGCGCTCGGCCCGCTGCTCGATCTCAGTGCCGTATCACCGCTGCGCGCATTGCGCCGCGACCTGGGCACGGACGCCTCCGCGCCGCGCCGCGGCCGCACGCTCGTGCTGGTGGTGCTCGGACTCAGCGGACTCGCCGCCTCGATCTGGCAGGCACCGCGCTGGGACGTCGGGCTCGGGTTCGCGGCGGGCCTGGCCGTGGCGCTCGGTGTGCTCGCGGCGTCGGCGCGGCTCGCGGCCCAGGTGCTGCGGCGTCACGCTCCGCGTCGCGCCGCCTACTGGCTGCGGCAGGGTATCGCCAACCTGTTTCGGCCGCGCAATCACACGCTGCCGACGACCGTCGCGATCGGCTTTGCGCTGTTCCTGGTCGCGAGCCTGCACACGGTTCAATACAGCGTGCTGGCGCAGATGGCGCTCGACAGCAGCGGCGTGCGGCCCAACCTCGTGCTGTTCGACGTGCAGCCCGACCAGGTCCAGCCCCTCGATGCGTTTCTCGCCGAACGCGGCGCGCGGACACTCGAGCGCGCACCGCTGGTGTCGGCTCGCCTCGGAGCACTGCGCGGAGTCGCCAGCGAGGAGCGACTCCGGGGCGGCGACCTGCCGCGCGAGCTGCGCTGGGCGCTGCGCCGCGAGTACCAGCTCACCTATCGAAGCGAGCTGCGCGACAGCGAGACGATCGTCGCCGGCCAGTGGTGGGACGACAGCGACGACTACACCGACCAGCTGATGCCCGTGTCGATGGAGGACGACCTGGCGCACCGGCTCGATCTGGTGCTCGGCGACCGCATCACCTGGCAGGTGCAGGGCGTCGAGGTCGAGAGTGTCGTCACCAGCATTCGCAAGGTCGACTGGGGGCGGCTCGCGACTAACTTCTTTGTCGTGATGCCGCCGGCCGCGCTCGAGCAGGCGCCGCAGAGCGCCGTCGTGCTGGCGCACCTGGCGGACGCGGACGCGCGTGCGGCGCTGCAGCGCGATCTGGTCGGCGAGTTTCCGAACGTCTCGGCCCTCGATGCCAGCGTGATCCTGCGTGCCGTGGATGCCACGATGGCGCAGGTGAGCACGGCGATCCGCGTCCTTGCTCTGTTCACGCTCGGCACCGGACTCGCGATTCTGCTCGCTGCGGCCAGCGCGGCGCGCAGCGAGCGGATGCGCGAGGCGCTGCTGCTGCGCGTGCTCGGTGCCTCGCTCTCGACAGTGCGGCGCATCCAGGCAACCGAGGCGCTGGCGCTCGGCTCGCTGGCGGCGGGCGTCGGGAGCGTGTTGTCGCTCGCGGCCGCGTGGGCGCTCGTCCACTTCCTGTTCGAGCTGCCGTTTGCGGCGCCCTGGCTCGATCTCTCGGTGCTGACACTGGCGACCCTCGGGATCACGGCACTGCTCGGGTCGCTCGGAAGCCGGCACGCGCGCGAGCTGAGCCCGCAGGCGGCGTTGCGCGCCTCGGAACGCTTCGGCACGGGCGCTGCGTAGAATGCCGGCCGACCAGGTTCCCACCAGGACAAGGGAGAGGCGATGAGCTGGGGCAGATTCGACCAGAGCCGAAGCGAGAGCGGCGACCGGGACTTCATCCGGATCCTGCGGCCGCGGCCGCATACGGCGGTGATCGTGATGGATCGTCCGGAGCGCATGAACTCGATGGCGTTCGAGCAGGTGATCCCGCTGCACGCCGCGATCGAGGAGCTGGCGCACGACAACGACATCGGCTGCGTGGTGCTGACCGGCACCGGCAAGGGCTTCTGCTCGGGCGCCGATACCCAGGGCACGGCGCCGCCGCCCAACATCGCCGGGCTCACGCTCACTCGCATCGCCACCCGCTCGATGTCGATCCTCGCGGATCTCGTTCCGGCGATGCGGCGCATGCCGCAGCCCGTGATCGCCGCGATCAACGGGGCCGCGATCGGCGGCGGGCTGTGCCTGACGCTGGGCGCCGACGTGCGGCTCGCCGGCGAGTCCGCCTACTTTCGGGCGGCGGGCATCAACAACGGACTCACCGCGACCGAGCTCGGCCTGTCGTTTCTGCTGCCGCGCGCGATCGGCTCGTCTCGAGCCTTCGAGATCATGCTCTCCGGTCGCGACGTGCACGCGAAGGAGGCGGCCGAGATTGGCCTCGTCTCGCGCTGCGTGCCCGACGAGCGCCTGCTCGACGAGGCGCTCGACCTCGCAGACCGGATCAATGGCTGGAGCCGCCAGGGCATCCAGCTCACCAAGAAGATGATGTGGTCCGGCCTCGAGACCGCGAGCCTCTCGGCTGCCATCGAGCTGGAGAGCCACACCCAGCTCTACGTCCGCCTGACCACCGACAACTTCGACGAAGCCGTCCGAGCCCGAAAGGAAGACCGCCCGCCCAGCTTCGAGGACTGAGACGGTCCCTCTAGAAAGTGATGGGGAGCTTCCAGAAGCCGCGGAAGAACTCGGACTGGAGTCGTTCGATGCCGGCTTCGTCGACCTCGTAGTCCGGGATCCGGCGCAGCACCTCTTCGAGCAGGATGCGGCCCTCGAGCCGAGCGACGTGGGCACCGAGGCACATGTGCTGGCCCATCCCGAACGACAGGATGCGCGGTGCGCGACGGTCGAGATCCCAGACGTCGGGGTGCTCGAACTCTCGCTCGTCGCGGTTGGCGGAGCCCCACAGGAACATCAAGCCCGAGCCCGCGCGGAGCGTCTGGCCCTGGAGCTCGAAGTCGTGCTTGACCGTGCGTCCCAGCATGTGGGTGGGCATGTCGTAGCGGAGCGTCTCGTGGAACGCGTGGGGCAGCAGCTCTGCGTCCGCAGTGCAGCGCGCCCGGGCCTCGCGGTTCTGCCACAGCCGGTAGAGCGCGGCCGAGAAGATCTTCGGGAAGGTCTCGGTTCCTCCGATCGCCATCATGTTCAGGTGGATGGCGATCGCTTTGTCGTCCGGCTTCTCGCCGAGTAGATCCTCGGTCAACAGCTTGTGCAGCACCGTGCCCTCGGGCGCCCCGTGCTCGCGCGCCGCGGCCGCGAGCTTGAACAGATACAGCCCGAGCTCGTTCTGGTTGCGCAGGCCGAAGTCCGTCGTGCCGCGCGTGCCCGGCTCGCGGTGGAAGAAGCCGTTGACCCAGCTCATGATCTGCTCGGCGTCCCGCTCGGGCAGGCCGAGGATCGCGCTGGCCACGCGCACCGCGAGCGGGCCGCCGAGGTCGTGGACAGCGTCGGCTCGGCCCGTCTCGATCACCCGGTCGACCGCCTCGGCTGCCCAGCCGCGGATGCGCGGCTCGAGCGTTCTCAGCCGTCCCGGCAAGAAGTACGAGCTGAAGTAGGAGCGCACCGTGGTGTGCTCGCGGCCGTCGTAGTACGTCAGGTTCGGCGCGCTGGGGGTCTGGTGTGTCAGCAGGTGCGTCGTCGTAATCCCGGGCTTCGCCGTGAGGTTGCGCTGGTCGGTCTCGAGCTGCCAGATGTCCTCGAAGCGCGAGATGAACCAGCAGTCGAGCTCTTCGACGTAGTAAGCAGGTGCCTGGTCCCGCAGCTGCCGGTAGACCTCGAACGGCTCGTCCCAGATCGTCTCGTCGAAGGGGTGATACGCGACCATCTCGTCCTCGGGCGGAGTTTGACCGGCCGCGAACTGTACCAGACGTCGGGTGCGCGGCTCGCGGTATGATGCCGGGCTCTCGCGCCGCCCGCGAGGCGACACGAGCCACGGACGACGGACCACCAAGCACCGACCGCGATCTGCCAGGGAGGCTCGATGGGAAGACTGCAGGACAAGGTTGCAATCGTGACCGGCTCGGCGCGCGGCACCGGTGCTGCGATCGCCCGCCTGTTCGTCGAGGAGGGAGCCCGCGTCCTGGTCTCGGACGTGCGCGACGAGCCGGGCGAGAAGCTCGCCCGCGAGCTGGGGGGATCCGCCGCATACCGACGCCTCGACGTGCGCCGCGAAGCGGACTGGCAGGCCGCAGTCGACGAGGTTCGCGGGCGCTTCGGCGGCCGGATCGACGTGCTGGTCAACAATGCCGCGATCCTGAAGATCGCAGCGATCGCCGACACCAGCCCCGAGGAGCTGACTGCGCTGTTCGAGGTCAACCAGCTCGGTCCGTTCCTCGGCATACGCGCCGTTGCGCCGGTGATGCGTGAGCAGGGCGGCGGCTCGATCGTGAACCTGGCCTCGAGCGACGGCGTCAAGGGCATGAACGGTGTGGTGGGCTACGCCTCGACCAAGTGGGGCCTGCGCGGGATCACCCGGGCCTCGGCGATGGAGCTCGCGCGCCACCGCATCCGGGTCAACGCCGTCTGTCCCGAGGCCGGGAACCCCGAGATGTCGGCGCCCTATCTGCCAGAGGGTGTCGACCCCGCGGTGGCGGCCGAGCACAATGCCGACAGCCTGCTGCGCTCACCCGAGGCCTACACGTTCGAGGACCGCATCCGCGACGTCGCGCGCGCCGTCCTGTTCCTCGCCTGCGACGACTGTCCGACCGCCACGGCCACCGATCTCGTGATCGACGGCGGGCTCACCGCCGGCTATCGACAGCCCGGCATCCCCGGCTACGAATGACCACGGAGGGACCCGACCGGTGAAATTCTGCTGCACGCTCTCGTTCGTGAACCCCGAGTACTATCTCGAGCTCGCGCAGCTCGGCGACGAACACGGCTGGGACACGTTCGCGCTCTCCGACCACGTGGTGAACCCCGACGTGATCGAAGCCCGCTACCCGTACAACGAAGACGGCTCCCGCATGTGGACGCACGAGACACCCTGGCCCGACGTCTGGGTCGCGACCGCCGCCATGGCAGCGGTCACGCAGCGGCTCGAGTTCATCCAGGCCGTCTACGTGCTGCCGATGCGCGAGCCCTTCTCGGTCGCGAAGGCGCTCGGCACCGCGGCACTGCTCTCGAACTACCGCGTGAGCCTTGGCCTCGGCCTCGGCTGGATGCACGACGAGTTCGAGATCCTGGGTCACTCGTTCAAGGGGCGCGGCAAGCGCAACGACGAGATGATCGAGGCGATGAGGCTGCTGTGGACCGGTGATCTCGTCGAGTACCACGGCGAGCACATCGATTTTCCGCCGCTCGCGATGTCGCCCGGCATGAAGGGCGACATCCCGATCGTCATTGGCGGGATCTCGGAGCCCGCGATGCGGCGCACCGCGAAGTACGGCGACGGCTGGGCACCCGCCTACCTCACGGTGGATCAGACGCGCGATGGCATTGCCAGGATCAAGCAGATGCAGAAAGAGTACGGCCGAGAAGACGTCGATCTCCAGGTCTACTGCGGCTGCATCGACGCCTTCGATCTCGACGGCTTCAAGCGGATGGAAGACGCTGGGGTGACGCACCTGCTCACTACCCCGTGGCTGTTCGGCAAGCCGGTCGACTACAAGCAGTTGGTCAAGGGCCACCCCTTGGAGACGTTGCGCGACGGGCTCCAGCGCTTTGCGGACGACGTCATCGCGAAGCTGTAGCTGCGCGCTGGAGGAGCGATGAAGCTCTGCTGGATCACGCTCACGCTTTCGGGTGGGCTGGGGGGAGTGTTGGCCTCGCCTCTCGGCCCGTGTTGACCGACGTGCCCGACGCCCTCCACGTGCTGCGGACCACGCGCTCCGTGCGTCGCCGTCTCGACTTCGAACGTCCCGTCGAGCGGGCGGTCCTCGAAGAGTGCATCGAAGCCGCCGTGCAGGCGCCGACGGGGCTCGAGCGCGAGGCGTGGCGCTTCCTGGTGCTGACCGATCCCGAGCCGAAGCACGCGATCGCGCAGCTGTACCGCCGCAGCTTCGAGTCGCTGACCCAGCAGTGGAGCGAGGCACCGCCGGTCGACTGGGGCGACGCGACGCCCCCGCACGAGCGCACGACCTACAGAGGGCTGGCCGAGCGCATGCACGAGATGCCCGCCCTGGTGCTGGTCTGCTCGCTAGGTCGCCCGGACGCGGACGATGCGGCCATGCAGCTCGGCTTCTGGGCTTCGGTCCTGCCGGCGGCCTGGTCGCTGATGCTCGCACTGCGCGCGAAGGGGCTCGGGACGACGTGGACGACTCTGCTGGCACGCGAGCGCGTCGCCGTCGCCGAAGCGCTCGGCATCCCGCAGGATGTGACGCAGACCGTGCTGCTCCCGGTGGCCTACACCAAGGACGCGAAGCTGGCGCCGGCCCAGCGGAAGTCTGCCAGCGAGGTCACCTACTGGAACGGCTGGGGTCGGGCGCGATGAGCCGCGGCGGGCCGATTCGCAAGAACCGCGACCACTGGGACCGCGCGAGTGATGCGTACCAGCGAGCCCACGGCATGGAGCTCGAAGCGACCGCGCGGGCCTGGGGCGTGTGGCGAGTTCCCGAGGCCGAGCTGGGCAAGCCGGCCAGCTGAGCCGCACTAGACGGATGCGCTCCGCCGCGCGCGCCGCAGTTCGCGCAAGGCAGCGGCCGCGAGGAAGAGCACGATCAGGAGCCTCGCACCGCGTGGAGACGACGGGACCGAGGCCCCGCAGCCACTCACCGGCACGCTCGCGCAGCCGCTCACCGCGTCACAGATGCCGACGGTACACGGGTCGCCGTCGTCGCACAGAGCGTCGTCGACGGTGTTGACGACGAGGTCGCCGACTTCGTCGCAGCTGTCGTCGGTGCACGCCACGCTGTCGTCGACTGGGACGGTCGTGCCGGCCTGGCAGTCGAGTGTGGCGTGGCAGGTCTCGCTGCCATCGCAGAATTGTCCGTTGTCGCAGTTGGCGTTGTTGACGGCATTGACGACGACGTCGCCGACTTCGTCGCAGCTGTCGACGGTGCACCCGACGCCGTCGTCGACTGGCACGGCCGTTCCGGCCCGGCAGTCGAGTGTGGCGTGGCAGGTTTCCGATCCGTCGCAGAATTGT
>JAYZFK010000021.1:0-14295 GCA_036336835.1 Myxococcota bacterium | reverse complement strand
TCGGCGGCGGGCGCTCGCGCTGCGCGCGAGCGACTCGATGCATTCGCCGAGCGAGTGCTCGCGGAGCGTCGATCTCGGCTGGGGAGCCGGCCGTCGCTCGAGCTCTCGCCCGAGCAGGCGGCGGCGCTCCGGGGGCTCGGCTATGCGCAGTGAGCGCGCGCTGCGCGCGGTCCTGTGGGCAGTTCTCGCAGGCTATGCGCTGGTCTTCCTCGGAGTCGTGGCGGGCCGTTTCGGCCACCCGTATGAGCTCGAGTGGATGGAGGGCGGCATGCTCGCGCACGCGCGACGCGCGCTCGCAGGGCAGCCCGTGTACGCCAGGCCGTCGCTCGACTTCGTCGCCTACATGTATCCGCCGCTCTACTACTACGCGAGCGCCGCCGTCGCGGCCGTGGTGGGCGAGGGGTTCGCGGCCTTGCGCGGATTGAGTGTCGCTTCTGCACTCGGTTGCCTTTCACTGCTGTTTCTGATCGCTCGCCGCGAGACGGGCAGCTCGCTGGCAGGTGCGCTTGCCGCGGGGACCTTCGTCGCGAGCTACCAGGCGACGGGAGCCTGGCTCGATCTGGCGCGACAGGACTCGTTCTATCTACTGTGGCTGCTGCTCTCGATCGAGCGCATTCGCTCGGGTCCCGAGCCCGCACGCGCACTGCAGTCGGGCGTTTGCCTGGCAGCGGCATTCTTCGTCAAGCAATCGATCGTCCTGCTGGCGGTGCCGGTGTGGCTGGTGTTGTGGCTCGCCGACCGTCGGCGAGCCGGCGCGGCCGCGTTGGGGGCGGGGATCCCGATCGTGTTCGGGGTGGCGTTACTCGATTGGTGGCACGGCGGCTGGTACTGGTACTACACGGTGACCGTGCCGCGCGGACACCCGATCGAGACCGCGCAGGCAGCTGCCTTCTGGACGCGGGACATCCTGCCGGTGTTCGGTGTCGCCCTGGCGGCGGTCGCGGTGCATCAGTGGCGGGCGGTTCGGCGCAGTGCGGAGCCCGAGCGCTTCATCTGGGTTGCGCTCGTCGTCGGCGCGCTCGCCAGCTCGTGGTCCGTGCGCTCGCTCGTCGGCGCATACCTGAACAATCTGTTTCCGGCTTACGCTGTGCTGTGTCTTGGAGGAGCGCTCGCGTTCGACGCGGCGCGGCGGAGGGGCGGGGGCGTTGCGCAGGCCGCATACCTCGCAGCGCTGCTACAGCTGGGACTGCTCGCGTACGATCCACGAGCGTTGCTACCGACCCCCGACGACCGTGCAGCGGGCGATGCGCTGGTTGCGAAGATCACCTCGCTCGACGGCGACGTGTTCATTCCTCACCACGGCTATCTGGCGCGGCGCGCTGGCAAGCGCGAGTACGCTCACACGCTCGGGATCGACAATTTGCTGCTCGACGACCGGACGAGCGATGCGCGCCGCGATCTCGAGATCGAGTTCTTGGGCCACTTCGCAGAGCGCCGTTTCGGCGCCGTGATCCTCGACTCCGATGGCCGCTACGCGGAGTTCGCGCGCGAATTCTACGGGCCCGGAGAGCCTCTGTTCGAGCGAGACGATGTCTTCTTCGGCGTGTCGGGCGGTCACATTCGACCAGAGACTCTGTATCGAAAACAATGAGATCCGGCTGCTCGTTCGAGAATCACTCGAGGTTCGGAGCGCCCTGGTAGCCGCGCCGCGCGAACAGCGCGACGTGACGCCCGTCGCGCAGCGTCCAGTGGCGGAGCACGTAGTCGCGCAGTAGGCGCTGGTCGGCCGCAAGATCGCGATCCGATGGGAAGGCGGGACGGAAGGCCTCCGCGGTGCCGATCCGGCGGTGACTGGCGCGCGGGATGCCGACCAGGATCAGATCCGGCTCGCGATCGAGAACGTAGGCGCCGTCGTGACTCTCGTGTCCCGGCGTTCCGAGGCTCCGCTGTCCGGCGTGCGCAATCTGACGATTGGTGAGGCCCAGCATGTCGATCAGCGGTAGCCGACTGTAGAAGCCGAGGGCGCCGATCACGTTGGTCGCGATCACCGTGTCGGGGTCGACTCGCTCGGCGAGCTCGCGTCCGAGCACACCGAGGCTGCGGATGCGCTCGTCGTCGGCGCGCAGGTAGCTGAGCTCGAAGCCGCGCAGTGAGTGGGGCAGCGCGAGCAGCGGCAGGAGACAGCCGACCGCAGCGATTGCGCGAGCAGGCACGCTGGGTCGCGCGAGCAGGCTGCCCACGGCATCGCCGAGCGCGATCGCGATCAACGGCTGCACGGTGGCCCACATGCGGTGATACACCAGCGCGTCGCCGCCGATCCGCAGGTAGAAGGCGACGAAGGTGGCGAGCATGGCCACGCCGAGCCAGCCGGGCGCCCGCGCGCTGCGACCGGCCGTCGCGGCGAACAGCACGATCGCGATCGCGGTGGCTCCGTACTGGCCCTTCAGGTACGCCCAGGTGAAGAGCCAGCCGCGCTCGACCACGGCGAGCGACAGAGGGTGTGCCTTGGCGTAGTAGGTATTGGGAAGCCAGTCGCCGTAGTAGACGAGCGCGAAGCCGCCGAAGACGAGCCACGCGCCAAGACTGGCGGCCAGGCACAGCAATGCGTCTCGCCGTCCCGTTCGCCAGCCGAGCCAGCAGGCGACCACGAGGCCGTAAGCGGCTCCTTCGGGCCGAGTCCATGCGGCGGCGACCAGACACAGGGCAGTCGCCGCCAGGCGCTGGCTCGACGGCTGCTCTGCATGCCGGCATGCGCCGATCTGGGCGCCGGTCAGCCACAGCGCGAACAGCGGTCCCTCGAGCCCGGCCTGTGCCCAGAGCGCGAACGGAGCGCTGGCCGCAAGCCAGCCCCCCGCGGCCAGGGCAGGCCACAGAGGGGCGTGGCGGCGCACGAGCTCATTGCAGACGAGCGCCACGCACGCGAACGCGGCGGCGGCACCGAGACCCTGCGCTGCCGCGGGCAAGGAGAGTCCGGTCGCGGCGAGCGGCGCGAGCGCGACGATCCACAGGAAGTTCGAGTAGCCCATCACCCGCTCGCCGGGGTTGAAGACGAGCCCTTCGCCCCGCAGCCAGTGGTCGAGGTAGCGCAGCGAGATGTAGGCGTCGTCGGCGATGTGGTCGAAGTGCGCGGCGTGGAGCAGCAGGAGTGCCCCGGCAGCGAGGCTGATGGCGGCGCCCCGAGCACTCATCGACGCCTCAGCTCCATCCCGGGCGGCACCTCGATCGGCTCGCCGGCGCGTGGTCGCCAGATTCGTTCGCACTCTGCGATCTCTGCATCGGTCAGAGGCGGCTTGCGCTCGCGCAGTGTGTAGCGGCGCGGCAGCTGGATCGTCAGGTTCGGGCGATAGCACGCCAGGTAGTCAGGGCGCGCCAGCCGATCGTGCGCCATTGCACGCTCCTCTTCGCCCGGGACGGGCGTGCGCGCGACCACGTAGTCGTTTAGACCGAGTACGTCGAGGACTGCGACGTTCGGAAATACCCAGCCGATCCGTCCGACATTGCCCGCCAGCAAGATGGCCCGCTGGTCCCAGCCGATCCGGCTTCCCTCGCTCCGCGAAGGGAGGGACTCGGAGAGTTGCTGGTAGAAGACCGCGTGCTCGCGGTGTCGCATTGCGACGTGCTTTGGGATCAACCAGGCCTGTAGCTCGTCGAAGGGTCGAGCCAGCCACTCGAACGGGGGGACGAGTCTTGGCGCGACTGGTGCGACGAGCTTGTGAGTCTGCTTGCGCGTCTCGAGGTCGCGGGTCGCGAGGTGGTGGGCCCAGGGGATCGGCCACGAGAGCGCGACGAACGCGGCAACCAGCGCGACGCTGACGGAGCCGCGCGCCCTTCCGGCAGCGAGCAGCCAGGCCGAGGACAGGAAGAGTAACGGGATCAGGTGGCTGTAGACGCGGTATTCGAAGTGATCGCCCCCGATCACGAACGTGTAGTAGCCGAAGTGGATCAGCAGGACGGCAACGACGACGGCGACCTGGTGCGGTAGCCGCGGCCGGCGCAGCAGCCAGAAAAGCACGAAGGCCGCCCACAGCCAGACCGCGTACTCGAGCACGAAGCTCGCGGCATAGCGGATCCCGCTCTCGGGCCATGCGCCGAGCTGCTTCGCGTACCACGTATTGGGCAGCCACTCACCGTAGTAGCTGCGCCGCCAGGCCAGGTGGAGCGCCGGCAGCAGCAGCGGACACCAGGCCCACCGCTCGTGCGGCGACCAGCCACCGCGCGCGCGCCGGCCCAGCAGCGCGAGCGGCGCGCAGCCCAGGACGGCCAGCCAGCCGTCGGGGCGCGCGAGGGCCGCTGCGCTCGCAGCGCAGGAGAGTCCGAGCGTCGCTCGCCAGGTCCGGGTAGCGGGCGGCTCGATGGCGCACGCGATCCAGGCTGTGAGCGCGAAGTTGAAGAGCGCCGTCTCGAGGCCCGAGCTCAGCCAGGCCAGATAGGTGCGGTTGGTGACCACCCCAAGCGCGATCAACGCGAGCAGCGGGAGTCGCAGCCGTTGGTAGTGCTGGGGCAGCTGCATGCGCAGGCCGATCCGCAGCGTCAGGGCGAGCGTTCCCAGGCCGAAGGCGAGTGCAAGCGGATTTGCGGCGTCCGGCGGCTCGATGCCCAGTAGCGCCCATACTGCGCCTAGCAGCACGACCCACGCGAAGTTCGTATAGCCCTCGACGGGCAGGAAGGGGGACGGGTTCCAGACGAGACCCCGTCCGGCGAGGGCATTGGAGGCGTAGCGGAACGAGATGAAGGCGTCGTCGGTGAGGAAGCGGAACTCGAAGTACCCGAGGATTGCGATGCCGGACGCAGCCGCGAACAGCAGGACGGGGAGCGAGCGGCAACCCATGGCGTCGCAAAGCGTACCCCAGCTACCCGAGCCGTGTTACGCTCTAGCGCTCCCCACGACATCCTGACGCGCTGCGCGAGAGTGCCGCTGCATGCTTCGAGAATCGACCTCGTCGACCGTCGTGCAGGCCCGTGCGGAGCACTTCGGGCTCGCCATGCTGTTCGCGTTGTTTGCTGCCGCCTGGTACGCAACCGCCTGGGTCTGCGACGATGCGTTCATCACATTGCGCACCGTCGACAATGCGCTGCACGGCTACGGCCTGGTGTGGAACGTCGGCGATCGAGTTCAGACGTACACGCATCCGCTGTGGATGCTGTTGGTGCTGGTGGCCTCGGTTCCGCACGGAGATTCCTACTACGCGACGCTCGCGTTAGGCGCTCTGTGGACCGCGGTTGCGCTCGTGCTGCTCGTCTGGCGCGTTGCGCGGACGCCCTCGAGTGCTGCGCTCGCCCTGGCTGCGCTGCTCGGCTCGCGCGCCTTCGTCGACTACGCGAGCTCGGGGCTCGAGAATCCACTGGTCAACGCGTTGCTGGCAGCTGAGCTGATCGCCTGCGCCCGGCCGGCCCGCGACGAGCGATCCCAGTTCCTGCGTGCGTTGCTGGCGGTGCTCCTGCTGCTCGCTCGGCTCGATCTGATCTTCCTCACCGCCCCGATGTTGCTCGCGGCCTGGCGGCGCGACGGGCTGCCCCGGCCGGCGACGCTCGTACTGGCGGTGCTTCCCCTGGTGGCGTGGGAAGCGTTCTCGCTCGTGTACTACGGGGCGCTGATCGCCAACAGCGCGCTGGCCAAGCTGTCGGCGGGTCTGCCGACCGGCGATCGCCTGGCGCAGGGGGTCTACTACCTGTGGGCCAGCGTGCGCTGGGATCCAGTCAGTGTGCTGTTGCTGGTCGCGGGACCGGTGGCCGCGGTCGTGGCACGCGACCCGTTTGGCCGTGCCGTGGTTGCCGCGATCGGGGCGCACCTCGCCTGGGTCGTCTGGGTCGGTGGCGACTTCATGGCCGGGCGTTTCCTGACGCCCGCGCTGCTGCTCGCGGCGGCGCTGCTCGCCCGCTCTCCGTTGCCGCGCCGGGTGGGCTGGTCGCTGGCAGTCGGGCTCACAGCGGCCGTGCTCGCGACGCCGTATCTGTCGCCCTTTGCAGTGCGTGACTATGGCGAACCCTGGCACGCGCCGATCGATGCGCGCGGAGTGGCCGACGAGCGTCGCTTTCACCTCGAGTCGACGGCGTTGCGCGCCGTGCTGGCCGGAGGCGGCTGGCGCAGCGACGCACAGCGCGAGGCTGCTCGGCAGACCCGCGAGTACTACTACCGCGATCCCTGGCTGAAGGGTCTGGCCGCGGTCGCTGTGCTGGACGAAGGCGACGCCTGGCCGCCGACGGATTCCGAGGCCGCGGCCGCGCAGACCCCCGTGCTGGTCAAGGGCGGTGTGGGCCTGCTCGGCTTCCGCATGGGGCCAGAACTCGTGATCGTCGACTATCACGGACTGGGCGATCCATTGCTCTCGCGTCTGCCCGCACTGCCCCGTGATCCGGTGCTGGCGAATCTGATCCCGCGCCTCGCCGATCTCGACTGGCGAGTCGGTCACTACCTGCGCCCGGTTCCCGCTGGCTATGCACTGTCACGTGCCACCGGAGAGAACCGGATCCGTGATCGTGATCTGGCAGAGCTGTACGACGTGATCCGCAGCGTGGTGAGCGGACCGCTGCTGTCCGCGGAGCGCTTCGCCTCGATCGGCCGGCTGCATTCCTCATGGGCGAGCGAGCGGATCGAGCGGTATGTCGCTCGTACGCCGGCCTACGCTGGGGGCGACTGAACCTGCTCCGGCCCGCTCTACCAGCGCCTCGGGCTTGCGGAGGCGGTCGGGCCGCTTGCAGCCCGGGACTGCTCGGCGACCCAGCCCGCGAAGGCCTCGACGCGACTCGGGTCGATGTCACCCGGGTTCCTGCGCCGCTTCTCGACCCAGCGCTCCATGGCCTCCATCAGCTGTCCGGCCAGCTCCGGAACATTCTGGAGCTGGCCCCAGGCTCGCTGCACGTCCTCCAGCCGGCCGAGCTGTAGATAGGCCTCGGCGCGGTACTCGACCGCCTCACCGTAGGTCGGCTCTAGCTCGAGCGCTCGATCGTACGAGGCAATCGCCTCCTGGTAGCGGCCGATCCGACGCAGCGCGTAGCCGAGACTGCTGTGGGCCTGGTACATGTCCGGCGCCGCCTTGATCGCCTTGCGCTGGCTGGTAATGGCCTTCTCGAACTGACCGCGCGCGAGGCCATAGAGCCGCCTCGCGGTCTCGTCATCCTCGGCCTTCTTCGCCTGGCTCACATAGCTCAAGGCCTTGTCCCGGGCTCGCAGTCCGGCGCGGTAGTGACCGGCGGCGATGCGCTTCGAGCTGTCGGCTTCGCCGCTGCTCGAGGGGATGCCTCCGCCCCCCGCGGCCAATCCGGATGCGGGAGGGATCAGCAGAACGACGGCGATCGCAACGAGCGACGCGAAGTGCGGGAGCTTCGAGGCCATCGCGTTCCTCCGATCGAGCACTGCGTCAGGCTGAGGCGGACCGCTGGCGCGCTATGGGTCGTCGGCCTCGGCCAAGTCCCCGTCCGTCCAGCCTTGCTCCTTTTGCCACTGGTAGCGACAGGCAAGCTCCACGGAGTTGACCCACCGGGTGGCCCGGAAGTCCTCGACCATGATACCCAGGTTTCCGGTGACGGGGTTCCGCACCAACGTTCCCGGCAGGACGAAGGCCGGAGTCCCGGGACTCGGCCGCTCGATCTGGTGCCTGGCGAAGAACGCGGTGCGATACCCCTCGCCATCGCCGGTCAGGAACCGCGCCCACGTCAGCAAGTCGTCGTAGAAACCGAGGGTCAGCGTCCCCTTGTGGTCGAGATCCCAGAATCGCGTGATGGCGAGGTGGATCCACTGTTGACCCGGACAAGTGCCGCGCTGCTCCAGGCGCTGGTTCATCTTGACCTCGAAGGGGAGGTCGCCCGTCAGGGCGATCACTTCGTCGATGCTCATCAGGCTGCGGAAGGGGCCGATCAACGCCGAAGGCTCGCTGCCCTCTGGGATCGGCTCGACGGGCGGAGCTTCGGTCATGATCTCCAGGGGTTGCCTGCGTTCGCGCGCCGTCGGCTCCTCCTCGGCGCAGGCCACGAGCAGGAGCAGAGCGGCGACGATTGCGAAACCTCGAGGTCCGATACGCATGGAGCCGAGATATATCATTGCCCTGGGACGGCTTCCAGATGTCGAGAGATCGTCTCGGCCCAGCGGCCGCCGAACGCGGGACGCATCGGATCGGCGCCCCAGCTGGCGGCGTCGGTTGCTGCGCCGGGTCCGCGGGCGTCTGGTCGAGCTCATGCTCGCTCGCCCCCGGGCGCTCGAGCGAGCCGAGCGGAGCCTGGGGCCACTTTCGATTCGAGACGGATCGATCCGAATTCGATAGCCTGCCGTCAGACGACCGGGCGGCGCGCCCAGCCGCTGCGTCTCGGAGAGCGCGTGGACTCGAGCTCCAACCCGGCCCCGAGTGCAGGACGACCGCGCAGCGAGCAGGCCCATCGCGCGATCCTCACGGCAACGCTCGAGCGGTTGGTCGAGGTCGGCTACTCCGCGCTGACGATCGAGGGCGTCGCGCAGCGCGCAGGCGTCGGCAAGGCGACGATATACCGACGCTGGTCTTCCAAGCTGCCGCTGGTGATCGAGGCGTATGGTCTGTTACCCCAGCTCGAGGACGTCGATACCGGGAACATCGTCGGCGACCTGAGCGAGATGCTGCGCAACTACTTGCAGCTGCTGACCTCGACACCGCTGCGAGGCGTGATCCCGAGCATCGCGGGTGAACGCGCCCACAACCCCGAGCTCTCCGAGCTGTTCGATCCGATCGTGCGCGATCGTCGACGTCCATTGATTGCCGTGCTGCAGCGCGGCGCCGGGCGGGGCGAGCTGCCCGACGATCTCGACCTCGAGCTGGCTGCGGATCTGCTGATCGGTCCGATCACCACGCGACTGTTCTTCGGTGCCAGGATCAGCACGGCGATGGTCCAGCCGATGGTCGAGATGGCACTTTGGGGGCTGGTTGGCAGACGCCCGGTCGAAGGCTGAGGGCCCGTGCTTGCCCTGGCCTTGCGCGATCTCCTACTCCCAGACAGCGAGGATGTCCTCACTCTCGACCAGCGTCGCGATCATCCCGAGCGTGTGCTCGAACACGGCGTCGGCATACTCCGGTGGTGTGGCGGCGACACAGTCGCGAGGGATCACGACCTGATAGCCCGCGTTCACGGCGTCGAACGACAGGTTGGTGACCGCGACGTTGATCGACACACCGGTCCCGATCACCGTCTGAATGCCGAGGTTGCGAAGCAGCGAGTCCATCTCGGTACCCTGGAAGGGTGACAGGCCGTGGAGCCGGCTCGTCACGAGGTCGCTCTCCTCGACGCCGATCTCGGGCATGACCTCGACCGCCTCGGTTCCCGGGAGGAGCTGGACCGGCGAACGCGCCGCATAGCCAAATAGCCGAGCGTTGTGGTTGGCCCCCTTGCCGTCGGGACGTCGCATTGCGATTCCGTGCACCACGGTGACGCCGACGCGGCGAGCGGCCGCGACCAGCGTTGCGAGCTTCGGCAGCATTCCCCGCCGCGTAGCCTTCGCGAGCTCGGGCAGGCTGGAACGCTCACCGATGACGCCCTGCTGGCACTCGTTCATGACCAGGGCAGTATGGTCCGGGGCGAGGAGTTCCCTCAGCTCGATCACGTTCGGCTACGCCTTCGGGGGCTCGAGTGCCTGCGGCAGGTCGTACAGGTCGACCAGGTTGCCGGCGCAGATACGGTAGCGCTCGTACTGTGACACCTCGCCCAGCATCTCGCCCGCCACCTTGCGGCTGTAGGGCCAGTCGCAGCCGTGGTGCGGGTAGTCGGTCGACCAGGCCAGGTTCTCGATTCCGATGGCGTGGCGGCTGCGAATCCCGACGTGATCGCTGATGAAGGTGCACAGGAAGTGTTCGTGGAAATAATGGCTCGGGAGATGCTGGATCTGCACACCGGTGTGTGCGCGGTTTCGCCAGTAGAAGTCGTCGAGGTGCTCGAGTGCGAACGGGATCCACCCGACTTGTGTTTCCACTCCGACGATCTTGAGGTCCGGAACGCGGTCGAAGATCCCGCCCATGATCAGCTCGCACATGATGGGAGGGAACGCGAGCATGCCGGAGAGCGCCATTTGTCCAATCGCTGCGATCCCCTGAGGGCTCCCCGTTGCCGCCGTGCGTTTGCGCTGGATGTTGATGTGGATCGACACTGGCATGTTGGCCTCGGCTGCGGCGGCGAAGAAGCGTTCGTCTTCGGGGCCGAGATCGTCGTCGCCCGACGGCCAGGCGCTGATGATCAGGCCGCGCGCGCCCTTCGACTTGCAGCGATTCATCTCGGCGATGCACTCGTCGACGCCAAGGTTCGGCATCTGCACGAGTGAGAACAGTCGCTCGGGGTCGGCGGCGCAGAACTCCTCGTGCATGTAGTCGTTGTAGGCCTGGATCCCGGCTCGGTGGAAGTCGCGATCCGGATTGCCCATGAAGTAGTGCATGGTCCGCTGACTCGGGTAGATGAACTCGGCGTCGACGCCGTCCAGATCCATGTCCTCGAGTCGGGCCTTACCGTCCCAGCAGCCCTTGCGAACCGTTTCGTAGGTGTAGCCGGTCCACCGGATGTCCTCGTAGGCCATTCCCGGGGTTGCGACGAGTCCGATGTACATCAGAGGCGCGCCAGCCTGAAGTTGCCAGGCATCCCCGCCCGCCTCGTCCTTGACCAGCTTCGGGGCGCGGTCCTGGAAGGGCTTGGGGAGCCAGGTTTCCCAGATGTGGGGCGGCTCTACGACGTGGCAATCGGCATCGATCAGGCGGTACTTGCGCATGGTTTCTCCCTGGACGATCGGCGGCCGGAGTCCGCGAGTCTTTCGCAATTTCGAGACGGCGCGTATTGTAGTTCGGGTTTGGCGCGCTTGTATAGCGCGGCGTGCGGCATAGCGACGCCAGGGCACCGCGAGCACGAGGAGAGCAGATGGCCGATGAGCCGAAGGACTGGAGCCCGGAGGTCGCCGCGATCGAGCGCCGGCGCGAACTCGCGCGCGAGATGGGCGGCGCCGCGCAGGTCGCGCGCCAGCGCGCGGCCGGCAAGTTCACGGTTCGTGAGCGGATCGATGCCCTGTGCGACAAGGGCAGCTTCCGCGAGCGGGGGGGCGTCTCCGGGGTGTCCCAGCTCGACGATGCAGGAGAGCTAGTCGATTTCTCCCCGGCCAACGTCGTCCTCGGTACGGCGCTGATCGAGGGAAGACAAGCGGTCGTGTGTGGAGACGACTTCACCCTGCGCGGCGCCGCCTACACTCCGGCGAGTCTGCGCAAGGGCCAGTACGCCGAGATGCTGGCGATCCGGACCCGCGTTCCTTTCGTTCGATTGCTCGAGGCCGGAGGAGCTTCGGTGACCGGCGCGACCGGGACGCGGGGGAGGTCGGGTTACGACCTGGTGCTGCAGGAGCTGATGAATCCGCTGGCCGCCCAGGCGATGGCGACGGTTCCGGTGGTGTGCGCTGCACTCGGGCCGGTCGCTGGCTTCCCGGCCGGGCGCCTGGTGGCTTCGCACTTCTCGTTGATGACGAAGGGCACGGCTCAGGTCTTGACTGGGGGGCCGGCGCTGGTCGAGCGCGCTCAGGGCGATACGGCGACCAAGGAGGAGCTCGGCGGTGCGCACGTTCACGGGCGCAGCGGCGTGGTCGATAACGTGGTCGAAGACGAGGTCGAGGCGCTGCGAGCGATGCGTCGCTTCCTGAGCCATCTGCCGTCGTCAGTCTACGAGCGAGCGCCGCGCGTGGACACCGGGGATCCCCGTGACCGTGCGGAGCCGTCGCTGCTGTCCCTGGTGCCCCGCAATCGCCGCCGGGCCTTCAAGGTGCGCCGCGCAATCGAGGCGGTGGTCGACCGCGGGAGCTTCTTCGAGCTGGGGACGGGCTACGGACGATGTCAGGTCACGGGGCTAGCTCACGTGAACGGCGAGTCGGTCGGGGTCCTGGCCAACGATGGCTACCATGACGGTGGGGCCATGACGGCGGCCGGCGCGCGCAAGGTGCGTCGCTTCATCGAGCTGTGCGACGGCTTCGGGCTGCCGATCGTATCCTTCGTCGACGAGCCCGGCTTCGCGATCGGACGCCAGGCCGAGCAAGAGGCCACGATCCGCTTCGGAATGGAGGCGCTGTTCGCTGCGCTCCAGTCGACGGTGCCGTGGTTCGCGGTCCTGATGCGCAAGTCGTTCGGAGTGGCCCAGGGCATCCACTACGGCCCAGGCGCGACGGTCGTGGCCTGGCCCTCGGCCGAGAGCGGCGCACTGCCCGTGGAAGGCGGAGTCGCGCTCGCCTATCGCCGCGAGATCGAGGCCGCCGACGATCCCGATCAGCGCCGCCGCCAACTGGAGGACGAGATCGCCGCCGCCCAATCGGTCTTTCCACGAGCCGAGGACTTCGGTGTTCACGACCTGATCGATCCCCGCCAGACGCGTCCGATGTTGTGTGACTGGCTCGACGAGGTAGCGCCTCAGCTCGAGGCGCGCGAGCGGGGCCCGCGACGCTATTCGATGCGGCCGTGAGATCGTGTCGCGTGGATCATCGCCCCTGGAAGCTGGGGGCGCGCTTCTCGGCGAAGGCGGCGACGGCTTCGAGGTAGTCTTCGGTCGTCGCACCGCGGACCATGCGGTCGGCTTCGAAGTCGAGGCAGCTCGCGAGATCCAGGCGACAGGCGCGGTTGAGGTTCTCCTTCATGTAGCGGTGCGCGACCGGTGGGCCCGCTGCGATCGCGCGCGCCAGCTCGAGGGCGGCGCCGGCAAGCGCTTCATCGGGATGCGTCTGGTTCACGATTCCGAGCTGCTCGCACTCGTCGGCGGAAACACGGCGCGCGGTGAAGAACAGCTCGCGCGCGCGCGCGGGGCCGATCAGCTGCGTCAGGAACCACGCGACGCCGTAGTCGCCCGCCAGACCGAGCCGCGCGTAGGCGGTGGTGACGAACGCGCTCTCGGCGGCGAGTCGGAGGTCACAGGCGAGCGCGAGTCCCAGGCCGGCGCCGGCCGCGGGGCCGGGCAGGGCGGCGATCGTTGGCGTACCGAGCTCGTGCAGCCAGCGCGGGATATCGTGCTCCCAGCGGAGCTGGCGGCGGCGATCCTCGAGTGATGGCGGCTTGCCTTCGGACTGCATCCGCTTGGTATCGCCGCCCGAGCAGAACGCGCGGCCAGAGCCCGTTAGCAACACGCAGCGAGCCTGCGGATCAGCATCGAGCGCGGGCAGCAGGCTCCAGAGGGCTCGCTTCATGTCCATCGTGAGCGCGTTGCGGGCTTCCGGGCGGTGGAGCGTGACGATCGCGACTCCCCCCTCGTCGACCGCGCACAGCAGCTCGCTGCAACCGGTGTCGATGACTCGCTCGGTGCCGTCCGCTCTGGCCTCCGCCATCGGGTCCTCCCGACCGCGAGGCTATCACGGGCCAGCGGGCCGGGGGATGGGCTACACCCTCCGGGTCGCTGCGGGCCCGTGGGCGGTCGCGGCACAGGAGGAGCCATCGCATGCCCGTTCGCGCCACCGTCGCTGCCGCTGTCCTCTCACTGTTGCTTGCGATGCCCAGCTTCGCGCAGGACGACGAGGAGTACACGGTCGATCCGACGCTCGTTGGCGTCTATCTCGGTGGGAGCATGGCAGCGGGCTGGGACAACTTCGATCCGGTCGGCACATTGGACGACTTCGGGCCGTCGATGGTCTCGAGCCTCATCCTCGGCTACCGCGGGAGTGAGTACATCTCGATCGAGAGCGAGTTCGAGTGGCTCAGCGGCTTCCGCGCCGGGCAGGATGAGCTAGATGGCTGGATGACGTCACTCGGGTTCCGCGTCCACTTTCCGATCGGCCAACTCGAGCCGTACCTGACCTACGGCGGCGCCATCCTTCACTTGGAGGGGCTCGGAGCGACGCTCGGCACGATCAATGACACCGACTTTGCAATCACTGGAGGTGCTGGGCTCGCCTACCAGTGGACCGACCGTTTCTCGGTCTTCGCCGAGGGCCTCTACACCTGGCCGGTCAGAGGGCTCGCGGGCTTCGACCACGGTTCGTTGCGCTTCGGGCTGCTCTACAAGTTCGCCGAGGAATGAATCTCAGAACCGGTAGCCTACGCCGACCGTGATGCTCGCGTAGCGGAGATCGTTTACGGCCTCTCCCTGTGCGGCGACCCACGTGCCTTCGACCGACACGAAAATGTGCTCGTTCAGATAGGTGTCGACGCCGCCGCCGATGCGAAAGACGGTGCCCGCGTCGCGGACGTCGACGTACTCCTCGAACCTGTAGGGATCACTGCTGGTGACACCGGGCGCGATGGCGTAGCGCGGAAACCGGTTGTCGCGGAAGGCAAAGACCACGCCGCCTCCGAGCAAGCCGTAGGGCTGGATGCGTCCGGTGAGAATCGGAACCTTGAGGTTGACCGTCAGAACGAGCAACTCGACATTGATCTTGTCGGTGTCGCTAGCAGACAGGTA
>JAYZFK010000020.1:0-12126 GCA_036336835.1 Myxococcota bacterium | reverse complement strand
GCGCACTACCTGTTTGCGAGCTCGACGGTGATCTACGCGCCGTCCGACCTGCTCCCGATCACCGAAGGTCACCCTGTCGATCGCGGCCCCGATCAGAACGGCTACGGGATGAACAAGCTGCTGTGCGAGGACATCCTGCTGCGCGAGCATCGGGCCAACGGCTTCCCGTGCTCGATCGTCGCGTTCTCGATGGTCTTCGGGCCGAACAACATCATTCCGGAGCGTGAGCAGCGCATGTTCATGCGAATGCTGAAGGGACGGAGGGTGCTGATCCCGGGTGATGGCACCACGCTCGGAATGGTGGGCCACGTCGACGACCAGGCCAGGGCCATGCGCATGATGATGGGCCAGTCCGTGACCTTCGGAAAACGCTACAACCTGACCGGCGACGACTATTTCAGCGACGAGGGCTATGTCGACACGATTGCGGAAGTGACCGGCGTGGCACCCGACAAGGTCTTCGTTCCGGCCGCGCTGATGGACGACCTGTGGGATGGCAAGATCGAGGTCTCGGGCAAGTCGATCCCGGTCATGGCCGACGTTCGCGCCGGCCAACAGGATCCACGGGTGGCACAGCTGTTCCGGCTCCAGAGCCTGATCCCGAGACTCGCCCCGAATCTCCACCGCTGGAACCGCAGCGTCTTGTTCAGCGTGGACCGGCTGAAGAGCGACGTCGGCTGGCAGCCGGAATACCGCTTCAAGAGTGCGGTCGAACAGACCTGGGACTGGTTCCGCTCCGAGGGTCTGCACGAGACGCGCGACTTCGACTTCGGCTTCGAGGACCAGTTGCTAGAGCGGCTGGGGGGCTAGGGGTCCCGTCCAGGTGGAACTGTTCAGAGCGGCATCTTGAGCGTGTCGATCGTGGCGCCGCCGTCCACGCAGAAGATCTGGCCGCTGACGTAGCTCGCCGCGTCGCTCACCAGGAACAACACGCAGTTCGCCATCTCGCGTTTCGTTCCGTTGCGTCGCCGGCTCTTCTCGGCCGAGTCGTCGCCCGCCACCTTCGCGTAGCGCGCCATGCCCTCGGTGCCCTCGGTGGCGCCGGGCGCGATGCCGTTGACGCGGATGCCCTTCGACCACCACTCGACCGCGCACGTGCGCGTGAGAGCGTCGACGCCCATCTTTGCCGCGGCGACGTGAGCCTGCAGGGCCGGACCCTGGCGCTCGTAGGGTGCGCTGATGTTGACGACGTTGCCGCCGTGCTCGCCGAGCCAGGCATCGAAGGCGGCCTTGGAGACGTTGTAGGTGCCGAGCAGATCGATATCGACGACCGCCTTGAATCCGTTGTAGGACAGCCCGGCGATCGGAGCCGGAAAGTTGCCCGCAGCGTTGTTGACCACGATGTCGAGTCGCCCGTAGTGCGACAGCACGCCGCGGATCACGCCTTCGACTTCATCGGGCTTGCGTACGTCGCAGGGGATGGCGAGGCATTCGTGGCCGTTCTCGTGGAGCTCGTTGGCGGTCGCCTCGATCACGTCCTGCTTGCGGCTGCAGATGGCGAGCCGGGCGCCGTGCTCGCCGAGCGTGCGCGCGATCTCCTTGCCGATCCCTGTTCCGCCGCCGGTGATGAGCGCGACCTGAGCGCTCAGAATGTCGTTGCGGAAGACGCTCTCGGTCATGCTGGAGCTCCTGGCCGGCGGGCGGCCGGCGGATGTGCGATGCGCCTGGAGGGCGCGAGATCGGACCCGGTAGCGCCGGGCGTGACGCTCGAGTTGTCGCGCTACCCCAGCTGGATCGCCTTCACCACGTCCGTGATGGCATCGGCGTCGCCTGTTTCGTCGTACAGCGTGAGCATCGTGCGATCCGCGTAGGCTGTATTGCGCTCGCGCAGCTTGGCCCCGACCTCTCCGGGTGTGCCCGAGACCCCGATCGTGTCGAGCATGTCGTCCGAGATCAGGCCCATCATCTCGAACCACTTTCCCTGCTTGGACAGGCGGTTCAGCTCCGGCTGGATGTCACCCCAGCCCTCGTGATCGAGCACGACCTTGTAGGCCGGCGTCGATCCGTAGAAGGAGAGCTGACCCTTCGCCTGATTGCGCGCGCTCGCGATCTGCTCGTCGTTCGCGCCCATCATCGTGATCGTCTGGCAGGAGATCTCGAAGTCGGAGCGCGAGCGGCCGGATGCCGACAGTCCGCGTTCGAGTGCGGGATGCACGAGATCGCGCAGGAAGCCGGGTGTATTCAGCGGATGGACAAAGAGGCCATCACCGACCTCACCCGCGACCTCGATCATCTTCGGGCCCACGCCCGCGACCAGGATCTTCGGCACCCCGTGCGGATTCGGGCCTGGATTGAAGACCGGTGTCATCAGCGTGTGGGTGTAGAAATCACCCTGGAAGCGCAGGGCCTCGTTGGTTTCCCAGGTTCGCCAGATTGCGCGCACCGCCTGAACGAACTCGCGCATCCGCGCCGCAGGTCTGGACCAGGGCATACTGAAGCGTCGTTCGATGTGCGGCTTGATCTGCGAGCCGAGGCCGAGGATGAATCGCCCGCCCGACAACAGCTGCAGATCGTTGGCGATCTGCGCCACGATCATCGGGTTGCGTGCGAAGGCAATCGCCACGCCGGTCGCCAGCTCGATGCGCTCGGTCCGGTCGGCCGATTGCAAGATCGGGAAGAAGGGGTCGTGCGGTCCCTCGAAGCTGACCGCACAGTCGAAGCCCTGGCGCTCGAGGCGTTGCGCGACCTCGGGCAGCTTCGTGACGTCCTGGTGCATCATGGCAGCCTCGACCTTCATGACCTCTCCTGCGGCGAGCTTCGTCGGGAGGCGCAGTCTAGCCGCGTGACGCGGGCATGGGAGGTGGATCTGGCGGACCAGGCGTCTGCGGCCAGGAACCCAGCTGGGGCTACACTGCTTCACAGGGGAGGGGCGAGCATGGCGACCGCGACCGCGATTCCCGGCATTCCGACGGCGCTCCACCGCGGGGAGGACGAGATCCCGTTCGTCGACATCGGCGACGGCTCGACGCTGCAGCTTCTACACATCGATGTCGCGAAGGGCCTCTGGGTGATTCGCAACCAGTTCAAGCCCGGGATGAAGGTCCAACGCCACAAGCATACGGGCGAAGTGTTTGCATTTACGACTGCCGGCTCGTGGAAGTACGTCGAGTACCCGGAGGTGAACCGGGCTGGCTCGTATCTGTACGAGCCGGCTGGCTCGGTCCATACGCTCAGCGTGCCCGAAGGCAACAGCGAGGATACGGATGTGTGGTTTGCGATCACCGGTGCGAACTTGAACCTCGACCCGGACGGCAACGTCGAGAGCGTGCTGGATGCAAGCGCGATCCGCGACGCCTACTTCGCGCTATGCGAGGCACAGAGCCTGCCGCGGCCGAACATCGTCTGCAGCTAGCGGCTGCTCTTCCGCGGACAGAACGACCATGCAAGGACACACGAAGCGCTTCGTCGTCATGGGTGCCGGGGAGGTGGGCTGTCACCTGGCCAGGACCTTGTCGCTCGAAGGGCACGAAGTTTCGCTGATCGACAAGGACGCTGCCAAGCGGCAGCGCGTCGAAGAGGCGCTCGATGTTGGCTTCGTGCTAGGCGACGGGACTCACGTCCCGACGCTCGAGGAAGCGGGGGCGGGGAGCTGCGACGTATTCGTTGCGGCGAGCGTCTCGGACGAGGCGAACCTCGTGGCGGCGCTTCTTGCGAAGCAGATCGGTGCTCCTCGCACGGTTGTGCGGCTCGCAACTTCCGAAGATGTCGTCAACTACGGGAGTGTCTACGAACGAACGTTTCGAGCGGACCTGCTGCTGTCGACACCGCTGCTGACGCGGACGCGCATTCTCAACCACGTTCTCGGGCTCAATACGATCGAGGTCGAGTACCTCGCGCGCGGCGCGTTGCAGGTGCGGCGAACCCAGATCGAAGCAGGCTCGGTGCTCCACGAGCGGCGATTGGCGGACGCCGGGCTCCCCGATGATTGCCTGGTGCTGGCCTATCTGTCGGGTGGACGGCTGGTCGTCCCGACCGGCGACGATCGCGCCCAGGCGGGCGACGAAGCCCTGCTGGTGGGCACGAGCGCGGTGATCGACGAAGTCGAGCGGATGATCAGCGGTCACTCGCGCACGCTCGGGCTCGTCGTCATCGCGGGGGGCGGCGCGACAGCACATGCCGTCGCCAAGGGGCTCGAGGGGCAGGCGGACTCGGTCAAGCTGATCGAGACCGACCGTGCTCGTGCCGAGGAGCTTGCGGCAACCTTTCCCGACTTCGACATCGTGCAGGGCGACGCGATCGACATGGCCACGCTCGCCGCAGAGGGCGTGGGGCGCGCCGAGTCATTCATCGCGCTCACCGGCAACGACGAGACGAATCTGATGGCCTGCCTGCTCGCCCAGGAACTCGGCGCGAAGCGGATGACCGCACTCGTCCAGAAGAGCGAGACCTCGACACTGTGGCGGAAGGTCGGACTGCTCGATGTCGTCTCTCCTCGCGTGATTGCGGTCGAGCGGATCCACAATTTCATCAACGCGAACTACCAATCGAGCATCGTATCGCTCGAGAACGGCGCAGCGCAGTTCGTCCAGCGGCGCGTGTTGGAGCACAGCGCCGTCGCTGGCGAGACGCTTGCTGACATCGAGATTCCACAGGGCCTGATCGTCGCCGCGGTTGTCCGCCGCGGTCGGGCCGTGATTCCCAGAGGGGAGCACCGACTCGAGGTTGGAGACGACGTGATCCTGTTCGTGCGGATCGACGAGGCCGGAACCGTGCAGCTGCTGTTCCCCGGGATCGACGGGGACTAGGCAGCGCGCCGTGAATCTGCGCCGCGTGCTCCACATCCTGGGCCTGCTGCTGTTCATCCTGGCGGGAGCACAGCTCGTTCCGCTGGTCTGGTGCCTGGTGCCGGGAGAGGGCTGGGCCAGCCGCGGCTTCGCGGTCGGAGCGACGCTGACGGCCTTGCTGGGCGTTGCGTTTCGAGTGCTCGGAAGCCCGAGCGGCGAGCTGTACCGGCGCGAGGGGGTGCTGCTGGTGGTTGGTGCCTGGGTGCTGGCGTCCATCACGGGTGCGCTCCCGTACCTCGCGTCCGGGGTCGTCTCGAGCCCTGTCGACGCGCTGTTCGAATCCGCCTCGGGCTTCACGACCACCGGCGCGTCGATCCTGGTCGATATCGAGGCGGCCGGGGCGGCCGTGCTGTTCTGGCGCAGCTTTACGCAGTGGCTGGGTGGCATCGGAATCGTCGTGCTGTTCGTGGCCCTCCTCTCGGAGCTGGGTCCCGGCGCCCGCTTCTTGTTCAAGCTCGAGGTACCGGGGCCGAAGGCGGAGATTCTCCACTCGCGCGTGCGGGAGACCGCGGTGCTCCTGGCTCGGATCTATGCGGCGCTGACGCTGATCCAGGTCGGGCTGCTGCTCGCGTTGGGCCTGAGTTTCTACGACGCGCTGACCCACGCGTTCTCGACGCTCTCGACCGGTGGCTTCTCGCCCTACCAGGATTCGGTCTCGCATTTCACGACACCCGTCCAGGCTGTGATCCTGATCTTCATGCTGCTGGCTGGGATCAACTTCTCTCTCTACTACAGCGTGTTGCGCCAGCGTACCCTGCAGGTGCTGCGCGACATCGAGCTGCGGCTCTATCTCGCGATCGTCGTCGCAGTGGCGCTGGTGGTTGGGGTCGACCTGCTCGGCAACGACGTCGGTCCGGTGGGGCGGATCGCCTTTGATTCGGTCTTTCAGGTCGTGTCGCTCCTCTCCACGACGGGTTTTGTCACTGCAGATTTCGATCACTGGCCGGAGTTCTCGCGCACGGTATTGGTCCTGCTGATGATCATCGGGGGGTGCGCCGGCTCGACCGCGGGGGGCGCGAAGATCATCCGCCTGATCGTCGGCTGGCGCGCTGCGCTGCGCGAGGTTCGGCTCACCTTCAGCCCCCGCTCGGTGATTACCGTCGTCGTGGGCGGCGAGTCCGTTCCCGAGGACTCGGTGCGCGGAGTGCTCGCGCTGTTGCTGCTGTGGATGGTCGCCTGGGGAGCCGGAACGGCCCTGCTCGCGGTGGGCGACACGGGGCTGACCACAGCAGCCACTGCCGCGATCGCGACGCTCTCGAACGTGGGGCCGGGCCTGGCAGGGGTCGGGCCGAGCGAGAGCTTCGCATTCTTCGAGGCCTGGCAGAAGGCCTTGATGATCCTGCTGATGTGGCTCGGCCGGCTCGAGTTCTTCGCGCTGCTGGCGCTATTCCAGCCTCACTTCTGGCGGCCCTGAGTCGCATCCAGCGACGCGCTGCGCGACCAGCCGCGCTGGTAGGGTGCCATGAACACGAGATCGAGCTTCATGTACGAGTGGAGCCAGCTGCCCGCGACGCGCTGGTAGCGATCGTGCTCGACGCCGGCCATCCAGTAGGGGCGACCGTCCGTCGCCGTGCACGGCGCCAGCAGATCCCAGGTTCCGCGGGCGACCTCACCCTCGACCTGGATCTGCGGCTTGACGAAGAAGTGCTTGGCGAAGTGGAGCGTCGGTTCGAGGAAGCGTTGGTAGATGGCTTCGCGCCCGACGCAGCGGCCGAGCTGCGAACCGCCGTCCCAGATGCCTTCCTCCGTGAACAGGCTGGCGACCTCGCGCGCGATCGGCTCGAGCTGCTCGCGCGGCACCGGGCCGTCTCGGGTATAGCGGCGATCGGTCACTTCTCCGTAGTGCGCTTTCAGCAGGTGGATCCGTTGCACGCTCTCGGCGGCGTCGAGGCGCGCTTCCAGCTGCTCGATGCGGCGCTCGAGAGCCGCGACGTCCGCGGGCGGCGGGCTCATCGACGGCCTCCTTCGTGACGAACGACCTCGCGGCACACGAACCCGACCGAATTGCGCGTGTCGACGAAGCTCTTCTCGTCCTCGATCGCGGCATTGCCCGTCTCGGAGCCGACAGCCGCACTGACGAAGTCTTGTACGGATTCCATGTGCAGCTCGGGTACACCGTCGATCCGATGAATTCCGAAGCCCGCGGCGCGGGCCGCGCCGCAGGCCCTCGCAGGGTCGACGTGGAGCTGGTCGTAGCCGTTGATGCCCTTGGTCTGACGTCCGAATTCGGCGTGCGGCCCACCCCAGTGTTGCTGGAAGCTCTCGGTGGTGAGCCCCGCCTTGTGGCGCATCAGGTAGACGAAGCGCACGGGCCCCTCACCGCCGGTGATGCGGCGCCGACGAGCGACCAGCGCACCCGACAGGTCCGGCTGGACGAGCGCGGCGAGTCGCTGATCGGTGTCGCGCGCGACGTCGATCAGGCGGTTGGCGCAATCGTCACCGTCGTCGCTGGCTTCTGGGAGATCGATTGCCAGGACGCCTTCGAATGCGCGTGGCGACGGGTACTGGCTCTCGAACGGGTCGGGCGCGAGACGCATCAAGCCGATCGCGCGCGAGCCGGCGCCCAGCAACTCACAGGCGCGACGCGTTTCTTCAGCCAGTCGCTCCGCCAGGGCTTCGTCGCAGCCGTCGCGAGCTGCCAGCAGGAGTCGCAGAGTGAGCAAGCATTCCTCCCCGGGTCGATCGTGTCGCACGGTTGTACCACGCGCCGGTAGAAGGCGCGTGTCTCGCAGCGAATGAGCTCGTATGGGGCTGCTAGCATGCGGATCCCCGTGAGCCAGGAGGGACCATGGAGAGGGTGTTGCGCGAGGGTGCGTTCGAGGGCGAGACGCATATCGTTACCGGAGCCGCTCAGGGCATCGGCAACCAGGTGGCGGCGACATTGGCGCTGCACGGCGCCTGCGTCGTGCTGGTGGATCTCGACCCGGGCCGTGTCGATGAGGCGTGTGCCGAGATCGCAAAGGACGCATTGGTTGCGCCGGTTGGTGCGCCGGCCAACGTTGCGGAGGAGGCCGACGTGCAGCGCGCGGTCGGCGCGGCGCTCGAAGCTAGCGGCTGCATCAATGGGCTGGTGAACGTTGCGGGCATTACCAAGGACGCGCGCATCACGAAGAAATCGTTCGAGGAGTACAAGCAGGTACTGTCGGTTCATCTGCACGGGACGTTCCTGTTCATGCGGGAGTGCGCGGTGCAGCACTGGCATCCGCTGTTCAAGGCGAACGACAACTCGCCCCTCGACGACGGTGTGAACCGCTTCATCGTGAACTTCTCGTCGGTCAGCGCGCGCAACGGCAACGTGGGACAGATCGACTACACGGCAGCAAAGGGCGCGATCGAGGCGTCGACTCGGACCGCAGCGCGCGAGTTCGCGGGCTATCGCGTGCGTGTCAACGCGATCGCGCCGGGCCCCGTGAATACACCGATGCTGGCGAAGGTGCCCGAGGCCGGGATCGAAGCCATGAAGCGCGCGACGCTGGTCGGGCGGCTCGCGGAGCCGATCGAGATGGCGCGCACGGTCGCTGCGATCGCCGACCCGCTGCTCTTCGGCTACACCACTGGCCAGGTATTCGCGCCCAACGGCGGCATGTACATGGAGTAGGGCGGTGTCGAACCGCGGCTGGCCCGAGTGGGGGCTCGTATTCGCGCTGGCCCTACCGTCGGCGCATCTGGTCCAGGAGACCGTCGGCGTCGTCGCGGTGCCGGCACTGATTCCGGCCGTGGCCCTCGCCCTGTGGCTGGGCCAGCGGCTCGTCGAGCCGCGGCTGCGGGCGGCTTCGCGCCGACAGCTGGGCTGGGCGGTGGCGCTCACCGTCGTTGCGCTCGGCGTCGTGTTCGCGATCGGCTACCCGATCGCCGACGGGCTGCGGCCGACGGGGGGCAGCGACTCCGACGATGCCATGGATCTCGCGGTGCGCGAGCTGTTGCGTGGCCGCTACCCGTACTCGCCGACTACTTATCTGGGCAATCCGATCAGCCCGCTCCCCGGCGCGTTGCTGCTGGGGGTTCCATTCGTGTTGATCGGCGGCGCCGCGCTTCAGAATCTGGCCTGGCTCGGCGCACTGTTCGCTGCCGCGAGCCGGGAGCTGCGCAGCGCGCGCTCGGCGTTGTTGCTGCTCTGGGCGCTGCTCTTCTTATCGCCGAGCGTGCTGCACGGGGTCGTGACCGGTGTCGACTACGTCGCCAATTCGATCTACGTGCTGCTCGCGATGGGCTGGCTGATTCGCACACGGGAGATCGACGCCGGCTCGAGTGGGCGCGTCGCGCTGGCGGCAGCGGTGCTCGGCGTCACGCTCGCGTCGAGGGCAAATTTCGCGTTGATCCTGCCGGTCGTGGCGGTGGCGCTGGCGGTGCGCGGTAGCTGGCGCAGCGCACTCGGACTGGTTGGCATTGCGGTCGGGGTGGCGACGCTGATCACGCTCCCGTTCTACTGGATCGACCCGGCCGGATTCTCGCCGTTGCACACGAGCAACAAGCTCGGCCGCTACGCCGGCATCCTGCCGTGGGCGGGCGTCGTCGTGCCACTTGCCAATCTCTTGCTGGCGTGTGTGCTCGCGCGCCCGAGGTGGAATCGAACCCTTGCGGCATCGTTTGGTCACTGCGCGCTGGTTCTCGGCTTCCCCGTGGTGGCGGGCAGCATTTTGAAGTCGATCGACCGTGGACAGCTGGACCTGTCATTTGCGGCGTACGGCGAGTTCTGTCTGTTCTTCGCCGTGGCGGCCTACTGGATCCACCGTCGCGTCGGGCTCGAGCCGGAAGCCGCGCGCTAGCTCGCCCTGCGTTCGTCCGAAGGTGCCACGTTGGCGTGCCTCGAGTCTTGCCGGATCAGGCCTTCCTGGGTGCAGCTGGCGACGAGCACGCCCGCGCGCGTGTAGAAGGTCACGATGCCGAAGCCGCGCGCATTGGCCGAGACCGGGCTCTCGTGGCGGCAGTAGTGCCATTCGTCGATGCGCAGCGGGCGGTGGAACCACATCGCGTGGTCGAGGCTCGCCGAGTGGACTCCCGGGCTGACCAGTCCGACGTCGTGGGGGTGGATCGTCGGCACCATCACCGAGAGGTCCGAGGCATAGGCGAGGATGCACTGGTGCAGGGCCGGGTCGTCGGGCAGGGTGCCGCGCGTTCGCAGCCAGGTGTGCATGGTCGGCTCGTAGCGCTCCTCGTCGAATATGCGAAGAGGCTCGCTCGAGCGGATCTCGACCGGCTGGAGCGGTGGCTCGTCGCCCGGTAGCTCTATCCCGCGCGCGCGCAGGCCCCGTCGGAGCCCGTCTTCGTACTGTTCCCCTTCGATCGTGGTCGGGATCTCGATGTCGAGCTGATGCTCGAAGCCGGCTTCCTCGACCATGAACGAGATCGCCATGTTCAGGATGGGCCGGTCGCCCTGGTTCGCGACGATTCGGCGGGTGGTGAAGCTGCGACCGTCTCGGATGCGGTCGATCGCATAGTCGATCGGCTGTTGCGGATCGCCCGGTCGCAGGAAGTATGCGTGGAGCGAATGGGCCATGCGATCCTCGACGGTGCTGAACGCGGCGCGCATGCCCTGTGCGAGCACGAGGCCGCCGAAGATCCGGCCGTTGGGTCTGGGCGGGCTGGCGCCGCGGAAGCGGTCGCCGCCGAGTGTCTCGAGACCGAGTTGGTCGAGCAGCTGTGCGAGGGGCTCGTCGGCGGGCATGGCGGCGCTATGAGTAGCGTTCGCGATAGACGAGCGCTCGCTTCCCGGAAGGCGAGCGGCCGAGTATGCTGAGAATTGAACCAGTTCGCCAAAGGACGCTGCGATGCCCGATCTCGACTTTCAGATCTTCGACGGCGACAACCACTACTACGAGGCGGAGGACGCCTTCATCCGGCACATCGATCCGAAGATGAAGCGTCGCTGCATGCAGTGGGCCGAGGTCAACGGACGCAAGAGCCTGCTGGTTGCCGGCAAGGTCAACCGGTTCATCCCGAATCCGACTTTCGACCCCGTCGCCCGGCCGGGCTGTCTCGATCAGTACTATCGCGGCAACAACCCCGGCGGAAAGAGCATCAAGGAGGTGTTCGGCGAGCTGGAGCCGATCCGCCTCGAGTATCGCGACCGCGACGCTCGCTTGAAGCGGATGGACGCGCAGGGCGTGGCAAAGGCCCTCTACTTCCCGACGCTCGGCGTAGGCATGGAGGAGGCGCTCACCCACGATACGCCCGCGGTGCACGCTGCCTTCGAGGCGTTCAACCGTTGGCTCGAGGACGACTGGGGATACGCCTATCAGGAGCGCATCTTTGCGAGCCCGTACATCACACTACAGGACCGCGACCGGGGAATCGCCGAGCTCGAACGAGTGCTGAAGGTGGGCGCTCGCGCAATCGTCATGAGGCCTGCCCCGATTCACAGCGAGTCGGGCTACCGCTCTCCCGCCGATGGCTATTACGACCCGTTCTGGGCGCGGGTGAACGAGGCCGGCATCAGCGTCGTCTACCACGGCGGCGACTCGGGCTACTCGAAGTACCTGAACGACTGGGGTGAGAACACGCAGAGCGTCGAGTCGTTCAAGAGCTCCCCGCTCGGCGGCATCGTTGCGGGGACGCGCGCACCGTTCGATCTGATGGCGGCACTGATCTCTCACAAGCTGTTCACTCGCTTTCCGAACCTGCGAATTGCGAGCATTGAAATGGGCAGCAACTGGGTGCCGTGGCTGTTCCAGAGTCTGAAGCGCACCTTCGGGCAGTCCCCCGGCTCGTTCGACGGCGATCCGCGCGACACCTTTCGGCGCCACATCTGGATCTCTCCTTTCCACGAGGACGATGTGCCGGAACTGCGCGACCTGATCGGTGCCGACCGCATGATCATGGGCTCGGACTTCCCGCACGCGGAGGGTCTGGCGGAGCCGACCGACTACGTGCACGAGCTCGAGGGGTTCTCGCAGTCGGAGGTACGCGCGATCATGCGCGACAACGCGGAATCCCTGATCGAGTTGCGGCCCAGCGGCGCGGCCTAGCGCCCGCTACTCGCCGTAGCCGAGTGCGCGCAGGCGGTCGCGTTCGGCGGAGCCGATCGCGACCGGCTCGGCGCGAGCGTTACTGCGCAGTGTCGCTTGCCAGGAGCCGAGCCGATTGGCGAGCTCGGCTTCGAGAGGGTGGTTGGCGGCGGTGAGATCGCGCAAAGCGCCGGGGTCGCTCTCGAGGTCGAAGAACTTCGACCGACGCGGCAGCCGGCTGGTCGCGCGCTCGAAGATGAACAGGTGGCGCCCGGTCCGCACCATGTGGCCCTGGTCGTTTGCGTGGTTTGCAAACACCGCGTTACGACTGGGCGCGCGCTGGAGAGGTCGCGCGTCGCTGTCGGACGTCGCGCCGATTTCTTCGAGCAACGTTGCGA
>JAYZFK010000019.1:0-30971 GCA_036336835.1 Myxococcota bacterium | reverse complement strand
CCTTCGTTTCCTCGGTGGAAGCTTCCTCGGCGGCCGGCGCCTCCTCGGCGGCAGCCTCCTCCGCCGCAGCCGCCGCGGCCACCGCCTCCTCGTCGAGCTCGACGGCGGCGGCGACCTCGGCCTCGATCTCTTCGGGCTCGGGCGCGACCAGCTCGGAGAGATCGCGCACCTTCGAGCGGAGGCGGGCCTTCTTGCCGCGCAGGTCGCGCAGGAAGTAGAGGCGGGAGCGCCGCACGAAGCCTCGGCGCTTGATCTCGACCTTGGCGACGGCGGGCGACTGCAGGGGCAGCGTGCGCTCGACGCCCACACCGTACGACACCTTGCGCACGGTGAAGCTCTCGCTCATGCCGGCGCCGCGGCGACGGATCACGACGCCCTCGAACACCTGGATCCGTTCCTTGTCGCCCTCGCGCACCTTCACGTGCACGCGCACCGTGTCGCCGACGCGAAACGGAGGCAGATCGGACCGCAGCTGCGGCTGATCGACGAAGTCGAGGCTTCTCATCGCTTGGTCTCTCCCTGATCTGAACGCGGACCGGACGCACCCGACAGATCGGGGCGGCGCGCAGCGGTCGCGGCGCGCGCCTGCTCCCGTCTCCAATGCTCGATCGCGCCGTGATCTCCTGACCGCAAGACCTCGGGGACCTCGAGGCCGCGGAAAACCGGCGGGCGAGTGTAGTGCGGTCCTTCCAAAAGATCCTCCCGGAACGACTCGGTCACCAGTGATGCGGGATTTCCGAGCACTCCGGGCAACAGCCGGACCAGTCCCTCGATCACGACCATGGCCGGGATCTCGCCGCCCGAAAGCACGTAGTCGCCGATCGAGAGCTCTTGGTCGACCGCGAGATCGATTGCGCGCTGGTCGAACCCTTCGTAGCGCCCGCACACCAGCACCAGGTGGGAGAGCCCGGCCAGCCGCTCGAGACCCGGCTGATCGAGCGGGACACCCTGGGGCGTGAGTGCCACGACATGCGCGCTGCGCCCCGGGCCCTTGGGGCCCGCCAGCGCCTCGATCGCGCTCACCAGCGGCTCGGGCGTCATCACCATGCCGGGGCCGCCGCCGTAGGGCTCGTCGTCCACGCTGCGGTGGCGATCCGTCGTCCAGTCGCGCAGATCGTGGGCCGCGGCCTCGATCAGGCCCCGACTGGCCGCGATCCCCACGAACGACTCCGCCAGGAAGGCCTCGAACAGCCCCGGGAAGATGGTGATGATCTCGATCTTCATCCCGACGGCTCCAGCAGACCCGGGATCACCGCGACCACCACGCGCCGCCCGGCGCGGTCGATCTCGGGCACGATCTCGCGGGCAGTCGGGATCAGCAGCTGCTCGCCCCGGGCGCCGGCCACCACCAGCACATCGTGGCCGCCCGTCTCCCACAGCTCCGCGACCTGCCCGACCGGTTCGCCGTCCTGCGACACGACGTCGAAGCCGATCAGCTCGTGCCAGTAGAACTCGTCCTCGCCGAGCGGCTCGAGCTCGGCCTCGTCCACCAGCACGAGGCGACCCTTGCAGGCCTCGGCGTCGGCGCGCTCGGACAGCCCGGCAAGCTCCATGTGTACCTCGCCGCGGGTCGACACGGAAGCCGCTTGCACCTGGTGGCGGCGCGGGAAGGCGTCGTCGTCGTCGCGAGCCAGCCAGACGGTCGTCGCGCGAACCAGCCCGTCGGGCCCGTCCCCCAGCCAGCGGACACGCAGCGCGCCGTCGTCACCGAATGCGCCGGTCGCGCGTCCGATCGCGAGGCGCGCCAAGGGCGGTCAGTCGACGATGTCGAGCCGGCAATCGGCGCCGACACGCGAGGCGACGAGCACGGCCCGCAGCGCCTTGGCAACGCGCCCCTGGCGTCCGATCACACGGCCGCGATCGTCCGGGGCCGTCTCGAGCTCGAGCAGCGAGCCGCCGTCCCGCACGTGGACCTTGATCGCGTCCGTGTCGGACACGATCGCCTTGCTGATGTACTCGATCAACTCGGCCGCCGCGCTTCCGTCTTCCGCCACGAGCTAGACCCCTTCCATCGAGAGCGCGGCAGCCGCCTTGCGACCCTTGCGCACCAGAGACGCCACGGTCTCGGAGAGCTGCGCTCCCTTGCCGACCCACGCATCGATGCCTTCCAGGTCGATCGTCAGCGGTGCCTCGGAGCGGCCCGGGGCGTAGGTGCCCAGACGCGCCAGCGGCAGACCATCGCGGCGCCTGCGCTCGTCGATCGCAATGATGTGGTAGTAGGCGTGCTTCTTCGCGCCTGCGCGCGACAGTCGGATCTTGACCATTCCAAGGACCTCGGATCGCCCGCTCCAAGCGGCCCGGAGAAGTCGGGCACGAAGCGCGGGCGACGGCGGAAGCGGCCGCCGAATCTAGAGAAATGCGCCCCCGGGGTCAACGCCCGAGGCGCTCTTGCTCCTTGCGCTCGGAGCAGCTCGGACAGGCGTACAGCGGCTTGTGCCGTGTTTGCAGCCGCTCGTAGTCCCGATCGAGGGCCACGCGGCGCACGCTCTGCGACGGCTCGCCGCAGAAATCGCAGCGCAGCGGCGCCTTCTCCTCGCCCGGCTCCTGCTCGGAATCGCTCATCCCGACCAGTCTAGCCGCGCGAGCCGCTGCCGCCGACGCGGAAGCGCAGAGCAGCCGGCGGCGTCTGTCCCTCGGGCAGAACGCGTCCCAGCGCCGCCAGCAGCCGCGGCCGTTGCAGCTGGAGCTGCTGGGCCCAGACACTGGAATCGACGGCCACCTCGAGTACATCTCCGCGCAGCGCGGTCGGACGCGAGTGACGCGCGATCTCGGGTCCGACTGCGCCCTCCCAGCACTCGCCGATGCGGAAGGCACGCTGGGCATCGTCGAGACCGAGGTCCGAGAGCACGCGCTCGATTTGGCCACCGATCTCGGCGAGGTTGCTCTTGCGCCGGCGCCGACGGCTCAACGGCCCGCGTCCTCGTGGAGCCGGAACACCAGACCCGTGGGAACCTTCGGATAGAAGAACGTCGACTTCTGGGGCATCACCTCGCCCTGCGCGCTGACGCGGAACACATCGTCTGGCTCGACGGGGTTCAGATACAACGCGACCGTGCCGTCGCCCGTGCGCACCTCGCGCGCCGCGTGCTCGGGACGCTTCTTGAAGGTGACCGCACCGTCGGCGATCGCCTCCGCGTCGAGGCCGAAGACCGAGCCGATCACCTCTTCCTCGAGGATGCTCACCATCAAACGGTCCCCCAGCGACTCGGAACGCGAGAAGATGCGCAGCGCTCCGCTGCCGTCGTCGGCGGCAAAGCAGGGACGGCCGCGAAGCGGTGCCAGATGCTCGTCGATCAGCGCCGCGATGTCGCTGCCATCGCCCATCTCGACGCGCGTCCGGTCCCAGCCGGGCAGGCGCTCGTCCCACAGGGCGTCGGTCGGAGCAGGCACCTTGCGGATCACGCGGTGGATCGCGAGCAGCAGGCTTCCCTCCGCGTAGGCATTGGCCAGGAAGGCGAGCGTCGACGCGCTCGGGTCGTCGAGTCCCCGCCCGGCTGCACGTTGGCCATCGCGGTACGCGAGGGCCGTCTCGTAGCGATGGTGTCCGTCGGCGATCACCGTCGGCCGGCCGGCGAGGAAGCGGCTCACGCGCTCGGCCTGCTCGCCACGCAGCGCCGCAAGCTGGTACTCGACGCCAGCGTCGTCGCGAGCAGTCGCGAGCGGATGATTGCGGATCGCCGCCTCGAGCAGTGGCTCGAGCTCCTGGCTGCGATCCTCGTACAGCAAGAAGACGCTCGACAGGTTGGCACGCGCTGCGGACAGCAGCCTCAGCCGGTCGGCCTTCGGCCCGGCCAGCGTCCGCTCGTGCGGCAGGACCTTTCCCTCGGAGTAGGCCGCCAGACCGAGCTCCGAGAAGAAGCCGGTTCGCTCGAGCCACGCGCCCGAGGGTGCCTGGAAGCGCTGGGACATCACGTACAGCGCGGGCGCGTCGTCGCACACCAGGACCCCACTGTCGCGCCACTGGGCGAGCGCCTGGGCGACCTGTGCATAATCGGTCGAGGCGTCGTCGGCGACGTCGCGCTCGAGCTCGAAGCGGATCGCGTTGTGCGGGTCGCGGTCGTAGAAGCCAGCGCGCTCGTCGGGCTGCACGACGTCGTAGGGCGGCACGATCACGTTCGAGAGCTCGACGCGATCGAGGTCGTAGCGCAGCGCGCGGAAGGCTCGTACGTCGGTCATCGATCCCTCTTCGCCGAGCGCGCGCAATCGCGCGCGGATTCGCTTCGCCCAACGCTGCGGGTGCGCGGCGCGCAGTATGACTCAGCCCGGCGGCGGGGTCGCGGTCGCGGGTCAGGCGCCCGCTGGCCGGGCCCCCGCCGGCCCCGCGGCATGAGCCAGCACCCGGCGGATGGCCTGCTCGGCAATCGCGCCGGAGCGAAGGATTCGCGGCGAGCCGGCGCCGAGCGCGACGACCGTACTCGCTGGACCGCCGTGCGCGTCGTCGCCAGTCTCGAGCAGCAGCGGTGCCTGGTCTCCTGCACAGACCTCACGCGCGGCGGGTCGCGTCTCGGCCGCCGGGGCGCCACTGCGGTTGCAGCTGGTGGCCGTCAGCGGTCCGATACCGGCGGCGGCGGCGGCCCGCGCGAGAGCGGCGGCGACCGGGTGGGCGCTGCAGCGGATGCCGAGCAACCCGTCCGGGCTCGCGAGTCCGGCCACGCGCCGCGCCACCCCGCTGCTGGAAAGTCCCGGCACGGGTAGCACCAGCGTAATCGGCCCCGGCCAGAAGGCCTCGATCAGCGCGCGGGCACTGGCGTCGAGCGCGCAGCCGAGCGCCGCCGCCTCGGCGGGCTCCGCAATCAGCAGCGACATCGGCTGGCCCGGGTCGCGCCCCTTGAAGTGCCGCAGGTGCTCGACTGCCGACGGCTGGAGCACGTCGGCCGCAATGCCCCAGACGGTCTCGGTCGGGAACGCGACCAGCCCGCCGCCGGCCAGCACTGCGATGGCGTGCTCGAGCTCGGAGGGTTCAGCGTCGCAGGGCACGGTCGGCGATGTCCGTGCGGCGGTGCGCGCCCCGGAAGGAGATCCGGTCGGCCGCGGCGTAGGCGCGGGCGCGCGCGAGCTCGATGCTGGGGCCGCTTGCGGTCACCCCGAGCACGCGGCCACCAGCCGTCACGAAGCCGCCGTCTTCTTCGCGCCGGGTGCCGGCGTGGAAGATGGCGACGCCCTCACCCGCGGCGGCCTGCTCGAGCCCTGCGATCGGCACGCCCGTGTCGTAGGCGCGCGGGTAGCCGCCGGACGCGATCACCACGCAGACTGCGGCCTCACCCCACGACAGTCTCTGTCCGTCGGTCAACGCTCCCCGCGCGGCGCTGTCCAGGATGGGCAGCAGATCCCCCTGCAACCGCACCATCAGCGGCTGCGTCTCTGGATCGCCGAAGCGGACGTTGAACTCGACCACGCGCGCATCGCCCGCGGCGTCGATCATCAATCCGATGTACAGCACCCCCTGATACGGGTGGCCGTCGGCCGCCATGCCGCGGATCGCGGGGTGGACGATCCGCTCGAGCACCTGCTTCTCGACGGCCTCGGTGAAGACCGGAGGGGGAGAATAGGCGCCCATGCCGCCCGTGTTCTCGCCGCGGTCACCGTCGAGCGCGCGCTTGTGATCCTGCGCGGCGGCGAGCAGGACGATGGCCTCGCCGTCGCTGATCGCGTAGTAGGAGGCTTCTTCCCCGTCGAGCCACTCCTCGATCACGACGCTCTCGCCGGCAACCCCGAAGCGGCGGTCGCTCATCATCTCGTGCAGCGCCTGCTCGGCCTGCTCGGTCGTGTCGCACATCGCCACGCCCTTGCCCGCCGCGAGCCCGTCGGCCTTCACGACGCAGCGCGTCCCGAGCTCGCGCACGTACGCGAGCGCAGCCGCGAGGTCGTCGAAGCTCTGGTGGCGCGCGGTCGGGATGTCGTGGCGTTCCATGAACGCCTTGGCGAACGCCTTGCTCGCCTCGAGCCTGGCCGCCGCCGCTGAAGGCCCGAAGGTCGCAATGCCCGCCTCGCGCAGTCGATCGGCGAGACCCCCGGCCAGCGGATCCTCCGGCCCGATCACCACCAGATCGATCGCCTCGCGCCGTGCGAGCTCGACCAGCGCATCGAGATCGGTCGCCTTCACCTCACGATGGCAGCGCGCGAGCTCTGCCATCGCATCGCTGCCGGGCGCCGCGACCAGCTCGGTCAGCATCGGGCTGCGGTGGATCTTCCAGGCGAGCGCGTGCTCGCGCCCTCCGGAACCGACGATCAGGACACGCACTGGGGGGACCTCGTTGGAGAGTCGAGAGCAGACCGCGGGCTCGGTCCCATGGTGCGGCCACACCGGGCCAGCGTCAAACGGAGGCGTTGACCAGCTCGCGACGCACTCGCCGGCCGACGCGCACGAGCAGCTCGTAGTGCAGCGTGCCGGCTGCGGCTGCGGCCTGCTCGACGCGAATCGGAACGCTGCCGTCGGGGGCCGCCCCGAACAGCACGGCCTCGTCTCCGTGCGCCACATCGGCGTCGCCGATCTCGACACCAACCGAATCCATCGAGACGCGGCCGACGATCGAACGGCGTTCGCCCGCCAGCCAGACGGCACCCCGGCTCCCGGCCGTCCACGCGAGACCGTCGGCATAGCCAAGCCCGAGCGTGGCCACGCGAGTCGGCGATTTCGCGCTCCAGCTCGCGCCGTAGCCCACTGCTTCGCCTGCTGCGACGTCGTGGATGCGCACCACGGGCGCGCGCAAGCTCATCACGGGCGCAAGCTCGCCCAGCCCGAGATGAGATGCCGGCTGGACGCCGTAGAGCATCAGGCCGGGCCGCACCGCAGTGGCCTCGGGAAGCGCGTCCATGAGCTCGGGCGACATCAGGCCCGCGGAGTTGGCTGCGTGGATCTGCAGGCCGCCGAGTCCGCGGTGTGCGAGGGCGGCGAGCACCGCTCGGAACTGGCGCACCTGCTCCAGTGCGGACGACGGATCGGGATCGTCCGCGCAGGCGAAATGTGTGAAAATCCCCTCGAAAACGAGTGCCGCGTTGCCGGCGACGCGCCCGGCGAAGGCGGCCGCGTCGGCCACCGGCACGCCCATGCGGCGCATCCCGGTGTCCACCTCGATCTGCACGCGCGTCTCTCGGGCCGCACGACCGGCCGCCGCCGCCATCCAGCCCGCGGCCTCCTCGTGGTGCAGCACTGCGACGGCGCGCGCGGCGAGGATCTCGTCGGCCTCCGCGGCGTTCCGCGGGCCCACCAGCACCAGTACGGGCGCCGCCAGTCCGGCCGCGCGCAGCTCGGTGGCCTCGTGCGCGCTGACGACCGCCAGACGCGCCGCGCCGGCCGCGAGCAGCTCACGAGCGACCGGTACCACCCCGTGCCCGTAGGCGTCCGCCTTGACCACGGCGATCCAGTCTCGCCCGGCCGCACAGCGCGCGACGACCTGCGCATTGGCGCGCAGCGCGGCAAGGTCGATCACCGCGCGGGGTCCTGCTGCTCGCTCGCCGTCGCCCACTGGGGCCACCCCCCTCACTTGCCCGAACCCCGAATGGATAGGCCATCGGACGCACCGGCGCGCGGCATGACGCCCCGGACCGCCCGCTCGACGCGCAGCCTCGCCCCCAGCGTCGGGAGATGCGCCATTTCGGCTACGCTCCGCGCCATGTCGCAGGGGCAGGACGCAGTGCTCGTCAACGGCGAGACCACCTCACTGCCGGCGGACGCCACGCTGGCAGCACTGCTCGCGCAACTCGACCTCGGCGGCCACACGGTCGCCGTCGCGATCAACCGCAACGTCGTGCCGCGATCTCGCTACGCGGCAACGACGCTCGATGCCGGCGACCACGTCGAGATCCTCGAAGCCGTCGGAGGGGGCTGACATGTCGGGCACCTACACCCTGGGGAAGCATACGTTCTCGTCGCGTCTGATCATCGGATCGGGCAAGTACGAGTCGTTCGTCCAGAACCGCGTGTGCGCCGAGGCCTCGGGCGCGGAGATGATCACCGTCGCACTGCGACGCGTGAACCTCGACAAGAGCAAGGGACCGAGCCTGCTCGACGAGATCTCCACGGAACGCTTCACGATCCTGCCCAATACGGCGGGCTGCTACAACGCCGACGACGCCATCACCACCGCCCGGCTCGGACGCGAGCTGCTCGCCACCGATCTGGTCAAGCTCGAGGTGATCGGCGACGAGCGCACGCTCTACCCCGACGTCCCGGCGACACTCGAGGCGGCGCGCGTCCTGATCGACGACGGCTTCACGGTGCTGCCCTACATCACGGACGACCCGGTTGCGTGTCAGCGACTCGCCGCGATGGGCTGCCCGGCTGTGATGCCGCTCGCCGCCCCGATCGGTTCGGGACTCGGCATCCGCAACCCCGTCAACCTGCGCATCATCCTGGAGACCGTCGAAGTGCCGGTGATCGTCGACGCCGGGGTGGGGACGGCCAGCGACGCTGCGGTCGCCATGGAGCTCGGAGCGACGGCCGTGTTGATGAACACGGCGATCGCCGCGGCCAAGGATCCGGTCAAGATGGCGCACGCAATGAACCTCGCCGTCGAGGCTGGACGCGACGCATACGAGGCGGGACGGATGCCCCGACGCCTGTACGCCTCGGCGTCGAGCCCGCTCGACGGCCTCGCCAGCTTCTGACCGCCGAGCCGCCGATCCTGAGCCTGGTCGTCGATCGCGCGTCGACCCGGCACCCCCTGCCGGCCGCGGTCGAGGCGGCATTTGCGCACGGCGCGGACTGGCTGCAGATCCGCGACCGCGAGCTCACCGGGGCCGCCCTGCTGGCCTGGGCGGGCGAGCTGGCGGATGCCGCCGTCCGCGGAGCCCGCCGCGCCGGCCGCGAGGCCGAGATCGTCGTCAACCGCCGTCTCGACATCGCGCTCGCGATCGGAGCCGACGGCGCCCACCTCGGATTCGATGCACTCGACATCCGCGACGCGCGCGCGCTGCTGGGCGCGCGCGCGGTGTTAGGTGTATCTGCACACTCGCTGGCGGAGGTCGAGTCGGCGGCGCGGGCCGGAGCGGACTACGTGCACCTGGCCCCGGTGTTCGATCCCCTCTCGAAGCGCTCGACCCGGCCCGCGCTCGGCGCGGCCGCGGTCAGGGCAGCCAGCCGCAGTGAAGTCCGCGTGATCGCCCAGGGCGGCGTCACGCAGGCCAACGCCGGCGAACTCGTCCGCAGTGGTGCTGCCGGCATCGCCGTCACTGGCGCGATCCTGCAGGCCACCGATCCCGCCGCGGCCACGCGCGCGCTACGAGCGGCACTCACTGCGACCGGCGCCGGCTGAGCCCGCGCAGATCCGGCCACGCCGGCTCGTAGCGCGACCGCGCGCCCAGGAGCGCTACGGTCGGTCCCGGGGCCGGACGGTTGAATCCGCGCCCTCGCAGTCGCGTCCAACCCGGCGGGGGTGGGCCGACGAAGGGAGTGACGATGATCCGGTCGAACCGCCGCGCGACACGGATCCTGCAGGCCAGCGCGCTCGCCGTCGTGGCGACGACGGCCGCGTGGTGGCTGCAGCCGACCGGCGGCGCCATCGCAAACGATCCGTTCCTGCGGCGCACACCCACCGTGCGCGCGGTCGAGAAGGTCGGCCCAGCCGTCGTCAACCTCACCACCGAGCGCATCGTCCAGAGCCCGTTCGCCCGCCCGTCGCTGAGCGATCCGATCTACCAGCGTTACTTCGACCGGTTCAAGGCGCCACACCGCTCGCGCACCGTGCAGAGCCTCGGCTCGGGCGTGTTGATCGACGAGAACGGGCACGTGTTGACCAACGAGCACGTGATCGCACGCGCGAGCGCGATCCAGGTCAGCCTGGCCGACGGCCGTGAGTTCCAAGCCATACTCATCGGTGCAGATCCGACCAACGACATCGCCGTGCTGCGCGTCCAGACGGACGACAAGCTCCCCTGGATCCCGCTGGGCCGCACAGACGATCTACTGGTCGGCGAGCCGGTGATCGCAATCGGCAACCCGCACGGTCTGTCGAACACCGTGACGACGGGCGTGATCTCGGCGATCGACCGCTCGCTCGGCGTCGGCGGGGACCGCCTCCACGGTCTCATCCAGACGGACGCCTCGATCAACCCGGGCAACTCGGGCGGCCCGCTGCTCAACGCCGAGGGAACGTTGATCGGCATCAACACGGCAATCTACTGGCGAAGCGATCAGCCAACGCAGCCGATCGGCTTCGCCATTCCGATCGAGTCGGCGCAGCGGGTGATCGACGAACTGATCGACTTCGGCGAGGTCCAGCCGGTGTGGCTCGGCCTGGAGTTCCAGGATCTCGACCCGTCGCTGCACCAGGTGTTGAAGCTGCCGAGTCACATCAGCGGTGTGATCGTCAACGGCGTGACCGCGGACAGTCCTGCTGCGGAGTCCGGGATCGAGCGCGGAGACATCGTCACCAGGATGGACAAGCGAACGCTGCGGGGAGCCCAGGACCTGTACGAATCGCTGCGCAGCATCCGCACGGATCAGCGCGTGACGCTCGCAATCTGGCGCGACGGCCAATCGATCGAGCTGGACGTCCGCGCCGCGGAGCTGCCGGACTCGCGCGTGCTGGGCATCGGCGCGGCCCTGCTCGGAATGCAGCTCGAGACGGCATCGGACGGCGGCTTCCGCGTGGCATCGGTTCGGCGCGGCAGCCCCGCACAGCGGATAGGCTTCCAGAGCGGCGACCTGTTGCTCAGCCTGGGGGGACGTCCGCTCGCGGACCGCGACGCACTGAAGTACGCCATCGCGGACCTGCGCTGGCGAGCGCGCGTACAGATCGTGGTGCAGCGCGGAGCCGGCAGATACCATGTGACGCTGCCTCTGAAGGCGGGGTGAGCCGCGACTCCCCAGCCTGCGGCAGAACCGCGCCCCCGATCGCGGTGTCACTCTGGCCCAAGCGCCCCGCTCGCGGGCGAGCCAACTCCGACGTGAGTCGACTTGATGAGGAAGGACATGCGCAAATTCATCGTCACCTTCACCCTCGCCGCCGCCGCCGTCTGGCTGCTCTCGGACCATGTCGAGATCGACCTGCGCCTGCGCGACCGCGGCGTCGCCCACGCAGAGTGGTTCGGCTCCTCGAAGGACGCACCGGCCGACGTCGCTGTCGCCGACGAGTCGATCTGGCAGGAGGGTGGCGGATCGCCTCCGGTCGCACCGCAGGGCGTACCGGGCAGCTTCGCCGACCTCGCCGAACGCGTTTCGCCAGCCGTCGTCAGCATCCACACCGAAATGTCGCGCGCGCCACTGGGGCGCCGCAGAATGCATCCGTTCGAGGATTTTCTGCCGATTCCGCGCTCGCCGCGCGGCGGCGGAGTCGGCAGTGGCTTCGTGATCCGCAAGGACGGACTGATCGCAACCAACGAACACGTCGTCCGCAACGCCGACGAGATCCGGGTCGAGTTCGCCGACGGCAGCAAGCACACCGCCACGGTTCTCGGCGCAGATCGCAAGACCGATATCGCCCTGATCAAGGTAGAGAGCGACAAGGAGCTGCCGACCGTGCCGTTCGGCGACTCCGACCGGGTGCGGCCCGGCGACTGGGTCCTCGCCATCGGCAACCCGTTCAACCTCGAGCAAACGGTGACGGCCGGGATCGTGAGCGCCAAGCACCGCAGTCTGACCGGCGCCTACGACGATTACATGCAGACGGATGCGGCGATCAACCCGGGCAGCTCCGGCGGACCGCTGCTCAATCTGTCGGGCGAGGCGATCGGGATCAACACCGCCATCCGCGAGGGTGCGAACACGGTGGGCTTCACGATCCCGATCAACATGGCCAAGAAGCTGATCCCGCAGCTGCTCGCCAACGGTCACGTGACACGCGGCTGGCTCGGGGTGGTGATCCAGGACCTGTCGCCCGAGCTGGCGGACCAGTTCGAGATCGCGGACAACAAGGGCGCGCTGGTCAACGAGGTCGCGGCGGGCGGACCGGCGCAGCAGGCCGGCTTGCGACGGGGGGACGTGATCGTCGAGTTCGAGGGCGAGAAGATCGGGAGCTGGAACGAGCTGCCGCGTGTCGTGGCCAGCGCTCCGGTCGGCACGGACGTCGTCGTCGTCGTCATCCGCGACGGCAAGCGCCAGAAGATCGGCGTCACGCTCGGCGAGCTCCCGGGGGAGTCGTTCACGCCGGCGAGCGCACCAGCGAGCACGGAGCTCGGTCTGCATCTGCAACCGCTGACCGCGGAGATCGCGGAGCGCCTCGAGATCGAGGACGCAGAGGGAGCGCTGGTGGCACAGGTCGAGCCGGGCAGTCCGGCCGAGGACGCCGGGCTGCGGCGCGGCGATGTGATCCTCGAAGTCAATCAGCGGCGCGTCGAGTCGCCCGGGGATGTCCGCGACCAGCTGTCCGAGAGCAACTCGAACCCGCTGTTCCTGGTACAACGAGGCGAACGGACGCAGTACTTCGTGGTGAAGCGCGAGGGGTAGCGTTGCGCACGATCGAACCGGGCCCCGGGGGCGCAGTCCCTCGGGGCCCTCGTGCGTCCAGCGAATGCGCGCGTCTCCAGCGCGCCGGTTGACAAACCGGATGCATGCCTAGCTTTCTCTGCCATGCGATTCGACAAGTTAACGATCAAGGGGCAGGAGGCGCTGAGCGAGGCACAGTCTCTGGCCTCGTCCCGCGGGCACTCGCAGATCCAGCCTGCGCATCTGTTGCGCGAGCTCCTCGGGCAGCCCGACGGCAGCACGATTCCGGTACTCCAGAAGCTGGGCGTCGCGCTCGACCCGCTCCAGCACGAAGTCGAGCAACTGCTCGAGCGCCAGCCCAAGATCCACGGCGGCGCCCAGCCGCAGATCAACCCAGCCCTCGGCAAGGTCCTCGACGCCGCCTTCGCGCAGGCCGAGGCGATGAACGACGAGTACGTCTCCACCGAACACCTGCTGATCGCGCTGGCGGAAGCGAAGGACGAGGCCGGCCAGCTGCTGCAGCGCACGGGCGCCACACGCGACGCGATCCTGAAAGCGCTCCAGAGCGTGCGCGGTGGTGCGCGCGTGACCGACCCCGATCCCGAATCGAAGTACCAGGCGCTCGCGAAGTTTGGACGCGATCTCACCGACGTCGCGCGCAAGGGCAAGCTCGACCCGGTGATCGGCCGCGACGAAGAGATCCGACGCGTCGTCCAGGTGCTCTCGCGCCGCAGCAAGAACAACCCTGTGTTGATCGGCGAGCCCGGAGTGGGCAAGACGGCCATCGCCGAAGGCCTCGCCCAGCGCGTCGTCGCAGGCGATATCCCCGACTCGCTGAAGGACAGACGCGTCATCGCGCTCGATATCGGTGCACTGATCGCCGGCGCCAAATATCGCGGTGAGTTCGAGGATCGGCTGAAGGCCGTGCTGCGCGAGATCGCCGAGTCCGACGGGCAGATCATCCTGTTCATCGACGAGCTGCACACGATCGTCGGTGCGGGGGCGGCAGAGGGTGCGGCCGACGCCGCCAACATGCTGAAGCCCGCACTCGCCCGCGGCGAGCTTCACTGCGTGGGCGCGACGACGCTCGACGAGTACCGCAAGCACATCGAGAAGGACGCCGCGCTCGAGCGTCGCTTCCAGCCCGTCACCGTGAACGAGCCGACGACCGAGGACACGATCTCGATCCTGCGCGGGCTGAAGGAGCGCTACGAGGTGCACCACGGCGTGCGCATCCAGGACGGCGCGCTGGTCGCAGCCACGACGCTCAGCAACCGTTACATCACCGATCGCTTCCTGCCCGACAAGGCGATCGACCTGATGGACGAGGCTGCCAGCCGCGTTCGCGTGCAGATCGACTCGATGCCCGAGGAGCTCGACCAGCTCGAGCGCAAGCGCACGCAGCTCGAGATCGAGCGCGAGGCACTGAAGAAGGAACCCGACGAGGCGAGCGCCCAGCGGCTCGAGAGTGTCGATCGAGAGATCGCAGAGCTGCGCAGCGAGTGCGACACGCTCGCGGCGCGCTGGGACAACGAGAAGCAACTGATCGCGGCGCTGCGCGAATGCAAGGAGCAACGCGAGGAACTCGCCGCCGAGTTCGAGCGCGCCCAGCGCCAGGGACAGCTCGAGCGCGCAGCCGAGATCCGCTACGGCGAGATGGTCGAGCTCGAGAAGCAGCTCGAGGATCGGCAGAGCCAGCTCGAAGCGCTGCAGAAGCAGGGATCGGTGCTTTCCGAGGAGGTGACCAGCGAGGAGATCGCCGAGATCGTCTCGATGTGGACCGGCATCCCGGTCTCGAAGATGCTCGAGAGCGAGCAGGCCAAGCTGCTCCAGATGGAGGACAACCTGCACCGCCGCGTGATCGGCCAGACGGCGGCGATCGAGGCGGTGTCGAACGCAGTGCGGCGGGCGCGCGCTGGGCTACAGGATCCCGATCGGCCGATCGGCTCGTTCATCTTCCTCGGCCCGACGGGTGTCGGCAAGACCGAGACCGCCCGCGCACTCGCCGAGTTCCTGTTCGACGACGAGCAGGCGATGGTACGCATCGACATGAGCGAGTTCATGGAGAAGCACTCGGTCTCGCGGCTGATCGGCGCGCCTCCCGGCTACGTGGGTTACGACGAGGGTGGCTACCTGACCGAAGCCGTTCGGCGGCGCCCCTACGGCGTGGTGCTGTTCGACGAGATCGAGAAGGCGCACCCCGACGTGTTCAACGTGCTCCTGCAGATCCTCGACGACGGGCGTCTCACCGACGGTCAGGGCCGAACGGTCGACTTCAAGAACGTGGTTCTGATCATGACCTCGAACATCGGCAGCCAGTACATCGCCGAGCTCGGCGAGAGCGACGAGATCGAGCGGCGCGTGATGGACGCGTTGCGCGGTCACTTCAAGCCCGAGTTCCTGAACCGCGTCGACGACGTGATCCTCTACCACCAGCTCGAGCGCGAGCACCTCGACCACATCGTCGAGCTGCAGCTCGAGCGCGTGAACCGCCTGCTCCATGAAAAGCGCCTCGACCTCGAGCTCACCGACTCCGCCAAGCAGCTGATCGCCGAGCGCGGCTACGACCCGCGCTACGGAGCCAGACCCATCAAACGAGTCATCCAGCGGCTGGTCCAGGACCCGCTCGCGATGCGAATCCTCGAGGGCGAGTTCCCCGAAGGCTCCGAAATCCGGGCCGATACCGATCCGGACGACGAGAGCCTGGTCTTCGAGCGCACCCAGGGCGCCTGAGCCGGCGAGCTTCTGGCGCACCGCGGTGCGTTCCCGCGACCAGATCCTTCAGGCGGTTCGGTGCTGATACAGCGGCCCGTCCCGGAAGCCGCGCTCGCGGTAGTAGCCCCGCGTCCCGACCGCACTGACGACGGCGAGATCGGTGTAGCCGGCGGCCTGTGCTCGCCGCCAGGCCTCTGCGAGCAAGCGGCGCCCGAGGCCCCGGTGCTGCGCGGCGGCGCGGCCCGGGCGTCCGAGCGCGATCGCTTGTCCGTAGACGTGGAGCTCCCGGATGAGCGCGCTGTCGGCGATCTCTTCCAGCACCTCGTCGCCGGGGCGGTGCGGGTCCGGCAGGTGGAGTCGCAGGAAGGCGGCGATGCGGTCATCGCCCGTCACGAGTTCGAGGAAGTGCTCCCGCCCGCTGGCGACTGCGTAGACCGTGTCACGCAGCGCGAGCTCATCGGGCTCGATCTGGTGGGCCCGCACCTCGCGGGCGCGGATGTCACGAGCCCGGCCGCCGCGCCGCTCGAGCTCGGCATGCGCAATCTCGCGAAAGTTCGTGAGCTTGTTGCCGACCACGATGTCGTCCGAGGAGATGTCGCGAATCACTCGCGTCAGCCGGCACCAGCGCGGCGCGTTGCCGAGCGCCTCGACCAGCACCTCGAGCAGCTCGTGGCGCTCGTAGGGCCGCCACGCCCCCCGCTCGTAGTGCTGCACCAGCTCGGCGCTCTGGACCAGGGAGCACGGATAGATCTTGAGCTCGTCGGGCCGAACGCGCTCGTCGTCGAACAGCCGCGCGAAGTCCTCGACATCAGCCCGCGGCGTGGAGCCGAGCAGGTTCGGCATCCAGTGCGCCTGCAGCTTGAATCCCGCGCCGCGCAGCAGGCGCAGCGCACGATGGGTGGCGGCGACGTCGTGACCCCGCTGATTCGCCGCGAGCACCGCGTCGTCGAGGCTCTGGATGCCGATCTGCACCTTGGTCACGCCGAGCCGGCGGATGCGCCGCACCTCGGCCCGCGACAGCTGGTCCGGGCGCGTCTCCACCACCAGTCCCACGCAGCGGGCCCCTGCCGTCTCGTTGGGCCGTTGCGCTGCGGCGAGCGCCTGCCAGCTCGCGCGCTCGTCACGACCCGCGTCGCCCTGGCGCGCCAGGAAGGCCCGCACGATGCGGTTGTACGGGTTCGCCGCCTGCGCTCGACCGTCGAGCTGCGCAGGCAGCGACTCGAAGCCCCGCACCCCCCGTCCCGCCTCCGCTCGGCGATCGACCCCCGCCCCGAAGTCGTTGAGTGCCTCGAACAGCCGCAGCACGAACCACCGCTGATAGTCCTCGGGATGAAACGACCAGGTGCCCCCGAGCACGATCAGCTCGATCTTGTCGGTGGGGTGGCCGATCGCACGATAGGCAGCCAATCGATTCCAGCACTGCAGATACGGATCGAAGCCATTGGCCGCCGCGCGCTGAGCTCCCGGCTCGTCGCTCAGATAGCTCTTGGGCATCCGAACGTCGTTGGGGCAGAACACGCAGCGCCCCGGACACGGGAACGGCCCGGTGAAGACGGTGACGGGCGTAACCCCCGACAACGAGCGCACCGGCCGCAGACGCACCCGCTCTGCGAACGTGCTCTCGCACATGCCGAAGGCTTCGTCCGCCGCGAAGCTGCGAAAGCCCGCCAGCAGCTGACTGCGCGAGAAGAACCCCTTCCCATCTCGCGGGTACTGCTTGAGGATCGCGTCGAGCTGGGGCGCCGCGATCGGCTCGCCGTCGTCGGGCAGCGACTCGATCGCGCGAATGATCCCCACCAGCTCGCTGCGATAGGGTTGCGGATCGAACCGGGCGAAGGGATCCGTGCGCGACATGGAGCCACCTGGGCGAGCGGACAGGGGCCGCGAGGATAGCCACGATGGATACCGCGACGCAGCGCGCGCTAGCGGCGCACACGCGCCGGTTCTACGACCAGCACGCCGCAGACTTCAGTGCGACGCGCGAGCACGCGTGGCCGGGCTGGCAGCGCGTGATCGCGGACTGGCAGCCGGCCGGGCGGCCGCGCGTCCTCGACGTCGGCTGCGGCAACGGCCGACTCGCCGCCTATCTCGGCCGCGATTGCCAGCAGCCGATCGGCTACACCGGAGTCGACGTCTGCCGGCCTCTGCTCGAGGCCGCGCGCCAGCGCTGCCCGCGCGATGCCAGGCTGGTACCGGCCGACCTGAGCGCGGGGTCGCTCGACGAGCGTTTGCCGGAAGGACCCTTCGACCTGGTGTGCGCCTTCGGATTGCTCCACCACATCCCCGGATTCGCGCGCCGGCGCGCGCTGGTCGAGTGCCTGGCAGCGCGCGTCGCCCGCGGCGGCCGCCTGGCGCTCGCCTTCTGGCGCTTCACCGAGCGCGAGCGCTTCGCCCGGCGACGCGTCGAGTGGGCGACGGCTCCCGACATCGACCCGGCGCAGCTCGAGCCGGGCGATCATCTGCTCGCCTGGGGTGATGCCGGCGCGGCGCGCTACTGCCATGCCAGCGACGACGCCGAGATCGAGGCGCTGCTCGCGCGCGTTGGGCTCGCCCGCCGAGACGACTTCGAAGCCGACGGTCGAGAGGGCGACTGGAATCGCTATGTCGTGCTCGAGTCCGCCGGTGACTAGAACCCAGCTGCACGATGCCCGCAGCCTGCTCGCCGCTCTCGAGCGCGACGAGCCGGTGCGCCTGGTGCTGCACCGCGAGTCCGGGCTCTCGCCCGAGGCCTGCGCAGCCCTGGCGCTGGCGCGCGAGCGCGGCGTGGCCCTGCGGACGCTGAGCCAGAACCAGCTCACACGTCTGTGTCAGGCACGCAGCGAGCCCGAGCTCCTCGCGCTGGTCGGCGACGATCCGACCCGCAATCTGGACAGCGTCCTCGAAACCGCCGACACCGTCTGGCTACTGGTCGACACGGCCTATCCAGGCAACGCGGGCTTCGTGATCCGCACGGCCGAGGTCTCGGGCGCCGATGCCGTCGTGATCGGAGCGCCCTTCGACCACGAGCAGCGCCGCGCCGTCCGCCGCACCGCCATGCGCGCTGACCGCTACATGCCGCTGATCTACCAGCCAGCTGCGGCGACCATCGAAGGCGCGCGCGCCGGCGGGCTCGAGGTGATCGGCATCGAGGACAGCGGCGATCGCGCGCCGTGGCAGCACGACCTGACTCGCAGGGCATTGCTGGTCGTCGGGGGCGAGCGGCACGGGATCCCTCCCGAGATTCTCGAGCAGTGCGACAGCGTGCTGAGGCTCCCGATGGCGGGCTTCGTCCCCTCCTACAACCTGCAGGCGGCCATGGCGATGGTCGTCGGCGAGCGCGCCCGTCAGCGCGGCTCGGGCCACCAGGCGCCGGGCGATTGACGCCGCCCGCGCGATCTGATTTCCTCCACTCGATGTCCACTCTCGCCGCACGCTTCGACAGCTATTGGTTTACCGGCTTCCCGAACGGGGCCGGAGCTGCCGTGTAGCGCGCTGCGAACCAGCGAACACGTCCCCGGCCCCGAGCAACCTCGGGGCCGTTTTCGTTCCGGACGAAGCGCACCGAGCAAGCCACCAGGCCAGGGCACAGTTCGACAGTCGAACCGGGAGCCCACATGCTTGCCAGCGATCTCCACCTCCGGTCCGCGCCCGATGCGCGAGCCGGCCAGACCGCGCTGCCCACCCCCGACGCGTTGCGTGCAACATTGCCGCGGACCGCCGACGTCGCGCGCAGCGTCGAGCGCGCCAGGGTTGCCGTGCGCGACATCCTCGCCGGGCGCGATCCACGGCTGATCGTGATCGTCGGACCGTGCTCATTGCACGACCCGACCGAGGCACTCGTGTACGCACGGCGGCTGGCGCGCCTGGCGCGCGAGCACCGGGACACGCTCGTGATCGCGATGCGTTGCTACGTGGAGAAGCCGCGCACGACGCTCGGCTGGAAGGGGCTGGTCCACGATCCCGACCTCGACGGCAGCGGCGATATCGCACGCGGGCTCTCGCTCTCGCGCTCTCTGCTGCTCTCGATCAGTCGGCTCGGGCTGCCGTGCGCAAGCGAGCTACTCGACCCGATCGTCGCCCGCTACCTGGAGGATCTGATCGCGTGGGGCAGCATCGGCGCACGCACGGCCCAGAGCCAGCCGCACCGCGAGCTCGCAAGCGGCTACCCGGCACCGATCGGCGTCAAGAACACGACCGACGGCAACGTCCAGCCCGCAATCGACGCGGTGGAGAGCGCGCGCGCTCCCCACTCCGCGCTCTCGATCGACCTGCTCGGCCGCCCGGTGCGACAGCGCACACCCGGCAACCCGACCGCACACATCGTGCTGCGCGGCGGCAGCCGGGGGCCGAACTGCGATCGGGAGACGATCGAACGCAGCGCGCGCGCCGTCGCCCGGACCGAGCGCGAGCGGCCGATACTGGTCGACTGCTCCCACGGCAACTCCGGCAAGGACCACCGGCTCCAGGGGGCGGTGGTGCGCCGCCTGCTCGCAGATCGTTCGCCGAAGCTGGCCGGGGTGATGATCGAGTCGAATCTGCGGGCGGGTCGCCAGCCGTGGCGCCCCGGAGACTGCCCGCGGCCGGGTCTCTCGATCACCGACGCCTGCCTCGGCTGGGCCGCCACCAGGCGGCTCGTCGGCGAGGTCGCCGAGACCCTTCGCGGAGCCGAAGTGGCCCCTCGGAAGAGCGAGATACTGCTGTAGATCATTGATTTTACTAGTGTTTTGAAAAGACTGTTTGCTCAACCCGGTCGCCCGGAGAGCCGATGAGCGGGCAACTCCATGGGTTTCCTCCGGTCAATTCCCCGGCCGCTGGCTCGGCCCGTGGCGCTCGCCCTGGCGGCCAGTGCCCTGGCGGCGCCGTGGGCGCTCGCTGCGGCCGTGTCGACCGCGTCGGTCGAGTCCGCAGCGCGCGACGGCGCGAGCGATCCGGAGCTCTCGGAGCTGGCCACATGGCAACCTCCGCAGCAGGCGCCCATCGTCCGTTCGCCGCTCGATGACGACGGCCTGCGTGCCGAGCTGATCGCTTCGGCCACCCCCCTGCCCGCTTTGCCGCATCCCTGGATTCCGCAGAACCTCGAAATCGAGTGGGTGCTTCGGGCCGGGCTACTACGCGCCGCGCTCGGCGACGCCGAGGGCGCGACCGCGGCGCTCGAGCGCGCCCTCGCGCTCGGCCACGCGGGCCTCGAGGCCTGGCACGTGCTCGGGCGCGCGCGCATCGCCCGCGGCGACTTCAGCGGAGCGCGCGGTGCGCTGCTGGCTGCGCTCGACCAGGCCCAGAGTCCCCCGGTCGCGGCGGAGATCCAACGCGACCTGGGCGAGCTCGCGCTGCTCGACCAGCGGGCCGAGCACGCCGTGGTCGCGCTCGTTCGCGCGGCCGAGCTGACACCGGGCGATCGCGCGCTCGCGCCACAGCTTGCACGCGCGCAGCAGACGGAGACCGCGCAGGCCGAGGGGCTCCCCGCAGACGCGGCGCGGGCCTCTCTGCGCGCGACGATCTTCCCCGCCGAGATCCACAGGCGGGTGACCGAGCGACTCGAGACACTCTCGACACGGCTCTCGTCGGACGACCGCGAGCGGCTCGCGCGCGCCGTCGCAACCCTGATGCGGCCCGAGATCGAACGCGGCGCCTGGCGGGCGCTCATCGTGCTTGGCGCGCTCGTGCTGCTCTTGCGCCTGCTGCGTGGCCACGGCGACCTGGTCGTGACCATCGAGTACCCGAACGAGCTGCGAGGCACGTTCAGCGTACGGCTGGCGAAGCGAGCGCCGCGCAGGCGATCCAGCAGGGCGCGACACCGGACCGGCGCCGATGCGCTCCGGGGCGCCGCCTCCAGCCGCGCCCTGCACACCCTGGTGAGCCGTGAGACACAGTTTCGTCGCCTGCGGCCGGGACGCTACTGGATCAGCGTCGAAGGCCTACTGCAGGCGCAGAGCAACGAGGAAGTGCTGGCCGACCTGATCGAGGATCGCCCGGTCGCAGTCGAGCGACGCCGGACCACCCGAGCGGAGTTCGATCTGCAGCCGACCGAGGGTGCCGTCGACGTCACCGTACTCTGGGACAAGCGGCCGGTCGAGCACGCCGGCGTCGTCGCTCTCGGGAATCCGGGCTCCCTTCGTTATGCACGCAGCGGTCCGGTGCGCCTGCAGCTGGTACGCGGGCCTCACCGTATCGCGGTCGGCAGTGGCGACCGTGTCGCCGTACACGAGATCGAGATCGACTCCTACCAGCCCCAGCCGATGACGGTCGACCTGGCGGGCAGCGACGCCGTGCTCTTCAAGGGCTGCCCGCCCGCGGTCGAGCGCTACCTCCACGGCGACGTGTCGGGCGCCGCGGCAGCGCTCGAGCGCGAAGGCCAGGTTCAGAAGGGCAACCTGCTGCTGGCGCGCCTGCACCGCGAAGAGGGCCGCCGAGAACAGGCGGCCGAGCGCTTCGAGCTCGCCGAGCGCTGGGTCGAGGCCGCCGAGCTGTGGGCGGAGCTGGGCGAGCACGGCCGGGCCGCACCGCTGTTCGACGAGGCCGGCGACGCGGCGCGCGCCGCCGAGATGTACCGCCGCGCCGGCTCGCTGCTGGAGGCCGGCGTTGCCTTCGAACGCGCCCGAGACTTCGGGACCGCCGTCGAGTGCTACCGGGAAGCCAACGCCGTCACCCAGTGGATCGACGCACTCGAACGTTGCGGGATGATCTTCGAGGCTTCCCAGGTCGCGCTCGAGAACACCGAGCGGCGCCGCGCAATCCGGCTGCTGCAGCGGGTGCAACCAGACGACGAGCGATTCGGCGAGGCCTCGGCGCAGCTGGCAGGCGCACTCGCCGAGGAGGGCCACACCGACCTGGCGGCCGAAAAGCTGGCCGAGTACGTGCGAGCGGCGGGCCAGGCGGCGAGCCCCGACGTCCAGAGCCAGCTGGCCGATCTACTCGAAGCCGGTGGCGAAACCGAGCAATCACTCCGAGTGCTGGAGACGCTGCGCCAGCGCGAGCCGACCTATCCGAACCTGGCCACGCGGATCGAGGCACTGCGCAAGCAACACAGTGCCGAGCTCGACACCCGGCAGCGACACCAGAGCGACCGCAACCTGCGCGCAACCGAGCCGTTGGTGAGCGCAACGCGCTACGTCATCCGCGAAGAGATCGGTCGCGGCGCCATGGGAGTCGTGTATCGCGCCCACGACAAGCGGCTCGACCGCGAGGTCGCCCTCAAGCGCATGCCCGAGAACCTGCGCGAGCACCCGAAGGCGGTCGAATTCTTCCTGCGCGAGGCGCAAGCCGTCGCGCGCCTCAACCATCGCAACATCGTGACGCTGTACGACGTCGATCAGGAAGACGACGTCTTCTTCCTGACGATGGAGTTGCTCCAGGGCCACCCGCTGAACCGCATTCTCAAGGGCAAGGAACGGATCGGACCGCGCGACGTCGCAAAGCTCGGCCTCCAGGTCGCCGCCGGTCTCGCATACGCGCACCGGCAGGGCGTCGTTCACCGCGACATCAAGACTGCGAACCTGTTTTTGACCCGGGACAAGATCGTGACGATCATGGACTTCGGACTGGCAAAGATCACCGAGGAGGTTCACAAGGGCTCCACCATCCTCGGGGGGACGCCCCTCTACATGGCGCCCGAGCAGGCGTCCGGCGAGCCCGTGGACCACCGATCGGACTTGTATTCGCTGGGTGTGACGTTATTCGAGCTGGTGACGGGCAGGGTTCCCTTCTTGGAAGGCGGCGTCGCCTTCCACCACCCCAACACCGCTCCACCGGACCCGCGCGGAGTGGTCCGGGGCATTCCAGATGCCCTCGCCGACCTGGTCCTGGCCCTGCTGGCCAAGGATCCGGCCGGGCGCCCGGACTCCGCGGACGAGGCCGGGACTCGCCTCGAGCAGATCGTCCGGGATCATCCGGCGAATCGCCGCGAGGCTAGATGACCGTCCGGGGGTCCGCCCCATCGGGGTCGTCGCCATAGGTGTCGCTGTCTGCCAGGACCTTGTACCACTCCCAGCGCAGACCGTCCGGCTCGACCGTCCAGACCTTGTCGGACTTGGCGTAGCAGCAGGTGGTCTCGTCCTGGACGAGGTGTCGCATGCCGCCCTCGCGCAGACGCTCAGTGGCCTGAGTGACGTCTTCGTCGTCGAAGACCTCGACACCCAGATGATTCAGCCGTTCGCTTGCGTCGGGCGCCTCGAACAGCACCAGCTTGAGCGGCGGCTGGTCGATCGCAAAGTTGGCGTAGCCGGGCTTTCGCTTGTTGACCTTCGTCCCGAACATCTTCGAATAGAAGTCGATGGCTTCGTCGAGATCGGTGACGTTGAGAGCCAGCTGCAGTCGCATTCCGTTCTCCTCTCTCGGCCAGATCAGTCGCCGCAGCCGGCCATGCCGGCACAGCAGTTCTCCGTCAGATAAGAAACCAGGCCCGCCATGGCGGTGAAGTCTGCGCTGTAGATCAGCGACCGGCCGTCGCGCCGACAGCCGACGACGCCGGCGCTCTTGAGCTCCTTCAGGTGGAACGAGAGCGTGGCCGACGGCACCCCCAAAGCATCGGCGATCGCGCCCGCCGACACCCCGTCGGACCCCGCCTGCACGACGAGCCGGAAGGCATCGAGACGGGTCTCCTGGGCCAGTGCGGCCAGGGCAGCGAGCGCGTCCTGCTTCTCCATAGTTTTATAATTATCAAAACATCGAACACTGTCAACCCGATCTCGAATACCCTCCGCTCGGCGGCCGCGTGAGCGCCGCCGGAGGACAGACGTGAAACATGTGCGAGTGGGTGTCGTGGGTGCCGGCTTCCTGGCGCAGACCCGCGCGCGCTGCTGGAAGGCGGCGACCGGGGCTCACCTTGCGGGCGTCACCGCCAAGCGAGCCGAGCGAGCGAGCGCGTTCGCACAGCAACACGGTGTCGCGCAGATCTTCGAATCGTTCGAGCAGCTGATCGCCAGCGATGCCGTCGACCTGATCGACCTGTGTATTCCGAATCAGCTGCACCGGCCGATGGCCGTCGCCGCCGCCGAGGCCGGCAAGCACGTGCTGTGCACCAAGCCGCTCACGGCCTACGTCGGTCAGGATCTCGGCGAGCAGGCAAGCGACGAGGAGATCGCCGGTCGGGACCGCGTCACGATGGCTCGAGTCGCTCGAGCCGATGCCGAGGCGATGGTCGACGCCGCCGAGCGGGCTGGTGTCCGCCTGTTCTACGGCGAGAACTGGGTGTACGCGCCCGCCATCGTCAAGGCCCGGGCCCTGCTCGAGCGCGCCGGCGCCGCGCTGCTCGAGCTGCGCGGCTGGGAAGCCCACAGCGGCTCGCACTCCGAGTACGCCCGGAGCTGGCGACACACGGGTGGCGGCGCGCTGTTGCGGCTGGGCGCGCACCCGATCGGCGCCATGCTCCACTTGAAGCGCGCCGAGGGCCTGCGTAACGACGGCGAGCCCATTCGCCCGCTCGCCGTGACCGGCGAGGTGGCGGATCTGACCCGGGTCGCCGGCGTCAACCCGGCGAACCTCAGGCTCGCGACAGGCTGGCGCGGCGTCGAGAACTGGGGCTGCGCGATCATCCAGTTCTCCGACGGCGCCCGCGGTGTCGCCTACGGCAGCGACAACCTGCTGGGGGGGATGGAGAGTCGGCTCGAGATCCAGGGCTCGAACGCCGCCATCCGCTGCAACCTGAGCCCACACGATCTCGTGCGCGCCTACGCACCCGACGCCGAGGTGTTTGGCGATGCCTACATCCAGGAGAAGCTCGATAGCGGTGCCGGCTGGACGACGCCGCTGCCCGATGAGGACTGGAGCTCGGGGCAGCTCGCAATGTGTCAGGCCTTCGCCGACGCCTTGCACCGCGACGTCCCCGCCGAGGCCGACGGCCAGCTCGGCCTCGACGTCACTCGCGTGGTGTACGCCGCCTATGTCTCGGCCGCCGAGGGGCGCCGCGTCCCACTCGACTGAGCCGGGGCGCTCAGCGACCGACGAAGCGCGGCGCGCGCTTCTCCAGGAACGCCGCCCGCGCTTCCTTCGAGTCTTGGTAGCGACCCAGCCGCGCCGTGTAATCCTGCTCGGTGCGGTACGCCTCTTTCAAGGGCATGGACTCGACGCGGTTCAACGCTTCCTTGGCCAGCCGGATCGCGGCCGGACTCTTGACCGCGATGTCGGCGGCGATCTGGCGCGCTGCGCCGGCCAGCGCGTCGTGCCCGACCACCCGCGACAGACCGCCCATCTCGAGCATCTCGCGGGCGGCCACACGCCGGGCCGTGAAGTACAGCTCGCGCATCCGATAGGGCCCGACCATGCGCTGCAGATGCGATCCCGCACCGAGCAGTCCGACCGAGATCTCGGGACAACCGAACTCCGCGCGTTCGGAGGCGACGATCACGTCGCAACACGCCGCGATGGCGAGGCCACCGCCGAGCGCGGGACCATTGACCGCGGCGATCACGGGGACCGGGCAATCGAGGATCGCCCACATCGCGTCGCGCGCATGGCGCTGGGGATCGGTCGGCGGGGGGGCGGGCTCCGGCCCCATCCCCTTCAGGTCGGCGCCGCCACAGAACACGTGTTCCTGACCCGACGCAAAGACGACCGCACGCACGTCCCAGTCGCTGGCAACCGAGCCGAAGGTCTCGCTGATCTCGGCGAGTAGCTGGCGGTTGAGAGCATTGACCGGCGCGCGGTCCAACGTAACGGTTGCGATGTGCTCGCTCTGCTCGACGTGCAGGAATTCGGCCACTGACCCCTCTCCTTGCTGCGCAGACTGGCGCGGCGCAAGGCTAGGGTACCTGGACCTGCGGCTCGCCTACTCGCTTTGGTTCGCGGGCTCGGCCGGCTTCGACGGCTCCCTGAGCTCGGCGAGCTCGAGTGCAGCACGCCGGTGGCCCTGGGCCGCGGCGGCCGCGAGCCAGCGCATCGCCTCCTGCTTCTCGAGCGAGCCGCTGAGCTCGCGGCTGAACATGCCACCCAGGTTGAACTGCGCCGGCATGTAGCCCTGTTCGGCGGCCATGCGCCACCAGCGCTCGGCCTTGGCCGTGTCGACGCGCACGCCCTTGCCCGCCAGATAGACCGTCCCCAGCATGTTCTGCGCCGCGGCGTTGCCCATCGTGGCAGACCGTCGGTACCAGTGCAGTGATCGCTGGAAGTCCTGCTCGACACCGAAGCCCTTCAGGTAGAGCACCGCCAATGCATAACAACCCTCCGCATCGTTCTGCTCGGCAGAGGTCTTCGCCCAGCGGACCGCCTCGTCGTAGCGCGGATGCAGACCGTCGCCGCTGGTGTACATCGTCGCCAGACGAGCCTGGGACGGCGCATGCCCATGCTCCGCGGCGAGGCGATACCAGGTGGCGGCCTCGGCTGCATCGCGCTCTTCGCCGAGTCCTTCGTCGTACAGCCTGGCGAGCCGCACCTGCGCGCGCAGCGAGCCTGCCCGGGCCGGCTTGCCGTACCAGCGGACGGCCGCCCGCGGATCCGCCTCGCCGGCCTCGCCGTGCTCGAGCGCCAGCGCCAGCCGCTCCATCGCATCGAGTTCGCCGTGCTCGGCGGCCTTGCGCAGCCACTCGACCCCGAGCTCGGGATCAGGGCCGTCGCCTGCGCGCAGCGTCCCTTCGCCATCTGCCGCCGGCTGCTCGACCCACCAGCCCTCGCGCCCGGGCGCCTGCGCCACACTCCCCCCGGCGATCCAGATGTGGCCGAGCGCGCTCTGCGCGCGCGGGTGGCCGCGATCGGCCGCGAGCGTGAACCAGTGAAGCGCCTTCTCGCGATTCGGCGCGGTGCTGCTGGATTCGAGGTAGGCAAGCGCGAGCGCGTAGCGCGCCTCGCCGTCACCCGCCTTCGCGCGCTCGAGCTGCTCGGCCGAGATGCCCTCCGGCAGATCCGCCAGCCCGCTGTCGCGAGCGGGCAGCGCAACCAGTGAGAGCGAGGCAACGACCACACCGGCCAAGCCGGCGCGTTGGATCCAGACGTTCATGCAGACGACCTCTCAACCCGGTGAACGGGCCCCAGAAAACGGGTACGGCTCGTCTGCTCTTCGGTTCTTGGGGCCTCGGGGTTGAGACCCCGGCGGGACGCCTGGAAGGGGCCTCAGGCGGGCGCGGGACCGACCCCGGCAGCGGCCCGCGCCGAGGCCACCACGGGCGCAGCCAGCGCACGCGCCTGCTCGGCACCCTGGCGCAGCACGTCCTCGACGTCGTCCGGACGCCGGGCCAGCTCTTCGCGTTTGGCGCGCATCTCGCCAAAGGCGTCGAGAATACGGGCCAGCAGGTCCTTCTTCACGTCGCCGTAGCCGAGCCCTCCGGCCGCGGCGCGCTGCCACATCTCGGCCCGGTCGCCCTCGCTCGCAAACAATGACCACAGCTGGAAGAGCGGCTGCCCGGTGTCCTTCGGCTGGTCGACCGGGGTGGTGTCGGTCACCACGCTCATCACCGCCTTCTTCAACCGCTTGTCGGGCCAGAACATGCGAATCGTATTGTCGTAGCCCTTGCTCATCTTGCGGCCATCGGTGCCGGGCACCACGGCCACGTTCTCGAGGATCATTGGCTCCGGCAACTCGAAGAGCTCGACGCCATACGTGTGATTGAAGCGCTGCGCCATGTCGCGGCACATCTCGATGTGCTGCTTCTGGTCCTGCCCAACCGGCACGACGTCGGGGTTGTAGATCAGGATGTCGGCCGCCATCAACACGGGATAGGCGAACAGGCCGTGGTCGGCGCTCTGGCCCTGGGCCACCTTGTCCTTGTAGGCGTGGCCGCGCTCGAGCAGCCCCATCGGGGTCAGCGTCGTCAGCAGCCACATCAGCTCGCACAGCTCGGGCAGATCGCTCTGGCGGTAGAGCACGGCGCGCTCGGGATCGAGACCGCACGCGAGGTAGTCGAGCGCCACCTCGCGCACCAGCCGGCGGCGCTCGGCGCCGTCGCGCACCGAGTTCATCGAGTGGTAGTCGGCCATGAAGAAGATGGCCTCGTTGCCCTCCTGGAGCTCGACGTGTTGCCGAATGGCGCCGAAGTAGTTGCCGAGGTGGCATTCGCCGGAGGGCGTGATCCCGGAAAGCACGCGCATCTAATCGCCTCTCTCGACGGGGGTGAGCCAGTGCACGAAGTCTTCGTCCTCGCCGGCCACGACACGTGCGAAATGCTGGCGCAGCGCGCGCGACACGGGGCCGGGGGCGCCCCCGCCGATCGGCTGCCCGTCGATCGACTCGACGGGAAGCACACCGGCGGTGGTGCCGGTCAGGAACACCTCGGCCGCGTTCATCAGCTCGTCGGGCCGCACGCTCGTCTCGCTCACCTCGTAGCCGTCGTGCCTGGCGATCTCGATCACCGAGGCGCGCGTCACCCCGAGCAGCACCCGTTCGATCGAAGGCGTCACGACGACGCCTTCGCGGTCGACCAGGAAGATGTTGGTGGTCGGTCCCTCGGCCACTGCGCCGAACTCGTCGATCAGCAGGATCTCGTCATAGCCGGCGGCGCGAGCGCGGGCCTTGGCGACCATCGGGCTCGCGTAGTTGGCCGCCGTCTTCGCCTGGGCCGGCACGATGTCCGCACGCCGATTCTTGCGCTCCTTCTCGATCCAGAGGCGGACCGACTCGCGGCCCGCCGGCGCGCGGCCGGGCTTGTGCGCGGTGATGTCGGCCGCCGGGTCGTAGGCGGCGATCGAGACGGTGAGCCGGTCGTCGGCCGGTACGACGTCGATCTCGATCGAGGCCAGGTAACCGCTCACTTTGACGGCCCTGGCGCCCGGATTGAGCCGGAGCGTGTCGAGGATGGCGGCGCGGATCTCGCCCGCGCCCAGACCCGGCTGAAGGCCCGTGAGCTCACAAGAGCGGAGGAACCGCTCCACGTGCTCGTCCAGCCGGAACACGGCTTCCCCGGCGGGACACGGGTGGACGCTCATGTAGTCGAAGACCAGGGAGCCGCGCTGGAGGCTGTGCGAGAGCAGGTGAACGGTGGCGTCGCCCCACGGCACGAAGCGCCCGTCGACCCAGATCTGGCGCTCCAGAGTCTCCATGTGCAGGCGCACGGTAGTGAGCGACCAGGCGGTCTGCAAAAGGCCGGCAAATCACCAAAAAATGGTTCATTTCTTTGCCACAACCCGGGAGGCCGAGCCACTCACATACAGTTTCCTTCCCAGGGAAATTTAGAACTTCTCAGGTTTGGCGAGGCCCGCGATTACCCAGGTCGCGGGCCCGCTGTTTCGAACCACTCATGCCGAGAGAGCGCGATCACGGCGGGATTCCGCCGAGGAATCCGCACAGCGGGCCGAGTTCGTTGCCACCAAGCCGCGCTCGCGTCCACTCCAGGATTGGAACCGCTGGAGGATCGATCCATGAGCCGAGCCATCAAGTCTGCCGCCACTGTCGTCGTCCTCAGCGCACAGCTCTACCGCGAGCTGGCCGTCTCGGCCCTCGCACTGCTCCCGCGCCTCCGCTAGACCCGCAGAGCCGCCCCTCTTCCCCGAGACTCGAGCGCTGGCCGGCTTTGCGCATCCCGTGAGCCCGCGATCACACGGATCGTGGGCTGGTTGCACTCGTGTCGGAGGCTCGGGCCGTCAGAGGCCGAGTTGGCGAGGCTGCCAGACGCCGGTTCTGGCGGCGTGGGGCTGCTTCGCGGCTGTCGCGTCGGGCCGCAGGTCGGCGTAGGCCTCGCGCGTCGCGTCAGCCCGCCGAGCCGCGAGCACGGCGGGATCGTTCGCCTTCACCCAGGTCCGCGCGACGAGTGTCAGGGCGAACACCAGCAGTACGGCCGTGATCATGAAGAAATCGAGCGGCGCGAAGCCGAGCAGCGTCCAGAACCTGGAAAAGACGATGTTGACCAGCTTGAGCGCAGCACCCGCAGCAAGCGACGTCCAGGCCAGCAGGATCAACAAGTCGATGATGGGCAGGATCGGCATCCGCCGTCTCCAAACAATCCACCACCCCAGCAGCAGAGTACGATCGATCCGATATTCAGTCAATTCCCGTTTGAAAATCCAGCACTTGCACACGCGATGCCACTCGCGTGAGCCCATCCCTACCGATGGCAGCCCCAGAAGCCGGCCGCTACCTTGCCGCCTCGCGAGCCGGGCCCCCCCCGCGCATCGCCCGGCGTTCCCAAGCCGACGTAGCTCAGTTGGTAGAGCAGCTCACTCGTAATGAGCAGGTCGTCCGTTCGAGTCGGATCGTCGGCTCCATTTTTCCCTTGGAACGATCGGCGCGGTTGCCGCGCTCGAGGCCCTCCAACCGACCGTGAACGAACGGCCGCCCGAGCGCCCCCACGGACACCCTGCTCTACCGCACCCTCCACCGCGAGTTCGATCCCTTCCTCGCCCGCGCAAGTGAACGCGGCCAGCCCGCACCCCGCTGGATCTGGCGGTCGGCGATACACTCGCGGCTCTCTCACAAGCCGCAAGGAAGGGCCCGGGGACGATGGAGTCGAACGACTGGGGGGATCGGCTGCCACGATGGTTTCACAGGGCCAATTGGGGCGGCGGCGCGCTGGCCTGCCTGGGAATTGGCCTGTACCCCCTGGTGGCCTGGAGCTACAGCATCCCCGTTGCACTATGGGCTCTGTTCTGGGTCGTGATGGGAGCCGGAGCTGCGAACAACGCGCGGCTCGCGGTCAATAGCATCCACCTTCCAGCCCGCTTCCGAAAGAAACCCAGGCGCGGGAAACCAGGCGGGTAGAAGGCATCAACCAACCTCAGCCGTCGCGCACCGCGGATAGGAAATGTAAGCCGGGTTCTGCAGATAGGAAGAACAAGCCGCGTTTTGTCAGCGCGTCCGAGGATCGATGTGGTGCCGCGCTTCAATCGGCCCGGGCTTCGAACGCCATGAGCAGGTTCCCCGGCATCTGGGTGAACAGGCCGTAGCCGGAATTGACGAAGAGCCGCCCGTTGGCGACCACGGGGCCCGGTCCGTCGATGGCGCCACCGCGGCCGTCGATGCCGTTGACGGTGCGAAAATCACGCGCCGTATCGAACT
>JAYZFK010000018.1:0-44588 GCA_036336835.1 Myxococcota bacterium | reverse complement strand
GCCGGCTCCTCGGCAGCGGCAGCGGCCTCGGCGGCTTCGCTCTCGGCTTTGTCAGCGGCCTCGCGCGCCGCCGCAGCTTCGGCGGCGGCAGCTTCCTGCTCGGCCTTGTAGCGGTCGGCTTCCTCGCGCTGGCGCGCCTCGTCGGCATCGCGCTCAGCGCGCTCGGCAGCGCGGCGAGCCTGCTCGGCTTCTTCCTCGGCGGCGAGAGCTTTGCGGGCCTCGACGTCCTTGACGTCGCTGTCGACCACGATGGTCAGGAAGCGCAGCACCGACTCCTCGAGTCGCAGCTGACGCTCGAGGTCGGGCACCACCTGCCCCTCGTCGAGGTAGCGCAGGATCCGGTAGTGGCCCTTCTGGAACTTGTCGATCTCGTAGGCGAGCTTGCGCCTGCCCCAGTCTTCACACAGCAGGCGCGCCGAGCCGTGCCGGTCGAGCTCGCCGTCGAGCTTGCCAAGGATGGCCGCCGCTCCCTCGTCGGAGATCTCCGGCTGAACCACGAACATCGTTTCGTATTCCCGCATGGGCCTCCTCGTGGACGGGCCGCGCGGCCCGAGCCCTCGCCGTACGGCCGCCGCGCTGCGAGTGATGGCGGCGCGCCCTCGAGGACTGAGAGAGATCGTCGGTGTCGCAGGCGCGGGCCCCACGGACAATGTGGAGGCCGAGGGATAGCCCGCACGGCCACCGCCTGCAAGCAGCCCCCGGTTTGGGAGCCGGGCAAGAGGGCCTAGGTGCGCTTGACGAGCGAGAAGCTCAGCACGACGCCCCGCTCGGCCAGAGCGGCAGCCAGCCGCGGCGAGAGATCGAAGCCGTCGCTGCTATCGCCGCTCTCGACCAGCTCGAGCTCGCAGCGAATGTCGACGGCAAACTGCGCACTGAGCGTCGCCCACTCGTCCACGTCACTGGTGAGCCGGCCGAACAGGTTCGCGACCGACTCCTCGATCTCGGCCGAGTCCGGCAACGAGGCCTCCAGCACCCAGGCCCCCGTCGCGGCAGGAAGCGCGTCGCCTTCGACGAGCTCGTCCTTGCGGTGGGAGTGAGTCGGGGCCCCGCCAAGCAGCGCCGACACGCCCTCCGGCTCCAGCTCGTCCCCGAAGATCTGCAAGCTCACACCGACTGTTTGAAGCGATGTCACGCAGCCATGCTACCGGGCACGGGCGCACGACGCTCTCCCTCGCGTCGGGCCTCTAAACCAGTAGCTCGTGGACCCTTAGGTCGTCCGAGAGCTCGGGATGAAAAGTTGCCGCCAGCACGTTCGCGTCGCGCACCAGCACGGGATCACCGTCCACGCGGATCAGCGTCTCGACGCGCGGGCCGAGATCGGCGAGCCGCGGCGCCCGGATGAAAACGCAGCGCAGATCCTCGAAGGCACCGCCCGGATCGCACGGTGCGGCAAACGAGTCGACCTGCGTCCCGTAGTCGTTGCGCCGCGCGACCGCGTCGAGCAGACCGAGCGTCGGCACCGGGTGATTGCGGCTGCTGCGGCACAACAGGATGGCACCGGCACAGGTCCCGAGCAGCGGTCTGTCGCCGCGGGCGAACTCGCGCAGTGGCGCGACCAGAGCGAGCCGGTCGAGTCCCTTGGCAATCGTGGTCGACTCGCCGCCCGGCAACACCAGCCCGCGCAGGCCGTCGAGCTGCTCTGCCCGCAGCACGCGCACGGGCTCGACGCCGCAACGCTCGAGCGCTGCGGCGTGCGCCTCGATGTCGCCCTGAACGGCGACGATGCCCACGCGGTCGCGCAACACGATCCTCGCGCTGCGCGCTACCAGCCGCGGTTCGCGAGCCGCTCGCTCTCGGCGAGCGTCTCCATCTCGATGCCTTCCATCGCCTTGCCGAGACCGCGGCTGGCCTCGAGCACCTGCGCCGGATCGTCCCAGTGCGTGGCAGCGTGGACGATGGCCCGCGCTCGCGCCGCGGGATCGTCGCTCTTGAAGATGCCGGATCCCACGAACACGGCCTCTGCACCGAGCACGCGGCACAGCGCCGCGTCGGCGGGCGTGGCCACACCGCCCGCTGCGAAGTTCGGGACCGGCAGCTTGCCGTGCTCGTGCACGTAGACGACGAGGTCGTAGGGCGCCCCCATCTCCTTGGCCCGGGTCATCAGCTCCTCGGGCCGCAGCGCCTGCACGGCCCGCATGTCGCCATTGACCGCGCGCAGGTGACGCACCGCCTCGACGATATTGCCGCTGCCCGCCTCGCCCTTGGTGCGAATCATCGCAGCGCCCTCGCCGACACGGCGCAGCGCCTCGCCGAGGTTGCGGCAGCCGCACACGAACGGGACCCGGAAGGCGTGCTTGTCGACGTGGTACTGATCATCGGCAGGCGTCAGCACCTCGCTCTCGTCGATGAAGTCGACCCCGAGCGCCTCGAGCAGCTGGGCCTCGACGAGGTGCCCGATCCGCACCTTGGCCATCACGGGGATCGATACCGTCGCCTGGATCGCCCCGATCACCTCGACCGCGCTCATGCGCGCAACCCCGCCGTCGCGGCGGATGTCGGCCGGAACGCGTTCCAGCGCCATCACGGCGCAGGCGCCGGAGTCCTCGGCGATCTTGGCTTCTTCGGCCGTCGTGACATCCATGATGACGCCATTCTTGAGCATCTCCGCCAGACCGACCTTCAACTCGAAGGCCTCGGCGCCGACGCGCCCTGCTCCATTGGTTCCTTCGCCGCTCATCGTCTTCTCCTCCGTGAGTTTCAAAGCTGGACGGCGGCCGCTTGTCGGGCCGCCGGATCTTGCTCGAAGCGTTCGCGCACCACGCGTCCGAGCGCCTCCACACCGCGCCGGATCTCGCCCGCGTCGGCCTGCGCCACGGTCAGACGCATGCCGCGCGACGCAGCGCGATCCGGCAGGAACGAGGTGCCCGGGTGATAGGTCACGCCGGCGCGCGCCGCATCGGCCAGCAGGTCGCGCGTATCGAGCTCGAAGGGCTCGTCGGGCAGCTCGACCCACAGCTGGTAGCCGCCCTCGGGCCGGGTCCATGTCGTGCCGTCCGGCATCTCTTGCGCGAGCGCCGCGAGCAGCGCATCGCGCCGCGCCCGCAGCTCGCGCCGCAGCTTGCCCAGGTGTCGATCGTAGGCGCCGCTGCTGAAGAGCTCGGCAAGGGCCGCCTGCAGCGGCATCGAATCCGACAGGTCGGTGGCGTGCTTGAGCGTGATCAGTGCCTCGACCGCGCGACCACGAGCCACGATTGCGCCGGCGCGCACGCCCGGGAACAACGACTTCGAGAACGAGCACAGCTGTACCACCACACCCGCTTCGTCGAGCGCCGCGAGCGACGGCACGGCGCGCCCCTCGTAGCGGAGATCCATCTCGAAGGCGTCCTCGATCAGCGGCTTGCCGTGGCGCGTCGCGATCTCGAGCAGACTGCGACGATGTTCGATGCTCGTCGTCGTGCCGAGCGGATTGTGGAACGTCGGGATCGTGTAGAACGCCTTGACGTCCGGCCGCGCGAGCGCACGCTCGACGGCATCGAGATCCGGCGCCTGTCCCCCACTGCCGTCCGGCCGCATGACGACCCCCTCCGGTCGGACTCCGAGCGCAACCAGCGAGGAGAGCACGTTTCCGTAGGTCGGAATCTCGACGGCGATCGCGTCGCCTGCCTGTGCGAACAGGCGCAGCGCGAGCCCGATCCCCTGCGAAGCGCCGTGACACAGCACGATCTCGTCCGGGCTGATGCCGAGCCCATCGGCGCGCAGCCGCGCGGCCAGCACCTGGCGCAGGCCCGGGTGCCCCTGGGCGCCGCCGTACAGCAGCAGCTCGGGCCCGCTCTCGTTCAGCACCTTGTTCAGCGCGCGCCGGAACGCCGCGGCGGGATACAACGCCGGATCAGGGATCAGCGCATGCATTACGACGAGGTCGCCCGTGCTGGCAAAGCGCGGCCGCGCCCCTTCGAAGCGCAGCAGCTCGTCGATCGGGTCCGCGAGGCGCAGGCGCGTCGGCGCCGGCATAGGCTCGCTGCGCACCGCGTCGCACACGAACGTCCCGCGCCCGACCGCGCCGGCGACGAGCCCTTCGCTGCGCAGCTGGTCGTAGGCGAGCGAGACCGTGTCGCGGTTGACACCGAGCTGATCGGCGAGCACCCGGATCGGAGCCAGCCGATCGCCGGCCACCAGCTCGCCGGCCACGATCCGCTCGCGGATCGACTGGGCAATCTGGCGGTAGACCGGAAGTTCCGATCGCCCGGTCTCTTTGGGGAGTTGCTCGCGCATGAATCGAGCATAAACCATCCAATTACCCAGTCAATTGGTACATTGTCTGGGTATTTATATATTTTTATAACCTGACGATTTAGAATCGTCCGCGTTCTCGTCATCGTCCTCGAACCGGTTGTAGCGCTCCATGGCCGCGTCGATGCCACGGTCGAGCAACGCGACGATCGCATCCGTCGCGCGCTCGACGTGCGCCGGCAGCTGGGCGTCCTCGTCGGCACCGAAGGGCGACAGCACGTAGTCGACGAGATCGCTGCCGGGCGCGGGCCGACCGATGCCGAAACGAATGCGCGCAAAGCGCTCGGTGGCGAGCGCCGCCGCGATGCTCTCCATGCCCCGGTGTCCGCCACAGCCTCCGCCGGCGCGCAGCCGCAGCCGTCCGAGCGGGAGATCGAGGTCGTCGAAAGCGATCAGAAGCTCGGACTCGGGGACGATGCCCAGTGCCTCGACCGCACACCGGACGCTCTCGCCGGATGCGTTCATGAACGTGGTCGGCATCAGCACCGCCAGCGCCGGCGCGGCGCCTGTCGCCCCGGCGACGCGTCCGCGAGCGAGCTTCCCCCGATAGGGCGAGTCCACCCACTCGAGGCCACAGCGCTCCGCCAGGGCCAGGGCGACGCGATAGCCAGCATTGTGCCGCGTCCCGACGTAGCGCGGGCCTGGGTTCCCGAGCCCGACGACCAGCTTCACCTGGCGGCGTCAGTTGCCGGACTTTGCGTCGTCCCCACCGCCAGCGCCTCCGCCATCGGCGCCCTCGGCGGGCGCGGCCGCTCCGTCCTCATCGACCTCGCCCTCCGGCAGCTCCTCGCCCTCGACCGGCTCCTCGACCACGGGCTCTTCCTCGGCCTTCGGCGCGACGACGGAGACCACCGCCAGCTCGGTCTGTGTCTTCATCTCGACGCCCTCGAGCAGCGGCAGGTCGGAAACGTGCAGGGTCTCGCCCAGGTGGAGCTCGCTGATCTCGAGATCGATCGAGTCCGGGATCGCCCGGGGCAGGCAGTCGAGCTCCACCTCGCGCAGCGTGTGTTCGACCAGTCCACCGTCCAGGCTGACACCGATCGGCGTCCCCACGAGATGGACGGACACCGAGACCGTGATCTTCTTCTGGATGTCGACCTCGTACAGGTCGGCGTGGATCAGCTCACCGCGCACCGGGTGGCGCTGCATCGCCTTCACCAGCACCGTGCGTCCCTCGACCGCACTGCCCCCCTCGAGCTCGAAGAGCGTGTTGTGCCCCTCGCTGTGGAGCAGGCGCTCGAGCACGGTCGGCTCCAGCGTCAGCGAGACCGGCGCTCGGCCCTGGCCGTAGAGCACGGCGGGGATACGCCCGGCGGCGCGCAGCTTGCGTGCCACGCCCTTGCCGGCATGCTCGCGGATTTCGACGGCGATGATACTCACGCGGTTCTCCTTGCAGACTCGACACCGATCGCTGCCGGCTTCGACGCGCCGAACTCACACGAACAGGGAGCTGACGCTCTCCTCGTTGTTGATTCGGCGAATCGCCTCGCCGATCTGCTGCGCAACGGAGACGACCTCGATCTTCGAGCAGTCGACGTCCGGACGCAGCGGAATCGTATCGGTGGTGATCAGCGACTCGAGAGACGACTCGCTGATGCGCTTGATCGCGGGGCCCGAGAGCACCGGATGGGTGATGGCGGCACACACCGTGGTGGCCCCCTCGTCGTGCAGACAACGCGCCGCTTCGGTCAGCGTACCGGCAGTGTCCACCATGTCGTCGACGATCACGCAGTCGCGGCCCTTCACGTCGCCGATGATGTGCATCACCTCGGCCACGTTCGCGCGCTCGCGCCGCTTGTCGATGATCGCGAGCGTGGCGCCGAGCCGCTTCGCATATGCGCGCGCTCGCTCCACACCGCCGGCGTCGGGCGAGATGATCGTGATCTCTTCGAGCTTCTTGGCGCGCAGGGCGTCGAGCAGCACGGGCGTAGCGTAGAGGTTGTCGACGGGAATATCGAAGAAGCCCTGGATCTGGCCGGCGTGGAGATCCATGCACAGCGCACGGTCGGCTCCGGCGGTGGTGATCAGATCGGCTACGAGCTTGGCCGTGATCGGTGCGCGCGGCTTGGCCTTGCGGTCCTGACGGGCGTAGCCGTAGTACGGGATCACAGCCGTGATGCGCCGCGCCGATGCGCGCTTGAGAGCGTCGATCATCACCAGCAGCTCCATCAAGTGGCTGTTGGCCGGCGCGCAGGTCGACTGCAGTACGAAGCAGTCGCGACCGCGCACGTTCTCGAGGATGTCGACGTTGACCTCGCCGTCACTGAAGTTTCCGACGTCGGCCTTGCCGAGCTGAACGTCGAGAAAGAGGGAGACGTCGCGGGCAAGCCTCGGATTCGCATTGCCCGTAAAGAGCGTCATCTTCTGCATGGCTGTGGCGTTCTCCCGCTACGATCCTGGCTGGCCGTCCACTCTACCGAATGCGTCGAGCTGAACTGGTTGGGGCGGCAGGATTCGAACCTGCAAATGGCGGCTCCAAAGGCCGCTGCCTTACCATTTGGCGACGCCCCAGCTCGCGCCGGCGCGAGGGCCTGCCGCCCACGACCCGCGCGCGATCCCTCGTGGCGGAGCCGCCGTCAGGCAGACGGCTCCGTCGTTGCGACCCGCTTCCAGACCCCGGCCGCGAAATGACTCCTGGCGAGCGCCTCCTCGGCTCCGTTCCGATCCTCGAAGACGCCGAACACCGTGGCGCCGCTGCCCGACATGCCCACCGCGAGAGCCCCGAGCGACGCGATCTGCTCTTCGAGCTGCGCAATGGGAGGACAGAGACGTACCGCCGGCGGCTCGAGATCGTTCTCCAGCAGCCCCTGGAGTGCGCTCGCTTCCAACCCGGGCCCGAAGGCCGGCGGCATCGTAGGCCGCGGCGGTTTTCGAGTCAACGCGGCTTCGCGCTGATCCCAGGCGGCGTAGACCCCCGCTGTGGCGATGGAAATGCCCGGATGAACGAGCAGCAGCGAGAGCGCGGGGACGCCCGCGAGCGGCTCGATCCGCTCGCCGATGCCGCGCACTCGGCTGGGGCGCGGGTCGAGAAAGAACGGCACGTCGGCGCCCAGACCGAGGGCCAGCTCGGCCAGCTCGCCGGGTGCCAGCGCCTCCGGCAGCAGCTGGGCCAGGCCGCGCAGCACCGACCCGGCATCGCTCGACCCGCCGCCCAGGCCGGCACCGGCCGGAATCTGCTTGTCGAGCGCGATCTTGACCCCGACCGTCCGCTGCGACCGATCGAGGAACGCTCGTGCCGCCCGGGATACCAGGTTGTCGTCGCCCGCCGGCAGGCCCGCAGCGGCCTCGCCCGACAGGGTGAGCCGGATCGATGACCCACGCCCTTTCTCGACCTCGATCGTCAGCTGATCGGCCAGGTCGAGCGGTGCGAACAGGCTGTCGATCGTGTGATAGCCGTCATCGCGCCGACCCGTGATCCGCAAGCCCAGGTTCACCTTGGCGGGCGCACGCAGAGTGAGGGCGCGCACAGCGGAGGACCGCTTCGGCGCCTACTTGCCGGCCTCGACGAACCGCATCCGCAGCTCGTAGAGCATGCTGTCGAGCAGCTTCTCTTCCTCGTCGTCCAGATTGCCCTGCGTCTTCTCGCGCAGCATGGCGAGGGTATCGATCGTGTGCTGCGCGATCGGCAGGTTGATCTCGACGGTCTCACCCGACTCGGGATCGGGCACCAGCCCGAGCTGCACCATCGCAGTGGCCGCCAGCGACAGCACGAAGTTCGAGAAATCGATCACGGGCAACTCGGGCTTGGCGTCACTCATGCTGGGCCTCCCGCTCCTGCGACTGGATCCGCTAGGCGTCCAACCGGCCAAGCTCACGGTAGGCCACGACGAACCGCTGTGCGACGGTCAGCCAGGTGCCGAGCGCCAGTAGCCATAGCATGGGGCCCATCACGTCGAATAGCGCGCCCACGGCCAGCAGGCCGACACGCTCGCCGCGCTCCAGCAGGCCGCCCTCGAGCTTCGGGATCACCGTCTCGGCCCGAGCCTTGGCGTACGACGTCAGGATCGTTGCCACCAGCACCGCGGAGGCCAGCGCAGCGGTGACCATTTCGCCGGTCGACGCGTAGAGCACCACCAGCCCGAGCATCAAGACGCTGTCGACCAGGCGGTCCAGCGTCGAATCGAGGAAGGCCCCAAAGGAAGTCGAGACACCCTGATGGCGAGCCACGACGCCGTCGACGAGATCGAAGAAACCGCTGAGCAGGATCAGCAGCCCCCCGGTAAACAGCTCACCGCGTGCTAGCGCGAACGCCGCCACCACCGAGACGCAGGCGCCGACGACGGTCAGGACGTCGGGGGGGAGCGGTCTCCAAAACAAGAATGGGAAGGCGCGATGGATCCAGACATCGAGACGATCACCGAACCTCGCCTTGATCACCCGCCAGGCGTCCGGTCCTCGAACCCGGGTCCGGGCGGCACTGACGCGGCAGCTGCGGTCTCACCGACGGCCTCGACTGCTTCCTCGTTGGGCTCGTCGCTCGGCACGAAGATCTTGTCCGCGGCGTCGGGCAGCGATGCGAGCTCCTGCTCGAGCTCTTCGGACTCGACCCAGCCTTGGCGGCGGGCCAGCCGGCGATCGAACTTGAGACGAGCGGTCGAATCGTTGTCCATGGGTCCTCCTGGGTCTTGCGGTGCGCGTCCGGGTGAGGTGGGGGCCAGGCCGTCCACAGCGCGCGGCCGGCTGTAGACGCTAGCAAATCGACACGCCTGGGCTGGCTCGCTAGCCTCTCGCGACCTCCCCGAGGTATCCGCCCTGCCGCTTCGCCGCTTCACATCCCGCAGAAGCGTCGTGTCTCTGCACCTGCTGCTCGCTCTGGGGCTCGCCGTGGGCGTCGGCTGCCAGTCCACGCCCGAGCAGCCCGACTTCGAGGATCTCCCGTCCGCCGAGGAGCTCTACGCGGAGGGCATCGAGAAGCTCAAGCTGCAGTGGTGGATGGGAATCTTCCCCCGGGTCGACTACAACGGCGCGATCGAAGACTTCCAGTCGATCATCGACAACTATCCCTACAGCGAGTTCGCAGTGAAATCCGAGCTGCGCCTCGCCGACGCCTACTTCGCCGACCAGCGCTACGAAGAGGCGCTGTCGTACTACCGCGACTTTGCCGATCTCCACCCGCAGCACGAGCAGGTTCCGTACACCATCCTGCGCTCGGCGATGTGTTACTACGATCAGGTGGCGTCGATCGACCGCGATCAGACCGCGACCTTCGACGCGATGGGCTATCTCGAGCGACTGATGCGCGACTACCCGTACGCGCCCGAGACACGTGAAGGCGAACGGATCTATCTCGAGCTGCGCGGGCGGCTCGCGCGCAATGTGATGAAGATCGGCGACTTCTACCTCGCGCGCCACGAGCATCAGGCCGCCGCCGAGCGCTATCGGCGCGTGATCGATGACTATCCCGGGCTGGGAAACGACGCCGAGGCGTTGTACAAGCTCGGCGTCTGCTACGGACACATGAAACGACGCGACGAGGCGCTGCGGCTGTTTCACGTCGTCGTCGAGAACTACCGCAACAGCCATCTCGCCGAGGAGGCGCAGGAGCGTATCTCGGCTGCCAACTAGCTCTGCCGGGGGGGCGATGAGCGAGCCACACACGCGCACGACGCACGCGGCGCAAGCAGCCTACGCGCTCGGTTGCCACAACTTCGCGCGCGGCGAGGACAAAACGGCGCACGAGGCCTTCCGGACCCTGCTGCGCACGCGCGACGGATCTGCGGACGATGACTACAGGCCGGGCCTTCTCGACAGCTACGTCCAGCTCGGCCTCACCTACTACACGCTGGGACGGCCCCAGGAGGCCGTCGAGCAGTGGGCCTACGTGCTCCAGCGGGGCCCATCGGTGGGGGATGCGCAGATGTACCTGCAGGGGGTACAGGGTCAATCAACCAGGGACGACGCGAGCGGCTGAATCGGAGCAGTCTGCTCGTCGTCCGATCGGGGGGATCGAACGATGAACATCACAGCAATCGACGTGGGGATCGTCGCAATCGTGGCTCTCGCCATCGTCCGCGGCATGTTCGTGGGCATGATTCGCGAGGGCTTCTCGGTCGCCGCGATCGGCGCCGTCGTACTCGGCGCGGTCTACGGCTCGGGGCCAACCGGCGTCTGGCTCGACAACGCAACGGCGGGCGAGATCGGCGGTAGCGCCGCGAGGGTCATCGGCGGGATCTTCGCGGGGGTGGCCTCGGGCGTGCTCGTCGGCGCGCTCGGCCGCTACCTGCGGCGCGGCGCACGCATCGTCGGCCTGGGCATGGCCGACCGCATTGGCGGCGCCGCTCTCGGCGCCGCCGAGGGCGCAGTGGTCGCACTGCTCCTGCTGGCTGGAGCGACGCGCATGTTCGGCCCCGAACACCCCGCGGTCTTCGAATCCTACAGCGTCGCACTGGCCAACGAGCTGCGGGTGTCGTTCGAGACCGGCACGGTGCCACAGCTGCCCGGGCTCCCGAGCGTCGCAGCCGGCCCGCCGGACTCCGGGCGGTAGCGCGGTCGCGATCGGCAGATCAGCCGCTTCGGGCCAGCAGCCCGATCCGGACTCCTAGCGGAGTCCGAAGTCCCAGCCGTCGCCCACCTGAAAGCGGCGCAGGATCCGGCCCGCCGTCGATTGCACGTGGACCTCGTCGGGCCCGTCGTAGATGCGCGCGAAGCGTGCTTCGCGGTACATCGATTCGAGGGGGGTGTCCTCGGTGACACCCTTCGCGCCGTGCACCTGGATGGCCCGGTCGATCACGTCGTGGAGCACCTTGGCGCCAAACACCTTGATGAGACCGATCTCGACCCGCGCCTCGTCGCCCTGGTCGATGCGGTGCGCGGCGTGCAATGTCAGCATGCGGGAGGCCTGGATCTCGGCAGCCGAATCGAAGATGAACTTCTGGATCTGCTGGTGCTCCCCGAGCGTCTTGCCGAATGCGACGCGCGAGTTGGCGCGCTCACACATCAGATCGAAGGCGCGTTGCGCCTGGCCGAGCCAGCGCATGCAGTGGAAGATGCGACCGGGGCCCAGCCGGCGCTGCGCGATCCTGAAGCCGGCGCCGCGCGGGCCGAGCAGGTGATCTTCGGGCACCCGCACGTCGTCGTAGTCGACCTCACAGTGACCGCCAAACTGGCCCATGACCTTGACGTCGCGCAGGATGTTGTAGCCGGGCGCCTCGGTCGGAACAACGATCATGCTGAAGGCATCGTGATCGGGCGTGCCCTCTGGCTCGGTGCGACACATCACTGTGGTGTAGGCGGCGCGGTCGGCGCCACTCGTGAACCACTTGCGGCCGCGGATCACCCAGTGACCGTCGCTGAGCTCGGCGCGGGTCCGGAGCTGGGTCGGATCGGAGCTTGCGACATCGGGCTCGGTCATCGCGAAGCTCGGGAACAGCTCACCCGCGACCAGGGGCTTCAGATAACGATCCCGCCACGCGGGTGACGCGAACTCGTGCAACATGATCGAGTCCTGGAGCGAGTGCGTGCCCAGCGCGACCGTGGCCAGTGGTGAGCGGCCGACCACCTCGTTGATGTAGACGTAGTCGAGGAAGGGCATGCCCTGCCCGCCGATGTCCTTCGGATGGCCGAGGGCCCAGAGGCCGGCCTCCTTGGCCTTCTGCATCAAACCCCGGATGACAGCAGCGCTCTCCTCGCTGCCTCGATCCTCACGAACACCCTCGCACGGGTAGACCTCGCTCTCGATGAAGGAAAGAACCTGCTGGCGGATCACCTGGACGTGCTCGGGAATCTCGAAACTCATGGGGCCTCCGGGGTCGCGTGTTGGAACGGCTTCGGGCGCTGGGCTCTCGCCGCCTCAGCGAGCGTTGAATTCGGGCTTTCGCTTCTCGACGAAGGCGCGCACCGCGTTGCGGTGGTCTTCGGTGAGGCCGGTGTGGATGTGGTGGGTCGCCTCGAGGTCCATGCACTCGAAGACCTCGCCGCCGCTGGCGCGGTTCAGGTTCTCCTTCATGTACTGATAGGCGATGGTCGGGCCGTGGGCGATGCGCGCCGCCAACTCGAATGTCTGAGGCTCCAGTGTTTCGTCGGGGACGACCTTGTTCACCAGACCGAGCCGCAGCGCTTCGCTGGCGTCGACGCGATCGGACAAATAGTAGAGCTCACGCGCCCTGGCCGATCCGATGAGCTGGGTCATGAAGTAGGTACCCCCGAAGTCGCCGCTGAAGCCGACGCGCGCGAATGCGGTGAGCAGGAAAGCGGACTCCGCGGCAATTCGCAGGTCACAGGCGAGCGCCAGAGCGAGCCCGGCTCCGGCCGCCGCGCCGGGCAACGAGCCGATCACCGGCTTCGACATGCTGTAGATGCGCCCCGCCGTTGCGCGTTGGTCGAGGCGTTGACGAAGGATCGCGGCGTCGAGCGTCCCCGGGCCGGCGCCCGCCTTCGCCTCCTGATTTCGCGCGTTCATCCCCTTGACGTCGCCACCGGCGCAGAACGCCTTGCCGGCACCCGTGAGCACGACGGCACCGACGTCGCTCGCGCGGTCGGCGTCGTCGAGTGCCAGCGCCAGACCCCGCAACATCGGGCCGGACAGAGCGTTGCGTGCCTCCGGCCGGTTCAGTGTGATCAACGCGACGCGATCTTCCACGCGCGCCGCAACGTGATCGCTGCCGGTATCGATGCCTCGTTGACTCACTTGGTCGGTCCTCCGGTGTTGCCGAGCTGCTGATTGAACTTCGGCGAGCGCTTCTGCCGCCACGCCGCCACGCCTTCGCTCGCATCGGGGTGGTGGTCGACCACGGCGGTGCGCGCGGCGATGTCTTCGCAGGCCTGGGGAAAGGTCAGCTCCGCCGCGTTGTAGAGCGAGCGCTTGAGCAAACGCATCGCCACCTGGGGGCCCTCGGCCAGCTCCGCCGCGAGATCGAGTGCGCGGGGCAAGAGATCGTCGGGCGGGACGACCTCGTTGACCAGTCCGAGCTCCCTCGCCTCGTCGGCGGTAACGATCCGTTTGCGCATCACGAACTCGAGCGCTCGCGCGAGCCCGAGATGCTGGACCAGCAGGTGATGACCGCCCTCGTCGGGCATCAGGCCGAAGCGCAGCGTGGCGCTTCCCATCCTGGCACCGGCCGCAGCAATGCGAAAGTCGCACGAGAGTGCCAACGAGAAGCCGGTCTGGATCGCGGTGCCGTTGATCGCCGCGATGGTCAGCTTGTCGAGCTCGCGGACTGCTCGATTGAGCGACTGCGAAATGCCGCGCAACCCGGTATAGGTGCCGATCGCGGTGTCGTGCCCGGGGTGGATCGCGGGCATCTGGCGCTCGGGGCCGCCGTCGTGGCTGGCGTAGGCACGCAGATCGTCTCCGGCGCAGAAGGCGCGCCCCTGGCCGGTGAACACCACGACGCGCACCGCGTCGTCGAACTGGGCCTGGAGCAGTGCCTCGATCAGATCGCGCTTCAGGGCACTCGTCATGCCGTTCAGGCGTTCCGGCTGGTTGAAGCTGAAGAGCGCGATGCCCGGACCCTGCAGCGCCACCTCGAAGCCCGCGTAGCCACCCTGATCCATGGCCTGTCCTCCCCTCGGAAGGCGTCAGCCTATCAGGCCGACGATCAGACTTGAACCAGAAGGCTGCCGTTCGCCGTTGTCGCACAGCGCACGGGTCTCGCGTAGCACTACGTGGAGGGATCCACGCTGGGCGATCAGCTGCTCGACGCGCCGTCACCGTCCCAGCGCTCGTCGATCACCTGGAGCAGGCGATCGGGCGCTTCGTCCTGGGGCACGTTGCGCACCACGACATCGGAACCCACGTAGAGGTTGACGCGTCCCGGTCCGCAGCCGACGTAGCCGAAGTCGGCGTCGGCCATCTCGCCCGGGCCGTTCACGACGCAGCCCATGATGGCGATCTTGACGCCCTTCAGGTGTTCGGTCTTCGCCTTGACGCGGGCCGTGGTCTCCTCGAGATCGAACAGCGTCCGGCCGCACGACGGACACGAGATGTACTCGGTGCGGGTCGTCCGCAGGCGCGCGCCCTGCAGGATCCGGTAGGCCAGGTCGACGGCGCGCGCGGGATCGGCCTCGCCGGCCAGCACGATCGCATCGCCAATCCCGTCGCACAGGGGCGCACCGAGCTCGATCGCGGCGCGGATCAAAGCGAGATCGTCCCGCTGTGCCGGGTCGCGTTGGTGGCGGAGCACCACGGGAAGCTGGGCCGCACCGCGCTCGGCAAGACGCGCGACGATCGCCCGCGCGCCGTGCAGCGGATGCTCGGTCGTCGCGGAGAACCGCTGATCGGCAAGACCCGCGTCGCGCCCCGCCGCAAGCGCGGCGTCGACGAGTGCGGGCAGCTGCTGCAAACCGGCGGCGAGACTCCACTCGAGCGGCAGGCCGTGCGTCGCCGCCGCCGCAGCCGCCGGGAAGCAGGCGCCTGGCTCGCGCACCTCGAACACGATCCGCGCCGCCGCCCCGAGCGGTCCCGACAGCAGCTCGGGGTCCGCGATCCGCAGCGCAACGGGCAGCAGGGCGCCCAGCTCTGCCAGAGCCGCAACGAGCTCCGGGAGTGCGGCCAGCTCCGCCGAGGTCGCCGCGCACGCGATCAAGCTCTCACAGCTGCGCTCGCCCAGGGTCGCGAACGCGGTGGCCAGCTGGGCAGCCGTCGCGGACGGATCACCGAGTGCGCCGGCGAGCTCGAGCTCGACCCGTACGGGCGCCTCCCCTCCGAGCCTTGCAGTGCCTTCGCCCACTTCCTTGGTCGCGCGGCGCGCGTGTGCATAGGGATCGGGCGAGAACGGCTCGGGCAACCCGAGCGAGGGCGACGGCGAGGCTCCCCAGCGCGCGAGCGCATCGCGCGCCAGCGCCTGGGCAACCGGTACCTCCTTGACCGGATGCTCCGTCAGCGAGACGCGCACCGTGTCGCCGATCCCGTCCTCGAGCAGGGCACCGATCCCGATCGCGCTCTTGATTCGGCCGTCGTCACCGTCACCGGCCTCGGTGACACCGACGTGGAACGGATAGCTGGGCGCGTCGCCCGAGCGTTGACGCAGACGCGCGGCCAGCAGCCGGTAGGCCTGGATCGCGACCTGCGCATTGCTCGCCTTCATGCTGAATACGACGTCGAGGTAGTCCTCGGCCTCGCACACGTCGAGAAACTCGAGCGCGCTCTCGACCATGCCGCGCGGCGTATCGCCGTAGCGGTTCATGATGCGATCGGAGAGCGACCCGTGGTTGGTGCCGATCCGCATCGCGACGCCGCGCTCCCGGCACTTGCGCACCAGCGGGAGGAATCGCTCGGCCACGCGCGCCAGCTCGTCAGCGTACTCTGCGTCGCTGTACTCGCGCACCTCGAAGCGCTTCTTGTCGGCGTAGTTGCCCGGGTTGACGCGCACCTTCTCGACGTGCTCGGCCGCCACCAGCGCCGCGTTGGGTGTGAAGTGGATGTCGGCGACCAGCGGCACATTGCAGCCGCGCTCGCGCAGGCCGATGCGGATGTTCGCCAGGTTCTCGGCCTCGGTGATGCTCGGCGCCGTGACCCGGACGATCTCACAGCCGGCCTCGGCCAGCTGCAACGTCTGCGCCACGGTCGCCTCGGTGTCACGCGTGTCCGTGGTCGTCATCGATTGGACGCGGATCGGGTTGTCGCCGCCGATCCCGACGTCACCCACGCGAACCTCCCGCGTGCGGCGACGCACCGGCGCATAGGGATCCACGACGTATTCGAGGCCGCGGGACAACGTGGCGCCTCCTGCCCGGCGAGAGCCCTAGGCGTTCGCCTCGACCAGAGAGTGAAACTTCTCCAGCGCCGCGTCGATGCGCGACGGATCCTTCCCCCCCGCCTGCGCAAAATCGGGCCGGCCGCCTCCTCCGCCGCCCACCACCTTGGCGACGTCGCGCACCAGGTCGCCGGCTTTGTGGGTGTGGGTGAGATCCTGGGTCACACCCACCGCGACGAGTGCCTTGCCCTCCGTCTCGGATGCGACGCACACGACGCCGGTTCCGAGCCGATTGCGCAAATCGTCGATCAGCTCTCGCAACGCCCTCGCATCGAGCCCATCCACTCGAGCGCCGATCACCTTGGCGCCGCCGACATCGCGTGCCCCGGAGACGAGATCGCCGGCCGCCTCGCCGCGCTGCGCGCCCTCCAGCGACTCGATCTTGCGCTGGGCTCGCTTGCGTTCGTCGAGTAGACGCTCGATCCGCTCGGGCAGCTCGCTCGCGGGCGCCTTGAGCAGCTCGGCTGCGCCATCGAGCAGGCGGCCTCGCTCGCGGATCCAGCGGAGCGCCGCCATGCCGGTAACGGCCTCGAGCCGCCGCACGCCCGCCGCAATCCCCGTCTCGGAAACGATCTTGATCAGCCCGATCTCGCCCGTCGCCCCCGCGTGGGTGCCGCCACACAGCTCGGTCGAGAACTCGCCGAACGACAGCACCCGCACCTCGTCGCCGTACTTCTCCTCGAAGATCGCGACGGCACCCGCCTCGAGCGCGGCGGTGTACGACATCACCCGTGTCGTCCGTTCGGCGTTGGCCTCGATCCATTCGTTGGCCAAATCCTCGATGCATTCGATCTGCTCGCGCGAGAGCGGCGCGTCGTGCGTGAAATCGAAGCGCAGCCGCTCGGGCGAAACCAGCGATCCCTTCTGCATCGCCTGCGGCCCGAGCACCTCGCGCAGAGCAGCGTGCAGCAGATGGGTCCCCGAGTGATTGCGAACAGTGGCCTGCCGCAGCGCGGGCTCCACGCTCAAGCGCAGCGGCGCATCGGTTCGCAGCGTCCCGGAGACGACACGCCCGCGGTGCACGAACAGGCCTTCGACCGGCTGCTGCACGTCGTCGATCTCGACGCGTACGCCCTCGCCCTCGGCGACTCCGCGATCGCCGACCTGGCCGCCGCTCTCGGCGTAGAACGGAGTGATGGCGACCACGAACTCGACCGGCGTGCCCTCGCTCGCGGAGTCCACGAGCTCGCCGTCGACGAGCACCGCCGACACCGCCGAGCTGGCTTCGAGCACGTCGTAGCCCACGAATTCCGTCTGCAGGTCGGCCGCGATGCGGCCGTAGATCTCGCCGATCGCGGTGTCGCCGCTCCCCTTCCAGGCCGCGCGGGCGCGCTCGCGCTGCGCCTGCATGGCGGCGTCGTAGCCGGCGTGATCGACGCCCAGGCCCTGGCCGGCAAGGATGTCTTCGGTGAGATCGGACGGGAATCCGTAGGTGTCGTACAGCTTGAAGACGACGTCGCCGGGAAGCACCGCTTCGTCGCGCTCGCGCAGCGCGCCGACCTCGTCCTCGAGCAGCGCCAACCCCTTGCTCAGCGTCTCGAGGAACCGTTCCTCGTCACGGCGAATGCGGTCACAGATGTAGGCGCGCCGCTCCGCCAGGTCGGGGTAGGCGCCCGCCATTTCGTCGACCACTGCGTCGGCAACCCGGTACACCATCGGCTCCTCGGTGCCGAGCAGCTTCGCGTGTCGGGCCGCGCGCCGCAGGATACGCCGCAGCACGTAGCCGCGGCCCTCGTTGGCGGGCAGAACACCGTCGCCGATCAGAAAGGCGAGTGCGCGCGCGTGATCCGCGATCACCTTGAGCGAGACGTCGTGCTCGGGGTCGGCGCCGAGCGAGACCCCCGACACCTCCTGGGCCCGGGCCAGGATCGGCGTGAAGACATCCGTCTCGTAGTTGGTCGATACGCCCTGGATCACCTGTGCCAGCCGCTCGAGCCCAGCACCGGTGTCGATCGACGGCTTCGGCAGCGGAGTCTGCACGCCGCTCGAGTCGCGGTTGAACTGCATGAACACCAGGTTCCAGACCTCGAGGAAGCGGCCCGTGTCGTCGCTCGGATCCCCGGCAAGCGGCTCACCGCGCGCGGCGCCAAAGTCGTAGTGGATCTCCGAACACGGGCCGCACGGACCGGTCTCGCCCATGCTCCAGAAATTCTCGTCCTCGTCGAGCCGGAAGATCCTCTCGCCCGGCAGACCAATATCGCGCTCCCAGATCGCAGCGGCGGCGTCGTCCTCGCGAAACACCGAGACAACGAGGTGCGAGGCCTCGATCCCGAGTCGCTGGGTCAGCAGCTCCCAGGCGAACTCGATCGCCTCCTGCTTGAAGTAGTCACCGAACGAAAAGTTGCCCAGCATCTCGAAGAAGGTGTGGTGACGCGGCGTGCGCCCGACGTTCTCGAGATCGTTGTGCTTGCCCGAGACGCGCATCACCTTCTGCGACGAGGTCGCGCGCAGATAGGAACGCGTCTCCTCACCGAGCAGCAGCCGCTTGAACGGCACCATCCCGGCGTTGACGAACATGAGTGTCGGGTCGGCCTCGGGCACCAGCGACGCGCTCGCGACACGCTGGTGTCCCCGGCTCTCGAAGTAGGCGAGAAACTCCTCGCGGATCTCCCGGGCCGCGAGCGGCATGGCTGCCTCCTGGTCCTGGCTCGTGCCAGCTATCTATGCGAATTCGCTCTTGAAAGCACCAACGCTCGAGCGGCAGGAGGATAGCGGACACGGCTCCCCCGCGCGGGCTCGCCCGGCGCTCCCCGGGCGAGCGTAGACTGCCTCGCGCGCCGAGGCCGGTGCCGGAGGGGACGAGCTTGAGCGCGCTGTATCACCACTTCCTGTCGACCTGCTCCCAGAAGGTTCGACTCGTGCTCGCCGAGAAGCGAGTCGAGTTCGAGTCACACCCGGTCGACCTGATGGCCGGCCAGCAGCACGACCCGGACTACGTGAAGCTGAACCCGAACCACGTGGTACCGACCCTCGTCCACGAGGGCCGAGCCTACATCGAGTCGTCGTTGATCAACGAGTTCGTCGAAGAGACGTTCGAGGGCCCCGCCTGCCTGCCCGCGGATCCCGGCGCTCGCCACGCCGCACGCCTCTGGGTCAAGCGCATCGACGAGAAGGTCCACCCGCAGGCGGGCGTCATTACCTTCGGCATCGGGACACGCCCGATGATCGTGCAACAGCCCCAGGAGCAGATCGACGCCACGATCGCAGCGATCCCGGACCCGACCTACCGCGCGAAGCGCGCGAGCGTGATCGAGCACGGCGTGAAGGCACCGGAGATGGCCGATGCGTTCGGCGCCTTCCTGGGTCTGCTCGACGACCTCGACACTTCGCTCGACGGCCGAGAGTGGCTTGCCGGCAAGGACTGGTCCCTGGCCGATGCGGCAGTCACCCCCTACGTCGTCCGGCTGGACCACCTCGGCCTGGCGTCACTGATCGACGCGCGCAAGCACACCGCCGCCTGGTACGAGCGCGTGCAACGGCGGGCCAACTTCGAGCCGGCGGTCACACAGTGGGCGCCCGAGCCAATCGTCAGCATGTTCCGTGCAAACGGCGAGGCGGTCGCGGACGAGGTCCACGCGCTGATCGCCGGTCTCTGATCCGTCAAAAGCGCTCGATGCTGAAGTCGTCGTCACTGCCCGAGTCGTCGGCGGTGTCCTCGGCCAGCAGGTCGTCCAACGGATCGTTGCCGAACTGGTCGCTGCCGAACTGGTCGCTGCCGGCCAGCAACTCGCCTTCCTTCTCGTCGCCGAAGTCGTCCCATCGCGAGTCGGAGGTCGAGGCAATGCCGCGGAAGCGGAGCGCAAAGTCGTCCGGGTTGGAGACGTGCCTGAGCGCCTCCTCGTAGGTGATCAGACCGGACTTCACATGTGACATCAGCGACTGGTCGAACGTCTGCATCCCGTAGGTGGTGAAGCCCTTGGCGATCGCGTCCTGGATCTCCTTGGTGCGGTCCTTGTCGCCGATGCACTCGCGCACGCGCGCCGTCGACACCATCACCTCGAGCGCCGGCACGCGGCCCTTGCCGTCCGAGCGGGGCACCAGGCGCTGGGAGATCACCGCCTTGAGGACCGCGGCAAGCTGCAGACGCACCTGCTTCTGCTGATACGGCGGGAACACGGAGACGATGCGGTTGATCGTCTCGGTGGCGTCGAGCGTGTGCAGCGTGCTCATCACGAGGTGGCCGGTCTCGGCCGCGGTGAGTGCTGTCTCGATCGTCTCGAAGTCCCGCATCTCGCCGACCAGGATCACATCGGGGTCCTGGCGCAGCGCGGCGCGCAGCGCGTTCGAGAAGCTGTTCGTATCGACGCCGATCTCGCGCTGGTTCACGATCGAACGCTTGTCGCGGATCAGGAACTCGATCGGATCCTCGACGGTCATGATGTGCGCCGTGCGCTCCGAGTTGATGTGCTCGAGCATCGCGGCCAGCGACGTCGACTTGCCAGAGCCCGTCGTGCCGGTCACCAGGATCAGCCCTCGGTGCTCCTCGGCGATCTTCTCGACCACCTTCGGCAGGTGGAGCTGCTCGATCGTCTTGACACCGAACGGGATCACGCGGAACACGATGCCGATGGTTCCGCGCTGCTGGAACACGTTCACGCGGAAGCGGCCCAGCCCGGGGATCCCGTGCGCCAGGTCGACCTCGCGGTCGTCGTCGAAGCGCTGCTTCTGCAGCGGATTCATGATCGCGAACGCCGTCTGCGCGATGTCCTCCGGCGTCAGCCGCTCGCCGCTCTTGAGCGGCACCAGTGCACCGTCCACGCGGAACATCGGGGGCAGCCCGGACTTCAAGTGAATGTCGGACGCACCGCCCTTGATCGCGACCTTCAGGATCTGGTTCAGCTCGATCGCCATGGCTCCGCCGGCCCCCCGGAACGGCCGCCACACCGCCGCGGACACAGCGATCGGTGGGCTGCCGCTCCCGCTGTTTCGACGGGTCGGGAGCCTGTCTTGAACGCCTTCCGACCCGACCGTTCCCCGCGGGGCGAAGATTTCTGCCGGGGCCCTGGCCCCAGCGCACCTCCGACCGGATCGCGCGCCCTATAGTGGTCGGAGTCGTGCCGGAGTTCATCCACATCGCAACCGGAGAGCCCGTCGAGGTCGGGTGTGGTCCCCTGGTCTTTCACATCCGGAGGCGCGAAGTCGGCGACGACGGCGGCATCAGCATCGAGCTCTACGGTGCACGCGACGGCGAAGAGGCTGAGATCCTGCGCTTCGACTTGTTTCGCAAGGATCCCCACTACCACGTGCCCTCTGGTACCAAGCCGACCGGACGCATCGACCCGTCGGTGGACGCGCTGGCCTATGCGCTCGACCGGATCGAGAGCGAGCTGCCCGAGATGCTGCGCCAGTCGGGCGCGGCCGAGCACGTGAGCTCGATCGAACCGCTCGGGATGGATCTCGTGGTGGACCAGCTGCGCGAGGCCGTTGCGCGCGCCCCGAGCCCCGGTGAGAGCCAGCGGATCGAGCTGACACCAAAGGTGCGCGCCTTGCTGGGCGACTGATCTCGCACCCGCGGCTCGCGATCGTCGGACCCCCTCACGCCGTCGGGAGGACACCTTGGGCACGCTCGAAGACCAGAACAGACAGCTGGCGCAGCAGCTGATCGATGCCTTGTCGCGTGCGGACGCCGACGCGATCGCCGAGCTGTATGCCGAGGACGTCGTGCTGTGGACTGCGGGATCGCTCCCCTTCTCGGGCACGAAGCAGCGCGCCGAAGCACTCGCGGGCATCCCGCAGGTACTGAGCGCGTTCCCCGATGGGCTCGAGTTCGAGATCCTGGCGCTGACCGCCGAAGGCGAGCGGGTCGCAATCGAGGCGGTCAGCCGCGGCAGGCACGCGACCGGCGGGGACTACGCCAACCAGTACCACTTCCTGATGCGCGCACGCGACGGGAAGATCGTCGAGTTCAAGGAGTACATGGACACCGACCACGCGCGCGAGGTGTTCTTCGGGGACGCCTGAGCCTCCGGGGAACGTCGGCCCGACGAGCGGCCGTGCTCGACCCGCGGTTGCGCAAAAGCCACCTCGCGCGCTCCAGCACCAAGAGCACCTCGCGCGCTCCTGCCAGCACGAGCCGCCATCACCTGGTTGGCAGCGTGGCGGCGGGCGGACACCCCGCCCGTGGCCAGATGCCGCGGTAGACTGCGAGCGGTGACGCCCGCAGAGCCCGCTCGCGCCCGCCAACCCGGCCGACTCCCCTACCTCCCAGCGCTCGACGGCATTCGCGGCTTGGCCGCGGCCGGCATCCTGCTCTTCCACGCGGGCCACCTGGCGGGTGGCTGGCTCGCAATCGATCTGTTCTTCACGCTCTCGGGCTTCCTGATCACCTCGCTGCTGCTCGCCGAGTTTGCCGACCAGGGCCGCATCGCGCTCGTCGCCTTCTGGGGACAACGCGCACGACGTCTGCTCCCCGCGCTGATCATGGTCCTGTTCGGAGTGTGTGCGTACACAGCGCTACTGGCCGAGCCCGAGCAGTACGCCGGCATTCGCGCCGATGCACTCGCGACGCTCTTCTACGCGGCCAACTGGAACGAGATCCTGACGGGTCGCGACTACTGGGAGCTCTTCACCGCCCCCTCGCCACTCGATCACACGTGGTCGCTCGCGATCGAGGAGCAGTTCTACATCCTGTGGCCGCCGTTCGTGGTGCTCGTCCTGATCCGCGCAAGGCTGTCCGTCGCGGCGCTCGGCGTGCTGGCCGGGCTGCTGTCCCTGGCGTCGGCACTCTGGATGGCGGCCCTGTTCGACCCCACCTGGGGCACTGCGCGGGTCTACTACGGGACCGACACGCGCATTCAGGCGCTCGCGATGGGTGCCGCACTAGCGGTCGGCCTCGGCCAGCGGGTCCAGCGCTCTCCCGCAGTGCTGCCGACGCTTGCGGTCCGGCGCGCTGCGGATGTCGTCGGGCTGCTCGCCATGCTGCTCCTCGGGGCCGCCTGGGTCGGCGCGGATGGCCAGGATCCGCGTATCTATCGAGGCGGCCTGTTCGCACTCGGGCTGCTCGCCATCTCGATCACCGGCGCCTGTGTCGTGTCGCCACAGGGCGTGCCAGCTCGCGTGCTCGGGCTCGCGCCCCTGCGCCGACTGGGACTGTGGAGCTACGGGATCTACCTCTGGCACTGGCCGGTGTACATCGTGCTCGACGAAGGACGCACCGGGCTCGCAGGCTGGGACCTGACCGCCCTGCGAACCGGCGTTGCGATCGCTGTCGCCGGGGTCTCGTACACCTGGATCGAGGGGCCGATTCGGCGACGCGAGTGGCCCAGGCAGCGCCTGGTCCGCGTGGGAGCGCTCGCGGGAGTCGGGCTTCTGGCAGCGATCTTCGCCGCGACGCCTCGGCCGACGGTGCTCGATCCGGCAGGACCCCGCGCGTCCTTCACAGACGGCGCGATCGACCTGCTGGTGATCGGCGACTCGACCGCCCTCCACCTGCGCGACGCACTGCTGCAACGATCCAGCGAGCGCGCGCTGCGGGTCGAGGTCCTCGGGGCGCTCGGCTGCGGCATCTTGCCGAGCCAGCAGAGGCGCTTCGCGGATGGCAGCGTGTTCGATAGCGCCCATTGTCCGGCGCTGGCCGAGCGCTGGTACGAGACGGTCGCCACAAGGCGCCCGGGCATCGTGCTGATCTTCGAGAACCTCAGCGGTGCCGCCGCCCAGCGGGTCGACGGCCAGTGGCGAACACCGTGCGAGCCGCAGTACCGCGAAGCCTACGCCGCCGCACTCTCCGACACCGCAAGGCGCTTCTCCAACCGGACGACCCGCGCCGTCCTGCTGCGCTCGCTGCCGGCTTCCGCGGCAGACCTGCGCGCTCCATTCCGTCGCCAGTTTCCCGACGAGACGGACGCCGAGGTGGACGCCTTCTTCGAGGAACGGGCCGCCTGCTTGAACGCGGCGCGCGAGCAGGCGGCCGCCGCGACGGGCACCCCGCTGCTCGATCTCCGCGATCTCGCCTGCCCGAACGGCCCCTGCCTGCGCGAGCTCGAGGGAAACCTGTTGCGACCCGACGGCGTCCACTTCAAGGACGCCGGAGCCGACCAGGTCGCCCGCTGGCTGCTCGACCAGCTGACCCCGCTCCTCGAGGCCCGAAACACGCCGTGAGCCCGAGCGGTGCGGCGCGGAGCACCGCACCGCCCGGCCAGCATCAAGCCTCTGCGAGCTCGGCCTTCTCGACCGCTGCCTCCGCAGTGGCGTCCACACTCTCGACCACCGCCAGTGCCGGGCGCTTGAGCCCCTTGGCCGAGTAGACCCGCTCGGCGATGGCCTCACGCACGTCCGGGTTCTCCTTGATGAAGCGCCGCGCGTTCTCGCGCCCCTGCCCGATACGCTCCTTGCCGTAGGAGTACCAGGCACCGCTCTTCTCGACGAAGCCCTCCTCGACCGCGAGATCGAGCAGATCGCCGTCCATCGAGATGCCCTCGTTGTAGAGGATGTCGAACTCGGCCTGCCGGAACGGCGGAGCGACCTTGTTCTTCACCACCTTGACGCGCGTGCGGTTGCCGATCACCTGGTCGCCATCCTTGATGGCGCCGATGCGGCGCACGTCGAGACGAATCGACGAGTAGAACTTGAGCGCGTTGCCGCCCGAGGTCGTCTCCGGGTTGCCGAACATCACGCCGATCTTCATCCGGATCTGATTGATGAAGATGATCGCGGCGTTCGTCTTGGAGATCGTGCCCGTGAGCTTGCGCAGCGCCTGGCTCATCAGCCGTGCCTGCAGACCGACGTGCGAATCGCCCATCTCGCCCTCGATCTCGGCCCGCGGCACCAGCGCCGCCACCGAGTCGACGACCACCAGGTCGATCGCCCCCGAGCGCAACAGCACGTCCGCGATCTCGAGCGCCTGTTCGCCCGTGTCGGGCTGCGACACGAGCAGGTCCTCGACCTGCACGCCGAGGCGCCGGGCGTAGCCGATGTCGAGCGCGTGCTCGGCGTCGATGAACGCCGCCACGCCGCCCACGCGCTGCACTTCGGCAACCCCGTGCAGCGCGAGCGTCGTCTTGCCGCTCGACTCCGGCCCGAAGATCTCGATCACCCGTCCGCGCGGATACCCGCCGGTGCCGAGCGCGATATCGATGCTCGGCGAGCCGGACGAGAACGTCTCGATCTCGCGATCGATGGCATCCCCAGACATCGTCTGGATCGCGCCCTTTCCGAACTGCTTCTCGATCGTCGATAGCGCCATGGCAACGGCCTTCTTGCGATCCGGCTCCTTGGCGCGGTTCTCCAGCTTCTCGTTCGTCTTCGGCTTGGCCATCTTTGCTCCGTTCCTTTCTTCCAGTCCTTGGTCTGGTGTCAGGGGTGATCACTTCCGCCGAACGCGATGCGTCCGAGCGGCGTATAGCGGGCTCCCGCCCGATGGAGCTCGCTGCGCAGCAGCACGACGTCGCGCACGCTCTGCACGGCCGCGCCAGCGGCCGCGACCCCCGGGATCTCGCGGGCTCGCAGGCTGCCGCGCTTGACGCGGCCGAGCGTGAGGTGCGGCTCGAACGCGCGCTTCTCGGCCTCGAAGCCACAGCCGACGACCACACGCTCGAGCGCGGCCGCTGCCGCGGCGAGCGGCGCGTGCGGAACGAGGTCGAGCGCCAGAACCCGGGCACGCCGCGGCGGAAAGGCGATTCCTGCACCGAGGCGCAGCTCGAACGGTGCGAGCGCGACGAGGGCTTCGCCCGCAGCGGCGAGCAGCTCGCCCAGCCGGCTGGTCGCGATGTCGCCCAGGAAGCGCAACGTCACGTGCCAGGCCTCCGGGCGGGTCCAGCGCACCTCCAGACCCACGGCGGATCCGACGCGTTCGCGCAACGCATCGGCGGCCCAGCCTGCCTCCTCCCGGAGCGCGGCCGCGAGCTCGACTGCGAAGAACACGCGCACCGTTTCATCACTGGCCACCCGATCCACCGGGTCCACCCGACGCGCTCGGCTCGCGCACCAGCGACGGCCCGGACCAGTCGACGTTCAGCAGCGAGCGCCGCACCCAGTCGAGCGCGGTGTGCGCCGTCAGCTGACGATGCCGGGCGCGGTCGAGTGGGAACACCCGGCGATCGCAGTGTGTGCCGGAGCCGCTCGCCAGGGCGATGTAGACGAGACCAACCGGTTTCTCCTCCGTGCCGCCGTCCGGCCCCGAGATACCGGTCGTCGCGATGGCGAGATCGGCACCGAAGCGCGCACGAGCCGCCTCCGCCATCGCCCGCGCCACCGGCTCGGAGACCGCGCCGTGCTCGCCGAGCAGTGCGCTGTCGATACCGAGTAGCGCCTGCTTGGCCTCGTTCGAGTAGGCCACGACACCCCCCAGGAAGTAGGCGGAGCTGCCGGCCACATCGGTGAGCCGCTCGGCGATCAGCCCGCCGGTGCAGCTCTCGGCGACCGCGAGCATCTTGCCGCGCTCGCGCAGCTCGCGCCCCACGACGATCTCGAGCGTGTCGGCGCCCTCGCCATAGACGATCGGACCGAGCCGCTCGCGGATCTGCGCACACACCCGGTCGAGCTTGGCGTCGGCCTCCTCGGCCGTGGCCGCGCGCGCCAGCGGCCGCAGGTAGTTGTCGGGGAAGGCCGTGCGAAACCCGAGCGTGACGTCGCCGTCGCTTGCGATGTCGGACAGCTCGGCATCGAGCGACGACTCCCCGATCCCGAACGTGCGCAGCAGCTTCGCCCGCACGACGAGCCGCTCCCCCCCCATGCGCGCCGTGATGCGCGGCAGCACCTGCTCGTCCATCATGCGGTAGAGCTCGCGCGGCACCCCCGGCATGCAGAAGACGAGCGTGCCCTGCTCTTCCACCAGGAAGCCCGGCGCCGTCCCGATTGGGTTCGCGAGCACCTCGGCGCCTTCGGGGAACCAGGCCTGCTTCTCGTTGTTGGCCGCCATCTCGCGGCCGACACTCGCGAAGAAGGCGCGGATCGTCTCGAGCGAGGCCGGGTCGAGCAGCAGCTTGCGCCCGAGGGTCTCGGCCAGGACCTCGGTCGTCAGGTCATCGCGCGTCGGCCCGAGACCGCCCGAGACGAGCACGATGTCCGAACGGCCGAACGCGCGCTCCAGGGCATCGCGCATGTCGGCCGGGTCGTCGCGCACGGAGCTGTGGAAATGGGTCTCGATGTCGAGTCCGAGCAGCCGATCCGAGAGGTGCGACTTGTTGGAATCGACGATCTCCCCCCGCAGCAGCTCGTCGCCGATCGTCAGCACCTCGGCCTTCACGCGACTCCCCCCACACCCAGCCAGATCGCCGACACCAGCGCAATGCCGACCACCAGCGCAGCCAGCACACCCGCGATGCAATCGTCGGCCATGACCCCTACTCCTGCGCTGAAGCGCCGCTCGGCCCAGCGCACCGGCCCCGGCTTCCAGATATCGAACACGCGGAACGCGACGAATGAGGTCACGACCGCAAGTAGAAACGGGGCACCGCTCCAGGAGAGCGCGAGCAACGGCGTCAGCGCAATCCACTGACCGGCGACCTCGTCGATCACGATCCGGCCGTCGTCACTGCGGCCGAACACCACCTCGCTCGCACCGGAGGCCCAGATTCCCAGGGCCGTCATCCCGACGCCCAGCGCGAGGTGCACGACCAGGCCCAGCCCGTGGGTCGCCAGGAACAGCAGCACGCCCGCCGCGGACCCCACCGTCCCGGGCGCGACCGGGCAGAAGCCGATTCCGCCAACGCTTGCGATCGAGACGGCGAGCTTGCGGCGATCTATCGATCTGGGGCCGCGACGTCCCAGTTTGGAACTCGGCTCCGCGGGCCGTAAGGGCTCTTGCCGTTGATCGTGGTCGGAAGGCGCTGTAATGGCGTGGGCGCTCTCAGGACCGCAAGGAGGGCTGCGGCGCTGGCGCCATCGGGGGGAAACAGCGCGACATCGACAACGTAGCCAGCGGGCGCAGGGCGAGCAATGGAGGAGACGAAAAAAAGTCGAATGTAGTGATGAAACCCCTATCGAACCGGGGGCTTGCTGACACCGGGCCATCAAGGCTGGGCGACCACGCGACGAAGACAGCGAGGGCGGGCGCTGCGCACAGGCTCCAGTGGAGAACGAGATGATCGAGTCCGGCTGCCAAACCCAAACCGAGCACGTGTCCAGGCAGGGGCCCGCTCACGGCCTCTCGAGCTGGCGGCTCGAGCCGGGTCTGCTTGGCTCGCCGCGGCGGCCCCCGCCTGACCCCGGGCAGGGCGGCACGGCTATTCTCGACCGCATGCGCGTCCTCGGAATCGACCTCGGCAGCCGCCGCATCGGACTCGCCCTGTCCGACCCCGACGCCACGATCGCCTACCCGCTGGCGGCGCTCGAGCGCCGGGGCACCAAGCGGGACCTCGTCGCCTTGGCGGCCCTGATCCGCGAGCACGCCGTCGAGCGGGTCGTGGTGGGCCTGCCGATCCACCTGAACGGGCGGCACGGGCCGGAGGCCGAGGCCGCCGAGCGGTTTGCCAGAGCACTCGGCCGGGCGACCGAACTCGAGGTGGATCTGATCGACGAGCGCTGGACCACGGTCGAGGCTGAGCGCGCGCTGCGCGAGATGGGCCTGACCGGCAAGCGCGGCCACAAGCGCAAGCAGCACGTCGACGCCGTCGCCGCCTCGATCCTGCTGCGTACCTATCTCGCGCGAGGAATCCCGACGTCATGAGGCACTGGAAGCCCGTGCTCGGCGCGCTGGTTGCCAGCGGGCTGATCGCCGCCGCCGCATTCGCCGGGTACGTGCGCGACCAGCTGCGGCCCCTCGACCTGCAGGGCGCCGAGCAGACCTTTGCGATCCAGCCCGGCGCCGGCCTTTCCCAGATCGCCCATCGACTCGAGAGCGAGCGTCTGATCCGCAACGCACGCGCGTTCGTCGGGCTGGCGCGCTACCACGACCTCGCGACCTCCCTGCACGCCGGCGAATATCTGGTCTCGCCCTCCTGGAGCGCCAGCACCATCCTCGACCACCTGGTCGCCGGCAGGGTCCGGACCTACCCGGTGGTGATTCCCGAGGGCCTGCGCGCCAGCGAGATCGCCGCTCGCATCGAGCACGCCGGCCTCGCGCCGGCCGACGCCTTCCTCGAGGCCGTACACGACGCGGCACTCGCCAGCCAGCTCGGCCTCCCCGCCGACGACCTCGAGGGCTACCTGTTTCCCGACACCTATCGGCTGCCGAAGGGCCTGTCGGGCCGCGACGTCGCACGCCTGATGGTCGAGCAGTTCGAGAGAGTCTGGCACGAGATCGAGCCGCTCGCGGGCGACAGCGAGCTCGATCGGCACGAGATCGTGACCCTCGCCTCGATCGTCGAGAAGGAGACCGGCGCCGCCGAAGAGCGCCCGGTGATCGCCGCCGTGTTCCTCAATCGACTGAAGCGCGGCATGCGACTGGAGACCGACCCGACCGTCATCTTCGGCATCCCGGCCTTCGACGGGAACCTTCGCCGGGCACACCTCGACGACGCCTCGAACCCGTACAACACCTATCGGATTCGGGGTCTGCCTCCGGGACCGATCGCGAGCCCCGGCCGGGACGCCTTGCACGCCGTGGTGAAGCCGGCCGACAGCAACTACCTGTTCTTCGTGTCCAGAGGCGACGGCACCCACCACTTCTCGGTCCTCTACGCCGACCACGACCGCGCCGTGGATCGCTACCAGCGGAGGCGCCGTCGATGAGCGAGGGTCCGGCGCGCTTCTATACCGAGCGCGTTCCCGAGCAGTTCAACCGCGCGCTCGCGCGTACGCTCGCGGCCGAGGGCGAGAACGGGCGGGTCTACCGGGGCCTGATCGGCGTCGACGGCACGATCGAAGCGCGCGTCGAAGGCGCGAGCGACAGCCCCTTCCACCTGAACATCGATGCCGGTCGAATGAGCGTTGGCGACGGCCCGACGCACGAGCCGTTCGTGGTGCTGGTACACGACCTCGCCGCCTGCGAGGCGATCGAGCGCGAGTCCGCGGACTCGGCCCTCGGCCTGCTCGGCGGGATGGCGGGCCTGAAGCAGGACATCCTCTTCACCAAGCTGCGGGTCGACAATCTGCGCCTGGTCAACGGGACGGTCCGATTCTCGCTCGAGGGAGCCCAGGGCTTCACACTGCTCACGCACTTCGGCAGCGGCGAGCCCGCCGCGGAGCCCGATTGTGAGCTGTCGATCGACCAGGAGATCTACGCCCAGCTGCGCGCAGGCGAGATCGACCCGCAGGAAGCCTTCCTGAGCGGCAAGATCGACATCGTCGGCGACCTGCAGATGGCAATGCAGCTGGCGCTGGCAGTGATGTCGCCGGACTAGCCGGCTGCGGAAGCCTCGAGCGGGCACCAGATCGGCGAGCCACCCCCCGCGCGACCTAGGCCCGTCGAGATGCGGGATCCCACGCAGTTGCTGGGTAGATCCCCCGATTCAGAGCTCACGTCAACTCGCCGATCCATCAGAACAACACGAAATAGTTGGGAAAAATTTCCCATCTAATATTGGCGTTAAGCTTGCATAAAGTCCCCGCAGGAGAAGCAATGCAAGCCCTCGGCAACGTACAGCCCCCCCCCTTCGACACCAGCATCCCTGCGGGGGACCGCGGCAATCTCCAGATCTCTCCCTTCCGGGCGCACCAATACGGGTCCGGGCTACGCGTCGCGTTCTACTCGCACGACACCGTCGGCCTGGGCCACGTGCGGCGCAACCTGCTGATCGCGCAGTCGCTGCGCCAGTGCGGGACCGCCGACCAGACGCTGATCCTGAGCGGATCGGGCCAGGCGAGTGTGCTGCCGGAGTCCCAGTCCAACCGGGTGGTGCTGTCGGGCCTGCGCAAGCGCGCGGGCCGCACCGTGCCCGTCTGCGGGGCGCCACTCTCCTCGGTGCTGCGAACCCGCGGCCGAGCCATCGCCGGGGCGGTCGCCGCCTTCGACCCCGACGTCCTGGTGGTCGACAAGGTGCCGCGCGGAGTCGGCGGCGAGCTCGAGAACACCCTCCGGCAGCTTCGCCAACGCGGGACGCGCTGCATCCTGGGCCTGCGCGACATCCTCGACGACCCCGAGGTCGTCGCTCGCGAGTGGGCCGAGGCGGACAACGAGGGTGCGATCAGCGAGTTCTACGACGATGTCTGGGTCTACGGTGACCGACGCATCGTCGATCTGGCGGCAGAGTATGGCTTCTCCGATGCGACGGCCGCCCGGCTCGACTACGTCGGCTATCTCGACCGCCGCATCTCCACACCCGCAGCGCTCGAGCAGGCGCACTGGGATTTCGAAGCCCACGCGCCCCCGGGCCCGTACGTGCTGTGCTCGGTCGGCGGCGGCGAGGACGGTGCACGACTGGTCGACGCCTTCTCGCGGGCCGAGCTACCGAGCCACCTCTTCGGAGTGATCTTGACAGGGCCCTTCATGCCGGAGGCAGTCCGACGCCAGCTACGGCAGCGGGCGGCGACGAACCCGCGCCTGCGAATTCTCGACTTCGTGCGCGAGCCGGCCGAGCTGTTGCGGCGCGCCGAGCGCGTGATCTCGATGGGCGGCTACAACAGCGTGTGCGAGATCGTCGCCCACCAGAAGCCCGCACTGGTGGTTCCGCGAGTCGTTCCGCGTCGCGAGCAGTGGATCCGCGCCGAGCGCTTCAGCGCTCTCGGTCTGCTCGACGTCTGCCATCCGGACGAGCTCACGCCAGAGGTGATCGCGAGCTGGCTCGAGCGCGAGGTCTCGCTGCCCGACAGGAGCCGGATCGACCTGGCAGGTCTCGCTGGGCTGAGCACCCGGTTGCGCGAGATGTCGCTCGGCGACCCCGTCGCCGAGGCCGTAGCGGTCTAGGCCGGGTGAGGAGAGCACGACCGATGTCACTCTGCCCCCCGATCCCGGCACCGCCTGATCCGAGGCCTCCCAACGTCCGCGCACTGATCGGTTGCGGCCTCGGTCTCCCGGCCGAAGAGCTCTCGCTCCGGGTCTCGCTCTCGCAGCTCGGCGTCGAAACGCTCGATCTGTTCGAGCTGATCGAGGGGCTCGAGCTGGCGCTCGGCGTGAAGATTCCCGGCGCCCAGATCTGGGAGATGTACAGCGTCGCCGATATCGAGGCGGCCGTGCAGATAGCGCTCGCCGCCTCAGCCCCGCGCGGCCCAACTAGTCGATCGCGACCTCGCGCAGCAGCGTGAGGTTGTCGAGTGCCCCGCCGGCGCCGTGCACGACCGCCGTGTAGGGGTCCTCGCTCCGCAGGATCGGGAGCTTCGTCTCGTGGCGGAGTACCTGATCGAGATCCTGGAGCAGCGAGCCCCCACCGACGAGCATGATGCCGCGGTCGACGATGTCGGCGGCCAGCTCGGGCGGAGTGCGCTCGAGGGTGAGGTGGACTGTCTGGACGATCGACTGGATCGGCTCGACCAGCGCTTCGCGGATCTCGTCGGAGGTCGCGACGACGACCTTGGGGATGCCGGCAACGAGGTCGCGGCCCTTGAGCTCCGTGGTCGTGGTCTTGGTGTTCGCCGCGGCGGTGCCGATGGTCATCTTGACCATCTCGGCCGTCCTCTCACCGATCAGCATGTTGTACTTGCGCTTGACGTAGTTGATGATCGCCTCGTCCATCTTGTCACCGCCCGTCCGAATGGAGCGGGAGGCGACGATGCCCGAGAGCGAGATCACGGCGACGTCGGTCGTGCCGCCACCGATGTCGACCACCATGTTGCCGGTCGGCGCCGTGACATCGAGCCCCGCACCAATCGCCGCAGCCATCGGCTCCTCGATCAAGAAGACCTCGCGGGCACCTGCCGACAGCGCGCTCTCGCGCACGGCTCGCTTCTCGACGCTGGTAATGCAGGGCGGAACGCAAATCACGATCCGCGGGCGGACCAACTTCGCGCGGTTGTGCGCACGCTGGATGAAGTAGCGAAGCATCGCCTCGGTGATCTCGAAATCGGCGATCACACCGTCCTTGATCGGGCGGATCGCCCGGATCGATCCGGGGGTGCGACCGAGCATTTCCTTGGCTCTGTGTCCAACGGCGAGCACGCGCTGTCCGCGGCCGTGGCGGTCGTCGGCGACGGCCACGACGCTCGGCTCCGAACACATCAGTCCCTGGCCCTTGCCATAGACGAGCGTGTTCGCGGTGCCGAGGTCGATGGCGAGGTCGTGGGAGAACCAACCTGCGATGTTGTCGAGGATCATCTGTGGGAGTTCCCTGCCCGTTGCTTGGGTTGGGCAGCGCCCGGGCATACACGCAGCCACTTACCGTCGTATCGGAAGGAGCCCGCAGCGGTTGAGGCCAAAGTGCCCCCCGGCCCGCGAAACTGGTGCTGGAATGTCGTGGGGCAATGCCTGCGGCGTGCTACTCCGCCGATGGGAGATCGGCGTCGCCCGGATCGGGCAACAGCGCGTCGACGGGGGCCGGCGCCACCAGGGAGCGCAGGGATTCGAGCTGACTCACGAGGCCCTCGATCCCGCTGCGCACGTCCTGCATGCGGGCTTCCCAGGCGACGAGGTCGTCGCGGGCACTCGCGAGCTCGGACTCGAGTCCGTACACCTGCCGCTCGACGCGCTGCGTGTGCTCTAGCTGGTCGAGCCACAACCAGGCAAACCCGAGCGCCGCGACTCCCAACAGCCAGGGCAGCCGGCTGCGACGCGGAGGGGCCGACTCGGCAACGGGCGGCGGCTCGACGACGCTGAGTCTCGGGGGCGACTGCGGCTCGGACATCAGCGTCGCTAGGACTGGATCACGAGCTTGCTGAGACTCGTCTTGCGAAGGTTGGTCTTCTGGATGGTACGCACGAGCTCCGCGACCTTCTCGGTGTCCGTCTCGAACGGATTGTTGCAGATCACGCGAACATTGAGCAGGTTGCCGAGCCGGATGTTCGACCAGTCGAGGTCGTACTGGATCGAGTTCTGCCGCGCGAGCTTGATGAACTCGCCGCGCATCTTGGCTCGCGTGTCCGGCGGCGGCTCGGTCTTCGCCTTGATAATCTCATCGTCGCCGAAGCAGCGATCCACGGCGCCCTTACGCTCGAGCAGATAGTACAGCCCGCGGTTCAGGCGAATATCGTGGTACTGCAGGTCGAGCATGAACACGCGCGGGTCGGACCAGCTCGAATCGTGGCGATCGATCCAGCGCTGGATCATCGTGCGCTTGATGACCCAGTCGACCTGGCGGTCGAGCTCGTTGGGGTCGCGATCGAGGCAGTCGAGAACATGCTGCCACATCCCGACCGCTTCCTGGTGCTCCTCGCTGACCGGGTACTGCTCGATGTACTTCTGCGCCAGCTCACAGTACTCGCGCTGAACCTCGATCGGCGAGTACTCGCGACCGTTGTCGAGGCGGAGTCGCCGCTTGCAGCTGACGTCGTAGGTGATGTCCTTGATGGCCTTCACGGGGTTGCGAAGCGTGAAGTCCTTGTTGATGTAGTTGTCCTCGATCATCTGCAGGACGATGGAGCAGGCACCCACCTTGAGAAAGTTGGTGTACTCGCTCATGTTCGAATCGCCGACGATCACGTGCAGCCGGCGGTACTTCTCGCGGTCGGCGTGAGGTTCGTCGCGTGTATTGATGATCGAGCGGTCGTTGGTCGTGGTGCCCGAGATCTTCTGATAAATGTGCTGGGCGCGCTGACTGACGCAATAGTGCACGCCGTCCTGGGTCTGGAAGACCTTGCCGGCGCCGGTGTAGATCTGGCGCGTCACCAGGAACGGGATCAACTGCTCGGCCAGGTAGTAGAAGTCGACATCGCGGTCGACGAGATAGTTCTCGTGGCAGCCGTAGCTGTTCCCGACGAAGTCGGTGTTGTTCTTGAAGATCGAGAGCTTCCCCGGAATGCGTTCTTCGCGGATCTTCTCGTCGGCGTAGTTCTGCAGATCCTCGAGGATTCGCTCGCCGGCCTTGTCGTAGATGACCAGTTGCTTCGGCGAGATGCACTCGGGCGTCGCGTATTCGGGGTGACAGCCCGTGTCCTGGTAGAAGCGTGCCCCGTTCTCGAGGAACACGTTCAGGAAGTGCTCTGTGGTGATCAGCTTCTCGAAGAGGAAGCGGATCGCCTTCTCGACCGGCAAGGTCTTCCGACCTTCGGGCGTGAAGATGATTCCGTACTCCGTCTCGAGGCCGTAGATCCGTTTTTGCACCGGCTTGCCTGTGTTCGGCCTACGAGGCGTCTTCGCCGCCCCAGCTAGGCGTCCAACATACCGCTTACTTCTTCGGTGGACAGGCGTCGAAACTTGCGCGCCTCGAGTGCCTGATCGAGCACACAGGCCTCGAGGTTCTCCGCCGTGAGGCCGGAGGACCCGTTCGAGCCGTTTGCGAGGGCCTTACACCCCAGATTGACGGCATCCCCTAGGGGCAGGGCGTTGGCGTACTCGTTCCGCAGCACGCTCTCGACGTCGTCGACATTGCCGCCGATCACGCACCAGTCCTGGTGATCGCTGATGAAGCCGTCGTACATCACCTTGTAGATCGAGCTCGTCTCGTGACCCGTAAGCCGCGGGTCACCGACCTCGGCGATGATGATCTCGACCTCGAGCGGCTTGAGATCGCGCGTAAAGGACTCGCCAATCACCTGCGAGTAGGCGTTGGCCAGCCCCTTGCCGCGCACGTCAGCGCGTGAGTAGGCATAGCCCTTGGTGTCGGCAAAGCGCACACCGATCTTCCGGAGCTGGTCGAACTCGCTGAACTTGCCGACGCCCGCGAAGGCGATGCGATCGTAGATCTCGCCGAGCTTGTTGAGGCCGGTTGCGTTCTCGGCGATCAGCAGGAGCCCGCCGCCGTACTCGAGCGCCACGATCGACTTGCCGCGAGCAATGCCCTTGCGTGCATACTCGGCCTTGTCGGCCATCACCTGCTCGGGTGACACATAGAACGGCATCGACATCAGCCATCCCTCCCGCTGCGAGTTGCCAGGAGCTCTCGATAGATCTCTTCGACCTCGGCGTCGGGAACCGTCTCGATCCCGCTAGCGGTACACAGCTTGATGATCGAGAAGATCCGGCGCTGGAGATCGATGCCTCCTGTTGCGCGATCTTCGTCGGCCGCATCCGTCAGCGCAGTGATCGCTGTCTTGACGGTGTCGGCGCGACTCGACCTCGCATCCCAGTGGTTCTTGAGCGACTCGCGCGCGAACAGCCCTCCCGAGCCGGTGGCCTCGAACTCGGTCTCTTCGTAGCGGCCGCCCGTGATATCGAACTTCCACAGCCTTCCGGTGCTGCGGCGCAGGTCGAAGCCGGCATAGAGCGGCACCACGACCAGGCCCTGCATCGCAGCGGGCAGGTTCTGGCGGACCATGTTCGAGAGCCGGTTTGCCTTGCCGTCGAGCTCGAGGGCCTCGCCCTCGATCTTCTCGTAGTGCTCGAACTCGACCCCGAGCAGGCGCGCCATCTCGATGCACGGGCCGGCCGCGCCCGAGATCGCCATCAGAGAGTGCGCATCCGTCTCGAACACCTTCTCGACATCGCGCGAGGCCACCCGGTGCCCCTCGGTCGCGAGCCGATCTCCGGCGACGAGCACGCCGTCAGCGAACTTGCACGCGAGCACCGTGGTGCCGTGTGGAACCGACACACCGTGCGGATTTCCCGACGGCGCAGCGAAGCTCGGCAGCAGCTGCGGATGGTCGGCCTGCAACAGCTCCGCAAAGCTCGAGCCCTGATATTTGCCGTTGAAGAGCACGTTCCCCCCCGGTGGGTGCCCATTGGTGTTACGACCGAGTGTCTGCGCTCCGGAAGCTACTGCCCGCCGCGCTGGACGTAGTTCTTCACGAACTCCTCGGCGTTCTCCTCGAGCACATTGTCGATCTCGTCGAGGAGCTCGTCCATCTCTTCCTTCAGCTCCTCGCCCTTCTTCGCCATCTTCTTGCCGCCCTCACCGCTCTTCGCATCGGCGGCATCCCCGCCGCCGCCCTTCGGCTGCTGCTTCTGGGTGGATTCCGCGGCACCGTAGATGGGCAGGCGGCGATCCGCGGCTCTCTTGGGTCCGGTTGTGAATCTCATGCGATCATGCCTCCTTGGACGGCTAGGCCCGCAGGTTCTTGACGAGCTCGCCGGCATCCGCCGAGCCATCGAGCAGCTCTTCCACGAGCCGCCTTGTGCCCTTGAGCGGCTCGGCCATCATGACTCTCTTGATCGGCTCGTCGCCCACTCCGAAAGAGATCGAATCCCAGTTCACGCCAAAGACTTCTCCAGGATACCGACGCAGGCACTCGCCGCGGAAATAGGCACGCGTGTCCTCGGGCGGGGTGTGGATCGCATGCTGGATCTCCTCATCGGTCACGATCCGGTCGACCCGCCCCTGGCGCTCCAGCATCGAATACAGGCCCTTGTCCGGCCGCGTGTCGTGGTACTGCAGATCGAGCATCCGAACCCGGGGGTTTTCCCAGTCGCCGGACAGGCCCTTGCCGTCCATGTAGCTCTCGATCAGCTCTTTCTTGATCACCCAGTCGATCTCGCGTGATAGCTCCATCGGATCGCGCGCGAGCGCGTCGATCACGTATTGCCATCTTTCGAGCACGTCGGCTGTGACTTCATCGATGTCGTGCGAGGCGGCGTAGGCGAGCGCCATCTCGAGATACTCGGCCTGGATCTGGACACCGGTGAGCTTCTTCCCGCCCTCGAGCGTTACCTCGCGCCGGCAGGTCGGGTCGTGCGACACGTCCTTGATGGCGCGCACCGGATCGCGCAGCACCAGGTTCTTGGTGATCGCGCCGTCCTCGATCATCGAAAGGATCAGGCTCGTCACGCCGTTGCGCAGATAGATCGTGTACTCGCTCATGTTCGAGTCGCCCACGATCACGTGCAGTCGGCGGTACTTCTCACGGTCGGCGTGAGGCTCGTCACGAGTATTGATGATCGGGCGCTTGACCATCGTATCGAGAGCGACCTCGGTCTCGAAGAAGTCGGCACGCTGGCTCAGCTGGTAGTCGCAGGGATACCCGCGGTTCTCGCTGCCGACTTTGCCGGCTCCCGTGTAGACCTGACGCGTCGCGAAGAAGGGCATCAGATTCTCGACGATCTGCTTGAAGGACGCGCGGCGGTCCATCAGGTAGTTCTCGTGCGAGCCGTAGGAGTTGCCCTTGCGGTCGCTGTTGTTCTTGTGGAGCAGCATCTGCGCGCCGGCTGGAAGCAGCGAGCTCGCCTCGCGCCGGCTGATCTCGACCACGCGCTCGCCCGCCTTCTCGTGGACGACGAGATCGCGCGCGTTGGTGACCTCCGGACAGCTGTACTCGGGATGCGCGTGATCGACGTAGTAGCGGGCGCCGTTGATCAGCGTCTTGTTGCGGGCGATGTTTTCCTGCTGGTTCGGCGTGTACTTTTCGCCGTCGACCTGGAATCCGCGAGCATCGGCGAGCGGATTCTCCTGGTCGTAGTCCCACAGGATCTTGCCGGCCGGATCCTCCCGATAGGCGTTGACGAGCAGCACGCAGCTCGAGATGGGGTCGAAGTCGGGATCGTTCTTGACGATGATCCCGTACTCGATCTCTGTCCCCATCACCTTCGGAATGGCCATTGGGTCTCCCCGCCGCTCCCGTGCCCGCTGCACCGATCGAGCCTGACCCCGGAGCGTAGCGCGCCGCGCAACCCACCCTCCTGGGGGCGGGCTGACGCGGCTCGCTGCGGCTCAGAGATACTGACCCTGGCCGGGTACTTCCTCGATCGACTCTTCCCTGCGATTGATCCCCGTCATCAGCGTGCGCACGTTGATGATGCGCTCGCCCTTGCGGCCGGAGATGCGAGCCCAGTCGTCGGGGTTGGTCGTGTTCGGAAGATCCTCGCTCTCCTTGAACTCGTCCCGAACCGATTCGGTCAGATCCTCGGTACGGATACCCCGTTCGCCCGACTCGATCTGGCGCTTGACGGCTCTGCGCTTCGCGCGCGCGACGATGTTCTCGATCATCGCGCCGCTCGAGAAGTCCTTGAAATAGAAGATCTCCCGCTCTCCCTTGGCGTAGGTCACCTCGAGGAACTTGTTCTCGTCGCCCGTCGAGTACATGTCATCGGTCACTTCCTGGATCATCGCGACGCAGGCCTTCTCGGGGTCCCCCTCGTGCTTGTTGAGCACCGTCGCGTGCAGCGGCAAGACGGGCGTGAGGTACTTCGAGAAGATCTCTCGTGCAGCCGAGGCATCCGGCCGGTTTACCTTGACCTTGAGGTCGAGGCGACCCGGGCGAAGCACCGCAGGGTCGATGAGATCCTGACGGTTCGATGCACCGACCACGATGACGTTCTCGAGCGCCTCGACGCCGTCGATCTCCGACAGGAACTGCGCCACCACGGTGGCCTCCATGTCGGAGCTGATGCCGGTGCCGCGCATGCGGAACAGCGAGTCCATCTCATCGAAGAAGATCACGACCGGTACGTCCTCGCGCGCCTTCTCGCGGGCCTTCTTGAACACCTCGCGGATCTTGTGCTCGGTCTCACCGACGTACTTGTTCAGCAGCTCCGGGCCCTTCACATTGAGGAAGTAGGCGGGCGTGGCCTTGCCCGTCTTCTCCTCGATGCGCTTGCTGAGTGCGTTGGCCACGGCCTTCGCGATCAGCGTCTTGCCACAACCGGGCGGGCCGTAGAGCAGGATCCCCTTCGGCGGCTTCAGCTGGTGCTCGGCAAAGAGCTCCGAGTACAAGTACGGGAGCTCGACCGAATCGCGCAGGACCTCGATCTGCTGCTCGAGACCGCCGATCTGCTCGTAGCTGACGTCCGGCACCTCCTCGAGCACGACCTCCTCGACCGACGACTTGGGCATCTTCTCGAAGGCGTACTGCGTGCGCGGGTCGATCATCAGGTGATCACCAACCTTGATCTTCTCGCGCCGCAGGGGCTCGGCCAACGTAACGATCCGCTCGTCGTCGGTGTGACCCAGCACGACCACCCGGTGCTCCGAGACGAAGTCGACCACAGCCGCGATCTCACCGCGCTGGGTGTAGCCCGCGGCCTCGATCACGTTGAAGGCTTCGTTGAGCACCACGAGCTGACCCTCTTCGAGCACGAAGGGATCGATGTTCGGGTGCGCGTTGACACGCATGGAACGCCCCTCCGAGAGGATCTCGACGGTGCCGTCCTTGTTGGCGCGCGTGAACACGCCGTAGGTATTGGGAGGCGCGCACAGCTTGTCGACCTCCTCCTTGAGGAGCTCGATCTGCTGCTTCGCCTCCTGCAACATCGCGACGAGCTTCTCGTTCTGTCGCTCGGCCTGCTCGTGGCGATCTCGCACGGTGTCGTAGCGGCGGCGTAGTGTCTCGAAGTCAGCGAGCAGCCGATCGAGCCGCCGTCGGAACTCGACCGAATCGCTGCCGAAGAAGCGAATGGCGTCCTGAAGCTGCTCGACTTCCTCCGTGTCGGGGATGCCTCCCTCGACACGCGGATCGTCGTCTCCAGGACCGCCGACGGGCGTGTTGCGGCGCATCACGTCTCGGAAGACCTTGCCACCTCGTCCAGAACCCGACTCGTTGTCGCTACTCATGCTGCCTCTCCCCGGTGTAGGCATCCGCGAATCGACGCCAGCCGCCTGATGGCACCGAAAAATTGCAAGGGCTGTGCCTGTTTCGACCTCGGCTCCCAAAGCAATGTTCCGGGATGGGCGCACATGGGGAGAAGCTGTTGTTTCGACAGGGGATTCTGCCGACGGTCCGGGGAGCAATCCGAGCTGCGACTCGCGTTTGCACCCCTATTGAAGCCGCCAGAATCTGGGCTTCCGTTGTGAGTAATCAAAAGCATCGAAGCCGCTCGATGGGAACCCCCAAGGCCTTAGAATGCATACGCTTTGAAGTGTTTCGATCGTAGCTGTCCAGGGCGGGCTGTCAACGGAGGCCAGGGTGCAGTTAGGACGATAAACCATTGTTCTATAAAGGAATTCTCGTCTGTGAACTCGCACGGCCGCCGGAGACAACCTGATGACACCGGCCTGTCAACGAGCCGTCGCCGCGACGCGGCGCAGCGCGGCACGCGTGACGCACTTTGCGTCTCCGCACTACTGCACGAGGTCGATGACCCTCACGCCCTCGGGAGGCTCGAAGCCGAAGGTGGAAGCCGGCGGATCCTGGTTGGTCCGCAGGTTGCGAAACGTGACCTCTGTGACGTTGCCGAAGAGATCGACGATCCGCGTCGCGCTCACTTCGCCCGTTGCGCGTACGACCCGCAAGCCCAGACGCTCGTAGGATGCATCGGTGCGAGGGATGAGCTCGAGCTCGATGCCCTCGCCACCACACGACTCCGCGCTCACCTGGTACTCGGCGAGCAGGTCGCCCTCACCGACCAGGAAGGACAGAGCGGCGCCCGTGAGATAGCCCTGCGTCACGGGTAGACGCTGGGCCTCCGACGCCTCGGGGTCGTAGATCCACAGCATCTTGCCGTCGCTCACGACCAGGCTCGGCTGCGGCTGCTGGTAGCTCCAACGCATGCGACCCGGCTTGGCGAAGACGACGCGTCCGCTCGATCGGCCCGTGGTCGCCACCGCGCCCGTGCCCAGCGCGACCGAGCGCGTCGTCTGCTCGAAGTGCGCCTCCAGGTCGCGAACCGACTCGTAGTGGCGCTGCACCGAGCGGGCCGCTTCCGTCGCGCACTGCATGCGCTCGGCAGCCTGCGAGGCGTCGCCGACGCCATCGCCATTCGACGACGCGGGTGCGGGGAACAGCGCGGTCGCGACCAGGACAGCGAAGCAGCCGTACATCGCCTCGTGAGACGTCCGTGGAGGCGGTCTATTCATAGGCGTCATCGGGCCCGGGCTGGCGCAGGAAGACCTCGCGCCCCTTGCTGCCGACCTGGGGACCGACCATGCCCTGATCTTCCATGGCCTCGACGATCCGCGCGGCCCGGTTGTAGCCGATCTTGAGCCGGCGCTGGACATAGGAAATCGATGCGTTGCGGGTCTCGGCGACCATTGCGACCGCCTTGTCGAACATCTCGTCGACATCCTCACCCGATCGGGCGTCGTCCGAGCTCGGGTCGTCGTTGATCCGCATCAGCGACTCGTCGAACTCCGGGCGGCCCTGCTCGCGCAGGAAGGCCACCAGCTCGAGGACCTCCTTCTCGCTGACGAACGGGCTGTGCAGGCGCTGCACGCGCGACGTGCCCGGCGGCAGGAACAACATGTCACCCATGCCGAGCAGGCTGTCGGCGCCGTTCTGGTCGAGGATCGTGCGCGAGTCGGTGCGCGACGACACCTGGAACGAGACACGAGCCGGAAAATTCGCCTTGATCACGCCGGTGATGACGTCGACGCTGGGCCGCTGCGTCGCGAGCACCAGGTGGATGCCAGCCGCGCGAGCCATCTGCGCCAGGCGCTGCATGGACTCTTCGACCTCCTTGGCGGCGAGCACCATCAAGTCCGCGAGCTCATCGACCACGACGACGATGTAGGGGAGCTTCTGCCATTCGACCAGCTCGCCCTCTTCTTCGCCGGACTTCGGACGCAGCCGCAGGTGGGTCTCGCCAGCGGCGAGTGCTTCCTCGGCACGCTCGTTGAACTGCGCAATGTGTCGCACCTGAACAGCGCTCATCATCTGGTAGCGCTCTTCCATCTTGCGAACGATGCCTGCCAGCGCCGCCGCCGCGCGCTTCGGATTGGTCACCACGTCGGCGATCAGGTGCGGGATGCCTTCGTAGATCGAGAGCTCGAGTAGCTTCGGATCGATCAGCAGGAGCTTGAGCTCGTCCGGCCGCGCGCGGCACAGCAAGGCGCAAAGGAACGAGTTCAGGAAGACACTCTTGCCCGTGCCCGTAGCACCGGCCACCAGCAGGTGCGGCATCCTGGCGAGATCCGCCTCGACCGGGTTCCCGAAGATATCCTTGCCCATTGCCATCTCGAGCTTCGACTCGCTGTTGCGGAAGCCTTCGGACTCGAGCAGCGTGCGCAGGTAGACGATCTCGCGCTCGGGGTTGGGGACCTCGATCCCGACCACGCTCTTGCCCGGCAGCGGTGCGATGATGCGAACCGACAGGGCGCGCAGCGCCATTGCGAGATCGTCGGTGAGGTTGACGATCCTGTTGACCTTGATGCCCGATGCGGGCTCGTACTCGTACATCGTGATCACCGGACCCGGGTGCACGCGCACGACGCGGCCCTGCACGCCGAAATCCGCCAGCTTCTTCTCGAGGATGCGCGAGTTCATCAGCAGCGAGTCGCGGTCGTAGCTGCGCACGTCCTCGGGCGGTGTCTCGAAGATCGAGACATCGGGGAGCTGGAAGGGGCCGGACGACGTGGAGGTGTCGAAGGGGAAGCTCTCCTGGGACGGCTCGCGCTTTTGCTGGGCCAGGTGGTCGACGATGTCGGGCTCGTCGCCGCGAGGCCGGCGGCCGCGCTCGGCCGGCGTCTCGACGACCTCCCGCGGCACGAGCTCGTCCTCGGCCGGCGCCGGGCGCTCGGACCGGCGAGCCCGGGCCACGCGGCGCTGACGGGCGCGTTGTTCGCGCCAGACTCCAACGGCCGTGACGCCCTCGCGCAAACCGGCGAGCGCGTGCGACACCGCGTCGGCTGCCCGAGCGCCCGCCATCTGCGCGCCCGAACCGATGGCTACCGCTACGACAGCCAGCCCCCGCGCTGCCAGAGCCAGCGCGCCGCCCACCGCGCGCATGGCCGCTGCAGTCGAGACGCCCGTCGCGCACAGCAACCCGATCCCGAGCAGCATCGCATTCACGACCCCAGCGCCCCAGGTCGACAGCAGCAGCACCTCGAGGCCGAACAGCCATTCGCCCATCGCCCCGCCGGTCACCGTCGCGGGCGCCGACCACTCGGGCCAGATCGTCCGCAGCAGCGGGCCGGCGGCCGACAGCGCCAGCACCAGGGCCGATGCCCCCACCCAGAAGCGCGAGATCAAGCCGGGGATGCCCATGCCGAGAATCAGCCGCCCGCCGAGCACGGCCAGGACCCCCACGGCTACGACGGCGCCGAGCCCGATGCTGCGCATCAGCCCGCTCGCGATCGTGGCACCGACGGCGCCCGCGCGATTGGCCACCGCGACGAGCGCGAAGCTCGGATCGTCCGGGGAGTAGGTCGCAAGCGCCAGACACGCGAGCGCCGCCGTCGCGAGCAGGGCCAGACCCGCTGCCTCGCCACCGATACGCGAAACAAACGTCGGTTCACGTTTGTTTGCGGCGCTTCGTGTCCGTTGCGTGCGCGCCGCTGCTCTAGCCACGCGCCGCCACCCTGCTGGAGATCTGCATGAGTCCCTCACCCCCCGGAAAGGAACCGCGCGAGGGTACAGATGGGACGGCTACCGAGTCAACGGCCGCCCGGGCAGGCCGGCGTCACGCCGCCGGCGGGAGCGCACGGCCGCCGGCGCCGGTATGCTCATGCGGTTCCACCCCATCGAGGATCCCGACGGAGATTCTGCCAATGGCAAGCGTCAACAAGGTCATCTTGATCGGCAACCTCGGGCGAGACCCCGAGCTGCGATACACCAAGAGCGGTCAGGCAGTCGCAAACTTCTCGCTCGCGACCAACGAGCGGTGGACCGACAAAGAGGGCGCGCAGCAAGAGCGCACCGAGTGGCACCGCATCGTCGCCTGGGGAAAGACTGGCGAGCTGTGCGCGCAGTACCTGGCCAAGGGCCGAACGACCTACGTGGAAGGCCGGCTCCAGACGCGCGAGTACGAGGACAAGGAAGGCATCAAGCGATACACGACCGAGGTGATCGCGCAAAACGTGACCTTCCTCGGTGGACGCAGCGAGGGCGGCGCACCTTCCAGTGGCTCGTCCGACGCGACTCCGCCGGACGACAACATCCCGTTCTGAGGGGCCGCTCGCAGACTCAGCTGCGCGAGCGCATCGACCGGATCAGCTCGTTGATGCGCTTGCGCGCGTCCGC
>JAYZFK010000017.1:0-48506 GCA_036336835.1 Myxococcota bacterium | reverse complement strand
CGGTGGACCGGCGCCCGCGCACCGCTGCGTCCCGCGACGGGCTTCTTGCCCCTGTTCGACTTCGACTATCCAGGCAATACGCAGCATCAGTTCCAGGGCATGAGCATCGGCGGAAACGTCGCGCACTGGCTCGTCGTCCTGGTGCTGCTCCTCGGCCTCCCTCTGTCGAGCGTGGGACAGGTCGCGCTGGTGAGCAGCGCCTTCGGCTTCGCCGTGTTCGCGAGCAGCATCGAGTTCCCGGTGATCTGGCACACCTACCACGACCTGACCGGCCTCGAAGCGCTCGCCCGGATCCCGAAGAACTTCGTTCGCCGCAACGGCAGCTACGGCCTGGTTGCGGCCTTCGTGGCGTTCCTGCTGCTATAGCCGGCCTCGCTCGCCGCGAGCTCGCGCTTGGCGTCCGCGACGGTGCGACCGCTGCCGTCGGGTGACCAGCCGGGCGGCATCAGCAGAACCGCCAGGCGATCCCCGACGCCTCGCGCGGTGCGCAGGTCGCGCCCCAGCGCGCGGAACTCGCCGAAGTGGAGATCCCAGAAGCTGCCCGTGTCGAGCTCTCGCGTGATGCCGTAGCGAACCGGGTCGTCGTCGCGCAGCGGCTGGAGAGTGCCCAGCAGCCAGTCCCACAGCAGCGTGATCGAGTTGTAGTTCGTGTCCATGTAGCGGGCGTTCTTGGCGTGGTGGACGCGGTGGTACGAGGGAGTCTGCAGGAAGCGTTCGAGCGGCCCGTAGCGCCCGCGCGGAACCAGCTCGTCACTGATGTGGAGGAAGCTGCCCCAGATTCCGTCCACCAGGTTGAGCCCGACGCAGACGAGCGGATGCACGCCCATCAGCGCCGGCACGAAGCCGAAGAAGAGCGGGAAGTAGAAGACGAGCTCGAGGAAGTGGCGGTTCGTCCCGACCAGCATGTGGATCGAGCCCGGAGCGTGGTGCGGCGCGTGGATGCACCAGAGCAGCCGCACCTTGTGAGCCGCCCAGTGCTGAACCCAGTACCAGAACTCGTAGACGATCCAGCCGTAGACCCACCAGGGCCAGGAAAGCCCGCCCTCGATCGGGCTCAGCGAGGCTCCCGCCACCGCCGCAACCCCGACGGTCAGCGTGCCGAAGGCCAGTGTTACGGCCGCGCTGGCCACGATGCCCGAGAGGACGCCCAGCCCACTTGCGCGCGCCTCGCGCAGCCGAAGCCTGCGGTGCCGGAAGTGCAGCAGCAAGAGCTCGAGCACCAGGTAGAGCCCGAGTGCCGCAAACAGCACACCGGAGGCGCTCGCGATCGTCGCTCCGAGCTCGGCCGGGCTCATCTCACTGTCGTTTCCCAGCGGATCGGACGAGGAACCGCAAAACCACCCGACCCTTGCGGAGCACGCTTCGTGACGACCGTGGCTACCCGTTAGGCGTCCACCTAGTCGGCGATCTCCTCGACTTGCACCTGCTCGATGCCCGGCTCGTGGTCGCGAAGCAGATCGCGCATCATCTCGGAGAGCTGGTCGGCCGAGATCACGCAGGTCTCGCACGCCTCGTTGCTGCCGGGCTTGTAGCCGACGCGCAGCGTCTGGCCCTCGTGCGCGAGCAGACGAACCGTGCCGCCGTCGGGCTTGACGATTTCGTCGAAGTGCTCGACGACGAGCTTCGCTCCCTCTCCCACGGCCTGGGTCCTCAGATCCCGGTCGTCAGCATCGCAAGCACCGACTCGGTGATCTCGCCCGAGAGCTGCTCGACCTCCTGGTCGGTCCACATCGCCGTCGGGATGTACGGGTAGTCGACGATCAGGAACGGGTAGTCCGCGAGACCGCTCAGCTTGGCCATCGACTCGGCCGAGCCGCGCACGGAGTGGTGGATGATCGGGAGGCTCGGAACGCCTGCCCACTCGAGTTCGACTGCGTCGCGCAAACTGCGCGCACTGCAGGAGCCTCAACCCCCGAAGCCGGTGATCGCGACCGTCGCCTCCGAGGTCAAGCGTGCCCAGTCCGCCGGCTCGGGTGGCACCGACACGCCCGGCTTCAGCACCCGCACCGCACCGGACGCGCCGGTTCGCTCGGCGATGCCGTGGTAGACGCGGTCGAGCAGCTCTTCGCCGCGTCCGAGGCCATTGGCCACGAGACCAATGACGTGGCCATCGAGCGATTCCGGGCGCGGGCGCAACACGCGCTCGTCGCGGCGCTCGAGCGGCCCGCTCGTCGGATCGAGTCCGGTCCATTTCTCAGACATGCTGTCTCCTCCTTGATAGGAACTAGACGATCTTCTCGGTGATGGCCCAGGCGAGGTGCGGGAAGAGTAGCCAGCTCTCACCCATGCCATCGCCGCCCGCGGCCACGATCAACAGTCCTTCGGGTCGTCCCAGGCCGATGCTCTTCTTGCCGTCCTTGTGGAAGCGCGGCCACAGATAGCTGCGGATGTCGTCCTTCGACCAGCCGGCGCGGTCGAAGAAGCGGCGGTGCTCCGGCCCGACGATCAGGACCAGGTTCGTGCCGTCCCCGAGCCAGCGATCGGTCGCGACGAACCGCGAGAGGATCACGCCGAGGATCGAGTCACAGATCCCTTCGGGCGCTCGGCTGTGGAAGTCGACGGCCGAGACCATGTTCATCACCGACGCCACCGTCACGGTGCTGTCCTCGGGTGCGAAGCCGCGCTCGACGTGCATCGGCCGCCAGGAGCTGTCCTCCTCGTCCTCGCCGAAGCAGAACTGGTAGCGCGCGGGGGTCGAGAAGCTCGCGCGATCGAGCACGCCGGGAATCGCGCGACACACGTTGCGGATGACGAGCCGCAGCGCGCGGCCGATCGTGGCGTTTGCGCGGAAGCCCGGACCGAAGCATGCGGCGCCACACGCGATCCCCAGCTCGCTGCGCACCGGACCGTTGAGGATCACGGCCTGCGCCGCACCGGACAGCGTCCCCGTCGTGCTGTGGCAGTTGCCCTTCTCGTGCAGGTGAGCGCGCAGGGCGGCGACGACCGCCGGCATGTACTCGGCGCGACAGCCCGCCATCACGGCGTTGGCCGCGGCCTGCTCGGCCGTGACGACCACCTCGCGCGTGGGCACCTCGCCGATGACCTCGGAGGCTTCGAGCCCGGCGGCGTCGAGGAAGGCGGCAACCTTCTCGGGCGTCGGCGCGACGATCGGCAGCCCATCCGTCCAGCCGCGCTCGAAGTAGTCCTCCAGCAGCTCGTCGTACGAGCCGTACTCGTGCCGATCCGCCTGGAGGGCCGCGCGAGCCATGGCTCCAATGTACGCGAATCGCGCGTTCAGCGCTGCGAACGCACGACACCACCGTCGACCACGAGCTCCTCGGCCGTGATGTAGCTCGCGTCGTCCGAGAGCAGGAAGCGGACGACCTTCGCGATCTCCTCGGGCTCGGCCAGACGGCCGAGCATCGACTGGCCGACCATGCGCTCGGCGAGCGCGGCACTCGCCTGGAGAATCGGCTCGAGCATCGGCGTCCGCACGTAACCCGGGCAGACCGAGTTGACCCGAACTCCGTCGCCGCCCAGGTGATCGGCCAGCGAGCGACTGGCGCCCAGCAAGCCGGCCTTCGAGGCGCCGTAGGCCGGGTTCGCGGCGTTGCCCAGGATCGCGTTGATCGAGGCGATCCCGACGACCGCCGAGCCCGGGTTGGCCCGCAGGTCCGGCAGCAGCGCGCGCACCAGCAGCGGGTAGGCCCGCAGGTTCACGTCCAGCACCGCGTCCCAGACGGTCTCGTCGAGCTCGTCGACCGACTCGACTCGTGACACGCCGGCCGCGTGCACCAGCCCGCCGAGCGTACCCAGCGCTTCACGCGCCTCGTCGACCAGTGTCGGGAAGCGCGCCGTCTCGCTGACGTCGAGCGCGGCGAAGTGGCTCGCCACGCCGAAGCGATCGGCGGCTTCGGCGGCGGTCTTCTCGACACCCGCCCGGTTGAGGTCCCAGCAGACCACCGGGCGACCGGCTTCGGCGAGCGCGAGCGCGCAGGCGCGACCGATCCCCGAGGCGGCGCCCGTGACGACGACGCCGGTGTCGGGGGAGTAGGCAATGCTGGCCATGTCGGGACCTCTGGTTCGGAGGTTGACTCCGCTGACAGCATACGACGAATCCACGGGCTCGCGCGCGGCGGGCCGCGTGATAGGGTGGCCTCGCTTCAATCTCCGCTAGGAGAGGACATGGGCCAGCTCGACGGCAAGGTCGCGATCATCACGGGTGCTGCCCAGGGCATGGGCGAGGTCGAGGCGCGGCGCTTCGCGCAGGAAGGTGCGCGCGTCGTGCTCACCGATCTCCAGCAGGAGGCCGGACGGCAGGTCGCGAAGGAGATCGGCGACGCCGCGGTGTTCGTGCGCCAGGACGTCACCAGCGAGGCCGACTGGGACGCCGTCGTGGCGACGGCCAGCGAGCGTTTCGGAGGCCTCGATGCGCTGGTGAACAACGCTGCGATCCACCACCTCGCCTCGCTCGAGGACGAGAGCGTCGAGGCCCTCGAGCAGATGCTCCGGGTCAACGTGATCGGCACCTGGTGGGGCATCAAGAAGGCGATCGCACCGATGCGCGCCCGTGGAGGCGGCTCGATCGTGAACAAGTCGTCGATCGCCGGCACGCGCGGGATCCCGCTCCACACCTCGTACGGCACCTCCAAGTGGGCCGTGCGCGGACTCACCAAGACGGCAGCCTACGAACTCGGCCCCGAGGCCATCCGGGTCAACAGCGTGCACCCGGGACCGATCGAGGGAACCGGGATGTTCACAGCCCCCGACGATCCCGCCGAGCTGCGCGAGCAGATGAGAGCGCTCCCGCTCGGTCGCGCCGGAACGCGCGACGAGGTCGCATCGCTCGTCGTGTTCCTGGCCTCGGACGCCTCGAGCTACATCACGGGCAACGAGCACGTGGTCGACGGTGGACGCAGCATCTGGTGACCACGAGGGAGTCGCAATGGCCGATTCGGATCGATACGAGCGGGGACTGGCGAAGCTGAAGGAGGTGTACGCGGGCGACGTCGTCACGCCGCCGCGCGGCGCTCCGTTCACCGACATCATGCTCGAGACACTCTTCGCGGAGGTCTGGACCCGCGACGTGCTCTCGATGCGCGATCGGCGCCTGCTGCTGCTGGGCTCGATTCTCGCGCTCGGCGAAGCCACGACGTTCGGCATCCAGTCGAAGGCGGCGCTGAAGAACGGCGAGCTCACCCCCGATCAGCTGCGCGAGGTCCTCGTGTTCCTGGTCCACTATGTCGGCTATCCGCGCGGCGCGAGCCTGGCGGGCGTGATCGAGCAGGCGATCGCCGAGGTCGAGGCGGAGGGCCAGGCCGCGCCGGGTTCAGCCTGAGGCGGGGCTGCCGAAGCCGTACAGGCGCTGCGCATTGCCGCTCAGGATCCGCTCCTTCTCGTCGGCGGGAACACCGCGGAAGGCTGCCTCGATCGAACGCCGCGAGTGAGGCCAGTCGGCGCTGATGTGGGGGTAGTCGCTCGACCACAGCATGCGCTCGAGCCCGACGCGATGCCGCTGCTCGATACCGAACCGGTCCGTGATGAAGCCGAAGTGGAAGTGGCGCTCGATGTAGCGGCTCGGCAGCGCCGCGAGTCCGAACTTGCTATTCGGATCGAGACGCCGGTAGTTGTTGTCGATCTGCTCCTTGACGTACGGCACCCAGCCACAATCGACCTCGGCGATCACGACCTCGAGCTCCGGGAAGCGGTCGAAGATGCCGTCGAAGATCATCTGCACCATCCGGTCGCCGACGTCGAAGATGCGGCCCCAGCCTGGGAGCTTCGCCTTGTGCGCGCTCGGCATCGTCTGCGTCAGCCCGACGTGGATGTTTAGCGGCCGTCCGAGCTCCTCGAGCAGCCCCCAGACCGCGTCGTCCTCCGGCATGGGATCGAGCGTGCCGTTCGGGTAGCAACCGATCACGAAGCCGCGGATGCCGGGGCGCCCGTGCATGCGGTGGATTTCTTCGACGGCGGCCGCCACGCCGCGATTCGGGATCACGGCGAGGCCCGCAAAGCGCGCCGGCGCGTACTCGGCGTACTCCGAGAGCCAGTCGTTGTAGGCGCGGATCATGGCGAGGTGATAGTCCGGGTCGGGGTTGGCCACGATCGCATTGAACAGCCGCGGCGTGGGATACAGCACCTCGGCGTCCACACCGTCGCGCGTCATCTCGTCGATGCGTGCGGCGGGGTCGTAGCCTCCCGGACGCAGCTCGTCGAAGCGCATCCAACCGCGCATCTCCTCGGGCGGAAGACCGGCGCACGCGTTCATGCCGAACGTGATCGGATCGCTGACGCCCTCGATCACCCAGGCGTCTCCCTGCTCGAAGCGCTCGATCCGCGGCGCCCGATCGCGCAGCGCCCGGGGAACTCGCTCGGTCCACAGATCGGGCGGCTCGTTCACGTGGGTGTCGGCCGAGATCAGGCGGTAGCCGTGCTCGGGCGTCGATCGGAGGTCGGACTGACTCATGCGTGCCTCGAACCACTCGGACTGGGCGTCGCGCCATTGAGTCACGGCGGAAGCCGCTTCGTCAAATGCTCGATCATTCGATGCCCGCCCCGGTATCATCGGACACGTGACAGTGCGCGACGTGAGTACGTTCGTGGTCAGCCTGACGCCGTTCGCGGAAGACGGCACGCTCGACGAGGCGGAGCTGCGGGCACACCTGCAGCGACTCGCCGCGGCCGGAATCGGGGTCTACCTGGGCGGCTCGGGGAGCGGCGAGGGCTACACGCTCTCGCACGAAGAGCGCGAGCGGCTGTTCGCAATCGGTCGCGAGGAGCTCGCTGGCCGAGTCGCAGTGCGCGCAATGGGCGTCGAGCCGCGCAGCGCTGCGGAGGCGATCGCACTCGGCGAGCAGGTGGCCAAGTCCGGGCTCGATGCGATGCAGCTGTACTCGCTCGACATGGGCCACGGCAACCGGCCGCGCCCCGAGGAGCTCGAGACCTACCTGTGCGACGTGCTCGACGCCGTGCCCTGCCCCGTCGTGCTCTCGTCCCATCAGGCGATGGGCTATGCGCTGCCGCCGGCGCTCGTCGGCGATCTCGTCGAGCGCTACGACCGGATCATCGGGATCAACTTCACGCACCCGGACGTGACCGAGCTCGTGCGCATGCTCGGTGCCGTCGCGGGCCGGATCGACGTCCACGTCGGCGGCCCGATGCAGGCGATCAGCGCGCTCGTGCTCGGCGCACAGGGCTATCTGTCGAGCGACGGCAACCTCGCCCCGAGGCTGTGTGTGAGCGTTGCCCGGCACCACTGCAACGGCGAGCTCGCCGAACGCGATGCGAGCTTCGCCAAGCTGCTCGCGCTGTTCGCCCGGACCCGGCGGCTCGGTGGCATCTCGGCAACCAAGGGCGCGCTACGCGAGCTCCGGCTGCCCGGTGGCTGGCCGCGCCGACCGAGGCTCCCGGTAGAGCCCGAGGCCGCGCGCGAGCTGGCCGACTGCTTCGAGCGGCTGGGACTGCGAGAGATCGAGGGCCTGGCGCCGGGCTAGTTGCCACAGCTCGGCGGCTCGAAGAGGGGCGCAGCGCTGGTTCGAACTAGCTCTCTGGAAGACCTGTCCAGACGCAATATCATGCTCAGTACCCGCGCCCGGGAGGACCGAACCGTGAGCTTCGTTTCCATCATTCTCGCCGCCCTCGTCCTGCTCGTCGTGGCCGCGCTGACCGTGGTCGCCTGGCGCGCCCAGCCCGGCCTAAAGGCCGGAGAGGCGTTCCTCGACATCTGGCGCTCCGGTCCCTGGGCAAGGCAGGTCTTCCTCGACTTCGCAGGTCTCGAGATCGTGCTGGCCCTTTGGATGCTGGCGCACGCGGCGACGCAGGGCAGCTGGCTCCTGGTAGGCGTTTGCATCGCGACGATGCCGTTGCTGGGCGCGATGCCGGCAGCGCTCTACTGGATCGTCGCCATGACGGGCTGATACGATCTCTCCGATGAGCTGGACTCGGCGCGGCTTTTTGCGCGGTGGCGGTGTGCTCGCTGCCGGCGTCCTTGGAATCGGCCCGACGACGCACCGCGCGTTGGCGGCCGAGGGCCGTGCGATCGAGCCCGGTCTGCAGCTCTACACGCTGCGCAAGCTGCTCGAGGCGGACTACCGCGGCACGCTCGAGCAGGTGGCGAAGATCGGCTATCGCGAGGTGCAGGTGTCACCGCGCGCAGGAAACACGCCGGCGCAGATCCGCGCGATGCTCGACGACAACCAGCTCGTGTGTCCGTCGATCCACCTCGACGCGCGCAGCTCGACGCAGGACGAGATCGCGGCCGCGGGGACGCTCGGCGCGCACTACGTCTTCCTCTCGGCGCCGCTCCAGGTGTTTCGGATCGAGAACGGCAGGTTCGTCGGGCTGCGCGACGACGTCACGCTCGACGAGTACCGGGCGATCGCGGACGAGCTCAACGAGACGGGCGAGGCCTTCCGCAAGGCGGGCCTGGTCTTCGGCTACCACAATCACGCCTTCGAGTTTCCGCCCGTCGACGGTGTGGTCCCCTTCGACCTGCTACTCGAACGAACCGATCCCGAGCTCGTCGCGATCGAGCTCGATCTCGGCTGGCTCCAGGTGGCCGGTGCCGACCCGCTCCGCTACATCGAGCGCTATCCGGGGCGCTTCCCGGTGTGCCACGTCAAGGACGTGCTGGCCGACGGCAGCTTCGTCGACCCGGGAGCCGGTACGGTCGACTTCGCACGCACCTTCGCGCACGCGAGCCAGGCCGGGCTGCGGCACTACTTCGTCGAACACGACACGACCACCGATCCGCTCGCGACGGCTCGCGCGGGACGAAGCTTCCTGCAGGGCCAGCGGGCTCACTGAGCCGCGCGGGCGTCGAGCTCTGCGCGAATGCGCGCGTGGACATCGCGCGTCAGCCGGAATCGGCTGAACGCGATGATGCCGATCACGAAGCCGATGAAGGGAGCACCGCCCATCAGGAACAGGATCGTCCCGCGCGTGAGTGCAGTCTGCTCGACGTTCGGCTCGAAGCCCGACGCCTGCAGCGCGAAGCCCGCGAGGGCCATCATCAGACCCGTTCCGAGCTTGCCGGCGAAATTCCAGGTGGCGAAGTAGGCCCCCTCCTTGCGCTCGCCGGTCTGGTACTCGTCGTAGTCGACGATGTCGGCCTTGATCGCCTGGCCGAGCGTCGCGCCGCACCCCCCGGCGATCCCGTTCACCAGCGAAGTGAACACCATCAGCGCGATCCGACCCTCGCCCTGGAAGCCGATCAAGCCGTAGCCGATGCAGCTGAGCCCCATCGCGAACATCCACACCTTGTGACGCTCGTACCGCTCGCCCAGCCGCACCCAGATCGGGATCGAGAGGATCGTCGGGATCGTGTAGGCGAGGAAGACCACGCCGATCACGTCCTCCGCCTTGGTCACGTACTTGAGGACGTAGGCCGTCATGGCACTGGTCCCGCCGACACCGAGGACCTCGATGAAGTAGACGAAGAGCAGGAGACGAGCGTGCGGGTTGTTCCAGACGTCGCGAAACGCGCGGTACGGGCTCCGCCCGCCGCGTCCGTGATAGTCGTCGCGCTCGCGCGGCAGGAAGACGGCGCTGCCGAGGATCAACAGCGCGGAGACGACCGCGCCGATCCACGCCATGGTCACGACCGCATCGCGCGCCTCCGGACGCAGGACCAGCGGTGCACCGAAGACGAACGCGAGCAGCATCCCGATCGAGCTGGCAATCTGCCGCGCCCCGAAGATGCGGCCCCGTACGCTCGGCTGCTCGCTCAGCTCCGCGCCGAGCGCGAGCTGCGGCACGGCGTACGCCGTGTAGGCCGTGTAGAAGCCGAAGACGGCCACCACGAGCCAGACCAGCAGGCCGGTGCCTGCGAGTTCGCGCGGCGGCGACCACAGCATGATCGTGAACAGCGCAAAGGGCAGGCTCGAGAACACGATCCACGAGCGCCGGCGGCCGAGCCTGTGGGTGGTGCGATCGCTCCAGTAGCCGACCAGAGGATCCGAGATCGCGTCCCAGATCTTCGCCGCAAGGAAGATCGTGCCGATCACACCGGGCGCCACCAGCAGCGTGTCCGTGGCGAAGTTCATGAACATCACCAGGACGAGCATGTACATGAACTGGGTGCCCGCCAGAGGCGAGGCATAGGCCCAGAGCGTCCCGTGCGACACCCTCATCGCGGCGCTTCAGGTTCCTGCGGCGTCAGCGCGAACGATGGGGCCCTCCCCGCTGGCCCGGCCAGCGCGAGCCGCCGATGGTGTCCGAGAACGGCCAGTAGGCGTCCGGGTCGAGGGCGCCCTCGAGCGTGATCGTGCGGCTCGTGAAAGCCGACCAGTCGAGAAAGGCCGAGACCAGCTCGCGCTGCGGAAGCCGCTCGGCGATCGGATCCCACGGGCTGTCACGCAGCACCAGCTCGCCTTCGACGTTCTCGCGGGCCACGGTCTGGTTGACGCTGTGGACGTGCACGACGTGCGGCGCGAAGTCGTAGCTCTTCTCGGCGCCGCCGACGGCACGCGAGACCTTGATCCACCACTCGTGCTGCTCGTAGTCGGGCTGCTCCGCCGGACCGGTGGTCTTGCCCTCGAACTCGACGAACGTGTAGCCCTGATGCGTGGTCCGTGCGCTCACCCGATCGCCCATCCGGTAGTAGGCGATCTGGCACGGATACTTCGGCTGGCCGTTCATGTCGCGGCTGATGAAGATCGCCGACTCCTGATCGATTCCGTAGCCGAGCGCGTAGCGACCCCGGGTGCCGCGGTAGTCCGCCTCGACCGACACGACGATCCCGTACTCGGGCTCGTCGGGCACGGGATAGTTGTAGATGTGCAGGAAGACGTTTGGCTCCGCCCCCGGATCGATCCCGGGCGGCAGCAGCGCCGCGAGCTTGTCCGCATCGGTGCGGTACTGGATCTTGAGGACGGGCCAGCTGGCGATTTCGCCGGGGTTGATCTGGGGAGAGGCCATGAACGCTTCCTCCTGTGGTGGGTGGCTTCCCGATGCATGAAACTCCCGGCGCCGCGCACTCGGTGTGGACGGCGCCGGAGGCCCAATCGTGCCGGGCGACTACCTCGTCAGCCAGGCGAATTTCTGCGGCTTGCCGCGTGCGTTGGGATCGATCAGCACGTTGACGATGCTCGGCATGTCATCGTCGAGGGCCTGCTTGAACGCGCTCGAGAGCTCGCTGGGCGTCCGCACCAGATAGCCCTTGCCGCCGAAGCCTTCGATCATCTTCTCGTAGCCGGCGTCGATGGTGTAGCCGCTCGGGGGCGCCGCGAACGGGTCTTCGGGCAGCGATTCGACGCCGCCGCCGATGGCATTGTTGTTCACGATCACGAACACGATCGGCAGCTTGTAGCGACAAGCCGTCTCGACCTCCATGCCGCTGAAGCCGAAGGCAGAGTCTCCCTCGACACAGATCACCCGCTTCTCGGGGTGGACGACGGCGGCGGCGATCGCCTGTCCGAGGCCGACGCCCATGGTGCCGAAACTGCCGGCGTCGAGGCGCAGACGCGGCTCGTCGTGCATCAGCACGCTCCGACTGATGTCCATCGTCTGCGCGCCCTCGGCCTGGATGATGCTGCCCGCCGGCGCCTGCTGCTGGATCTCGCGCAGGACGCGGTAGTAGCCCATGGGGACGCTCTCGTCTTCCATCATGGCGCGCACCGAGGCCTTGTTCCCTTCGACCTTCTCGGCGAGCGCGCCGCGCCAGGCGGCGTCGGCCGCCAGCGTGTAGGGCTTGCGCTCGAGCGCCTCGTTCAGCTGGCCCACGACCGCGCGCAGATCGCCCACCAGCCCAACCTCGGCCGGCACGTTGCGCCCGATCTCCTCGGGCGCGATATCGACCTGGATCGTCTTCACGTCCGCGGCGAACCGCGGCGGCAGACCGAAGTGCATGATCCAGTTGAGGCGGGCGCCGAGCAGCACCACGAGATCGGCCTGCTGAAGCGCCAGCGCGCGCCCGGGTGCGACCGACAGCGGATGTGCGTCCGACACCACGCCCTTGCCCATCGGCGAGGGCAGGAACGGCACTTGGGTCGCCTCGATGAAGGCGCGCACCTCGGCTTCGGCGTGTGAGTAGGCGGCGCCCTTGCCGATGATCACCAGCGGGCGCTCCGCGCCGCGCAGCAGCTCGATGGCGCGCTCGACCTCCGACACCTCGGCCACCGGTCGCGGCGGGTCCGGGCAGCGCGGCGGGAACGCGACCTCGGCCTCGTCGACGGTGCCCGTGATCAGGTCGTCGGGGAAGTCGAGGTAGGTCGCGCCGGGACGGCCCGCGATGCTGGTGCGCACCGCCTGCTCGACGTAGCTCGGGATGCGGCGCACCGAGTCTGGACGCGCGGACCACTTGGTGTACAGACGTGTCGACTCGACCTGGGGCGCTTCCTGGAAGGCACCCATCCCCTCCTGGTAGGTGCCGCAGGCGCCGCCGATCAGGATCATCGGCCAGCAGTTGGCCCAGGCGTTCGAGAGCCCCGCGATGCCGTGGATCACGCCCGGTCCCGAGACGACCAGGCAGGCGCCCGGGCGACCCGTCAGGTAGCCGACGGCGGCGGCGGCATAGCTGGCGGCTTGCTCGTTGCGCATCCCGACGTAGCGGATGCCCGCCTGCTGGGCCGCCGAGGCGATCTGGAACACCGGGAAGCCAACGATGCCGAACATGGTTTCGACACCCTGCTGCTTCAGGCTGCGCGCGATCAGGGTTGCGCCATCGAGCTCGGCCATGGGGGCCTCCTTTCCCGCAGAAGAGGCCGCCAGCTTGACATACCCCGCACTAGTCGGGAAGCGCGTAGTCGTTGCGCTCCGTCGGATCGTCGCTCGCGTACTCGACGAACTCCCAGTCGTTGCCTTCGGGGTCGTGGAAGTAGACGCGCCGGCGGTGCGGGTGGTCGTTGGGCACCGTCGACTCCCGGTAGCCCGCCGCGAGCATCCGCTGACGCAGCGCCTCGGCGTCGGGCACCACGAACCCCAGATGGTTGGTCCCGGGCTTCTGCGAGTAGGGCACCCACGGCTCGTCAGCCTCCCGCAAGGCCTGCTGCAGCGCGACGTACGTGTCGTCGGTCCCCACGTGGAGCCAGCGGGCGCCGAGCAGCGTCTTGCCCTCACCCCGCACCTCGAACTCCGGGAAGGCGGTCCGTACGAAGCGGGCCATTCCGTCTACGTCGCGAACGCACAGGTTCGCGTGCTCGAGTCGAACGCTCATTGGATCCTCCCTGGGCACGCCCCCCGGAGCATCGGCCGAATCTGCTCGCTCATCATCTGATCAGATGATAAATTGGCAGATGGATGATTCCCCGACCAAGGCCCGCGTCCCTACCAGCGACCCCGTCGCGGGTAGACTCCACCTCCGCTCGTCCAAGCTGCCGGGAGGAGGATATGGGCTGGATCGCCGCCTTGTCAGTGCTGCTCGTCGCGGCGGCCCCGGGCTGCAGCCCGGCCAAGCCGGCCCGGCCCAACGTGCTGCTGCTCGTCGTCGATACGCTGCGTGCCGACCACACGTCGCTGCTCGGCTACGCCCGCGAGACGACGCCGCGGCTCGACGCCTTCGCGCGCACCGGGATCGTGTTCGAGGACGCACGGGCGTCGTCGTCGTGGACCAAGCCGTCGATGGCAAGCCTGCTGACCGGCCTGTCGGCGCCCGCGCACGGCGTCGAGACTGTGGAGGCCCGGCTACCGGAGGCGGCGACCACGCTCGCAGAGGTGCTGTGGGCCAACGGCTACCGAACGGCGCTGTTCTCGGACAATCCGTACATCTCGCGTCCGTTCGGCTTCGCGCAGGGCTACGAAGCGGTGATCGACTACGCCAGCGGCAGCGAGCGAAGCGACGGAGCGCTGCGCGAGGACACCGTGCGCGACTGGGCCCAGCGCTCGGGCGCGGCGGCGCTCAACGCGCGCCTGCTCGCGTGGCTCGACGGCGGCGACCCGGAGCGCCCGTGGTTTGCGCACGTCCACTACATGGAGCCGCACTGGCCGTATCAGCCGCCGCCCGCCTTCCACGCGCGCTTCAGGCCCCCCGGCGCAAGCGCCGTGGAGCTGGCCAATCTCTGGCAGCTCGAGCCGGGTGTCGCCGGCGCGGTCACGGGGCACGTGCTGCCGGCGCGCGATCGGCAGGACCTGGTCGACGCCTACGACGGAGCAGTCGCGTTCTGGGACGATCGCTTCGGTGCGCTGATCGATGAGCTCGAGCGGCGGGACCAGCTCGACGACAGCGTGATCGCCGTCGTGTCCGATCACGGCGAGGCGTTCTACGAGCACGCGACCTGGGCGCACCAGAACTCGCTGTACGACGAGCTGGTGCGCGTTCCCCTGGTGCTCGCCGGACCCGGCATCGAGCCGCGCCGCGACCCGCGCAATGTCTCCGCCGTCGACCTTCCGTCGACGTTGCTGGCGCTGGCGGGACTCGAGGCCGCGAAAATCGGCTCGGGCCGGTCGCTGCTGCAGTCGGACGCGTCGAGCTGGGACGGCCGACTGGCCCATGAGGGACGGCGCTATCACGCGACGATCGAGCAAGGCCGAAAGTGGATCGTGTCGCAGGGCGCGGGCCTCGAGCTCGTCGAGGCGTTCGACCTGGCGAGCGACCCCGGCGAACTGCGCGATCGATCGCACGAACCCGAAGCGCGTGCCGAGCTCGTGCGCCGTCGGCTGCTCGAGCGCGCGAGCCACGAGCGGACCGCGGGCCTCGAGGCCGACAGCGCCAAGGTGAGCGAAGAGATGAAGGCCGCGCTGCGCGCGATCGGCTACGCGGACTGACCGGATCCGGGGAGGGAACATGCACAGACGTATCGCGCTGGGTGTCTCACGGCACCTTCGGCTGGGGCGGCGCGGCGAGCACCTTCTTCTGGGTCGGCCGCGAGGGGCTCAGCGCTGATCGGGTAGCCAGGGCAGCCCGGGCAGATGGACTCCCAGCGTCATCTCCCAGAGCGGCGTCGCAAAGGTGAAGGTCGCCACGATCGCCGCGAGCAGCAGCGTGAGGTCGAGCCCGATCCACGCCGCAAGCCAACGCGAACGCCGGCACCAGCTGGCAAGCCGCTCGCTCGCCCACCAGGCGTACGGCAGCCCGAGGCCCAGCAGGTAGCTCGCCTTCACGCACGCGAACCACGGGTTGGTCCAGGTGTAGAGCACGTAGCCGGCGAGCGTGAATGCGACGAGCGCGAGCATCGGCGTATCGAGCGCCTTCGAGCTGGCCCGCGCCCGCCCGACCCCGCGCACCGCGCCCGCCACCGCTGCGGCGGTCGGCAGCAACGCGAGCAGCAGGATCGCGAGCCCCATCCGGTCGACGACCGGGTCGACGCGCGGAACGAAGTGACGATGGCCGTCGAACCACCAGGTCACATAGGTCCCGCCCCAGACCGAGTGCAGCAGGCCCGGCGAGTTGACGCGGGTATCGGTGAACGCCCCGAGCGAGAAGCGCAGGTAGTCGAGCACCGAGCGTTCGCCGGGCGGCATGCTGAGGATGATCGAGTGCGCGTCGAGAGAGTGAGGATACAGGTAGCCGTGCAGCAGGTAGCTGCGCGCGTAGAACCAGCCGCCGACGAGCAGCGCGATCAGCGAGAGCGTCGCCGCTCGGGCGAGCGCGGGTCGCAGGGCGCCGCGACGCCAGCCGTCGAGCACGAACGAGCTCGCGATTGCCATCACCACGAGGCAGCCGGTGAGCTTCGTCAGGAAGGCGAGCCCGCCGAAGATGCCGATCGCGACGACCCGCGCCCAGCTCGCCCAGCGCCCGCCACCGGCCCGCTGCTCCCACAGGGCGACCACCAGGGCGAGCGTCGTCCAGCTTGCAACGGCGATCTCCTCGTTGACCATCGCACTCAGGTAGATGTGCGCCGGGACGAACAGCAGCAAGCCGGCGGCGAGTGCGACGCGCAGGGGATCGGCCCGCGAACAGCGCTGCAGCGACCAGACGGCGAAGCCGATCGCGAGCAGGCCGAACGCGCTGCTCGCGAGCCGGATCGCGTGAACCGAGGGCACCTGCAGCGGGCCGAAGACGCGGGCGACCGCCCCCGACAGGTAGAAGAACAGCGGCGGCCTCGCGCCCGACCACAGACTCTCGGGATCGGGGAGGGCCCAGCTCCTGGTGAGCTGCTCGATGTACTCCCAGTTGAAGCTCTCGTCGAAGCCGTGGTCGATGAACAGCGCGTACGCGTTGTGGACTCGAAGCGCCGCCGCGCCCGCGAACAGGAGCAACCCGAGCGCGACCCACGCCAGCGAGGCGTGCTGAGCCGCAGCGGATGCGGGTTCGAACGAGCCGTCCGGGCTGGCCACGGATTCAGGAGTCTGCGCAAGCCCAGCGCGTCTGTCCAACCCGGCTACTGCGCGGTGGCTCGCTGCGCCTGGCGAACGTGCAGGCCGCGTTCCACGGCCTGCGCGAAGCTCTCGTCCAGATCGAGCCAGGCGCGGGCGTCCCTCCAGAACACGCGCACCGCCCGGGCCGCCTCCGGATCGTCGCGCGACGCGACGGCGATCTCAGCAAGACGTGCGAAAGCCGCATCGCGGTCGCCCATGCGCAGTCGGAGATACACCGCCACGTGCGCGTCACTGCCGCGCCGCTGCTCGGGCGTGCGCCGACCGGCGTCGAGCAACGACCCCGCCAGCGCGAGATCGCCTCGCTCGAGTGCCAGACCCGCGAGCCGGCGATTCACATCGATCGGCAGCTCGCCGCGCAGCGCGGCGTCCCAGTCGACGTCCTCCAGGATCTCGCGGGCGACGGAGTCCATCCCGAAGAGCCACCCGCGGTAGGCGGCGAAACGGTCGTCGTCGAGGCTGCGGTGGAGAACCAGGAGCGTCTCGCGCGGACCGCGACCGTGGAACATCTCGATGAGTCGCTGGTGCGGAAGCCAGGCGATCGTGGCGTCGCGCAGCTCTGCGGGGAAGAGGCGCGCAACCATCTCGCTGGCGCGAAAGGCCTCCGCGGTCTCCGGTGAGTTCATGAACGCGTCGTAGCGGCTCTGCATCTCCCGGAGACTCGCGTCCGCGAAGGGCGCGATGCGGTGCGGGTGATCGTCGTCGAGCGGATCGGCGTCTCCGATCCAGGTTTGCAGCCGCTCCCCGTCCGCGATGTAGAGCGAGCCGAGCTGATACGGCTCGTCGAGCCCGACGTCCTCGAGCCGAGCGCGCATTGCGGGATCGCGCCACCCGCGGGTGAACGATTCGAGCGTGGGCGAGGCGTAGGGCTCCTTCAGCCCGACCATCATCCACTCGAGACCCGTCCCGATCCACAGGGAGCAGCTCTCGAAGGCCGCGCAGAAGCTCTTCATCACCGACTTCGCTTCCGACTCATCGAACTGATAGACAGGAAGCCAGTAGGTCACGATGCCGCCCTCGCGCAGCCTCTCCCGGATCAGCTCGAAGTATTCCTGCGAGTAGAGATTCTCGACACCGGACACGCGCGGCGGCGGGGGCTCGGCCGTGATCAGGTCGTAACGGCGCGAGCTGGTCTGCAGGAAGAAACGGCCATCTTCGACGTGCGCCTCGACACGTGGATCCGACAGCGGATCCTCGCCTGCGGAAAAACGCATACCGGCGATCTCGAAGATGTCGCGCGAGATGTCGACGACGTCGATGTGCTCGAGCGACGTCTGCTCGATCAGTGCCTGCGCCGTATTGGCAACGCCGTAGCTGATGAGCAGCGCGTCCCTGAGATCTGGATGCACCGCGGCAGGCCAGTAGACATACAGCTTCATGTAGCGCCGCGCGAAGAGCGTCGTGCCGGCCATGCTGTGGCCGTCGGTCACCAGCGCCCACTCGTACGGCTCGCCTTGCAGATCCTTGCGAAAGTACTGGAGGGTGCCGGTGAGCCCGTCACGCAGCACGGCGCGCTGGTAGCCCGCCTCCTGCAGCTGCCCTGCGACACTGCCCGGTGCCGACAGGATGCGCGACTCGAAGCTGCCGAACCCGAAGCTGATCAGCGCCACCGCCCACGCCAGGCTCGCCCAGACCAGCGAGCGCGGGCGCCGCTCGCCGCGCTCGCGAACGGCCAGGGCGAGCGCGACCGCGAGCGCACCGTAGCCGACCGCCAGCGCGAAAAAGGAGCGCTCGATGCCGAGAACGGGGAGTAGCAGATAGCCGGCGACGAACGACCCGGTCGCGCTGCCGAGCGTGTTGGCGAGAGTGGTGTACCCGGTGGCGCGCGACTCGGGAACGCCCCGCGCCTGGAGCGCCCGTCCCAGCATCGGGAACAGCACCCCCGAGAGAAAGGCAACCGGGAACGTGAGCACGAAGTACAGCCACTCGATCCACTTCGGTACGCCGGCCGCCAGCAGGCCGCCGAGCTCGCTGTAGGAGACGGCGACCAGCGTGCCCGCCAGCAGCGCGATCACGGGCGCGTGGCGCTGCGCATCCGGCTGCCGGCGGAACCAGTGCGACGCGCAGAGGCCGCCGGCGGCGATTCCCGCCAGCACGATCGCGAGCATCACCGCGAGGTTCCAGCCGAACGCGTCCTGCAGCAGCACGAAGAGACGGAACCAGACCACCTCGAGCGCGAGCAGCGAGCCCCCGGCTGCGAAGGCCGCCGCGAGCACGAGTCGACGCCGCGCGGTCGCCCTCGGCGAAGCAGCATCGCGCGCGACCGGAGCGAGCGGCGTCTCGCCGCTTGCGAGCACGAGCACGGCGAGCGCAGCCAACACATCCAGCGATGCCGCGAACAGCCCGCTTCCCCTGACGCCGAGCGCGCCGAGCAGGACGCCTTCGACTGCGAGCACGCCCGCCACCGCACCAAGCGTATTCCAGCCGTACAGCCGACCGAGCACGCCACCGAAGTTCGGATCGCGGGCCGACAGCGCGCGCACCAGGATCGGTAGCGTCGCGCCCATCGCGGTCGACGGCAGCATCACCAGCACGAAGACCGTGAGCCCGCGGATCGCGTTGAGCAGCAACGGCGCATCGAGGAACGGACGCAGTACAGCAGCGAGCAGCGAGGGGAGGACGGGCAGCCCCAGGACGAGCAGCAGCCCCGATGCGGCAGTCGCCAGCTCGAGCCACGCATAGGCGCGGAAGGGACGCGCGATCCGGTCGCCCAGTCGCGCCGCGAAGCCGTTGCCCAGTGCCATCCCGAGCATGAAGGAAGACAGCACGATCGCGACCGCCTCGACCCCGTTGCCCACGATCAGGCCGCACAGGCGGAAGAAGAGCGCCTCGAAGATCAGGGCGGCAGCCCCCGAGAGGGCGAAGACGATTGCAGTCCGAAGCGGTGTCACCGACAAGCCCCAGCTCGACGGACGACTCCGCCGCCCCATTCCTGAACGCGACGAGAGCCTCGCCAGAACGCGACGAGAGCCTCGCGATTGCGCAGTGTACCCGAGGCCTGCGCAGAACCGCCGGGCAGCGCGGTCCGATCCGTGACGCGCGTCACCGACCGCACGGGAGCCCGTCACACAGTACCGCGGCGCGCGCACCGAACCGGGAGCTGTGGAACCGCGAGAACCCGTTCGACTGGCCGATCGCCCGGCCCACGCGCAGCGCCGAGCCGAGGGGCTGGCCGCCATGGGCATTCGAGCCCGCGTCATGCGCGGCGGACAGGCTGCCATCGCGACGCTGCCGCTGTCGGAGCGGGGCTTCGCCGGACTCGAACGCAGCGTGCGCTTCGAGCGGGTGATGTTCTCGACGGTCGGAGCCCATCACATCAAGTGCCTCAAGCCGCACGACCTGTTCTGCCTGCCCCTGATCGACATCCGAGGCTGCGAGAGCGCCGGAGACATCGAGGAACGAATCCGCGGCGGATGGCGCGAGCGCATCCAGCGGCTCGAGACCGCACGCGAGGCCCGGCGCCGTGCAGGCACGCGCTGCGCAGCGCGATCCCCCGACAGCGCGATTCGCATCCCGATCGAAGGCGAAGCGGGGCGCATCCAGGCCATCCTGGTCGAGCCCGGAGAGCTGGTGTTGCCCAGCCGTGATCTTGCGGGCCTCGGTCTGCTCTCGCGCGACGAGCGTGTGTTCGAGATCGGCAGCCTTCCCAGCACCGACACCGAGCTGCAGATCGCGATCACCGATCGCATCGCGAGGCTGGGCGCGGCAAAACGCTCGGACCGCGCGCGCCAGCGCCGCGACTCGGCCAGCCTGGCGCAGTCGGAGGTTGCCACCATCGGCTTGCGCAGCCACCGCATCCTGCTGGTCGGCCCCAAGCTGTCGGACGATCCCGCGGCGATCGAGTCGCTGGGCCTGCGAGGCTACACGGTCGAGCTGGCGCGCAGCGCGCCCGAAGCCGCGCGACTCTACCGACGTTGCAGCCCGGAGCTCGTCCTCACCGACGCCGACCTCGGACGCAGTGAGGGGCTCGAGCTGGTCCCGCTGCTCGAGGCGACCGCCGGCGTCGATCACATCCCGGTGATCGTCGTCGACAGCCAACACCATTGCGCGCGGCGCGCCGCAGCGCGCCGCATCGGCGCCAAGGGCTACATCGCGGGGCCGCTCGCAATCGCGCAGATCGCCGAGCGCCTGGCGCGGATGATCGACCGGCCGGAGCGCCGGCGCTTCACGCGCTACGCCCAGCCGATCGCCGTGCGAGTCGGCGGTGCCGCGTCACCCGCGACCGCGATCGCACTCTCGCGAGGAGGCCTGTATCTGGCGACCGAAGAGCACCTGCCAGTGCGCAGCCTGCACTACTGCGAGCTGCTGCTCCGCGACACCGGTCGCACGATCGAGGTCGAAGCAGAGGCGCTCTACTGCCTCGGCAGCGGGGGGCGCGACCGCGCAGGGGTCGGACTCCGCTTCGACCGCTTCGGTGCCGACGGCGAAAGCGCCTACCTCGACTTCCTGCGCGAGCTCGACACCTGACGGCGCGAACGAAGCGCGGCGGCGACCCCGCGCTCAGGCGGGCGCGTGCGCGCTCGTGAAGAAATCGGCGACGGCCGCGCACAGGTGCGGCCCGTCCCGGTCGACGGGGACGACGTGCGCCGAAGCCTCGAGCTCGAGCCGCTCGATGCGCGTACTGGACACCGCCGAAGCGATCGCCTCGAGATTCGCGGGCTTCGCCGTGCGATCGAGCGCGCCGTGGGCGATCAAGAGCGGCGCGCGTACGTCGCGCAAGGAGCGCCGAACGACGCGCTGCAGACGAATCAGCTGATGCACGCTCGCGGTCGGCATCACCCGCATGCTCGGGTGCCGTTCCCGAGCCGCCTCGTCGGCGATGTCCGAGCCGCGAGCCTTCGGCAGCATCGGACGCACGAAGCGGCCCAGCGCGATGGCGAGCGGCACGGCGCGACCGAACCGCAGCGGCGTGCCGATCGCCGCGGCCGCGTCGACCGCCTGGTTCGCTGCAAGCCACAGCGTCAACAACCCGCCCAGCGACAGGCCGCACACGAAGACGCGCTCGTGCTCGCGGCGCAGCGCCACGACCTCGGCCCGCACGCAGTCGAGCCAGTCCGTGTAGGCGACGCGAGCGAGCGCCTCGGGCGACTCGCCGTGCCCCGCCAGCAGCGGGCCGCGCGCACGCACCCCCCGCGCAGCCAACGCCTCGGCCAGCGGCCGCACCTCGTAGGGCGTCCCGGTCAGGCCGTGGAGGCACAGCACGGCGCTGCCGTTGGCGGCGCCACGCGGTGCGAGATCGAACGGACCGGCATCGACCCCCGGCGCCGTCACTCAAGCCCCTGGCGCGCGGCGTCTTCGGCGGCCCGGACCACCTCGCGCAGCGCGACCCCGTGCTTCGCGGCCGCACGCTTGCAGTCGTCGTACTCGGCCGAGGCACTGGCGCGTCCGTCGAGATCGCGCACCACCTTGACGCGGATCCGGCCGAACCGGGTGACGACACGCCGCTCTTCGCGCTCGAGCACGATGCGGTCCCACCCGCTGGAGCGCACGCCAATCGCCGTCGAGTGCATGAACAGCGCGCGGGCCACCGCCATCCGATGCTCGGGACGCACCAGGGCGCGAACCAGGAACCCGGGCCGGTTCTTCTTCATCTGCAGATGCTGGAGCGACACGTCGAGCGCGCCCGCATCGAACAGCCGGTCCATCAGGAAATCGAAGTGCTCGGGCACGAGATCGTCGAGGTTCGTCTCGAGTACCTCGACGCGATCGCGCGACACCGCAGCGGCGCTGCCGAGCACCGCGCGCAGCACGTTGGGCATCGGGCCGTCGCGATCGCGACCCGCACCGTGACCGATCGCCGCGATGCGCATCGCCGGGAGCGGCTCGTAGGCGTCGACGCAGGCGCGCAGGATCGCCGCGCCCGTCGGCGTCACCGTCTCCCAGGCCACGTTGGCGGGCTCGGTCGGGATGCCGCGCAGCAGCTCGAGCGTGGCCGGCGACGGCAGCGGCAACCGCCCGTGCGCGGTGTCGACGCAACCGTGGCCGAGCGCGACGGGCGAGCAGGTGATGCGCGAAACACCGAGCCACTCGATGGCGGCGGCGGCGCCCGTAATGTCGACGATCGCATCGACCGCACCAACCTCGTGGAAGTGAACGTCCGCGAGCTTCGTGCCGTGGACCGTGGCCTCGGCGTGGGCGAGCGCCTCGAAGATCGCGAGCGCGCGCTCGCGCACCGGGCCAGCGAGCTTCGCCCTGCGCAGCAGCGCTCGGATCTGGGCGAAGCTGCGGCCGTGCGCGTGGCGCCCCGGCTTCGGCTCCCGGTTGCCCGAGACGTAGCGCGTCTTGCTCCCGCCCTTGCCCCTTCCCGGACTCGCCACCAGCACGTCGAGATGGCGCGCCGCCAGCACACCCCGCCGCACCTTGGTGATCCGGAAACGAAAGTCGAGCCCGAGCCCGGAGAGCTCTTCCACCAGCGCGCGACGCGGCACGCCGAGATCGACGAGTGCGCCGAGCAGCATGTTGCCGGCGACCCCTGAAAAGGCGTCCAGATGGAGCAGCTCAGAGCCGGTTGATGAGCGTCGCGACATGCGCGGCCCCGAATCCGTTGTCGATGTTCACGACACTGACGTTCGAGGCGCAGCTCGTGAGCATGCCGAGCAGTGCGGCGACGCCGCCGAGCGACGCGCCATAGCCGACGCTCGTCGGGACAGCGATCACCGGCTTGTCGACCAGCCCGCCGACGACCGACGGCAGCGCGCCCTCCATTCCGGCCACCACGATCAGCACGCGCGCCGCGCGCAGGGTCTCGTGCGAGGCCAGCAGCCGGTGCAGCCCGGACACGCCCACGTCCTGCAGCAGCTCGACCTTGTTGCCGAAGCGCGCCGCCACCGCCACGGCCTCGGCCGCAACCGGAAGATCGGCGGTCCCGGCCGTGACGACCGCGATCGTGCCCTTGCCGAGCGTTGCCACCTCCGCCGGCCCGTACCACAGCAGCCGCGCCACCGGATCGTGCGCGCCGCCGGGCAGCTCCGCGAGCACTCGTTCGGCCTGCTCGAGGTCGACGCGGGTCACCAGCACGGACTGCTCGGCTTCGCGCAGGGCTCGCACCACGCCGGCGATCTGCTCGCTCGTCTTGCCGAGGCCGAAGACGACCTCGGGCAGGCCCTGGCGAAGCGCGCGGTGCGTGTCGACGCGCGCGTGCTCGGTGTCGACGAAGGGAAGCCACGCGAGACGCTCGAGCGCCGTGTCGACGTCGATCTCGCCCGTTTGCAGGCCTTCGAGCAGCTCTCGCAGACGCTCCCGGTTCACACGGGGACGTTAACGCAGCGGGGAGACGCCGCCGCGCGCGCTCGCGACGAGCACGAGCAGGCCGCCGAGCTCACCCGAGTCGTCGGACAGCTCGCAGTGGCAGCGCTCGAGGGACGCGCCGCGTTCGCGCAGCAGGGCCTCGAGCTGCGCTGCGGCATCGTTGGCCGCCAGCATTGGCACCGAGGGGATCAGCCGCTGGCCGAGCGCTTCGGCGATCCCCGAAGCCACGTGCGAGGCCACGATGTTGGCGATCTCCATCAGCGCCGATTCGATCGCGATCTCACCCATCGAACGCGCCTGGCCGCCGAGCATGCACTCGACCAGCGCGTCACGCTGAGACGCCCGGAAGAGCAACGCGACCCACGCCTCGAGCCCGCCCTCGAGCTCGAACATCACGCCGCAGTCCCACTCCGCGGGGGTCGGCGCGCCCTCGGGCGGCGGCCGCCCCACGACCATCTCGCCCATCTCGATCGTGCGGTCGACCAGCAGCGAGAAAGCGCTCTCGGCGTTCTCGGCCCCGATCCTTGCCAGCTCGCGGCTCGCTGTGCTCGCGCCACTCATACCAGGTGATTCAGATCCAGCAGGAAGACGGGACTGCCATCGCCGAGCACCGTGAGCCCGGCGAGCGGCTTCACGTCCGCCAGCAGCTCGGGCACCGGCTTCAGGTAGATCTCCTGCTGCCCTTCGAACCGATCGACGCGCAACGCGACCCGTTCGCCGCGCAGCTCGGCGATCACCAGCAGCGCCAGCGCCGGGTCGCCCGTCGTCGCGACGGCAAAGCGCTCCACGAGCTCGATCACCGGCAGCGGCTCGTCGTCGACCAACACGAAGCACTCCGACCGGCTTCGCTCGAGCGCGCTGGCGTCGAGCTCGAGAATCCGCTCGAGCTTGCCGATCGGAAGCGCCACCCGCTGGCCGCCGACGCGAACCAGCAGCACGCGCTGTACGGCGGCCGTGATCGGAACGCCGAGCGTCGTCGCGGTGCCGGCGCCCTTCTCGGTACGCAGCTCCACGAACCCGCCGAGTGATTCGATTCTCGCACGCACCGCATCCATCCCAACACCGCGTCCCGAGATGCCCGAGACCGCGGATGCCGTCGACAGCCCGGGCCGAAACACGAACTCCGCGATCTCGTCCGGCGGCAAGTCTTCTGCGAGGTCGGGGTGCAGCAGGCCCGTCTCGACCGCGCGCGCGCGCACCCGCTCGAGATCAACCCCCACCCCGTCGTCGCGCACCTCGATCCGAATCGATTCCTTCTCGCGTCGCGCCTCGATCACGAGGCGGCCGACGGGATCCTTGCCAGCCGCCAAGCGTACGTCGGGGGTCTCCAGTCCGTGATCGATCGCGTTGCGCACGAGGTGGAGCAGCGGATCGGAGAGACGATCGAGGATCGAACGATCGAGCTCGAGCTCTGCGCCCCGGATCTCGACGTCGACGCGCTTGCCGGTCGCTTCCGCCAGCTGACGCGCGGCACGGGGCATCGCGTCCATCACCCGCTGGAGCGGCGTGGTGCGCAGATCGAGCACCCGGCGCTGCAGCTCGCCCACGCGCCGCTCGACGCGGTCGAAGCCGGCCGCGAGATCGGCGTTGGCCGCGAGACCGGTAGCGGCGGTGCGCAGCTGGTTGGTGCTGAGGATGACCTCGCCCACGGCACCGAGGAAGCGATCGAGTGACTCGGTGCTCACGCGCACCGACGTCAGCTTCGGCGGCAGCGCCAGCTCGGCGTCTCGTGCGAGTTCGCCGTCCCGCCGGGCCTCGCCGGGCCCGGGCGGCTCTAGCTCAGGGCTTTTTTTTCGCGAGGAGTCTCCGGAGCGCGCAACCGCACGCAGCGAGGCGACCAGCGCGGGCTTGGAATCGACGACGGGCCGATCGCCCGCGCGCACCGCCGCCAGCATGCGCTCGAGGCTCTCCAGCGACCGGAACAGCTCCGACAGGCCGTCGTCTCCCGCGAGACGGCCCGCGCTGCGGACGCTCTCCATCCGATCCTCGAGCGCGTGGGCGACGTTGGCGATCGCTTCGTGGCCGACAGAGGCGGCCATCGACTTGATCGAGTGCGCCATCCGGAAGACCAGATCGATCGATTCGACCGCGGTCGGGTCCTTCTCGAGCTCGATCAGCGCGGAGCTGATCTCGGCGAGGTACTCCGTCGCCTCATCGAGGAACAACGCACGGTATTTGGCCATGTCCAGGGCCATGATGATCGGCCGCCGGCCGCTTCAGTCCCGCTTGGCGACCAGCTTGCTCAGAGTCTCGAGCACCGAGTCCGGCCTGAAGGGCTTGACGATGAAGTCCTTGGCGCCGGCCTGGAGCGCCTCCATCACCAGCACCTGCTGACCGAGCGCGCTGCACATCACGATGCACGCCTCGGGGTCGAGCTCCAGGATCGCCCGAGTCGCGTCGATCCCCGAGCGCTTCGGCATCACGATGTCCATCGTGACGATGTCCGGCCGCACCGCCTGGTACTGCTCGACGGCGACGATGCCGTCTCCCGCCTCGGCCACGATCTCGAAGCCTTCCGGCTCGATGATCTCGCGGATCATCTGCCGCATGAACGACGCATCGTCCGCAATCAGTACTCGTCCCTTCATTCGTTCCCCCGAATCGGCCGCTTCAGGCGGCCAGCTGATCGATTGCATTTCGTGCCCGGGCCACCAGGCGGCCCGGATCCAGCACGCTGACTCCCTCGTCGGCAACGGCCTGCTGCGCTGCCGCTCGCGACGAGTCCGGCCCCGCGCGCAGACAGCTCGAGGCGTCCACCAGACCCAGCACCGAATCGACCGGCAGGCCGAGCTTCGGCAGCTCGCCGCCACGATCCGAGATCACCAGCACCTGCTGGGTGCGCCGGGCCGCGGCGCCGTCGCACTGGCGTTCGGGCAACGCCGCGGCGTCGGCCGCTTCGCAGACCAGCAGGCTCGGGGCCACAACGGGCAGCGCCTCGCCGTGCCAGTTCATCACGCCTGCCAGCACCGCCGGCAGCGTCGGCACACCACACACCTCGCCCGCCTCGACCACCTCGAAGATCCCGCCGATCGGCAGTCCGTAGACATGGCCGGCGAGCTCGAACAGCAACAACCGCTGGGCTTCGGGCTCGCTCACGCGTCGCGCTCGCTCTCGGATGTGTGCCGGACTGCCGCGCCGGCGCGAAGCCCGCGCAGCACACGGCGAACCTGGCCGGCCAGCTCGGTCATCGAGGCCGAGGCGTCCACGACCTCGGACAACGCTCCCCGCTGCCCTTGCGCGACGCGAGAGACGCCGGCAATCGAGTCGGCGCTGCCGGTCGCGCCCTGCGAGATCTCGTCCATCGAGGCCACCATGCGCACGGTCTTGATTGCGTGGTCGTCGGCGCCGTGAAAGATCTCCTCGGAGCGCGCGGCGGCCTCGCCCACGGACAGCGAAATCTGCGACAAGGCGTCGGCGATGGCGTTCACGTCCCCGCGTCCCTCGTCGATCACCTGACTCGACTTGCGCATCTCGTCGGCCACTTGGTTCGTGTCGGACTGGATTTCGTGGATCAGCTTCGAGATCTCGTCGGCGCTGCGGCCCGCGCTCTCGGAGAGCTTGCGGATCTCGTCGGCGACGACGGAGAACCCGCGCCCCGCCTCGCCGGCACGCGCCGCCTCGATCGACGCGTTGAGCGAGAGCAGGTTCGTGCGATGCGCGACGCTGGTGATGATCTCGGTGATCTGGTGGACGTGGCGGGTCTTCGCCTCCAGGTCGAAGACCATCTGACTCGTCTGTTCGACCCGCTCGAACATCGTCTGCATCTTCTCGATTGCGAGCCGCGACACCTCGACGCCGGTGCCGGCCTTCTGGTTGGCCTCGGCGGCAAAGCCGAATGCCTCGCGCGCACGGCCGGCGGTGAGCTCGATACTGCTCGCGATCTCCTGGATGGTGCGGGTGCTGTTCTCCAGCACCTCGCGCTGGTGCGAGACGCTGTCGGCCACCGCGCTCAGCGTGGTCGAGATCTCGCCGTTGCCCTGCGACAAGCTCTGGATCGACCGGCCGAGATCCCGCGCGCCTTCGGACAACCGGTCGGCGGTGTCCTGCAAGGGACCGACGAGCTCTGCCAGCAGGCCGCGCGCGAACACGAGGCCGATGCCGCCACCGGCGCCGAGCGCGACCAGGGTCGCGGCCCAGCTGGGCAGCGCGAAACCCGCGGCGCGGATCGCTTCGGGCAGACCGATCGAGACCGCCGCGACCAGCAGGGACGCGAGCACGAGCTTGGGAGCAAGCGGAATTCGCACCCCCGACGTATCGGTGCCTCGAATCAGCGGCTTGAAGGCGACGGCACAGAAGCCCGTCGCGGCGGGCCTCAGAAGTGGCGCCAGCCACCCTCGGGGAGCCCACGGATGCCGGGCCGAGCGACCACCCGGCCGATCTCCGTGACGCGCACTCCGAGCCGACGGGCGAGCCGTGTGGGGTCCGCGGCCGCGGGCGAGAGGCTGAACAGCAGCTCGTAGTCCTCGCCGCCGGAGGCGAGCAGCGTGCTGGGCTCGAGCCCGAGCCGGCGGCAGCCGGCGTCGAAGCCGCGAGTGCGCGGCAAGGCATCGGCCGCCACCTCGGCGCCGAGACCGGTGCCCAGCAGGTGTGGCAGGTCGGCGGCGAGGCCATCCGAGAGATCGATGCAGGCGACCCGCCGGCCGAGCGAGCCGAGCTTGCGCCCCGCAGGCAGCCGATCCGGCGGCACATCGCGATTCGGCCTGCGCTCGGCCGCGGCGCGCGCCCGGCGCAGCGCCGCGCGACCCAGGTTGCCGGTGACGAGCAGCAGGTCGCCCGCTCGTGCTGCGTCGCGGCGCAGCGCGCGGCCCCGCTTCACCGCACCGAGCACCGTCAGGTGAAACGAGGTCTCGCCTGCGCGCGCGATGTTGCCCCCGACCAGCGGGCAGCTCCGCCGTGCTGCCTCCGCGACCAGGCCGCGCAGAGCGGGCTCGAGCCGCCGCAGCTCGAGCGCCGGCGGAGCCGCAAGGCTCAACGTGCAGCCGAGCGGCCGCGCCCCCATCGCAGCGAGGTCCGAGACCGCCGCCGCCAATGCGCGACGGCCCAGCGCGCCAGCGTCGTCGGTCTGCCAGCGGAAGTGGACCCCCTCGACCGACGCATCCGTCGAGACGACGAGCTCTTCGGCGGCGCGCAGTCGCAGCAGCGCGGCGTCGTCGCCGATGCCGAGCGCCACGCCGCGGCCGCTGCCGCCCGCGCGCACGACGAGCCGATCGATGCGATCGACGAGCCCGAATTCTCCGAGGTCGCGAAGTCGGCGCGGCACCCCGCAACAATAGACCGATCGGGCGAAAAGAGGGCCCGCGGGGCTGGCCTACCTGGGTTGCCGGGCGGCGGCCGGCGCGCTGCGGGGCCTGTCCGATGAACTGGCGCGCGGAGGAGTCCGCCACTGCGGCGGCTGCTCGAGCACGGCGTCGAGCACCTCGCGCATCGTCGACACCGGGATGAACTCGATCCGCCGCTTCAGCTCACGCGGGATCTCCCTGACGTCCTGCAGGTTCGCCTTGGGCAGCACCACCCGAGTGAATCCGTGGCGCAGCGCGGCGAGCGCCTTCTCGCGCACTCCGCCGACCGGCAGCACCCGGCCGCGCAGCGTGATCTCGCCCGTCATCGCCACATCGGTGGACACGGGCACCTTCGTCGCGAGCGACACGATCGCGGCAGCGATCGTCACGCCGGCCGAGGGACCGTCCTTGGGAATCGCGCCCGCCGGGATGTGGATGTGCACCTCGTGGCGCGACAGCATGGACTCGTCGGCGTCGATCTCGCCCAGGATCGAGCGGGCATGGGACAGCGCCGCGCGACCCGACTCCTTCATCACATCGCCCAGGTGCCCCGTCAGCACGAGACCCTCGCCCGGTGTGAGCGCGGCCTCGATCGGCAGCACCTCGCCGCCCGCCTCGGTCCAGGCCAGGCCGGTGGCGACGCCGATCTCGCCCTGCTCCGGGCGCGCGTCGGCAAACTGCGCCGGCGGCCCCAGATAGCGATGCAGGGCGCGACGATCGATGACTGCGCTGATGGCCTCGCCCTCGGCGGCTCGTCGCGCGAGCTTGCGGCAAACGGCCGCGACCTTGCGATTGAGATTGCGGACGCCAGCCTCAGCGGTGTACTGGGTCGCCAGCGCCTTCACGGACGAGCGGGTGAAGCGCACTGCGCCCGCATCGAGGCCGTGCTCCTCGATCTGGTGTGGCACCAGGAAGCTGGAACCGATCTCGACCTTCTCCTCCGGCGTGTAGCCCGGAAGCTGGATCACCTCCATCCGGTCGCGCAGCGCCGGCGGGATCGGGTCGAGCAGGTTCGCAGTCGCAATGAACAGCACCTTCGAGAGGTCGAAGGGCACGCTCAGGAAGTGATCGCTGAAGCTGCTGTTCTGCTCGGGATCGAGGACTTCGAGCAGGGCCGCCGACGGATCGCCGCGGAAGTCGCTGCCGAGCTTGTCGATCTCGTCGAGCATGAAGACGGGGTTCGAGGTTCCCGCCTGCTTGAGCGCCTGCACGATGCGACCGGGCATCGCGCCGACGTAGGTGCGCCGGTGACCGCGAATCTCGGCCTCGTCGCGCATGCCGCCGAGCGAGATGCGCACGAACTCGCGATCCATGGCGCGCGCGATCGATCGGCCGAGCGACGTCTTGCCAACCCCGGGCGGACCGGCAAAGCACAGGATCGGACCGCGCGAGTCCTGGCGCAGCTTGCGCACACCGAGGAACTCGAGGATCCGCTCCTTCACGCTGTCGAGGTGCGCGTGATCGGCATCGAGCACGGCACGCGCATTCACCAGATCGAGCACGTCCGTCGACTCGGTGTCCCAGGGCAGATCGACCATCCAGTCCAGGTAGTTGCGCACCACCTGGGCCTCGGGACCGTCGGGATGCATCCGCTCCATGCGGCGCAGCTGGCGAAGCACCTCTTCCTGGGCCGCGGGCGGCAGTACCATCTCCTCGAGCTTCGCTCGGTACTCGTCGACCTCCTCGCCGCGCGGGTCGACCTCGCCGAGCTCGCTCTGGATGGCACGCAGCTGCTCGCGCAGGAAGGCCTCGCGCTGCTCGTGTGAGACCCCGTGGAGCGCACTCGACTGCGACTGCGACTCGGCCTCGGCCTGCGTCGAGGTGAGCTCGAGCTCGCGCTTCAGCATCGCATCGACCTTGCGCAGGCGGGCCAGGGAGTCGTCGACCTCGAGGATCTCCTGCGCCTCCGCAACCCGCAGCTGCAGGTGCGAGGCCACCAGGTCGGCGAGACGGCCCGGGCGCTCGACCCCGGTCGTCACCGCCAGCACCTCCGGCGGGAGATTCTTCAGCGGAAGCAGCTCTTCGACCCGCGAACGCACCGCGCGCACGATGGCCTCGCCCTCGGCGGTCCAGCTCGAGTCGCCATCGTGGTCGACCGGCGTCACGTTCACCCAGTTCGAGCCCTCGTGCTCGATGAAGGAATCGATTCGAACCTTGCGGAGGCACTGCAGCAGCACCTTCACCCGGCCGTCGGACAGGTGCATGCTGCGCAGCACCACGGCCACGGTTCCAACACGATACAGATCGTCCGGCTCGGGCTCGCTCTGAGACGCGTCGCGCTGCGAGACCAGCAGCAGCATGCGATCGCCCGCGAGCGCATCGTCGACTGCGGCGATCGAGCGATCGCGCGCAACGAACAGTGGGAGCACCATGAACGGAAATGCCACGAACTGGCGCAGCGGCAAGACCGGCAGCTCAGTGGGCAGTCCGCGAACCGCATCATCGACGGGAAGATTGTTGTCCATCGAGAGGGCTTTCGACTCTTCGCGAGGCTGACTTGAGGGAACGCTGCACGTTCGTGAAGGAGAGACCCGTCCTCAGCCGGGCAGCGAGGCGACTCCCCAACAGCAGCCCCGGCGCAACTGCAACAGACCCCATCGAGCGAGGCGAAACCCCGTAATCACTCGAGGGCAATCAGCCTCCGACCCTTGACGCCGAGCAGGAAGGGCCGCTTCCGCGCATTCCCGTCGTGCAGGAAGCTCGTGACGCCTGACGCGCCCGGGTAGCCGTGGACGCCCGCGACGCCGTCGAGCACTGCGTCGCGCGAGTCGTGGCCCGCAGCGAGCTGCACCAGCACCAGATTCGCGGCGTCGTAGGCACTCGCCGCGAAGACGTTGGGCACGGCGTCGAAGTGCGTCGTGAAGCGATCGACGAAGTCCGAGACGAAGGTGTAGCGACTCTGCGGGTGGAAGAGCGCCGCGATCACCGCGCCGCGAACGTGCCTGCCGGCGTCCCGAAGCAGGGACTCGTCCACCCAGCCGGACGATCCCAGGAGATGCACGCCGCTCACATCCTGCGAGGCCAGGTGCGGCGCAATCATGATCACGTTCTGATAGTCGTCGGGGATGAACAGCGCGTCGAAGTCGACGATCGGGGGCAGCGGCTCGCCGTGCGGCCCCAGCACACCCATGATGACCTCGCGCACCTCCGACGCCTCGTCCGGCGGCAGCCGCCGGCGTGCGCGCCTCAGCGCATCCTCGCGCTCGGCGAGCGCCTTGCGCTCGAGAGCCGTGAGCAGCGGGTAGCCGATCATGCGGCGAATCGGCTCCGCGAAGTCCCGGGTGTTGGGCGCATAGCTCGACGCTGCGACGACGTGCCCGCCGCGCGCCTCGACGGCCTCCCAGAAGTGATCGCGCATGCCCCGCCCGTAGGTGTCGCCCGGATACAGCACGGCGAAGCGCCGAGCGCCGAGCTGATCGACGGCGTGATCGACCAGGAAGCGCACCTCGTCGGTAGGCGTCGTGCGCAGCCGGAACACGCGATCGCGACCCGTGGCCACGTCCTCGCGCGAGGTGAGCGTGAGCAGTGGAATCTGCTCTTGCTGCGCCACCCGCGCCGCCGCTTCGGACTCTGCCGCCAGCAACGGACCGATCAGGGCAACGACGTCATCGCGTGCGGCCAGCTCGCTCACCGCCGCAGCGGCCCGCTCGGGACTGCCCGCCGTGTCGCGCACCTCGAGCCGGACACGCGCCCCGCCTCGCGGCGGCTCGAACTCGCCGCCCAGCTGCTGCGCCGTCGCGATCTCGTCGAAGATCCCGGTCGCGAGCAGGATGCCGCGCAAGCTCTCCTCGCCAAAGCGCGCGAAGGCGCCCGACAGGGGCAGCACGACGCCCAGTGTCCCGACAGCGCCGTCGGTCTGCGGCGCGGGCAGGTGACTGAGCTCGGCGAAGGTCGGAAGCACGCCCGCCGTCGCGAGCTGCTCGCGCAGCGCCATCCGGCGCGCGATCTCGCTGCGCAGCGCGGCGGAACGATCGCTCTGCTCCATGGAGTCGGCGCGGGCGAGCCGCCGCGTCGCGCCGATCAGATCGCCGGCCTCGAGCGCCCGCTCGGCCAGCCGCAGGTGCACGCGCGCCGCGGGCGGGCGATCGCCGAGCTGGTCGGCGAGACGCTCCATCGGGCCGACCGACAGGCTCGCCAGCGCGGCATCCATGTCCAGCTCGACCCGTGCGCGGGCGATCGCACCGTCGGTAGCGCGGTACAGCTCGCCCAGCCAGCGCAGGCGGTCGGCATTGGAAACGGCCAGGTCGGCGAGCATCCGGTAGGCGACGACTCGCTGGGCCGCGTCCATCCGGTCGAAACGCACCCCCGCGAACAGCCGGCGCGCCTCGGCGTCGTCGCCGCGACCGCGCGCAATGCCCGCGAGCGCCAGACGCGCGGCCTCGCTGCGGTCGCCGTTGGGGTGCTCGCGCAGGATCCAGCGAAGCCAGGCCTCGGCCTCGGCCCGGCGACCCTGTCCCAGCTCGATCGCCGCAAGCTTCTCGCCCACGTCGTCGGCCAACGGGCTGCCGGGGTAGATCTCGAGGAAGGCCTCGAGCTGCTGTTGCGCTCCGATCGGGTCCTGCGGCAGGAACGCCATGGCCGCGGCGAAGGCCGCCTTCTCTTCGGCCGTCGCAACGCGCGAATACGTCGGAGTCTGGCAGGCGACCCCGAGCCCCAGCGAGAGCACAGCGATCAGCGCCGCGGCCCCCCGCAGCCCCACTCTGGCCGGCCGTGCGACCGTCACCGGTTGCGTCTGTTCCATGCCGCCCATCACCCGACCTCTTCGGCCGGGCGCCTCAATCGAACAAGTCGCGCAGCTTGTCCAGGAAGCTGGTGGTCTGCGGAGATACCTCGGTTCCGCTCTCCTGGGCAAACTCCTCGAGCAGCTCGCGCTGCCTGTCCGAGATCCGGGTTGGCACCTCGACGAAGATCCGCACGTAGATGTCGCCCCGCAGCCGCGCGAGCTGGCTGGGCTCGGCGCGCGGCTGGAGCGGCGGGAGCCCCTTGCCGCGTAGCCGCAGCAGCTTGCCGGACTGCGTGCCCTCGGGCACCCGCATCGTCACCTTGCCCTCGAGCGTCGGGACCTCGATCTCGTCGCCGAGCGTGGCCTGGACGAACGACAGCGGAACGTCGCAGTGCAGATCCCTGCCGTCGCGCTCGAACAGGGGATGGGGCTCGATCGACAGCACCACATAGAGGTCTCCCGGCGGTCCGCCGGCGATCCCGGCCTCGCCCTCGCCCGACAGGCGCAGCCGCGAGCCGTCGTCGACTCCCGCCGGCAGCGTGACCTCGAGCGTCTGCTGTCCCTCGGTGCGCCCGGCGCCCCGGCAATCGGTGCAGGGGTCCCTCACGATCTCGCCGGCGCCCGAGCACTCGTCGCAGGGTCGGTTGACCCGGAAGAAGCCCTGGGTGAACACCATCTGGCCACTGCCGTGGCAGCGGCCGCACACCGCGGGGGTGTGGCCGGGACGCAGACCCGAGCCGCTGCAGGTGCCGCAGGGACGCATCTTGGGCAGCTTGAGCGTGCGGCTCGCGCCGCTGAGGACGTCGCCCCTTGAGATCTCGAGGTTGTATCGCAGGTCGGCGCCGCGCTGACTGCGGCCCGCGCGGCGACGCCGGCCTCCTCCGCCGCCACTGAAGACGTCGCCGAACAGGCTGTCGAACAGATCGGTGAAGCCACCGAGGTCTCCGAAATCCGAGCTGAAGCCGCCAGGGCCGCCGGTGCTACCCGGGCCGCCGACGAAGCCAAAGCGGTCGTACTGCGCCCGCTTGTCGGAATCGGACAGGACCGCATAGGCCTCGCCGATCTGCTTGAACCGCTCCTCGGCGGCAGGATCGTCCGGATTGCGATCGGGATGGCTCTCGAGCGCGAGCTTGCGGTACGCCTTCTTGAGGTCGTCTTCGCTGGCGCCTCGGGGCACACCGAGCATTTCGTAGTAGTCGCGGTTGGCCAAATGGCTGCTCCGGCTGGGGTCATACGGTTGTCGCGGGACAGCGCCAGGCGGCAGCCAGGAGCGACAGCAATGAGCGGCCAAGGCTAGGCACGCGCCCCTGCCTGGCAACCCGCGAGATCGAACGAGTCGAATTCCCCGCGGGGATCACGTGCTGTCCCCGCCGAGTGCAGCGTAGAGCCGCTCGGTCATCTGATAGGTCACGCCGGAGAGCTCATCGGTCATCTGGGCGAGCGCCTCCCGGTCCTCGTCCCGCATGGCGGCGCGCACCTTCTCGAGCACCGCCTCGACCGCAACGCGGTCGGCCACCTCGATGTTCTCCGCAAACTCCTCGAGCGTCTTGTCCGTCGAGTAGGCGATGCCCTCTGCCTTGTTGTACAGGTCGAGCCACTCGCGCCGGGTCTGGTCGGCCGCCGCGTGCTCCTCGGCCTCCGTGATCAGGCGATCGATGTCCGCTTGCTCGAGCCCGCTCGAGGCCGTGACTTCGATGCCCTGGCTGCGTCCGGTGCCGAGGTCCTTGGCCGAGACGTTGGCCACGCCGTCGGCGTCGATCGCAAACGTCACCTCGATCTGCGGCACACCGCGCGGCGCGGGTGGGATGCCGATCAGCTCGAAGCGGCTGAGCGTCTTGTTGTCGGCAGCCATCTCGCGCTCGCCCTGCAGCACGTGGATCCGCACGATGTCCTGATGATCCTCGGTGGTCGAGAAGATACGACTCCGGCTCGCCGGAATGGTCGTGTCCTTCTCGATGATCGGCGTCATCAAGCCGCCCTGGGTCTCGACGCCCAGCGATAGCGGCGTCACGTCGAGCAGCAGCACGTCCTCGACGTCGCCCGTGAGCACGCCGCCCTGGATCGCGGCACCGATTGCGACGACTTCGTCGGGGTTCACGCCCTTGTGCGGCTCGCGGCCGAAGATCTCGGCAACCCGGGCCTCGACCAGCGGCATGCGTGTCATGCCCCCGACCAGGATGACCTCGTCGATGTCGTCCTTCGAGTAGCCGGCATCGCTGAGCGCCGCTTCACACGGCGGCGACAGCCGATCGACCAGGCCGGCGACCTGCTCCTCGAGCGACTCGCGCGTCAGGCGGATCTCGAGGTGCCTCGGTCCGTTCTCGTCGGCGCTGATGAACGGCAGGTTCACGTCGGTCTCGGTCGAGCTCGACAGCTCCTGCTTGGCGCGCTCGGCGGCCTCCTTCAGCCGCTGCAACGCCATCGCGTCGCGGCGCAGATCGAGGCCGCTCTCCTCCTCGAACTGCCGGGCGAGCCGCTCGACCAGCAGGTTGTCGAAGTCCTCGCCGCCCAGGAAGGTGTCGCCATTGGTACTCTTGACCTCGAAGACGCCGTCGCTGATCTCGAGGATCGAGATGTCGAAGGTGCCGCCACCGAGATCGAACACCGCGATCCGCCGATCGCCGTGCGTCTCGAGGCCGTAGGCAAGCGCCGCAGCCGTCGGCTCGTTGATGATCCGCAGGACCTCGAGGCCCGCGACGGCGCCCGCCTCCTTGGTGGCCTGGCGCTGCGCATCGTTGAAGTAGGCGGGGACCGTGATCACCGCCTCGGTCACCGGCTCACCCAGGAAGTCGGCCGCGGTGTCCTTGAGCTTCTTCAGGATCATCGCCGAGATCTCTTGCGGCGAGCACTTGCGGTCGTCGATCTCGACCCAGGCGTCGCCGTTGTCGGCGGCGACGATGCCGAAGGGCGCAATGCCCGAGAACGAGCCGACCTCTTCGGCGTCGTGCTTGCGTCCGATCAGCCGCTTGACGGCAAAGATCGTCCGCTCGGGATTCGTCACGGCCTGGCGCTTGGCGATCTGACCGATCAGCCGCTCGCCGCCCTCCGTGAAGGCGACGACGGACGGCGTAGTGCGCGCTCCCTCGGAGTTGGCGACGACCTCGTTCGAGCCCGACGCCCGGAGCGCCACGCACGAGTTGGTCGTGCCGAGGTCAATTCCAATCACATGGGTCATCGCGCGCTCGCCCCTTTTCTCATCCGGGACGGCGCTTGCGCTGCCCCGGCACTACTGCTCGGAATCGGGCTCCGGCTGCGGCTCGTCGGGCGCCTTCGACACCACCACGCGGGCGGGCCGAAGCATCCGATCACGCAGCTGATAGCCCTCCTCCGCCACCGATACGACGGTGTTCGGCTCGACCTCGGTCGTCGGGGTCTGCGCCACCGCCTCGTGAACGGCCGGATCGAACGCGGCACCCGCAGCCTCGATCCGCGTCACGCCAAAGCGTTCGAGCACCCCGAGCAGCTCCCGACGGACCAGCTCGACACCCTGCAAAAGCTGCTGCAACTCCTCAGAAGTACTCTGCTCCGCGTGCTCGATGGCGCGTTCGAGGTTATCGACCGATGGCAGGAGCTCCTTGACCAGATTTTGCTGGCCGTACAGATGCGTATCCTGCTTCTCCTTGAGGCTGCGGCGCCGCAGGTTCTCGAGGTCGGCCTGCGCGCGCAGGTGCTGCTCCCTTGTCTTCTCGAGCTCGTCCTGCGAGGCCTCGTACTCGGCCTTGAGCGTCTGCAGCTCCTGGCTGAGCGCTTCGCGCAGCGCCTCCGGCGAGTCCGGCGGTGCGGACTCGGCGGGCGTCGAGTCGGCGCGCCGAGCGACGGCTTCGCTGGCCTCCTTGAGCGCGGCCTCGAGCTCGTTGCTCGGCGCGAGCGTTCCGGCCGATGGCTCATCGGCCGCCAGGCCCTCCCAGCCCTCGACACGCTCCTCGCCGGCGTCGGCGGACTGGTCCTTGCGCTTCCTGGCCATAGATCGGTCCTATCCGTTTCGTGCCTGGGCCTGCGGGCGGTGGCTGGTGGCTGGTCCCGCAACTGACTCAGGCGTGTTCGCGCGTACCCGACTCATCGGCCAACGCGAGCTTGCTGCTGACGATGGTCGAGCAGTATTCGACCAGCGGGATCACCCGCCGGAAGTCCATCCGGGACGGCCCGATCACGCCGAGCACGCCCTGAGGCGACTCCCCGGCACGCCCGTAGGTCGCCGCGACCAACGCGCAGCGCCGCAGCTCGGCCAGGTGGAGCTCATCGCCGAACGCGACGTGGACTCCCTCGTTGATCACCACCCGATCCAACAGCTCGAGCAGGCTCTCGCCGGCCTCGATGGCGGCGAACAGCTCGCGGATACGTTCGGGATCGTGGAACTCCGGCTGATCGAGCAGCGCCTCGCGCGTGCCTAGCAACAGGTCGGGCGGCCCGGACTCGTCGGCGTCGAGCGCGCGCAGCCCCAGCGCTAGCGCGCGCTCGAGCAGATCGTTCGCACGGTGGCGCAGCTGCGAGAGCTCCTCGCCGAGCAGGACGCGGATCTCCGTCAAAGTGTGACCGACGACGCGCCGGTTGAGCTCGCCGGCGATGCGATCCAGCTCCGCCTGATCGTTGGAGCCCGCGTGATCGATCGTACGCCGGTGCATTCGACCCGAGCGGGCGAGCAGCATCACCAGCACACGATCGCTCGAGACCCGCACGAAGCTCACGTGCTGGAGCCGGATGGTCGGTAGCCTCGGCGCGACCACGAAGCCCAGCTGGCGCGCGTGCTCCGAGAGCAGCGTCGACACCAGACGCACCGCGCCAGACGCGTCGACGTCCTCGAACGAATCGCGCAGTGAGCGCCGTTCGTACTCGGCGAGCGCGGGCTCTGCCATCAGGTAGTGGACGAAGACCTCGATCGCGCGTGTCGTCGGAAGGCTGCCCGCCGACTTGTGCGGCTGCTCGACCAGCCCGCGCTCGCGCAGCTCGGCCACCGTCCCGCGGATGCTGGCCGCGGACAGGGGGACCGGGAGCAGATGCGAGAGTCTGGCAGAGCCGACGGGTGCGGCCTCGGCAATGTAGGCGGCCACCATCGCGCGCAGCACGATCTGCTGCCGTTCGCTCAGCTCGAGCGCCACCGCCGCATCGGGTGAGTCGGGTCGTCGCAGCCGGGACATGGTGTGGAGTTTCGCGACGCCGGAGCGGATGTTCAAGCGGCCGCGCCAGATCGAGCGCGACCCGAGCGGATCCGGACCGCCCTGCGGCTCCCTCCGGGGCCGGAGAGCCGGGCCAGGGGCTCGCCAAGCCGCCGCTATCCTCGCGACGGGCTGCGGCTGGCGAGCACACCCGGGGGTGGGGAACGCGATGGCTCGAACCTGTGTACTGATTCCCGGCGACGGCATCGGGCCCGAGGTGTGCGACGTGGTCGTCCGGATCCTCGACGCCGCCGGCGCCGACCTCGCCTGGGAGCGCCGGTTCGCGGGCATTGCGGCGATCGAGGCAGGAGAGCAGGCGGTCCTGCCGGCGTCGACCTGCGAGGCGATCCGGCGCCACGGCATCGCCCTCAAGGGGCCCTGCACCACCCCGATCGGCGAGGGGTTCTCGTCGGTCAACGTCGCGCTGCGCCGCGAGCTCGATCTCTATGCGGCCGTGCGGCCGGTGCGCAACCTGCCCGGCGTCGCGAGCCCCTTCGACGACGTCGACCTGGTGATCGTGCGCGAGAACACCGAGGGGCTGTATTCGGGAATCGAGAACACGATCACCGAGGGCGTGGTGACCTCGCTCAAGGTCGCCACCGAGAAGGCGTGTCGCCGGATTGCCCGCTACGCGCTCGACTATGCGCGCAGCCGCGGGCGGCGGCGGGTCACCAGCTTCCACAAGGCCAACATCATGAAGCTCAGCGACGGGCTGTTCCTGTCGTGCGCCCGTGAGACCTTCGCCGGCAGCGAGATCGAGTACGACGAGCGCATCATCGACGCGGGCTGCATGCGACTCGTCCAGAACCCGTCGGAGTTCGACGTCCTGCTGTGCGAGAACCTGTACGGCGACGTCGTGTCCGACCTGTGCGCGGGGCTGGTCGGCGGCCTCGGGGTGACGCCGGGGGCGAACCTCGGCGACCACGCGGCCGTGTTCGAGGCCGTACACGGCTCTGCGCCCGCGCTCGCCGGGCGCGATCGCGCCAACCCACTCGCCCTGCTGATGAGCGCTGTGATGCTGCTGAACTACCTGAGCGAAACCGGGGACGGGGAACCACACTACCGCCAGGTCGCAACGCGCATCCGCGAGGCCTACAACACCGCCCTGCGCCGCGGCGAGAAGACCGCCGACATCGGCGGCCAGCTCGGAACACGCGCGTTTGCGGACGCGGTAATCGCCCACCTGGCACGCGATCAGACGAAGTAGCTGGCCACCGTATCGGCGAGCAGCCAGCCGCGCGGGCTGAGGCGCAGGTCGCCGCGGTCGCGCTCCTCGAGCAGGCCCTGGTCACACATCGTCTCGATCTGTTGGCCGAAGAAGGCCCGGGGCGGTGCCCCGAACTCCGCCTCGAACGCGCGGGCGCGGATGCCCTCGCGCTGGCGCAGCCCGAGGAACATCGCCTCGCAGCGCGCCGTCGCCGCGTCGTGGAGCTCGCTGCTGCCGGCGGACGGATCGCCGGCCTCGACCGCCTCCAGATAGGCCGCGAGCGAGCGCGGGTTGGAGACGCGTCCGCCGTGGGGCGCTTCGGGCGTGGCCACGAGCGAGGACCAGGCGCTCATGCCGAGGCCCAGCACCGGCTCGCGCCGCCAGTAGCGTCGGGTGTGGCGCGACTCGAAGCCCGCGCGCGCGTGGCTCGAGATCTCGTAGCGGACGAGACCCGCGGCCCCGAGGACCGACTCGATGCGCTCGAGCGCTGCGATCGTCTCGTCTTCGCCGGCGCGCGCGAGCTGCCCGCGCGCCTGCGCGAGCGCGAAGGGCGTGCCGGGCTCGATGGTGAGCTCGTAGGTCGACACGTGCTCGGGACCGAACGAGACGACCTCGTCCAGGTCGCGCGCGAGCTGGTCCCGCGAGCCGCCCGGCGCCGCGAAGATCAGATCCAGGGACAGGTTCTCGAAGCCGGCGTCGCGGGCAGCGCGCAACGTGGCGCGCGCCTCGCCCGCGCGGTGCGCTCGACCGAGCCGCCGCAGCACCTCGTCGTCGAAGCTCTGCACACCGATCGACAACCGGTTGACACCGGCGGCGCGGAAGCCGGGCAACCGCTCGCGCTCGAGCGTGCTCGGGTTGACCTCGAGCGTGACCTCGCAGTCGCCCGACGACTCGGGAAACTGCGCGTCCACCGCGTCGACGATCGCCGCCACCGCGTCCGGCTCGAGGAGCGATGGGGTGCCCCCGCCGAGATAGAGGCTCGCCAGCACACGCTCGGCATACGGCGCCGCGCGAGCTTCGAGCTCGGTCCGGAGGGCTGCGACGTAGCGCGTCTGATCCCTCGAGCGAAGCGGCCGGGCCGCGACCACGGCGAAGTCGCAGTAGGGACACACTCGTTCGCAGAACGGAACGTGGACGTAGACCCCGACACTCGTCATCGACCCGAGAGTAGAGCCCCGAGACCCCACGCCGCACGCCTCGCAGCGGACGAGCGCCGGCTCGGGTACCTTCGCCGCGAGATTGTCCCAGCCCACCGTCCACTACGAAGTCCTGCCCAACGGGCTGACCCTGCTGCTGCGCGAAGCGCACGTTGCCCCGGTCGCCAACCTCCAGATCTGGGCCAAGGTCGGCTCGGCGGACGAGCGCCCGGGCGAGGAGGGGCTCGCGCACTTCCACGAGCACATGCTCTTCAAGGGCACGGAGCGCCGCGGTGTGGGAGACGTGGCCGGCGAGGTCGAGGGCGCGGGAGGGCGGATCAACGCCTACACGTCGTTCGACGTCACCGTCTACTACGCCACGCTGCCGAGCACCGCCCTCGAGACCGGGCTCGACGTCCTGGTCGACGCGGTGCGCCACTCGACCTTCGATCCGCTCGAGGTGCAGCGCGAGGTCGAGGTGGTGCTCGAGGAGATCCGGCGCTCGCAGGACTCGCCGGGCCACGCGCTCTCGGACCTGGCCTTCTCGACCTCGTACCAGGTCCATCCGTACCGCGCCCAGATCCTGGGAACGGCGGAGAACGTCGCGCGCTTCGACGAGCCGATGGTGCGGGCCTTCTTCCGCCGCTGGTACACGCCCGACAACCTGGTCGTGGTGGCGGCGGGCGACTTCGAGGCGGGCAAGCTCGCCGAGCACATCCGCCGCCTGTTTGCGGACGCCGAGCCCGGCGGCACCGCGCGGGGTCGCGCGATCGAGCCCGAGCAGCACGCGCTGCGCACGGCCGTCCTCGAGCGATCGTTCGAGCGAACGCGGCTCGACCTCTCGTGGCGCGCGCCCTCGTTCCGCGAAGTGCACGCGACCCATCTCGACCTGCTCGCCTTCGTTCTCGGCGAGGCCGAGTCGAGCCGGCTCGTCCGCGACGTCAAGGAGACGCGCGGCCTGGCCGACCGCATCGACGCGTCGTGCTACACGCCGCTCGACCCGGGGCTCTTCTCGATCGATCTAGAGTGCGAGCCCGAGCGGGCGACCCGCGCGGTCGAGGCGGTGCTCGAGCACGTCGAGCGCCTGCGCTGCGAGGCGGTGAGCGCAGAAGAGCTCGACCGGGCTCGCGCGAACTTCCTGGCCACCGAGCACTTCGAACGCGAGAGCGTCTCGGGCATGGCCAGCAAGCTCGGCCACTTCCACGTGCTGAGCGGCGACTTCCGCAGCGAGGAGCGCTACTTCGAGTCGGTTCGAAACGCGACCCCTGAAGACCTGCAACGCGTCGCGATCCAGTACCTGGCGCCCGAGAAGCTCACCGCCTGCGCGCTGCTGCCCGAAACGACCGGCTCGGCGCCCGCGCTCGACGAGGGCTCGCTGGCGGCGGCGGTCGAGCGCGGCACCGAGCGCACCCGCCGCACCTTCACGCCGCCCCGGCGCGTGCCGGCGGCACCCGGCGCGAGCGAGGGCGTGGAGACCTACCCGCTTTCCGGCGGTGCGGTGCTGCACGTGATGCCGACGCGCGAGGTCCCGGTGGTCAGCGTGCGCGCGGCGCTGCTCGGCGGGCTGCTCGCCGAGAACGACGCAACTGCGGGACTGACGAGCTTCACCAGCTCGATGTGGCTGCGCGGAACGCGCAGCCGTGGCGCCGCGAGCTTTGCGCGCGCCGTGGAGAACCTGGCGGCCGAGGTCGACAGCTTCTCCGGCCGCAGCTCGCTCGGCGCGACCCTCGAGTGCACCTCCGACAAGCTCGAGCCGACGCTCGACCTGTTTGCCGAGGCGCTGCTCGAGCCGGCCTTCGACCCGACCGAGCTCGAGCGCGAGCGGCGCGATGTGCTCGCCTCGATCGAGCGCCGCACCGATCGCCTGGCACAGCGTTGCTTCCATCTCTTCCAGCGCACGCTGTTCGAGCGCCATCCGTATCGCCTGCCCATCTCGGGACTGCGCGAGACGGTCGAGGCGTTCGACGGCGCCGCCGTGCGCTCGCACCACGACCGACTGATCCACGCCGACAATCTCGTGCTAGGCGTCGCCGGCGATGTCGATCCGGACTGGATCGCCCAGGCGTGCTCGGTCCGCTTCGCCGCACTCGCCGAGCGCAGCGACCGGACGGACGCCACCACCTGGCCCGAGCCCGAGCCGGCACCCAGCGAGCCGCGCATCGTGCAGGAAAGCGCCGATCGCGCGCAGGCTCATTTCGTGATGGGGTTCCAGGGCCTGGCCCTCGACGACCCCGACCGCTTCGCGCTCGAGCTGCTGGCGCAGATCCTGACGGGCCAGAGCGGACGCCTGTTCCTCGAGCTGCGCGATCGGCAGGGGCTCGCCTACAGCGTCAGCGCCGTCAACGTCGAGGGCGTGGCCCCGGGATTCTTCGGCGTCTACATCGCGACCGCTCCCGAGAAGCTCGAGCAGGCTCGCGGCGGCATCAAGATCGAGCTCGATCGGCTGGTCCAGGAGCCGGTGAGTGCTTCCGAGCTCGACCGGGCCAGGCGCTACCTCGTCGGCAACCACGCCATCGACCGCCAGCGCAGCGCGGCGCGCGCTGCGAGCCTGGCGCTCGACGGTCGCTACGGTCTCGGAACCGACGCGGCGCTGCGCTACCCCGAGCGCATCGAGGCACTCACGGCCGAGGACCTGTTGCGCGCGGCCCAGCGGGTGGTGCGCTCCGAGGCCCGCGTCGAAGCCGCGATCTGTCCCTGACCCGATCGCGCCGCCGACTAACGATCATCCCCCGGCGCCGAGAAGCCGAGCGCCAGCCCGTCGCGCCGCGGATCGTTGCCACCGTAGTGCCAGCCCGTCTCGGAGTCGATCACGATCGACTCGGCGGCCGACCACTCGCGTCGCCCGGGCTGGGCGTCGTGTCCGCGCGCGCGCAGCGCCTCGACGACGTCGAGCGCGACCGACGGCTCGACCGCCAACACGTCGGGCACCCACTGGTGGTGGAAGCGCGGCGCCGAGACCGCCGCTTTCACGTCGAGCCCGTAGTCGACGACACCGAGGATGGCGAGCAGCGTGGTCGAGATGATGCGCGGTCCGCCGGGGCTCCCCGTCACCATGAACAGCTGTCCGTCCTTGCGCAGGATGGTCGGGGTCATGCTCGACAGCGGCCGCTTGCCGGGTGCGATCGCGTTGGCGCCCCGCGTGTCGATCAGCCCGTAGGCGTTCGGCTCGAAGGGCTTCTTCGAGAAGTCGTCCATCTCGTTGTCGAGCAAGATGCCGGTCCCGGGGACCGTGATGCCCGAGCCGTACGGCGTATTGATCGTCTCGGTGATCGCGACCGCGTTGCCCCAGGCGTCGGAGGTCGATAGATGCGTGGTGCCCGCATCGTCGTGGAGCTGGCCCGGCGCCTTCACTCGGATCGCGTGCTCGCGGCGACCCCAGGTCCAGGGCGCGCGGCGAAACCAGGGCGGGTTGATGCGCGCTCGCTGCTCGGCCGCGTACTCCTTCGAGGTCAGGCGCGCGACGGGAATCTCCACGAAGTCCGGATCGCCGAGATGCACGGCGCGGTCGGCGAACGCGAGCTTCATCGCCTCGGCGATCAGGTGGATCGAAGCACTGCTGCCGAGCGGCCGCTCGGCCAGATCGAAGCCCTCGAGCACGTTCAAGATCTCGAGCAGCGCGACGCCCCCCGACGACGGCGGCGGAAAGCTGAACACCTCGAACCCGCGGTAGCTGCCGACGACCGCGGGCCGCCGGCGCACGCCGTAGCCGGCCAGGTCGGCCTCCGTCAGCAGGCCGCCCGCAGCGGCGACAGCCTGCGCGATCGCCCGCGCGGTCGGCCCGCCGTAGAAGGCCGCGTCCCCGCGCTCGGCAATCGCCTGCAGCGTGTCGGCGAGGTCGTGCTGCACGAGCCGCCAGCCCGGCAGCGCGGTCGTGCCCTCGGGCGGAAACTGGATGCGCGCAGTCTCGGCAAACCGCGGATCGTCGGCCGGCAGCCGCTGGCGCATGAAACCGATCATGCGCGCGTGGTAGGGACTGATGGCGAAGCCCTCGCGGGCCAGGCGGATCGCCGGCGCCATCACCGTCGCCAGGGGCAGCCGGCCGTAGTCCTGCTGGACGCTCAGCAGCCCGCGCACCAGGCCCGGCGTGGCCACCGCGAGCCCGCCGCGCACCGAGGCATCGCTCGCCACGCCGTCGACCAGATACATGTCGCGCGAAGCCGCGGCCGGCGCCGTCTCGCGCGCGTCGATGGCGATCACCTCGCCGCCGCCTTCGCCGGCGAGGTGGATCAGGATGAAGCCGCCGCCGCCGATCCCGGTGGAGAACGGCTGGGTGACGCCGATCGCAAACGCACTGGCCACCGCGGCGTCGATCGCATTGCCGCCGAGCGCGAGCATGGCGTGACCGGCCACCGTGGCGTCGACCTGCGAGGTCACGACCATGCCGTCGCGACCCATGGCGGGCGACGGCGTGGCGGCGTCCGCGCGAGGCGCAACCGACAGGCCGAGGAGTGCGATCGAGAGCGAGATCGCCGCGTTGCGCATGGCACGGAGTCTACGGGCGCGGGGTTCGCGACGCCCTCTTTCGCGCGCGGCGCGTCTCGCGGGCCTGGTCGTCCCCCGCCGAGCGGAGTTCAACCCAGCGACCGATTCCTCCGATACGGGCTTCGAGGAGAGCGAGCGATGCCCTGTAGCAACTGCTTCGCCAAACGAGCCAGCGCCCTGCTGGGCGCGCCGTGGCTGGCACTCGTCCTCGCATCGGGCTGCGGCATCGAGGCGCAGGATGCCACGGGCGACCACACCGTCTTCCGGGAGCTGCGCCAGAGACCCCGGGCGACGCAACGCGCCCCGGAGCCCGTCGAGCCCACCCGCTGGAGCTGGCCCGACGGTGCGCACCCTCACGCCTTGATCGAAGTGGCGGGCCTCGGCACGATCGAGATCGAGCTCTACCCGGAACTCGCCCCGAACACGGTCGCCAACTTCCAGAAGCTCGCCGCCCAGGGCTTCTACGACGGGACGACCTTCCACCGCGTGATCCCCGGCTTCATGATCCAGGGCGGCGATGCCAACACGCGCAACGACGATCCGCGCGACGATGGAGCCGGCGGGCCCGGCTACACGATCGAAGACGAGTTCAGCGACGCGCCCCACCTGCGCGGGGCGGTGTCGATGGCGAACCGGGGTGCACCGGCAACGGGCGGCAGCCAGTTCTTCATCGTCCACGCCGACTCGCAGCACCTCGATCGCGACCACTCGCTGTTTGGGCGCGTCGTCTCGGGCATGGACGTCGTCGACCGGATCGCAGAGGTCGAGCGCGACATCGCCGGGCGCTGGGGCCCGAAGAACCGCCCCATCGAATCGCTCGCGATGAGCAAGGTGCGGGTCGCACCGGCGGCAAAGGCCGGCACCATCGCCGGGGCGCGCCAGGACCCGGCACCGACCACGCCGGAGCCGCGAGCGGCGGAGCCGCCCGCGAGCCCGCTCTAGCTGGCTCCCAGGCGACGGGCTAGATTGCTCGCCCCGTGGCCCGGTAGCTCAGTCGGTAGAGCACCGCACTGAAAATGCGGGTGTCGCCAGTTCGATTCTGGCCTGGGCCACCACCGCGCAAGCATCGCAGCTTCGCGTCTCCTGCTCCGCGCCCTCCTGGCAGTGGGAACAGCCTCGGCCCGCCGCGTTGACCGCCATCGCCAGCTTCCGTCCGCCCGGCGTGTGAACCGCGGTTCACTGTCCGAGACGGGCCGCCGCCTCGAACGCCGAGAGACCGGCACGACTCTGGCAGTACCGCTTCGACGTCGTGACGTTGCAAGCGCCCGTCGAGCTGCCCGCCGCCCGCGCGTTGGCCCGCGCACCGGCTCCGCTCGGAGCCGGCGACGGCGCGGCCGAGTACACCCCGCGGCAGCCAGAAGGCACGCTGCTCTACCAGACCGTACGCGACGAGCTCGAACCCTTTCTCGCCCGCGCTCGCCAACGCGATCGGCCCGCTCCGCCGTTCATCGAGCAAGAGCTCCGCGCCTTCCTTCGCTGCGGCATCCTCGAGCACGGCTTCCTCCGTCTGCGCTGCGACGAATGCCACCTCGAACGGCTCGTCCCCTTCTCGTGCAAGCGCCGCGGCTTCTGCCCGTCCTGTGGCGGACGCCGCATGGCCGACACCGCCGCCCATCTCGTCGACCGGGTACTGCCGGAGGTGCCCGTCCGCCAGTGGGTGCTCACGCTCCCCTACCCGCTCCGCTACCGCTGCGCCTACGACGCGAAGCTCACGAGCCAGGTGCTGCAGGCCTTCGTCCGCGCCCTGTTCGCCGAGCTGCGCCGCCGCGTCCGCCACGAGCTCGGCCGGCGCGCCGAGCAGTGCGGCGCGGTCACCTTCCTGCAGCGCTTCGGCTCGGCCCTGAACCTGAACCTCCACTTCCATACCCTGGCGCTCGACGGCGCCTATCTCTATGACCCGCGCCCGGGTACGGCGCCCGAGTTCATCGCCCTGCCGCCGCCGACGGGCGACCACGTCGCCCGCGTGCTCGTCGGAGCCGCCCGCCGGCTGCGGCGCCTGATCGAGGCCCGCAGCGACGGCGACGACGACGCCCTCGCCCGCGACGAGCCGCTGCTCGCACTGCTCGCCCAGGCCTCGCTGCGCACCCGCATCGCCACCGGACCCGACGCCGGCCAGCCGTGGCGACGGCTCGGCGACCGCGTCGAGCCGAGCACCGAAGCGGCGCGCGGCGACGAGGCCCAGGCGGCCCTCGCCCGCCACGCCGAGCTGAGCCTGCACGCCGCCGTGGCCGTCCCGGCCCGCGACCGCCACCGCCTCGAGCGACTGTGTCGCTATGTCGGGCGCCCGCCGCTCGGCCGCGACCGGCTCGAGTCGCGCACCGATGGCCGGCTCGCGCTGCGCCTCAAGACTCGCTGGCGCGACGGCACCAGCCACATCCTGATGGAGCGCCGCGACCTGCTCGACCGGCTGGTTCCCCTGATCCCGCCACCGCGCGCCCACCAGGTGCGCTACCACGGCATCCTCGCCCCCGCCGCCAGCCTGCGCGAGCGAGTCGTACCGGCGCACCCAGGAGCGGCGGGCCCTGCCGACTCACCGAGCCCTTCCGAAGCCAGCGCGCGCAATGAAACGCCGGCCTGCGACGCTGTCACCAGTCCTCGGCAACGCATGCGCTGGGCCGCCCTGCTACAGCGCGTGTTCGCGATCGACGCGCTCTCGTGTCCCCGCTGTGGCGCGACGCTGCGCGCGATCGCCGCCATCGAAGACCCCGCCGTCGCCCGCGCCATCCTCGAGTGCCTCGGCCTGACCGCCCGCGCCCCACCTCCGGCAGCCGCCCACTCCGCCGAGCCCGCCGCCTCTACGCCGGACCCGGCCGACGACCCGCCGTTCGACTTCGACCAGCGCAGCGCCTACGAAGACGACTGAGGTCGATACCCGCCCCCGCAAGCCCCGCGACAACGGCAACCCGATATCCCGCCAGCCGACCTGCGCCCGCATTCCGCTCATCCGCCCAACCGAGACCACCGCGCACCCCGCCAACGCCATCCCCACCTTGAAATCGCCCCGCCACACTGCTCCCACGGGGACTCGTCATAACATCCATACTCGGACGTGCTGCCAAAACGCGGCTTATACTTCCTATCCGCTCC
>JAYZFK010000016.1:0-21460 GCA_036336835.1 Myxococcota bacterium | reverse complement strand
CGGTTGGCCGCGCGCCGGCGCCCCCCCCCCGCCGGGCGTGGGCCCCCAACGACTCTTCGAAGAGATCGAAGCCCTGTGCCACACCGAAGCGCCGGGTGACCGGGAAGGCGCTGGTGAACGCGGCCGTGCGGTAGCCCGCTGCACGCAGGACCTCCGGCAGCGTCCGGGCCGCATCGGCGAGCCGGTTCTCGGTGCGGCCGTGCATCACGCGAAGCCCATGCGTGTAGGGGTTCAGCCCGGTCAAGATCGAGGCGTGAGAGACGGGTGTGACCGCGGCCTGCGCCGATGCATTGGCGAAGAGGGTGGCGCGCTCGGCCAGCGCATCGAGATGCGGCGTGGCACCCGGCGAGCCGCCGTAACAGCCGAGCGCGTCGGCGCGAGTGGTGTCGAGAGTGATCAGAACGACGTCGGGAAACGTCGTCTCGCGGATGCAGCCAAGCAGCAGCAGGAGGAGCCCGAAGGCGCAGAGCTGACGCAGGCGCGCGAACACCCATCCAGCATGCCGCCGAGTCGCGCTCGGGCCAAGCCTTGGGCCTCGCCCGCGCAGGCGGGCGAGGCCGGGCCTTCGCTGTCTCACGCCCCGCGTCACGGCGGCTGATGCCAACCGGTGCGAGGCCAGCGAAACATCGGAAGTGCCAGAGCACTCCATAGGGCTAGAAACGGGGGACGACGCCAGCATGAGCGAGGAACCAGCCGGAACAACGCGCCATCCCCACACACGCTGCCGCAAGGTGCGTGCCACATCCCGGAGAGCGCTCGCACCTGCGTAATTCCACTGACTTGCGAGCGGTCCGGCGAGTCGAGCCGTCTCGCGATGGGAAGGAAGTTGCCCAGAATGACACAACGCGTTCCCCCAGCATGGCAGGATGGGGGCATGTGGCTCCTGAGCCTGGTCGCGATCGTTGCCGCACTCGGCTGGGTGGTGTGGGAACGTAGCCACCGGCGCACATCGGCCATGTTGGGTGGTTTACACACCGATCTCGTGCTGCCCGCGGAATCAGAGTTCGAGCTGTATCACAACGCGCTCTCGCTCTGCTCCAAGAAGGTCCGGGTGTGCCTGGCCGAGCTGGGGATCGAATACTACAGCCACCACATCCACCTGATCGAGACTGGCGCGTACGAGAACATCGGGCGCGACTTCCTGGCCGTGAACCCCGCGGGCCTGGTTCCAGTCCTCGTCCACCAGGGCCATCCCGTCTACGAATCGCACGAGATCATCCGCTACGTCGCCGACCATTGCGCGCGGTCGGTCACGACACTCGTCCCGAGCGAGACCGCTCGCGAGACCGAGATGCAGCAGTGGGTGGACCGAGCTTCGCTGACGGGGGACGACCCGATCGCGGCCGCCAGCCAGTCGGCCGGCAACGCGGTCCCCGGCCTGACGGTTCCGTTGTTCGCCGCGATGCTGGTCGAGATCCCCTACTGGCGGATCTTCGAGGGCCTGCTGTTCCACCGGTTGAAGATCCGGCCCACGCTGTTCATCGCGATGAAGACGCTCGGACTGCGCAACCTGCACCGCGGGCCCGCGGCCGGGGTGATCGCGAGCTGCGCTCGACACATGGCGATTCATCTCGACGCGCTCGAAACCCAGCTCGAACGAACCGGCGGCCCCTGGATCGTCGGCGATCTGTTCACGCTCGCCGACGTGAGCTGGATCCCTATCTTCGACCGGCTGCTCGAGGCGGACAGCCTCCACTGCTTCCTGGGCGGCGGGAAACGGCCGGGGACGACCGCCTACTGGGAGCGCCTGCGCCAGCGGCCCAGCTACCACGAGGCCATCACGCAGCACGGCCATCCGACGATCGAACGCGGTACCGAGCGGCTGAAGCAGGCAAAGCGAGACAACGCTGCGCTGCGGGCCGCCCTCGAGCCCGTCTGAACTCCAGCCGCACCAAGGAGCCGAAGAATTGACGATCGAGTACATCGAAGTCGCGGATGCAATCGAACGCAAGGGCCTGCGGCTCGTGCTCACCGCCGCGGTGCCCGGCCCGTGGGGCGAATCGGCCAAGGGCATCCTGAAGGTGAAGGGCCTCGACTACACAGCGGTCCGCCAGACGGCCGCCACGGTGGATCCGAAGCTGGTCGCGTGGACGCGCCAATCGAGCGCACCCGTCGCGATGTACGACGCCGAGCGCCCGCGCAGCGGCTGGGCCGAGATCCTGTTCCTGGCCGAGCGACTCGCACCCGATCCCGCACTCGTGCCCCGCGACCCGCGCGACCGTGCACGAATGTTAGGCCTGTGTCACGAGATCTGCGGCGAACAGGGCCTCGGCTGGTCCCGGCGGTTGCAACTGCTTGCCGGGAGCCCGGCCGGCGATCCCGAATCGATGCCCTGGAAGTACGGGATCGAGGAAGCCGACCCCGCCGAGCAGGCTGCCGAGCGAGTTTCTGCGATCCTAGACCTGCTCGCTGGAGAGCTGCAACGAAGCGGCGGTCCCTATTTGATGGGCGACGAGCTCCGCGCCGTCGACGTCTACTGGGCGTGCTTCTCGAACCTCATCGATCCGCTGCCGCCCGAAAAGTCGCCGATGCCCGACTACATCCGCGGTGCCTACTCGAGCTGGAGCGGCGGCTGCGCAGCGAGCCTGATCTCGTTGCGCGACCGCATCTTCGAGCACCACCTGGGGCTTCCACAGGAGTTCTGAGTGAATCCGCGCGCCGCAGGAGCCTGCTAGGCGGCGCGGCCCGTCACTGTCGCCGGCAGGCCCTGGGGGCCGTTCGCCCAGAAGACCGAGACCTTCTGCCAGCGGTAGCCCGCTTCGAGATCGACGCGCTCGACCTTCTCGGCCAGCACATCGAGCAGGACACGCGCCTCGAGTCGCGCGAGCGACGCCCCCGGGCATACGTGCGGGCCGCCGCCGAATGCGATGTGCCCCTTCGGCTGCGGACGGTCGAGACGGAACTCGTCGGGCGCCTCGTAGTGCCGCTCGTCGCGGTTGCCCGAGGCGATGCTGAACGCGACCTGCTCGCCCTTCCGGATCGGCATGCCGCGCACAGTCGTATCCTGGATGCACTCGCGCAGCAGCACCGCCACCGGCGGATCGAGGCGCAGCGACTCCTCGACTGCGTTGTGTGCCAGCGCGGGATCGCTCTGCAGCGCTGGGAGCAGCTCGGGCCGGGTCGCCAGGGTGTGGAGCAGGTTCGAGAGCAGATGGCGCGTCGTCTCGTTGCCGGCCACCAGCAGGAAGGCGAGTAGCGTGCGGAGCTCCACGTCGTTCAGGCGGATCCCCTCGATCTCGGTGCGCAGGAGCCGGGTGATGAAGTCGTCGGGCGGAGGATCGGCGGAGCGGTGGTCGGCGATCAGCCAGTCGATATAGGCGGCAAACTCCGGATGCCCGCCGGCGAGCCCCTCGCCGCGGTCGGTTCGATTGAGCGTGGGATAGTCGCCCTGTACGACCTCATCGGACCATTCGGCCCACTTCCAGAAGTCTTCGGGCGGAGCGCCGAGCAGATGCGCAATCACGGCGGTCGGAATCGGCATCACCAGGCCCTTGACCAGCTCGCAGCGGCCGCTGGCGATCATCTCGTCGACGCGCTCACTCGAATACTGCCGCACGAACGGCTCGATCCGGCCGATCCGGTGCGCTGCGACCGCCGAGTTCACGATGCGACGCACCTGACCGTGGCGCGGCTCGGGGATCTCGCTGATCAGCATCTCGTCGTCCGGCACGATCACGCCGGGCCCCCGGAAGTTGGAGCGAAAGACGTCGACCGCCCTGGCGGCGGCCAGGACGTCCTCCTGCAGCGCCAGGAAGACGAGGCCGCTCGGGGTACGAGAAACCGGCGCTGCGCGGCGTAGCTCGGCATAGCCTTCGTACGGAATGCCGGAGGCTGTATCGAGCGGATCGAACCCGGTTGCCGGAAGGGGATCGCGACTCATGCGAGCAGTATACGATGGAGCGACGGCTGCGGTATCGTGATCGGTCCGCCATCGCACGCTTCGAGAGAGCGCGCCGGGAGACCCCAATGTCCCAGGACGGGCCGGAGCCGCAGTACGAGAAGGTCGTCTCGGGCTACGAGACGTTCCACTCTCCCGCTCCGTTCGCGTGCGATCACGGCGGAGAACTTCCCGAGCTCACGATCGCCTACGAGAGCTGGGGGGAGCAGACGCCCGAACGCGACAATACGGTGCTGCTCCACACCGGCCTGTCGGCGTCCTCCCACGCGCGCAGCCACGCAAGGAACCCCCACCCGGGCTGGTGGGAAGAGTACATCGGCCCTGGCTCGGCAATCGACACCGACCGCTTCCACGTCGTGTGCACCAACCTGCTGGGCGGCTGCTATGGCAGCACCGGTCCGTCGTCGACCGATCCCCGTACCGGCGAGCCCTACGCGACCGACTTCCCGGTGATCACGTTGTTCGACATGCTGCGAGCGCAGCTCCTGCTGATCGACCACCTGGGCGTCGAGCGTCTGCACGCTTCGGTCGGCGGATCACTGGGCGGCATGCAGTCGATCGCACTGGCGGCGATGGCGCCGGAGCGAGTGGGGCGAGTCGCCAGCATCTCGGCCGCCGCCTGCTCGCACCCGCAGTCGATCGCGATGCGCTACGTGCAGCGCCGGGCGATCATGTGCGACCCCGACTGGAACGAGGGTCGCTACTACGGCGCGAGCTTCCCCCATCGCGGTCAGAGCGTCGCGCGGGCGATCGGAACCATCACCTATCGCTCGGGCCCGGAGTGGCAGGAACGCTTCGGACGCGCGCGCGCAACCGAGGACGCACCGCGGCTGGCCGAGGATTTCGAGGTCGAGCGCTACCTCGCGCACCAGGCTGAGAAGTTCTGCCTGCAGTACGACGCCAACTCCTATCTCTACATCTCGAAGGCGATGGACCTGTTCGATCTCACCGAGCCGCCCGGCGACGGAGTACCCGCCCCGATCGAGCGAATCGCCTGCCCGGTCCTCATCGTGGGAGTCACCACCGACGTCCTGTTCCCCATCTGGCAGCAGCGCGAGCTACGCGACTTGATCGAGAAGTCGGGCGACGGCGCAGCCGTCAGCTACGAAGAGCTCGATGCGCCCTACGGGCACGACACCTTCCTGATCGAGCACCGCCGCCTCGGATCGACGCTGAAGCTCCACCTGGAGGCCTGAGCTCGAGCCGGCCCGGCTACTCGCCGCGAGCCCGCGCGACCGCGCTCTCGAGATCGCCCAAGCCGTCGCGCACGAACTCCGGGTTCACGGCCTGCATCGGATCGCGCATGTCATCGACGTAGCCGAGCGCGTAGGCTCCGCGCTGATAACCCATCAGCCGCAGCAGGTCCTCCGGCAGCCCGCGGGCAATCTCGATCGGCGTGGTCAGGTACTGGTTCTCTTCCTGCCGCAGCCACGAGACCGCATAGGTGATGTTGAGGCCCATCCGCACGGCGTCGCTGCGATTGGGACCCCCGCCGTGGTACAGCGAGCCGGAGTAGAAGAGCACCGAGCCCGCATCCATCTCCGCGCACTCCGTGTCAGCGAGATGGAACTCGAGCTTGTCGTCGTATTGGTTGCTGCCGGGGATGAGGCGCGTCGCACCGTTCTCCTCGCGAAAGTCCGTCATCGCCCAGAGGGTGTTGCACTGCGCCTCGTAGCTCTTGGGGAACGGAAAGAAGTCGAACGCCCACTGGTCGCGGTGCACGCTCTGCGGGCTCTCGCCCGGACCGATCGCAATCACCTGCGTCAGATGCAGACGGAACGTGGTCGCGTGGGCAAGGACACCACCGACCACGTCACCGACCCTCGAATGTGTGATCAGCGGACGCGACGCCGGCGAGCGCGGGATCAGGCCGCCCACGCGGCGCGTGCGGTGACCGACGAACTCGTCGGGGCCGTCCGGGGCGGCATCGAGGAACGGCTGCATCTCGCTGCGCACCTGCTCCATCTCGGCGCGGCTCGCAAGCTGATCGATCACCGCGCAGCCGTCGCGCGCTATGACCTCGACGATGCGTTCGGACGGGGTGTCGGGCGCAAAGTGTTCGACCGGCATCGTGCCTCCGGAATACGGTGCGCTCTACAGCATTGCACAGAATCGACCGCGCGTTTGCTGCCGCGACGACACCCGCGCAGCGAACCGTGTCACGTCCGACACGCGATCGAGCTAGCGTGCCCCTCGGATCACGCCAGCCGGACGCGCGCCTGTCGGCTCGCCGTCGAGAAAAGTTACCTCGCCTCCACAGATCGTGGCGACGTAACCGTGACCCCGTTGGAGAATGCGCGAAGCCCCGGTCGGCAGATCCGCTGTGATCTCCGGGAGGTCGAGCTCGACACGGTCGAGATCGATCAGGTTGAGATCAGCGCGACGCCCGACCTCGACGAGCCCGCGGTCGCCGAGACCGTAGAGATCCGCGGGCTCCTTGCTGAGCAGCTTGATCGCGTGCTCGATCGAGAGCCTCTCGCCGCGTGACCGGTCGCGCACCCAGTGTGCGAGCACGAAGGTCGGCAGGCTCGCGTCGCAGATCATGCTGCAGTGGGCACCACCATCGGCGAGGCCCACGACGCTGCTGCTGTCGCGCATCATCTCTCCCACGGCTTCCAGGTCGCCGTCCGCATAGCCCACGAAGAAGACGGCCATCATGCGCGTGCGCCCGGTCTCGGAACGCTCTGCCAGGTCGCACATCACGTCGTAGAGCAGATGCATGGGATCGACGCCCGCTGCCTGCGCGCGCGCACCGATCGACTCCGAGCTCTCGGGCTCGAAGACCGGCCCGTCCTCCATGGCGAAGGTGCTGTTCAGCGCCGGCCCGAGGATCAACATGGTCGGGCTGTCGGGCGGCTGCTCCGCCAGAATGCGAGCCCGCCGCTCCGGTTCGCGCATCTTCGCGAGCCGCTGCGCGATCGGCAGATCGGCGATCTCGCTGTACGAAGGGCGATCGCCGAACGGATTGAAGGTATCCAGCGACAACATCAGACCGCCTCCGCGCCCGAGGACCTGGGGGACCAGCCTGGCGCCGGCTGCGTTCGCTTCGTGCGTCCTGCGCATCATCTCGCGCCATTCGTCCGGGTAGGCATGAACCTGGGGCGCGCTGAAGGTCACGGTTGCACCCGTGGCTAGGCTGATGTCGCGGTAGAGATCGACCTCGCGCAGCACACCGCCCTGCTCCTCGCCGCTGGCGCCCGCCGGAATGGCTTGCAACAGGTGGCCACCGCCCTCGATGACCGCCCGGGTCAGCGTTTCGAGCTCGTGGTGCTCGGCGAAAGTGCCGGGAACCGGGTCGCCGTGGATACTGGTGTGCAGGGGCATCCGGTTGGTCGAGAACGCCAACGCGCCCGCGCGCACGGCCTCGCGAACGTGATCCGACATCTCCTTCAGGTCGGCCTCTGTCGCCGGCTCCTGACGCACCCCGCGCTCGCCCATCACGTACGCCCGCAGCGCGCCGTGCGGAATCTGCGTCGCGAGCTCGATCGTGCGCGGCAGCTTCTCGAGCGCGGCGAGGTACTCGGGGAAGGTCTCCCAATCCCACTGGATGCCGTCGTGGAGCGCCGTGCCCGGGATGTCCTCGACGCCTTCCATCAGCTCGATCAGCGCTCTGCGCTCGTCCGGCCGAGCCGGCGCGAAGCCGACGCCGCAGTTGCCCATGACCGCGGTGGTGACGCCGTGCCACGAGGATGGCGCGAGGATTGGATCCCAGGTGGCCTGCCCGTCGTAATGGGTGTGCACGTCGACGAAGCCGGGCGTCAGGAGCCGCCCGTCGGCATCGATCGTGGTGGCGCCGCCGGCGTCGAGCGACCCGGCTGCGTCGATCTCGGCAATCCGGTCGCCGGAGGTCTTCACGTCGGCCATCGACGGCGCGCCCCCGCTGCCATCGACGAGCTTGGCATTGCGAATCAACAGATTGCCCACGGGATCCTCCGCGCTGTCGGCCGCTCGGCCCTCACGACCAGCCGTAGATCCGGCTCGCGTTGCCGGACAGGATCTTGTTGCGCGCCTCGTCAGGGATCCTGCCTTCGGGCAGCACGCGGTCGATCACGGCCGACGAGTCCGGCCAGCACGATTCGAGATGTGGGTAGTCATCCGACCACATCAGGTTGTCGACACCGATCAAGTCGCAGCAACGGACGGCAACCTCGTCGCGAATGAACGTGAGTGCCATGTTGCGTTGGAAGTACTCACTCGGCTTCATGGGGAGATCGTAGAGCACGTACGGATGCGTGCCCTCCCAGATCGCGGAGTCGAGATACGTGAGCATCGACGCCGCCCAGCCCGCCTCGAACTCGGCACAGACGAACCGGAGCCTCGGAAAGCGCTCGAAGACGCCGGACGCGATCAGTTGAAAGATCATCTCCTGCACGTGCCAGTCCGGCAGCACGACAGCGCCGCTGGTGTAGTCGCGCACCGGGCCCGCCACCAGCGCTCGCATCTGCTCCCTCGCGCGGCTGTGCGATAGCGCGCCTCGAGTCGAGCCGATATGGGTGCTGATCGGCATTTCGAGATCCTGGGCGGCCGCCCAGAAGCGGTCGTAGGCGCCGGTGCCGTAGTGTTCGCCCTCGAGCTGGCTGGGTACGTTGACCGTCGCCAGGCCGAGCCGCTTGCAACGCTCCATCTCGGCGATCGCGTGGTCGACATCGTCGAGCACGACACAGCCCGCGCCCTTGAGCCGCTCGGATCGGTCCCAGCAGAAATCGCTGATCCAGTCATTCCACGCCGCGAGCACGGCATTCATCAGAGCGAGGTCGGCGATGCCATAGCAGTGAAATCCAATCGTCGGATACAGCAGCGCGCCGTAGACCCCGGTCGTGTCCATGTCGCGGATTCGCTCGTCGGGATCCCAGCCGCCCTGCCGCGCTCGCTCGAAGCGGGCGGTCGATTCGATCTCCGCCAGCTTCTTCCCGGCACCGCCCATCAGCTCGACGCTCGGAAAGCCGAGACCTTCGACGTCCCAGATCGCGCCGAGCTCCGGATCCTGGATCACATGGGGCGCACGGTCGCGAAACTTCGGATCGATGGATTCGGTGAACAGGTCCGGAGGCTCGACGATGTGCGAGTCCGCTGAGATCACGCGCGTGCGATCGCTCATGCTCGCTCCCCTCAGAGTCGGTAGCCGCCGTCGACGCCGATCACCTGGCCAGTGATGCCACCGCCCTGTGGCGACGCCAGGAGAACCGCCATCGGGCCGAGCTCACCCGGCTCGAGGATCCGGCGCTGAGCGCTCTCGGCCTCGGCACTCGCGCGCGCCTCGTCTTCACTGCTGCCGCTGCGTTTGGCGATCGCCGGAAACGACACGAGGTCCGTGTTCGTCCAGCCCGGGCAGACGCAGTTGACCGTGATGCCGTGGCGCGCGAGATCCTGCGCCAGCTGCTTCGTCAAGCCGACGATCCCGTGCTTGGCGGCGGTGTAGCCGGGTGACGCCGACGCGCGGCGGGAGGCGCCGGAGCCGATGTTGATGATGCGACCGTAGCCCCGCTCGCGCATGGAGGGCGCCGCGGCCCTTATTGCCCAGAAGGCGGACGTCAGGTTCAAGACCAGAGCATCCTGGAACGCGGAGTCGTCGCCCCGAAACACGTCCGGATTGCCCCCGGCCACGCCGCCGACATTGTTGACGAGAATGTCGACGCCGCCGAGCTGTTCGATCGCCTGGCGCGCCGGCTCGCGAGCGCTCTCGGGATCACTCGCGTCGGCAACGACGCCCAGCGCGCCAAGCCGCTCGGCGGTCTCCTTGACGGTGCGCTCCGTTCTGCCGGAGATGACCACGCGAGCACCCGCAGCCACGAGTGCGCCGGCGATCGCGGCGCCGATCCCGCGCGAGCCGCCCGTCACGACGGCCACCTTGTTCTCGAGCTGCTTCATGCCATCAATCCTCCATCGACGACCAGAACCTGTCCTGTCATGAACGAGGATGCGTCGGACGCCAGGAAGAGCACCGGGCCGATCATCTCACGCGGGTCCGCGATCCGGCCGAACAGGTTTTGCGACCCCAGCTCTTCGATGAAACGCTCGCGCTGCTCGGGGTCTCTCGGAAGGATCATGTCCGTCGCGACCGAGCCCGGCGTCAGACCGTTGACGCGAACACCCTGCGGCGTCCACTCCTGAGCCATCACGCGCGTCCAGCTGATCAGTGCCGCCTTGCTCGCGCCGTAGGCACCGAGCCCTTTCATCGGCCTGTGCCCCGCGACGGCCGCTAGATTGACGATCGAGCCTCGACCGCTCGCCCTCAGATGCGGGAAGGCCAGCCGCGACAGCAGCACCGGTCCGCGCACGTTGGTGCCGTGCAGCAGATCCATCTCGTCGGCGCTGAGCCTCTCGATGAGATGCGGCTTCAGAATCGCACCGTTGTTGACCAGGACGTCGAGACGACCGAAGGCATCGACGGCCGCAGTCACCACGGGCCCCAGCGTGTCGGGATCCGCGAGATCGAAGGACACGCCGATGGCCCTGCCGCCGGCCGCGTTGATCTCCTCGGCGACCTCGGCGCACAGCTCGCCATTACGCGCAGCCAGCGTGACCGCGGCGCCCGCCTCGGCGAGCCCGTGTGCGATCGCGCGACCGATTCCGCGGCTCGCGCCGCTGACGATCGCCGCGCGACCGGTGAGATCGAACAGCGCCTTCGAAGCGTCGGGCATCCGGACATCAACCTCGCGGCTTGCCTGCGGTCACACCGCCGTCGACGACGAAGTCGCCGCCCGTGCAGAAGGACGCTTCGTCGGAAGCCAGGAACAGTGCCATACGCGCGATCTCCTCGGCTGCCGCCATCCTACCCAGTGGATAGCCGCTTTGGGCGGCGGCGTACTGCTCGTCGGTCCAGCCCTTGCGTCGGGTCATCGCCGTCTTCGTCGGCCCGGGCAGGAGCGTGTTGACGCGGATCCCGTGCGGTCCGAGCTCGATCGCGACCGTCTTGGACAGGCCGCGGATGCCGAACTTCGCGGCGCTGTATGCCGAGAACCCCTCGCGGCCCTCCACGCCCTGCACGGAAGAGAAGTTGACGATCGAGCCACCCCCGCGCGCCTTCATGGTCTCGACGACTGCCTGCATCCCGAGGAAAGCGCCGACGAGGTTCGTGTCGAGCACTTTCCTCAGCTCCTCGAGGCTCGTCTCGACGAATGGCTTCACGCGGATGATGCCCGCATTGTTGACGAGGACGTCCACTCCGCCGAACTCCGAGATCGCGCGCTCGACCGCCACGCGCCAATCCTCTTGCAAGGTGATGTCGAGATGAGTGTAGATCGCGTGTCCATCTGCCTTGCAGATGTCCTCCGCGACGGCTTCGCCGAGCTCATCGCGCCGATCGGCGAGCGCGACCGCAGCGCCCTCGGCCGCGAACAAGCCCGCGATCTTCTCACCGATGCCTCGGGCCGCTCCCGTGACGAGCGCCACTTTGCCTTGTAGTCGCTTCATGCCTAACGCGTCACGTCGCGTTCTTTGGCCACGAACGCATCGCGCTGCTGATCGCCAACGCCCATGATGTTGAGCTGGTAGGTGTAGCCCTGCTCGAGCCGGTAGTTGCCGTGCAGATCCTGCGGGTCGATGTGGTTGAGAGCCGCCTTGGCAAAGCGCACTGCGGCCGCGGGCTTTTGCGCGATCTGCTCCGCGAGCAGACGAGCCTCGCTGCGCAGCGCCTCCGGCTCGGTCAGCTTGAACACCGTGCCGTACGCGTAGAGCTCCTGCGCCGAGATCGGGATGCAGGTGAGTGTCATCTGCCGCAGCTTGAGCGGAGGCACCAGTCGGGCCAGGTGCGAGGCACAGCCGAGCGCGCCATTGTCGAGCTCCGGAAGCCCGAAGCGCGCCTTTGTCGAGGCGATGATGATGTCCGCGCTCCCGACCAGACCGATGCCGAGACCCATGCAGAAGTCGTTTACCGCCGCGATGACGGGCACGGGTGTTTCGTAGATCTGCTTGAAGGTCTCGTAGCAGGCCTCGCCCGAGCCGAGCAGGTGCTCGAAGCCATCGACGCGCTGCATCTCCTTGATGTCGATTCCGGCGTTGAAGCCCTTGCCCTCCGCGGTGAGGATGACCGCACGCAGCCCCGGGTCGCGCGACAGCTCGGCGAACGTGTCCCGGATCTTCCAGGTATCCGCGACAGTGATGGCGTTCACCGGCGGGTGATGCATCACCACTTCGGCAATGCCGTCGTTCAGCGTGTGGGTCACGGCCATGGGGTGTCCTCCAGATATCGAATCACGTAGAAGGGATCGCGGGATTGTGAGCCAACGGCGACCGGTAGTAGCGCGCGATGGCGGGCTCGATCACGTAGATCGCGCGTTGCGACCACTTGCGCCGCACGAAGGGCGCGCCCGTATAGCGCTGGGAGAGTGAATCGAGGAACGCGAGATCGTCGTCGGGGCGCTGCTCGACGACCCGACCGCGAATCAGCAGCTGCTCATAGGGGTTGTCGAAGTCGACGAGCGAGAGAGCGACCCTGGGGTCGCGCGCAATGTTGCGCCCCTTGAGCGTCTTCGAGTCGGAGGTGACGAGGACGCGGTCGCCGTCGCGACCGACCCAGACCGGCTCGACCTTGGGCGAGCCGTCCTCCTGCAGCGTCGCGAGGTGGGCAAAATTGGCGCCGTCGAGCAGACGTTTGGCGTCGTCGGACAGCCTCATGACTTCTGAGCGCTCGCACTGATGCACTCGCCTGTGAGATATCCGGAGAGATCGGAGGCGAGGAAGGCGATCGTACCCGCAATCTCGGCCGGCTCCGCCGCTCGTCCCTGCGGCTGCCGCGCAGCCATCTCTTCCAGGTAAACGGGATCAGCGACCCTGGTCAGGAAGGCGTGCGTGGCAAGAGTCGGCGCGACCGCGTTGACGCGAATGTTGCGTTCCGCCGCCTCCACGGCCGCACAGCGCGTGAGCGCGTGGACACCGGCCTTGGCTGCGGCATAGGCAGCCTGGCCGCGCTCGGCGCGGTGCGCGGTCACGCTTCCGACGTTGATGATCGAGCCACCGGGGCTCACCCGGGGCAAGGCGGCGCGCAGACAGCGGAAGGTTCCGTTCAAGGTTACGTCGAGCACACGCATCCAGTCCTCATCGCTAGTCTCGACGAGCTCGGACGTGTGACCGAGCCCGGCATTGTTCACCACCACATCGAGCCCTCCGAGTACATCGACCGCACCGGCGAAGAGCTGCTCGACCTCGGCCCCTACTGTGACATCACAGGCAATGGCGTGGACCGTTGCCCCGAGCTTCTCGAGCTCCTCGGCCGAGGCGTGCAAGCGGCGCTCGTGCCGGTCGGAGAGCACCAGGGCGGCGCCCTCCTCGACGAAGCGCCGGGCCGTTGCATAGCCAATACCGCTGCCAGCGCCTGCGGTGACGACGGCCCGGCGGCCGGCGAGCAGCCCGTGTGCTTCGGAGTATCTGCCAACCGGGATCAACTGCTTCTCGGGTTCCCACACTTCGGCGACGCGAAGGATGGACAGCGTTGGCCAACATGTATCAAGTAGAGCCTCCGGGGCCGGCATGCGAGTGTCGACCGAACCGGCCCGCTTCAGTGTTCGTCGTTGGCTCGGCTAGTGATCGAGATGTGCATGCCCACCAGTCGCGCGATCATCACGGCAATGAACAGCTGTCCGACGACAGCCTCGCCCGCCGCGAGCATTCGCGCCACATCGCTGTGCGGAGCGACATCTCCGTAGCCCAGGGTCGTGAGCGTCACGAAGCTGAAGTAGATCAAGGTGGACGAGCCCTTCGCGATCTCGTAGCTGACCGGCTTTCCATTGATCAGGATCGCGCCGGGATCGAACTCGATCACCAGCGCATAGAGCAGGATCCAAACGATCCCTATCAGGAAGTAGACGCAGATACCGCCCAGGACCGTATCGGTCGTGACCTGTTGCTCGCGCAACACGGCCGCCAGCACGACGGCCGCGACGTAGCCCAGGAACAGCGCGCTGAGCGCGTAGACGAACGGGGCTGTCCCCTCCACCTCGGCCACAACTTCGATCCAGTTGCCCACGATCGCCGGGAGGGCCAGCACCGCGGCAACGATCAGGCTGCGGCGGCCGCTCATCGTGTAGACACCGATGAGCAGCACCACTGTAAACAGCACCCGGAAGCGCCCCTCCGCCAGCGACGTGTGCTCGGCGAGCGGTGTCGTCGCCAGGAAGAGGACGAGCGCAATCAACAGGAAGCCGAAGCGCCCCAGCACTCGCTGCGTGACATTCGTGGTCGCCACGGGCGCATGCTAGCAACGCCCGGCGGGGTCTTCCGGCCACGCGATCTCGGGCTCGGAAAGCACTCGACGAGCGCAGACGCCGCCACTCGCCGAGCGAATAGCCGTGGCGCGCAGACGGCGCGGGGGGGATGATGGCGAGCGCATCGAGGAGACCCGTGGCTGCACTCATGTCTCGCTCGCCGACATCTCCTCGGTTCCTCGCCAGGGCACTGCGGCAATGCACGCGACTCGCCGGAACGACTGTCGTCGGCGGACTGCTGATCGGCTGCACGCCCGACGCGCCGGACCGCACTGCGGAGGAATCTTCGACCGCGGCGAGCCAGACGGCGACGACGGCTGCGCCAAGCTACGCGGGAACACTGACCTGCATCGAATGCCACGCCGAGGTCGGCGTGCGCTGGCGCGGCTCGGACCACGACCTGGCCATGCAGCAGGCGACGGCCGCGAGCGTGCTGGGGGACTTCAGCGCATCGGACGTCGTGCTCGACGGCCAGACGTGGAGCTTCGAGCAGCGCGACGACGGCTTCTTCACCCGGCCTCCGGACGGCGATGTCCCCGAGCCCGAGCAGCGGGTCGCCTATACCTTCGGCGTCCGGCCGCTGCAGCAATATCTGGTGACGGGGGCTGGGGGCCGACTGCAGCCCCTGCCCGTGGCCTGGGACTCGCGGCCCCGGGAAGCCGGTGGACAGCGCTGGATCCACATCTATCAGGGTGAAGGGCTTCGGGTCGGCGATCCACTCCACTGGACGGGTCGAGTGCAGACCTGGAACCACCAGTGCGCCGCCTGTCACTCGACGGGGCTCGAGCGAGGCTACGACGAGGCAAGCGATCGTTACCAGACTCGCTGGCAGGAGCTCGACGTGGGCTGTGAAGCCTGTCACGGCCCGGGCGCGCTTCACGTCGAGCTCGCGCGGGGCGACGATGCAGCGGGCGCTCGCGCCGCGATCCGCGGTCTCGGCCACAGCCCGGGGCGCTGGACGTTCGCTGCGGGTGATCCGATCGCCCGGCGCAGCCTGCCCGCCGAGCACGCCCAGCGCGAGATCGACACCTGTGCGCCCTGCCACTCGCGTCGCTCACGCATCGCGCCCGACTCACCGCCGGGCGACGCGTTTCTCGACGGCTACCTGCCCTCCCTGCTCGAAGAGGGCCTCTACTTCGCGGACGGACGCATGCGCGATGAGGTCTACGTCTGGGGCTCGTTCCAACAGAGCCGGATGCACGCCGCAGGAGTCCGCTGCAGCGACTGCCACGATCCCCACTCGCTCGAGGTGCGCACCGGACCGGACGCGGTGTGCGCGAGCTGTCACCAGCCGGCGGTCTTTGCGACGAGCGAGCACCACGGCCACGCCCCGCGGTCGCCGGGCGCGAGCTGTGTCGCCTGCCACATGCCAGAGCGGACCTACATGCAGGTCGATGCACGCCGCGATCATTCGCTGAGCATCCCGCGGCCCGACATCGCGGCACTCACGGGTTCGCCGAGTGTGTGCGCGGCGTGCCACGAGGGACGCGACGCCGAGTGGGCCGCCGCGCAGCTGGCGCAGCGCGGTGCATTGCGCGACGACCCGCACCCGGGCGTCGCGATCGCGGCGGCCTGGGCCGAGGAAGCCGACGCTGGGACCGGCCTTGCGGCCTTGATCGACGACACTGCCCAGCCCGCGATCACGCGAGCGACCGCGGCCTCGTTGCTGGGGCGCGAACTCGACCGCAAAACATTGCCGGCGCTTCGCGCCGCGCTCGCCGACCCGGACGCACTGGTCCGGCTCGGCGCCGTGCGCGCACTGGAAGCCCTGGCGCCCGTCGACCGGCTCGCGCTCGGTCGCGAGCAGCTGCGCGACCCGGTCCTTGCCGTACGCATCGAGGCCGCGCGGACGCTAGTCGAAGCACCGCCCGACGCCTGGGCACCCGGTGAGCGCGTCGCCCTGGCGGATGCGCTGCGCGACTACCGACGCTCGCAGGAGATCAACGCCGACCGGGTCGAGGCACAGCTCAACCTCAGCGCCCTCGAGACCCGGCTCGGCAACGCGGCCGAAGCCATCGAGCGAGCGCGACGCGCGCTCGCCTTTGCACCGAACGAGCCGGTGACGCGCGTGAACCTCGCCGACGTCCTTCGACGCGGCGGCAAGAGTGGGGAAGAAGAGGCCGAACGCGTGCTGCGCGAAGGACTCGCCCGGCAGCCCGCGAGTGCGGAGCTCGAGCTGGCTCTCGGGCTCTCGCTGGTGCGACAGGGTCGGCCGGAGCAGGCACTCACCGAGATCGAGCGCTCCTACGACCACGCACCCGATTCGCGCCGCATCGCCTACACCTACGCGATCGCACTGCAATCGGCCGGACGCATCGACGAGGGGATCGCCGTACTCGAGCAGGCCCACAGCCGCTACCCGCGAGACCCGGAGCTGCTGTACGCGCTGGCGACGATCGAGCGAGATCGCGGACGCCGTGCCGCCGCTGCACGCTGGGCCGAGGCGCTGCTCGCCCTCGATCCGACCGACCGGCACGCCCAGTCGCTGCTCAGCTCGCTCGAGCGCGAGTCACGCTGAAGCCTGCGGCTGCGCCGGGCCGCGCTCAGGCGATCGCGCCGCTCTGTTTGAGCGCGGCGATACGATCCCACTCGATGCCGAACTCGAGCAACAGGGTCTCGGTGTCCTGCGCGTGCTCGGGCGCCTTCCGCAGCTCGATCGGCTGCTCGTCGAACTGCACTGGACTGGTCACACACGGGAAGGTCTCACCGTTGCCCTTGTCGACGTCGACGATGTACCCGTTGGCACGCACCTGCGGATCGTTGCCGAGTTCGACGGTGTTCTGGACGGGCGCCCACTGGCCCTCGAGAGTCTCGAAGATCTTGCTCCACTCGGCGAGCGTCTTCGTCTTCAGGACCTCGGCCACCAGCGGCTTGGCCGAGTCGGCATTGGCCATCAGCTTCTCGACCGTGTCGAAGCGCTCGTCGAGGACCCACTCCGGGTGCCCCACGTGGCGACAGAAGTCCGGCCAGAAGCGGAAGGGCTGCAGCATCACCAGCGACAGGAAGCGGTCGTCCCGGGTCCCGAAGACTCCGACCAGCGGGTTCGACGGCGCACCTCCGCCCGGCGCCTGGTTCGTGTACCAGGGCTCACCGGTCTGCAGCGACAGATCGACGGCCATGCCCATCGCCCACAGGCCGGTCGAGAGCAACGAGACATCGACGATCGAGGTCTCGCCGGTGCGCTCGCGTGCGAACAGCGCGCCGGCGATGCCGCCGGCGATCGTCATTCCGCCGATCGAATCGCCATACGCGGGCGCTGGCTGCGCGAGCACGCCGGGCAGCGCGGGCGGTGTGACGCCGGACGCGCTGCCGGCGCGACACCAGTAGCCGGTCATGTCGTAGCCGCCCTTGCCGGCTTCAGCGCCGCGCACTCCGAAGGCCGAGCCGCGCACGTAGATGATGTCCGGGTTCTGGGCGCGAATGTGCTCGACATCGATCTCGAGCTTCGCGCGACTGGCCGGAAGAAAGTTGGTCAGGAAGACGTCGGAGCGCTTTGCGATCTCGTACAGCAGCGCGAGCCCATCGGGGTGCTTCATGTCGAGGCCCAGGCTTCGCTTGCCGCGGTTCGGATGCTCCATGAACGGATTCACGTCACTGCCACTGACCGGCACCGTGCCGGTCTGCACGAGGCCGCGCTGGGCGTCGCCCGACACGGGGTGCTCGATCTTGATCACCTCGGCGCCCCAGTCGGCGAGCACGCCGCCCGCCGCCGGAACATAGGTCCACTGCGCGACTTCGAGGACGCGCACACCCTTCATCGGTTGATGCATGAATTTCCTCCCGGGCTCCGGAGCCATCCTATCCGATGTGATCGCTCACGGGGGCTCGGAACTCGGCGCGGTCGGCCACCGATCGCGGTACGGAGCGATCTACTCGAACGGTGCAAACGCGAAGCGGAGGAGCCGCGCTGCGCCCGGCCCGAGCTCGGACCACGCACAATCGAATGCGAGCTCGCACAGAGCGGCCTCTGGAAACTGGTCGCGCAACCGCTCGTAGGCGTCGCGCTCTCCCTCGCCGGCGAGCATCAGCGCGAGCTCATGGGTGCCCGGGTTGTGCGCGATCACGAGGACCGACTCGACGTCGACCGGCTGCTGGCGCAGCAGCTCGAGCATCTCGCCCGTGCTCGCAAGATAGAGCTGATCCGATTCGGCCAGCCGGTCCGCCTCGAGCGACCACACCGACGCCAGACCGCTCCAGGTCTCGAGCGCACGTCGCGCCGACGAGCACAGGACGCGTTGCGGCCGGACGCCGATCCGCTCGAGGTATCCACCCATCCACACCGCCGCGTCCGCGCCGCACTGGTTCAGCGGTCGGTCGTGGTCCGAGTCGCTCGAGTCCGCATCGGACGCGGCGTGGCGCAGCAGAAACAGCGTCGGCATCGCGACGGGCTCAGGAATCCGCGTCCGCAACGCGCACCCGGGCTCCGCGCATCGGCGCCTGATCGAGGTGCGGAAGGCACAGATACTCGTAGTCGCCCGAGCGCTCGAAGGTGAACTGGTAGACGCCGCCCCGGGGCAGGAACGGCGAGGCGAGCGGCGCGCTCGTCGGCCTCGTGCCTTTGCCGCTCGTCACGGTATGGGTCACCGCATCTTCGTTGATCCAGGTCACCGTCTGACCCGCCCCGATCTCGATCTCGTGCGGCTCGAAGCGCATGCCCCGGATGCGCACGACCGGACCGTCGAAGTCCTGCGAGCGCGGCAGCGTCGCAGAGGGGCCCGGCTGCCCCGGCGGAAGCAGCGGCGAAGGCGGCCGCGCGGCCTGCGCCGCGCAGCGGGCGAGCGGCGTGCCTCCGCGCGTGACCGCATCCGGCAGATCGGCGCAGTTGCCCGTGCCGGTTCCGTCCCACATCACGTCCGCGCCGCGCCCGTAGCCCGCCGCGATCTCCGGGTGTGGACTGAGCCCGTTGGCGACCAGCTGATTGAAGCCGAGACGCGTGCGGTCGGCGTTGGGCTCGAGTTCGGGATCCTTGTCCGCGTTCTCCTTTGCCAGGCGCAGCACGGCGAGGCCTGCCGAGACATTGTGCTTGACCCAGTTGTCCTCGATCAGCGTGTCGTCGGCACCCATCACGAAGATGCCGACACCGTGGGGCAGCTGGCCGATGATCGCCTCGGGGTCACCGAAGTTCGCGCGGTTGTTGCGCAGCACCCAGTTGCGGAGCACGTGCGTGCGCGCGCCCTCCTTCTGCACCTTGTTGGGCAGCACGAACACCGCAATGCCCGCCGTATTGTCGTACACCAGGTTGTCGCGAACGACGGCATCGTTCGTATTCTCGATCTCGATACCGGCGACGTTGCGGTGTACCTCGTTGTAGGCAACGAGCGCTCGGTTCGACTCACCGACATAGATTCCAGCGTCGCGGATGCCTGTCACGGTGGTGTGCGTGACCTCGATGTTGCGCGACTGTACGGGGTACACCCCGTACAGGCCGGTGTCGTCGATCACCAGATCGGTCAGTACCACACCGTCGACGCCCTGAGTGGTGACGCCGTTGCCCACGTAGTGGCGAATCTCGAAGCCACTCATCGAGAACGGCGAGCCCGAAGCGATCACGCCGTCGCCGAGCTCGCCCTTGCCGTCGAGGACCGGCCGCGCACCCTCGCGCACGATGCCGCGCAGCGTGATGCCCGGTGTGTCTACGGTCAGCGCCTCGTGGTACACACCGGGCTCGACCTCGACCACGCTGCCCGGCGGCGCGCCTTCGAGCCCCTGCGCAATCGACTCGCCGGGGCCGACGCGAATCACATCCGCTGCGGCAACGATCGGCTGTGCGAGCAAGATCCACAGCACTGCCGGCAGCGCTCGTCCCAGGAAGCACGTCATCGAAGCGGGAGCTCCTCGCCCAGCCGTTCGAGCCGCGGGCTCGGAACGGGAAGACCGGACGGTACCGATTCCGGGGCCCTGGGTCTGGTCGACTCGTCGCCCAGCGCCCGCAGGAAGGCCACCAGGTCGGCCGCCTCGTCCTCGCGAAGATCGAAGGCCCGAATCTGCCCGTCGATGCGGCTCGGGTCGACGCCGAGCGCGCGGCCCCCGCCGCGGCGATAGAAGTCGACCACTTCTTCGAGCGTGGCGATCGAACCGTCGTGCATGTACGGCGCTGTGGCAGCCACGTTGCGCAGAGTGGGCACGCCGAAGAAGCCGCGCTGGGCCGGGTTGCCCGTCACACCGCCGACGCCGGCGTCGTCGCCCGGGACGCCGATCCCAACGGCGATCGGCGCGTCAAAGGTCGGCGGCCGATGACACTCGAAACAGCGCGTCTCGAGTGAGCGGAACAGACGCAGACCGCGCAGCTCCTGCCGGGTGAGCGCGTCGCGCTCACCCGCGGCCCAGCGGTCGTAGCGCGAGCGCCGCGAGACGAGCGTGCGCTCGAAGGCAGCGAGTGCCCGCGCCACGTTGGCGAGCTCGATCGGCGCGGCCGACTCCGGAAAGGCGCGCGCGAAGCGGGAGACGTAGTCGGGGATCGCGCGCAGCCGTGCGAGCAGCTCGCCCGGATCGGCCGCCATCTCGTCGGGCGAGAACAACGGAGTGAAGACCTGCACCTCGAGACTCGGTGCCCGCCGGTCCCAGAACAGGCGCGGCTTGAAAGCGACGTTGTAGAGCGTGGGCGCGTTGCGCGCGAGCGGCCCGTGCACACCGCGCGAGGTGGGCTCGCCATCGGCGAGCGCCGACTCCGGCCGGTGGCAATCGGCGCACGCCGCGTCCGCGGGTCCCGACAGGACGCGATCGAAGAACAGCAGCCGGCCGAGGTCGACACGCTCCGCTTCGGCCGGGGAAGGGGCGGGCAGCCGGGGAAACGGCCGGTCGAGCCCCGTGGGCAGACGCGCCGTCCGCGGCGCGGGTTCCGCTGCACACGCTGCGACCAGCGCGGCCGCCCCGATCCAGAGCCAGCGCGCCACCGCGACCCGGGTCAGCCTTCGCCGCGCGCAAAGTGCCGGAAGGCCGACGCGCTCCAATTGTCGTGATCCTCTCCCCAGCCGCGCCGCGAGCCGTCCCACTGCCACTCGGTCAGACAGTTCCAGGTCCACAGATTCGGGTTCAGGTGGACTCCCAGACGATTGTGGCAGACGCCCTCGGCCTCGAGCGTCCGGCCCAGCTCGTCGCGCCCGGTGATGCGCACACGCGTCGGGTAGTGATCCTTGCGCTCGAGCACCTCGCGCGTTCCCTCGGCGAGCTTCGACCAGATGCCATCGCGCAGCAGGAAGCCGTGGATCGCGACATAGCCCGCGCCGAAGTTGGCCGTGATCACGTGCCAGGCATCCCGATCGGACATGGTCGCGTACGTGTAGCCGCCGTTCTGGTTGTCGGCACCCGGATGCAACGAGGCGCCGATCTGCGACCGCACACCCCAGGAACGGTCGCGCAT
>JAYZFK010000015.1:0-7810 GCA_036336835.1 Myxococcota bacterium | reverse complement strand
CCGATCATGCACTTCACCGAGCCGCCGCCCTTCTTCAGGAACTCGGAGACGTCGACGCATAGCGGCTCGACGCCGCGTTCCCGGATCTGGTGCAGCAGGCGTTCGGAGAGTCCGTCCGGCATCACCAGGAATGACTCGCTGCCGCGTGTGACGCTGAAGGAGTTGGCGGCATAACGTCTGGCGTCGTCCTCGGCGAGCTCGATCAGGCGGTCGCCGAAGCGCTCGCAGAGGCTCGGCCAGTCGGCGGGTTCGATCGCCTGCCGGTAGCCGAGCAGGTGTTGGCGGCGGGGCCCGAACGCGCAGAGCGCGGTGTCGCCGTGGTAGTGCGCCTCGAGCACCAGGCCGATGGGCACGATCTCGCGCGGGGCGGCGGCCGGGGCGAGCAGCTCGGCCACGCGAGCGTCGGTGCGAAAGCCGTAGATGCGCTTCCAGGGTGGCATCCCGAGGGTGGGGACGAAGCGCTGGCGCTCGAGCCTTCCGTGGGTCAGCAGGGCGACGTCGCCCGCCGGGAACAGGTCGGCCTCGCCCTCGAAGCGGACCTGCTCGTCGAGCTCGACCAGCGGCACACCCGCGGTCTCGAGCACGCGGCGATAGTGCGCCTTCTCGCCGGCGCGCGAGGGCAGCAGGTTCGACAAGGTGAAGCGCCGCTCGGCGAGCGGCTGCTCGCAGTCGACGTGGGCCATCCAGCCGGCATTGGCGGGGTAGACGAGGCCGGGCTGGGCCGGGTCCGGCGGCACGACCAGCACGCGCAAGCCGAGCTCTTCGAGGCGCGCCTTCAGTCCATTCCACTGCTCGATGGCGCGGGCCCGCTCGACCCGGCGCCGCGTGCCCCAGCGCGTTCGCGTGTGTGGGTTCGCGCCGCCCTTCACGCTGAAGTACGCGGGGTCGCCCATCAGGACGGTCCGCGACCAGGTCACGGCCGTGGCATTCCGGGCGGCAGGCCCTCTGGATCGAAGCCGGCCTCGCTCTCCAGGTGTGACTGCGGACGCGTGGTGTACACGGTGGCGGTGACGCCCGCCGGCCGGCCGTTGCCGCTGCGCTTCTCGCCGCCGAAGGGCAGCTTGCCGCTGGCGCCCGTGGTGCCCTTGTTCCAGTTGAGCAGCCCAGTGCGCACGCGACCCACCGCGTGCTCGTAGGCTGCGCGGTCGCGCGTGAACACGGAAGCGACCAGCCCGTACTCGGAGTCGTTGATCGCTGCGATCGCCTGGTCGAGATCGTCGATCGCGTAGAGACAAGCTTCGGGTCCGAAGATCTCGTCTCGTTGATAGGCGTGCGACTGATCGATGTCGCTGAAGCGCACCAGGCCCGGGCCGATCCATGGCGCCGGGAGCTCGGGCTCGACCTCGAGGACGCGCTCGCCACCGGCGTCGCGCGCCATCGCGCGCAGGCGGACCACCTTGTCGTGTGCCGCCTGCGAGACCAGCGGCCCCATGAACACGCCCGGCTCGAGCGGCGCGCCGATCACCAGCCCGTCGAGCACGCGGCACAGCCGCTGCTGATACTCGTCGATCAGCCGACGGTGGACGAACAGCCGGCTCGCGCACGAGCAGCGCTGGCCCGTGGTGACCGCGATCGACAGCGCGCTCTCGGCCACCGCGAGCTCGAGATCGGCATCGTCGAGCACCGCGATTGCGTTGCGGCCGCCGAGCTCGAGCGCCAGCAGCTTGCCCGGCTGGTCGAGCGTCGCCTCCTGCAGCGCGCGCCCCGTTGCCCAGGATCCCGTGAACAGCACGCCGTCGAGGTCCTCGTGGGTCGCCAGCACGCCGCCCGTCTCGCCGCCGCCGTGCACGATCTCGAGCACGCCCTGCGGCAGCCCCGCGTCCTTCCACAGCGCCGCCAGCCACTCGCCGCAGGCCGGGGCCAGCTCGCTGGGCTTGAACACCACGGTGTTCCCGGTGGCGAGCGCGGGGACGATGTGGCCGTTCGGCAGGTGGGCCGGGAAGTTGAACGGGCCCAGCACCGCGAGCACGCCGCGCGGATGATGCGTTGCGCGCGCGCCCGGCGAGGCCTCGAGCGTCGCCACCAGCTCCATGCCCTCGTCGAGCGTCACGCCAACCTTCGGAGCGATCAGGCCCGCCTCTGCCTGCGCTTCCCAGAGCGCCTTGCCGACCTCGCGCGCGATCCGCAGGGCGAGCTCGGGTGCGCGCTGCGCGGCCAGGTTCGCGAAGCGTCGCAGGACGGCCGCGCGCGCTTCGAGCCCCGCATCGCGCCAGGCCGGGAACGCGCGGCGCGCCCGGTCGACCGCGGCGTCGATCTCTGCCCCGCCGGCGACCGGAAAGCGCCCCAGCTCATCGCCGGGATCGGCGGGAGAGGTGCTGACCAGGAATTCGGACATGGAGGCTCCTGTCGGTCGCGTTCAGGGCAGGGGCGTCACACAGATGAGATCGCCAGAGCTGACGCCGAGCGCATCCTGACACACGCGCGTCACCAGCGGCCGGCCTGCCTCGTCGATCGGGACGACGGTTGCGCGGAACCCGAGATCGGTCTCGGCGGAGAGCAATACCAGCGGCTGTTCGCGGTCGCTGGTGGTCTCCTCGCTCGGCGCGCAGCTTGGCAGCACCAGCTCGCGGCGTTCGCGCACCGAGGTGATGGCATCGCGCGCACAGCCGTAGTAGGGACCGCCGTCGAAAGGATCGACCTGGTTCAACGGCTGGAAGCCGACGCTCTCGAGGATCCGCACGGCTGCCTTCGCGGTATCGTTCGGTTGCCCGATCACGGCCTGCACCTCGGGCGGGAACAGCGTGGCGTAGACCGGATCGCGCGGAAACAGATCCGCGATGAACTGCTTGCTGCGCGCCGACAGATGATCGGCCTCGCGGTACTCCATGCCGGTGAAGTGTCGACCGAAGGCGTCCCACATCTTGTTGTGGCCGTCGATGTCGAACGGCGACAGCATTTCGGCGATCACCTCGCGCTGGAATCGCTCTGGATGCAACCCGATGAAGGCAAAGCGCACGATCGAGAGAGCCTTGCCACACCTCGCCGGATGTCGCCGATAGTCGGGGTCGAGGATCAGGCCGCCCACCTCTGTCGGGCCGTCTTCGGTCGAACGCAGCCGCAGCTTGGTGTGCACGAAATTTCGGTCGAGCACGGGTGAGCTGCGCTGTTCAGTCGACACCTCGAGCCAGTAGTAGGGCGCGCCCGGAACCCCGTGCTTCGGCAGGATCAGGCTGGTGCCGATGCAGCAGCCCTGCTCGAGGTCCTCGAGGACGAACACGTAAAGGCCCCGTTCGTCGGGGTCGAGCTTGCCCGCAAACGAGCGGCGCGACAGCTCGATCCGCTCGCGGAGGAACTCGCGGTCGCTCGGCAGGTTCATCGAGTCGAGCTGATCGGCCAGTGCCGCCAGATCGTCGAGGTCGTCGCGTTCGATGGGCCTCAGGATCAACAAGTCTTCACCTACGCATCGAGCTCTTCTGCCACGCGACGCAGTGCCTTTTCGAGCACCGCGAAGGCCGCTTCGAGCTCTTCGTCGGTCACGTTCACCGGCGGCAGCATGCGCAGCATGGTCGGGTTCGAGCCCGCCGTCAGCAGGATCAGGCCCTCCTCGAAGCACGCGTCGAGCACCTTGCGCGTCGCTTCGGGCGATCCATCGAACACGCTGAACGCCTGCATGGCGCCGACTCCCGAGCGCTCGCCGATCGTCCTGGGCACCCGCTTCTGCAGCGAAGCGAAGCGCGCATCGATTCTTCGTGCCAGCACGCTCACGCGACCCTTGTCGCCGAGATAGCCCTCGGATTCGAGTCGCTCGATGATGCGCGCGCCCACCGCCATGCCCACGGTACTGCCGGCGTAGGTGCCGGCGATCAATCCGGGGCGTGGATTGTAACGGTGCGTGAACAACGTGGCGCTGCCCTGCAGCACCTTCCCGACGGTGACCACATCGACATACTCGTCGAGGTCGAGCGTCCGGTAGGCGAACAGCTCGCCGGTTCGTGCGAAGGTCTGCACTTCGTCGATCCAGACGGCGATCCTCGCCTTCTTGCAGCGCGCCATCAGCGCTGCGAAGAACTCGCGCGGCGCCGTGCGGAGGCCGCCCTCGCCCTGGACGAGCTCGAAGCACATGCCCGCGATCTGCCCGGGGTGACGCCGGATGTGCGAGTCGAGCACGTTCAGGCTTCTGACGGTCGAGTCGGGGGCGCCGGGGTCGTAGAAGGGCACGTGCAGCACGTTGCCGCGCAGTGGCTGTCCGTCGCGGAATGCAGGCCGGTCGGACATCTCGGCCATCACCGAGGTGCGTCCGTGGAAGGCGCGTTCGAACACCACGACCCGGTCCGCGGGCGCGTGCTTCTGGTAGATCAGCTTGAGCGCGTTCTCGTTCGCCATCGCGCCCGACAACGCGAGCCAGCCGTGGCGGATGCGGCGGCCGGCGTGCTTGACGAGCAGCCGCGACAGTCGCAGATATTCGGGGCCGGGCAGCAGATGTCCCTGGAACACGGTGTCGGCCGCGGCGGCGATGACCGCGTGTTCGAGCAGATCCCGGTCCGAGTGACCGAACGCGTAGACGCCGATGCCTCCGATGAAGTCGAGCTTCTCGCTGCCGTCGGCCAGCCGGACCCGGGCGCCGCGTCCGGTGCCGCTCGCCAGCATCGGGAACATCAGTGGACGTCCACGCGTGCGCTCGACAGCCGAGATCGAACGCGCGTAGGCGTCTGCGTCGAGCTCTTGCTCGCTCGAGGCGGCCTCGACCGCGGCGACCAGTGCGGCCGCGGCCTCGCGCACCTCGGGTACCTGGGTGAGTGATGAGAGCGGGCTTCGATTGCGTCGGGCCATGGCAGGGCTCCGGTCGGTTCTCGTTCCTCCCCGATCGGAAAGACACCGCTGGGTCTGTAGTTGGATCGCGAGCTGCACCCGCGGGAAGCGGCGGCGCCACTCGAGCGGAATCCGAGAAGGGGTGAAAAAACTACGATTTGATGGGCTAGCCTCTCATCCGCGGCCTGCCTGGTCCGGCCGAGCGAGGACACCCCTGGCCAAACGGCAGAGCAAGACTGGGCGAGCGCCGCGGGCGAAGCGCGCGCGCCGCTCCGTAGAATCCCGCGCCGCCGTCCGGACCCGGCTCGCCGAGAGCCGCGAAGCGGGCCGCGCGGCGATTGCCCGCGCTCGCCGGAGCATCGCCCGTCGAGGGCAGGAGTCCCCGCCCGGTCCACATTTATCCTTGCTTCGATGCCCCACTCTGCCGATGCCAAGCCAAGCCATGGACCGCGAGATCTCCGTCGCCACCTACAACGTCCACCGCTGGAGCGGTCTCAATGGGCGCGGAGCACCGGACCCCGCGCGCGCGGCGTTCGTGATCTCCGAGCTCGACGCCGACGTGATCGCGCTCCAGGAGGTGCTGCGCCCCTTCACGGGCGAAGACCCGCTCGAGCTGCTGTCGGACGCCCTCGGGTTCCATCTCGCCTTTGCGGTGACGCGGCAGCATCGACGCGGTCAGCTCGGCAATGCAATCCTGTCGCGCTTCCCGATCGAAGGGCTCTCGGTGCTCGATATCTCGCAGTCGCGCATCGAGCGACGCGGTGCACTGTGCGCACAGTTCAGCGGTTGGCAGGAACGGGCGCACGTCTCGGTGATCGCGACGCATCTGTCACTCGTCGACCGCACTCGCCGGCGGCAGGTCCAGGCACTGCTGGAGCACCCGCAGCTTGCGAGTGGAGCGACCATCCTGCTCGGCGACATGAATGCCTGGCGGCGTTGCAAGGCAAGCCGCGAGCTCGACGAAACGCTCGAGCGCCATCACAACCGATCATGGCCGGCGTCGTTTCCGGCCCCGCGTCCGGTGCTTGCCCTCGACCGGGTCTACGCGCGCGGCGCGACGGTTTCTCGGGTCGAGACCCACGAATCGCCCGCCGCCCGTCGCGCCTCCGACCACCTGCCCGTGATCGCTCGCGTCGCCTTGAAGGACGAGCCCGGCTGAGCCGAGCGTCGTCCGGCCTGCGTCGGCCGAGCGTGGTACAACGGGGTTGTGCAACACGCTACGTCCAGAAGCGTACCGATCGCCGCAGCGCTGCTCGTGGTGCTCGCGCTCGGCTGCGCGAGCTGGCGGGCCGCGCAGCTCTACCAGAGCGGCACGGCCGAGCTCGACGCTGGCCGGGTGCAGCGAGCCCTCTCGGATTTCGAGCGGGCGGCGAGCCTGCAGCCCGATGCGTCCGAGATCCAAAATCACCTCGGGCTGGCCGAGCTTGCCGCCGGCCACCGCGCTGCGGCGCGCGAGGCTTTCGAGCGCGCGCTCGAACTCGATTGCGACAACCAGGCGGCACACCGTAACCTCACGAGATTGCGGGAGGAGCCATGACCTCAGGCAGCGACGACGATCGCCCCAAGCTCTCCTGGCGCGAGATCGATGCGTTGCGCAGTGCCAGGCGCTCGGGCGACGAGCGCCGCCCGCGTAGCCGCTGGGCGGAGGCCCAGGCGCAGCGCGCCGCCGAAGAGTACAAGCACCACCTCGATTCGATGTTCAGCGCCGCGACGCAGGGCGGTGCCGAGGGGGAGGCGCTGGCCCAGGCGGTCCGCGACACGCACGGGTCCCCGGAGTTCGTCGCCGCCTGCACCGCCTATCGAGACCAGGTGGGCTGGCCGGGCGATCCGGAGCTGCTCGGCCTGTTCCTCGACTCGGCTGAGCAGGCTCTCGTGGTCGGTGCGCTCGAGACGATCCTGGAAGGACTCGAGGCCGGGCTGCTCGATCCGTCCAAGGGGCTTCGCAGCCAGATCGGGTCGCTCGCCGAGGCCTTCGACGCGGCGATTGCCGACGTGGCTGAGGAGATCCTGGAAAGGCTGGAGCCCCGCACTGGTTGATGCGTGTTCGTTTGGACCCCGTGCACGCGCTCGCCTACCCTGGTGGCGGCATGACCGTCGACGAATCACAGCGCGAGGTGCTCGCGAGGTTCCTCGAGGAGCACAACCTCAAGCACACCAAGCAGCGCGACCAGATCCTCGGCGCCTTCCTCGAGGCGCGCGGGCACGTGACGAGCGAAGAGCTGTACCAGCGTGTTCGGGAGCAGAATCCCGGCATCGGCTACACCACCGTCTATCGCACGATGAAGCTGCTCGCGGAGGCGGGACTCGCCGTGGAGCGGCACTTCGACGACGGGGTCACGCGCTACGAGATCGAGCACGAGCACCACGATCACCTGGTCTGCCTGCGCTGCGGTCGCATCATCGAGTTCGAGTGCCAGGAGATCGAGGTCGCCCAGGCCGAGGTCGCCGAGCGGCACCGCTTCGAGATCCTGCGACATCGCCACGAGCTCTACGGCCACTGCGCCGACTGTCGCGAAAAGTAGCTTTTTCCCTACGGAATACTGACATCTGTCATCGGGGTTCGACCGCGACGAAGGGTGTCGCGCGAGGCGGCTGGCGGATAAGATGTGGCTCTCAGTTGGGGGAGCGCCGGACGAGCCTGGCGGGGCCAGTGGCTCGGGTTGTTTCCGTGGTTTCGAACCTCGTAGGAGAGCCGTTCATGTACAAGCGAATTCTGGCGCTGGTCGCCGCAGCCGTACTCGTTGCCAGCAGCGCCCAGGCCGCGCCTTCGATCGCGATGATTTGGCGTGGGGTTGGCGCGACGCTGGTCTCGCCCGCGGCCACGAGCACGCACGTTGCGGACATCGTCCTGATCACGGACGTGTTGACCGTCCAGGGTGTTTTCATCTCTATCGAGTTCGACGCCACGGAGCTGCAGGCGCTCAATGCAACGGAGCTCGCCGAGGTCAACCTGCCGACCATGGGCAACGTGATGAGCCCGATTTCGAATGGCACGACGATCGACAACGGGGCTGGCCTGGTCATTCAGTTCGACGAGGCGTCGCTCTCGACGGGTCTGGTC